>NZ_MVIW01000016.1 GCF_002072185.1 Actinomyces denticolens
CCGCGTCCAGCAGGGCCGCGGCGGCGGGCTCGGCGCGCAGCAGGACGGCGGGGGCGGAGGCCGTCAGGGGCACGCCGCGCCGCGCGAGCTCGCGGGAGACGGCCCGGGCGCGCCCGGCGGAGCGCACGATGACGGCCATCTCCCGCCAGGGCGTGGCGTGATGGATGTGCTCGGCGCGCAGGACGCGGGCCACATGCGCGGCCTCCTGCGCGGCGGAGGAGGCGACGATCGGCTCGATCCCCGAGGGGGCGCCGGCGCCCCCCGGCCCGCCCGGAGGCGCCTCGCCCGGCGCCGGCTCATCCGTGGCAGAGCTGCCATCGCCCCGCTCCGGGCCGAGCACCGGGCGCCGGTGGGCGGCCGATCCCGTGACGGGCAGCCGCTCGGCCTGGTCCGCCCACAGGGCCGCGAGCGCGGGCGTGCCGCGGTGCAGGGCTTCCAGGCGCAGGCGGCGCGCGGCTAGCCCGGAGCGGTCCTCGGCGGCCGAAAGAAGACTGGGAGAGCCGCCGCGGAAGGTCTCGACGGCGACGTCCGGATCCCCCAGGACCACCACCTGGGCGCGGCTCCCGCGCTCATCGGGGCGGGCGAGCGCGGCCAGGAGCCGGGCGGTGGCCGCGGTGCAGTCCTGGTAGTCGTCCACGACGACCAGTCCGGGCACGGGCGGTGGCACGGCGACGGCGTCGGTATTCCAGGTGGCCAGCGCCTCGGCGGCGCGGTCCTGGAGGCGGGCGGTGTCCATGCGGCGGGTGTCCGCGCGGCGCTCGGCGGAGGGGCGGCCCTGGGCGTCCCAGGTGCGCAGGAGCGCGGAGGCCGGCCCCCATAGGGGGACGTCGAGGGCGCGGCCGAGGGCGGCGAGGTCGTCAGCGGTGACGCCGAGCTCCCCGGCACGGGCGAGCAGGTTGCGCAGCTCGGTGCGGAATGCGTGCGAGGAGACGGCCTCGGGGGGCAGGCCGGGCCACTGGTCGGGGCGGATGAGGGAGGCCAGCGCGGCGTCCTCCTCCGCGCCGGCCAGCAGGACCGGGGCGGGCAGCGGGTCCGGGCGCTGGGTGAGGGAGGCTGTGAGGATGGTCAGGGCCAGGGAGGCGGGCGTGCGGACGCGGACCACTCCCCCGCCGTGAGCGCCGAGGAGGGCCCCGGCGCGCTGGCGCAGGCGGTCCGCGCGGATGCGGGTGGGGGCCAGCAGCACGGCATCGGTCCCCCGCCCGACGGCGCCGACGAGCATCCGCAGGGCGAGGCTCGTCTTGCCGGTGCCGGGAGCGCCGAGAACGACGAGGTTGTCCCCGCCGGCGGCCGCCTCGAGGACGGCGCGCGCCGAATCGTCCGGTTCGGGCAGGGGCTCGGGCGCGGGGGCGGCCAGGAGGCGCAGCGGTGGGCTACTCGCGGCGCCGGCACTGCCGGCGCTCGGGGGGGCCTCCTGGATCCGCATGGGCCTATCTCACCACGCCCCTCTGACACGAATGGGCGCGCGCGGGCTCCGGCCCGGCGCCCGTCCCCGGCCCGGACCGCTTGCCCGTCCGCGCGGCGCGAAAACCGGTGGGAGCGGGCCCGCGGCGCCACCGCCATGCGCCATCGGCGCCCTACGATCGGGGCAGCGCCGCGGGGCCCGCACTGGGGCCGCCTGCGCGACCACGCCCCCCAACCCGCTCTTCAAGGAGTTGCCATGCAGGTCAGACTCGGTTTCAAGCACGCCGCCCGTCAGATCGAGATCGAGACCTCCGCCTCCCACGACGAGATCCTGGGCGCACTGGCCGACTCGGCGACGAAGGACGTCGTCCTCACGGACGACAAGGGCCGCAAGGTGCTCGTGCCCGCGGGTTCCCTGGCCTACGCCGAGCTCGGGGCGGCTGAGCAGCGCCGCGTCGGCTTCGGCATCTGAGCCCGGGCCGCCCGCGCGACGGGCCCCGGGGGCGGCCCGCCCGTGATCCGGCCGGTCTCAGACGCGCAGCCCGAGGCCCTTCATGCGGCTCGTCGTTCCGGAGGACAGGACGGCGCTCAGGCGCGCCGCGCCCTGCTCCCCGCCGGCGAGCTCGGGGAAGCGGGCGAGCATGAGCTGGATCGCGCCGATCTCCTCACCCGCCACCCGGCGGCCCCACAGGCCCAGGCGGGCGACGAGCTGGGGGTCGCCGCCGAGATCGGCCATGAGCTCGGCGGCGGCGAAGGAGCCGAAGCGGTCCTCGGACAGGGCCTCCAGGACGGCGTTGCGCACGCGCGGGGGCAGGGAATCGGTCAGGGCCATGCCGAAGTCGACGAGCAGCCCGAAGGACAGATAGGTCTTGACCAGCCGCTCGGCCCAGTCGTGGGGCCGCAGGCGATCGTCGACGTCGCCCAGGGAGCCGAGGAAGCGCTCGGCGGCCGCCGGCACGTCCACGCCCTCGTCGGCGCCGATGCGGATGATCGCGTCGAAGGCGCTGACCTTGGCCGCGCTCATGCGCAGCAGCTCGATGCGAGCGGGCATCGCCGGGGCCTTGTCCGCGTCCTTGGCGTAACGCGTGCAGGCCACGGAGCAGCTGTAGCCGACGACGCCGAGCACGGCGGACATGAATCCGTCGGGCGCGCTGGGAGCGGTGCGCAGGGGCGTTGAGGCGGGGACCGGGTCAGGAACGGAAGCGCTCATGGGCAAAGAGTAGAGCGCTGGCCCTGCCCCCGTGGCCGCCTTGAGCAAGGCGCGTGATGTGCCCCACCTCGGGGGGCCAATCGCCCTCGCAACGCCGCTGCGGGAGGAGAGGACCGGTAGTCTGCGGGGGTCCACGGTTGCCCGGTCGTCCAGCAGCCTGGTCCCGCCGGTTCGCGAGCCGCGCCCCGAGCGCGGCGGCGCCCCTGAGCCCGGAGCGGGACACGATTCACGATCGGCTGCCATATACACGACCGCGAGCGCGGCCCAGGGCCCCGTCGGCCCGGGGCCGCAGAGTCCTCCCGGCCCGCGCAGGCCCTCCTGCCGTACCGGGGCCCGAGGCCGCGGTCCCCATCCGAAGGAACGTCGTGACCGACGAGAACCCCGACATCACCAGTCCCGCCGAGGCCGGCTCCGCCGCCGGCGCGCCCGGCCCGGCCGGCCCCGCGAACGCGCCCAGCACCCCGGATGCCCCGGTCTCGGGCCTCATCGAGACCGCAGGCGCCCACGCCCCCGTCCTGGACGAGGCCACCCCCGACATCACCGATGAGGGCGCTCAGGCGGACCTGGGCATCAAGTCCTTCGCGGACTTCGGCGTCGAGCCGGAGATCTGCGAGGCCCTGGCCGCCAAGGGCATCATCCATCCCTTCCCCATCCAGGCCCTCACCCTGCCAGTGGCGCTGGAGGGCAACGACATCATCGGCCAGGCCAAGACCGGCACCGGTAAGACCCTGGGCTTCGGCATCCCGCTGCTCATGGACACCCTGGGCCCGGGCGAGGAGGGCTGGGACTCCGACCCCGCCTCCGGCAGCCCGCAGGCCCTCATCGTCCTGCCCACGCGCGAGCTGGCCAAGCAGGTCGCCGTCGAGCTGGAGCAGGCTGCGGCCAAGCGCACCGTGCGGATCGTGCAGGTCTACGGCGGGCGCGCCTACGAGCCGCAGATCGAGGCCCTGGAGAAGGGCGCCGAGATCGTTGTGGGCACCCCGGGCCGCCTCATCGATCTCATGGACCGCGCCGTCCTGGATCTCACCCACGTGACCACCGTGGTGCTCGACGAGGCGGATGAGATGCTGGACCTGGGCTTCCTGCCCGATGTGGAGAAGATCCTGGCCCGCACCCGCCCGGATCGCCAGACCATGCTGTTCAGCGCCACGATGCCGGGCGCCGTCGTCGCCCTGGCCCGCCGTTACATGACCCAGCCGACTCATATCCGCGCCCAGGACCCCGGCGATGAGTCGATGACGGTCAAATCGGTGGCGCAGGTCGTCTACCGCACGCACGCACTGAACAAGGTGGAGGTGGTCGCCCGGATCCTCCAGGCCGAGGGCCGGGGCCGCACGATCATCTTCGCCCGCACGAAGCGCACGGCCGCCCGGGTGGCCGACGACCTGGCCTCGCGCGGCTTCGCTACCGGCGCGCTGCACGGCGACCTCGGTCAGGGGGCGCGCGAGCAGGCCCTGCGCGCCTTCCGCAACGGCAAGGTGGACGTGCTGGTGGCCACCGATGTGGCGGCCCGCGGCATCGACGTCGACGACGTCACCCATGTCATCAACTACCAGTGCCCCGAGGACGAGAAGATCTACGTCCACCGCATCGGGCGCACGGGCCGCGCCGGGAACGCGGGCACGGCCGTGACCTTCGTGGACTGGGATGACATCCCGCGCTGGCGGCTCATCGCCAAGGGCCTGGGCCTGCCAGTGACTGAGCCGGTCGAGACCTACCACACCAGCGAGCACCTCTACTCCGACCTGTCGATCCCCGAGGGCACCACGGGCACGCTGCCGCGCTCCAAGCGGACGCTGGCCGGGCTCGACGCCGAGGAGATCGAGGACCTGGGCGAGACCGGCAAGCACGGCGGGCGCGATGGGCGCGGGGCCCGGCGCGACGGCCGCAGCAGCCGTGAGAGGCGCGGCGGAGCCAGGGGCCGCGATGGGCGGGGCTCGCGCTCCCGCAGCGGCCGGGGCGGCAGCGCCTCGCGGGCCCCGGAGGACGGCGAGAGCCGGCAGTCCTCCAGGCGCGGGTCCGACTCCGAGGCCCCGCGGCGCGCGAGGAACCGCAAGCGGACGCGCGGCGGCAAGCCGATCGACTCCGCCGGCCAGGACTGAGCCGACTCGCCGCGGCGGCGGTCGGCGGGCCACTGCGTCGGCGCTGGGGCGCTCCGCGAGGGAGCGCCCCAGCGCCGGCTCAGAAGTGCTCGCCGATGTAGCTGGTGATGCCGTCCCCGATCATCTGCACGGCGATGGCGGCCAGCAGCAGGCCCATGACGCGGGTCAGGACGAGGATCATCGCCTCGCCCAGGACCCGGTGCAGTGTGAGCGAGAAGCGCAGCGCCAGCCAGGTGATGACGTGGACGACGACGATCGCCAGGGTCACGGACACCCATCCGGCCACGGGCACGGGCGCGGACTCGACGGCGACCATGGCCGCGACGATCGCGCCGGGGCCCGCGAGCAGGGGCGTGCCCAGCGGGACGAGGGCGACATTGGCGTCGGCGGGGTCGGGGTCATCGTCCGCGCGGGAGTTCTCGGTGAGCAGTTCCAGTGCGACCAGTAGCAGGAGGAGCCCGCCTGAGACCTGGAGGGCGGCCACGGATATCCCCAGGAGGCCCAGGATGTAGCGCCCGAAGATGGCGAAGGCGAGGATGACCGCGAGGCTGAGCAGGGTTGCCTGGCGGGCGGAGGCGCGGCGCCGCTCGGGGCTCTGGCGGCGGGTGAGGGACAGGAAGATGGGGATGGCGCCGAGCGGGTCCTGGATGACGAGGATCGTCGTGAAGGCGGTGAGGAACACGGCGGGGCTGAGGACGTCGTCGAGCACGGAGGGGCTTTCTGGGGTTCGGGGTCGAGGAGGGGCGGGCGCGGGCGCCGCCGGTGTCAGGGGGTGACGAGCGGGAGGGCCCCCTCGTCCACGATCCGCTCGAGGAGCTCGGGGGGCATGAGGTTCTCCCCCAGGCGATTGGGCTTGCCGGCGCCATGGTAGTCGGAGGATCCCGAGACGCCCAGGCCGAGGCGGTCGGCGAGGTCCTGCGCGGCGCGGTGGTCGGCGGGCCCGTGGTCGCGGTGGTCGACCTCCAGGGCGGCGAGCCCGGCCTCGGCCATGGCGGCGAAGGTCTCGTCGGGCACGAGTCGGCGCTGGCGGTTGGAGGCCCGGGGGTGGGCGGCGACGGGCACGCCCCCGGCGGCACGCACGAGGGCGCAGGCCTCGACGGGGTCGAGCGCCCAGTGGAGCGCGTAGTAGGGGCTGGAGACGGCCAGGGGGCCGGCGAAGGCGGCGTCCCGGTTCTCGAAGGAGCCCGCAGCGACGAGCGCGTCGGCGATATGGGGCCGGCCGATGGTGTGGCCGGCCGACTGGGCGAGCACGTCCTCCCACGTGATGGGGTAATCGACGGCGATGCGCTCGACCATGCGCCGGGCGCGGGTTCCCCGGGAGTCGCGGGCATGGGCGAGGGCCTCGGCGAGGGCCGTGCTCCCGGGGTCGAAGAGGTAGGCGAGCAGGTGAAGGGTGACGCCGCTCGCGGCGCAGGAGATCTCGGTGCCGCGCAGGAGGGTCACGCCCGTGGACGGCACGGCGGCCGCGGCCTCGTCCCAGCCGATCGTCGTGTCGTGGTCGGTCAGGCCGACGACGTCGAGGCCCGCCTGGACGGCCGCCCGCATGAGCTCCGCCGGGGTGTCCGTGCCGTCGGAGCACGAGGAGTGGGTGTGGGGGTCGATGCGCACCGGCCAAGTCTAGGCGGGCGCGCCGGGCCGCTCCTCCCGCGCCCCCGCGCCCTCACGGCCCCGCGCCCTCGCGCCCCGGAAACCGTCTCGGCCCGCTCCTGCGCCCTCATCCTCGCAGTTTGAGGGCGCAGGAGCGGGCCGAGACGGTACCTCGAGGATGAGGGCGCAACGGGGGACCGAGGGCGAGCAGTTCACACGGTCTCGTATTGGACGATCGACGGCTCGGCGTCGCACAGCTCGAGGAGGGCGGGGACGAGGGCGGTGAAGTGGGTCGAGGCGTTATGGGCCTCGATGGCGGCGTCATCGGCCCAGGCCTCGAGGAAAGTGAGAACGGTGCGGTTCTGGCGGGCTTGAAGGAGTTCATAGGAGATGTTGCCCTCCTCAGCGAGGGAGGCGGCGACGAGCTCTCCGGCCCTGGCGATGAACTGGTCGACGGCGTCGGCCCTGACGGAGAAGGTGGCGATGATGCGGAACATGGGGGCTCCTGTCTGGCATGCGCTGAGCCGCCGACGCTAGCACGTCGCGGACCGGGGCGCTCGTGCCTGGAAACCGCCTCGGCCCGCCCCACCGGTGACAGGGCGCTGGATCGGTGGGACAGTTGAGGGCATGAGCGCAGCGACTACCGGCCAGTCCTCCCCCGTCACATCTGGCGCGCCCATCCTCCATCCCCCCTCCCACCGCCCCGCAAGTGCTGGGCGCCCGGTGCGCTTCGGCGTCGTCGGCGCGGGTTTCATCGCCGCTTGGTTCGCGCGGGCCGTGGCCGCCGAGCCCGCCGCCGACATCGTCGCCGTCACCTCGGCCAGGCCCGAGAGCGCCGCCGCCTACGCCGCCGAGCACGGCATCCCCCATGTCCATCCCACCCTCGAGGCGATGCTCGCCGAGCACGGCCCGGACCGCGCCGCGCCCATCGACGTCATCTACATCGGCTCGCCCAACTCCCTGCACGCCTCCCAGGCGATCGCAGCCCTGGAGGCCGGATACGGGGTGCTCGTGGAGAAGCCCTTCGCCCTCACCCCCGCGCAGGCCCGGGCCATGGCCACCACTGCCGAGCGCACCGGCGGCTTCCTCATGGAGGCCTGGCAGACCGCCTTCGAGCCCGGCGCCGCCGCCATCCGCGCCGCTCTTGCCCGGCTCGGGATGCTGCGCCGCGCCACCCTCGTGCGCGAGCAGTTCTCCTCGCGTATGGTCGCCTACCGCGCCGGCGAGCTCCCCCCGGCGTTCAACCCGGCGCTAGGCGGCGGCTCGCTCATGGACCTCGGCATCTACCCCGTGAGCCTGGCCATCCACCTATTCGGACGCCCGGATCGCGTCACCGCCACCTCGCAACTCCTGGACTCCGGCGTCGACTCCCACGGCACGGTCGTCCTCTCCTACGACACCGGGGAGCACGCCAGCCTGGAGGTGACCTGCCTGCACTCCAAGACCTCCGCCAACGCCCTGGGCAGTCAGATCTCCGGCGAGTCCAGCGTGATCCTCCTCGACCACTGCCAGTGGCCCGAGCGCATCAGTCTCATCACCGCGCCGGACTCCCCTGAGGAGTCCCGCGAGGACCTGTCGGTGAGCCGCTCGGGCGAGGTCATGGGCCCCCTCCTGGCGGAGGTCTGCCGGCTCGTGAGCGCCGGCGCGCGCGGCTCCGAACTCCATCCCGTGGCCGCCTCGGTGGCCGCGATCGAGGTCCTGTCCGAGGCCCGCGCGCAGATCGGGGTCCGTTTCCCCGACGACGACGCTGTCGGCGCCGGCGTCTGAGCCCATCACGCGAGAGGGCGCGGGCGCGAGGCATCGGCTCATCGACCGGTGCCAGCCGCACTGAGCGGTGCCGTTCTTCCCGAGTGGTGCGTCCTGCCCGCACCGGTGGGAGCGAACCGCACCGCTGAGTGCGCACGGCACCGCTGAGTGCGAACGGCGCCGCTGAATGCGGCCCGGGCAGTCCGACCGCCCTCGGCTGGGCGGGCGCCCGGCCGCAGTGCGAGGATGCCCCCATGAGCCAGTCCCTCTCCGATAGCCGCCCCCAGGCGCCCTCCGCCCCCGAGACCTCCGAGAGCAACCCGTCCGCCGCCCCGCAGTCCCTCGCGCAGCGCGGCAACAACCGCTCCCGCCAGCCCACCAACCAGGCGTTCCGCGACTTCATCGGCTCGGGCTGGGGACCGCGCCCCGCCGAGCTCACGCCGCGCGCCGAGGCCGCCGACTGGGCCGCAGCCCGCCGGGCGGCATTGGGCGCCCAGTTCCCCGGCGAGCGCCTTGTCCTCCCCGCCGGCCCCCTCAAGGTCCGCAACAACGACTGCGACTACCGCTTCCGCCCGCACTCCGCCTTCTCGCACCTGGCGGGCACCGGCACCGATTTCGAGCCCGACGCCGTGCTCGTCCTGGAGCCCCTCACGCCCGCCGGCGCCCCCGCCCCCGAGGGCGGGGCCACGCATGAGGGCGTCCTGTACTTCCGGCCCCGCGCCTCGCGGACCTCCCAGGAGTTCTACGCCAATCCCCGCTATGGCGAGCTGTGGGTGGGGGCGCGTCCCTCCATCGAGGAGGTTGAGGCGGTCACCGGTATCCGCTGTGCCCATATCGATAGGCTCGGCGACGCCCTGGCCAAGGATGCCGGGCCCGACGGCGTGCGCCTGCGCGTCATCGCCCAGGCCGATGAGTCCGTCACCGCGCTCGTGGATCAGGTCCGGCAGGCCGCGGGGCTGGCCAGTGGGCAGGCCGCCGCTGAGGTGGACGACCTCCTCCTGGAGGCCGCCAGCGAGCTGCGCCTGCGCAAGGATGCCTGGGAGATCGCCCAGATGCAGGCCGCCGTCGACGCCACGAAGGCCGGGTTCGACGACCTCATCCGCTCCATCCCGCGCGCGGTGGGCCACTGGCGCGGCGAGCGCGTGCTGGAGGGGGCCTTCGCCGCCATCGCCCGTGAGGAGGGCAACGGCCTGGGCTACGACACGATCGCCGCGGCCGGGGACCACGCCAATACCCTGCACTGGATCAACAACGACGGACCCGTGCGCCCCGGCGAGCTCGTGCTCGTGGACGCCGGCGTGGAGATCGACTCCCTCTACACCGCGGACGTCACCCGCACGATCCCGGTCGACGGCGTCTTCACCGCCCCGCAGCGCCGCGTCTACCAGGCGGTGCTCGACGCCGCCGATGCCGCCTTCGCCCGCGCGAACGAGCCCGGCTGCCGCTTCAAGGACGTCCACACCGCGGCCATGGAAGTCATCGCCGCCCGCCTGGAGGAGTGGGGGCTGCTGCCCGAGGGCGTGACCGCTGCGGACTCCCTGAGCCCCGATGGTCAGTACCATCGTCGCTGGATGGTGCACGGCACGAGCCACCACCTGGGCCTCGACGTCCACGACTGCGCGCAGGCCCGCCGTGAGATGAGCATGGACGCGCTCCTGGAGCCGGGCATGGTCTTCACGATCGAGCCGGGCCTGTACTTCCGCGCCGATGACCTGCTCGCCCCCGAGGAGCTGCGCGGTATCGGGATCCGCATCGAGGACGACGTCGTCGTGCGCCCCGATGGGAGCGTCGAGCGGCTGACGGCGGGCATCCCCCGCACGGTCGAGGATGTCGAGGCCTGGGTGAGCGGCCTCATCGCCTGAGGCGACTGGGCCTCGCGCCCGGCCGGTCCCCGGATCCCGTGCCGGGCCCGGGGCTCAGTCGGCCCTACCGGGGCTCGATCGCCCTGATGAGTCCCGGGTGCGTTCAGGCGAGCTCGCTGTCGTCATCGAAGATGACCCGCATATCGCCCTGGGCGTGCTGGATGGCGAGGACATCGTCGTCGCACAGGCCGGCCATGCGCACGCGGGCGCCGTCGCCCAGGGGAAGCTCCACGCGGGCGATGGCGCGCACGCCATTGGGATGGGTGAAGTCCCGGGGGCGCGGGTCCTCGGAGAAATGGCTCATGAAGAACGGCATCTCGGGGTCCTCGGGGAAGAAGACGCGGTAGTGGAGGCGGCGCCCATGGGTGTCGACGCGCGTGGGGGCCACTCGCAGACCACGGAAGCCGAAGCGCTCGACGACCTCGTCGAACTCCGCGTCCCCGCCCTCCAGGCAGACGGTGCGCAGCCCCTCCGGCCCCTTCTCCCACGAGGTGAATCGGCGGGTCGCCCGCCCGCTGGCCGTGGGAAGGGCCGACATGAGGCGAAGGAGGGGCGCCGGGAGGGTTCGCGCGAGGAGCTCCAGGTAGGGGCCTTCGGAGAAGTAGACGAGGGCGTTGATCGGCCGCCTCGAGCTCCCGTACTCGACGGCGAAGCCCCGTTCCCGGAAGTCCCGGACCGCTGCGTCGAGATCCTGTGCCCAGTAGATGACGTGACCTGTGCGCATGCGGCCACAGTACCGGCATTCGCCTTAGGTCGCCCTAAGTTCTTGACTCATAAAATTATCTTGATACGATCGAAGAGTGAGTCCCACCCAGCGCCCCAGCACCCGCTTCGCCCCCGGCCCCCACGATCGAGGCCGTTCCCACGATCACTCCCACGGCGATTCCCACGACCACGGGGCGGATGCCTCGCGGCGCCGCCTGGCCATCGCACTCGCGCTGACCTCGTTCGTGCTCGTCGCCGAGGCGATCATCTCCGTGCTCACCGGCTCGCTCGCCCTTCTGGCGGACGCCGGCCACATGCTCACCGACTCCGCGGGACTCGTCATGGCGCTGACGGCGGCCCATCTGTCCGCCCGGCCGGCCACGGATCGCAGCACCTGGGGGCTGCGCCGCGCGGAGGCCCTCGGGGCGGCCCTTCAGGCGGGGATGCTCGGCGTCGTCGGCGCGGTGGTGGCCCTCCAGGCGGTGCGCCACCTCATCACCGCGCCGCCGGTTCAGGCCCACGGGATGGCGGCGATGGGCGTCATCGGCCTGATCGCCAACATCGTCGCGCTACTGGTCCTGGCGGGAGGGCGCGGGGAGAGCCTCAATACGCGCGCCGCGTTCCTCGAGGTCCTGGGCGACGCGCTGGGGTCGGTGGGCGTCATCGGCGCGGCCGTCGTGGTGGCACTCACGGGCTGGGATCGCGCCGATGCCGTCGCCTCCCTCGTGATCGTGGCGCTCATCGTGCCCAGGGCGGCGGTGCTCCTGCGCCAGGCGATGCGCCATCTCATGGACTTCACGCCCGAGGACCTCGACCTGGCCGAGGTGCGCGCGCACATGTCCTCCCTGGAGCACGTCGAGGCGGTCCACGACCTGCACGCCTGGACGGTGGCCTCGGGGCTGCCCGTGCTCACCGCGCATGTGGTGGTGCGCGACGAGTGCCTGCGGGACGGGCACTCGGCGACGATCCTCGACCGCCTCCAGGAGTGCGCCGCCGAGCACTTCCCCGTGCGGATCCAGCACTCGACCTTCCAGATCGAGCCCATCTCCCATCTCGAGCACGAGCCCGCCTACTGCTGAGGAGGAGCGGCCGACCCCCTGGGCGGCGCTCCTCGTCAGCGGCGCAGATAGGGGTCGTAGTCCTCGGGGACCGGGGGTTCGCCCTCGGCGGCACCGCCGGGCTCAGCCCCCTCGACAGGGCCGGGGGCGGCGGGGATGCCGGGAGCCGCGGGAGCGCCGAGGACTCCAGGGGCGGCGCCGGCCCCGCCGCCGCCCGAGGCCGCGCCGCCCGGCTGGATGCGCACGCCGAAGCGGGGCTGCTCGTCGGGGCGCGATCCGAATGCCGTGGGCCCGTCTTCGGACTCCGCACGGGCGCGACGGCGCTCCTCGGCACGGCGCGCGGCCTGGCCGCCCCGGCTCAGGTTGCCCGGCGCGTCGGCCAGCGCCCGGGCGGCCTCCTGGACCCGGTCCGAGGCGAGGATCGAGTAGCGCGAGGCCACCACCTGGCTAATGGAGGTGAAATCCCGACGGCCACGCGTGAGCGCATAGCCGACCGCCTGGAAGAGGATCCCCCACACAACGCCCAGCAGCACGGCGCCGAGGAGCATGGGGGGCGTCGAGGCGCTGCCAATGAAGTTCATCATGAGGGCGAAGAACACGCCGATCCACAGTCCGGACCCGGCGCCGCCGGCCACCGCCCGCCCCCAGCTCATGCGGCCGGTGATGCGCTCGACCTGCCGCAGATCCGTGCCGATGATCGACAGCAGCTGGACGGGGAAGCCCTCGTCCGACAGGGAGTCGACGGCGTGCTGCGCCTGCGCGTAGGTGGTGAAGGAGGCGATCTCCTCCCCCTGGGGCAGCGCGCCCCCGCGGCCGGCGGTCATGTCAGGACCCATCTGGATGCTCATGGCCCCATCGTCCCATGCCGACCGCCTCGGGACCGAGCCGGTCCGCCCTCCGCCGCCCCGATCCGCTCTCAGCGACCACGGGGCGGCGGGGGAATATCGGCCCGACGGCGCCCCTCAGGCATCAGCAGCGAGCGAGCGCCCGGCCGTTCGATTCCCATCAGGAGCATTCATCAGATCTCCGCCGCACCGACCGCGCCCTCGATTCAGAAGAGTCATGTACATAAGCGAAACGATGGAGTCGGCGGCAGAAAGAACAAGCCGATGCAATATATCACGAACTCACAACGAATGCACCGCGCCATGGATTCACTATTCACATGATTCCATGCCCACAGGTAATCCAGTGGTCGCGACCGTGAACGCAGGCTCGCATTATCGGCCCATCCACCACGAGGGATTTGGGCGGCCCTTGGGGCATCACGCTCCCGCCCGAGCGGGGAGCTTGCACACGCCGGGAACATCTGCGACCCGGAGGCCATCGTGACCACTCAGAAGAGCGCGCGAATGCGGAATGGAACGGCACTTCAGTTCCTCTGGGGACTCCTTGTGATGAAGATCATCACCTGCTGCATCCGGGGGTTGCCCCTCTCAGTACTCAGCACATGGACGGACTTCACAACCTGGATATACGCGCTCGTCCCGGCCATGATCTTCGCCGTCAGCCACTACCGCTTCTCGAGAAGCCATCACAATCCGTCTTAAGGCTCGGGAGAGCACAGGGCGGCGCCGAGGCGCCGAATGTCGGTGTCGGCGGGCGCGAGGATTCGCCGAGGGCTCTTCCGGCGGACCTTCCTCGCGCCCCCGGCTCACCGGCCCGCCCCCTCGGATACGACTAGGCTGTGCCCGTGGAGAACAGCAGGACGCGCAGCACAAGCAGGGTCTTCGTGGCCCGACTCGTCGGCACGACCGTCTTCGATCCCCTCGGGGATCCCGTCGGCCGTGTCCACGATGTCGTCGTCCTCATCCAGCTGCGCGGCGAGCCCCGCGCGGTGGGCTGCGTCATCGAGGTGCCCGGGCGGCGCCGCGTCTTCCTTCCGCTGTCGCGCATCACGGCGATCGAGCCGGGCGCGGTCATCACCACGGGCGTGGTCAACATGCGCCGCTTCGAGCAGCGCAAGGTCGAGACCCTCGTGGTCGGCGAGCTCCTCGACCGCGTCGTCACCCTCAAGGACGGCACGGGCACCGTGGAGATCCGCGATGTGGCCATCGAGCGCGACGCCGGCATGGACTGGAAGGTCACCCGCCTGTTCGTCCAGCGCGCCTCCTCGGGCCCTCTGGGGTTGCGGCGCGGGGAGACCGCCATGGTCCGCCCCGATGAGGTCACGGGCCTGGCCGGCGGCATGGAGCAGCAGGGAGTCACCGCCCTCCTGGCCACGCTGGAGGATCTCAAGCCCGCGGATCTGGCCGAGGCGCTGCGGGACCTCCCCCGCACTCGCCGCGTGGAGGTGGCGCGCGAGCTGCCCGATGACCGCCTCGCCGACGCCGTCGAGGAGCTGGGCGATGACGACGCCGTCGCCCTCCTGTCCGCCCTGGAGTCGGCCCGTGCCGCCGACGTCCTGGAGGCCATGCAGCCCGACGACGCAGCCGACCTCGTCGCCGAGCTCCCCCAGCTCAAGGCCAACGAGCTCCTCGAGCTCATGCAGCCCGATGAGGCCGCCGACGTGCGCCGCCTCATGCGCTACGACGAGTACACCGCCGGCGGCCTCATGACCACCGAGCCGATCATCCTGCCGCCCGAGGCGAGCGTGGCCACCCTGCTGGCCCAGGCCCGCAAGGCGGAGGTCCCCCCGGCCCTGGCGGCGGTGGCCTTCGTGTGCCGCCCACCGCTGGAGAGCCCGACGGGCATGTACCTGGGCATGGTCCACCTCCAGCGCGCCCTGCGCGAGCGCCCCCAGCAGATGGTGGGGCGCATCCTGGATAAGGACCTCGGCGCCGTCGGGCCCACCGATTCCATCGGCACGATCACGCGTCTCCTGGCCACGTACAATCTCACGGCCATGCCGGTGTGCGATGAGGCCGGTCGCCTCGTGGGCGCGGTGAGCGTCGACGACGTCCTCGACCACCTCATGCCCGACGACTGGCGCGAGGCCGATGACGCCGTCACCGACGAGATGATCGAGAGGAGCGCCAATGCCTGAGCAGCTCGACCAGCCGTTGGACCAGGGACGCGGTCGCCGACTGCGCGGGCTGCGCCCGCGCCGGTCCTCGCGCTCGGATGCCTTCGGACGCTTCGCCGAGGCCACCGCCCGCTTCATGGGCTCACCGAGGTTCGTCCTGTACATGACGGTCTTCGTCATCGCCTGGATCGTGGCGAACATCGCCCTGGCGAGCGCCTCCAAGGCCTGGGACCCCTACCCGTTCATCCTGCTCAACCTGGCCTTCTCCACCCAGGCCTCCTACTCCGCCCCCCTCATCCTGCTGGCGCAGAACCGCCAGGACGACCGCGACCGCGTCACCGCCGAGCAGGACCGCCAGCGCGCCGAGCGCAATCTGGAGGACACCGAGTACCTCACCCGGGAGATCGCCGCGCTGCGTCTGGCGATGAACGACGTCGCCACCCGCGACTTCGTGCGCGGCGAGCTGCGGGACATGCTCTCCGAGATCCTCGCCGAGGAGCGCGCCATCCGCGAGGAGATCTCCGAGCTCGGCGACGACGAGCACGCCGAGGGCGATGAGGCGCCCGTCCTGGCCGAGACGACCTCCCCCGGGCTCGCCCACGGGGCCTGACCCGGTCCGGCGCTCCCACTCGCCCACCCGGCCCCTCCACGATCTGACACAGTCGGCCCAGAGCTGGCGCACCCAGGGCGAGCCCGTAGGATGAGGGCATGTCGATGCCCACTGAAGAGGCCGTCCGCGATGCGCTCGCCCGCGTCAACGACCCTGAGATCCGTCGTCCCATCACCGAGCTCGGAATGGTGGACTCCCTCGAGATCTCACCCGACGGCGTCGTGAGCGTCCATGTGCTCCTGACCGTGGCGGGCTGCCCGCTCAAGGACACGATCACGGAGGACACCACGAGGGAGGTCGGCGCCGTCGAGGGCGTCACCGATGTGCGCGTGAGCCTGGGCGTCATGACCGATGAGCAGCGGGCGGCCCTTCGCTCCCAGCTGCGCGGAGGGGCGGCGGAGCCCGTCATCCCCTTCACCCAGCCCGGCTCGCTCACCCGCGTCTACGCGGTCACCTCCGGCAAGGGGGGCGTCGGCAAGTCCTCGGTGACGGCCAACCTCGCCGCCGCCATGGCCGCGCAGGGCCTGAGCGTGGGTGTCGTCGACGCGGATATCTACGGTTTCTCCATCCCCCGGATGCTGGGCTCGGAGCAGGTGCCCACCCAGCTCGATGGCATGATCGTCCCTCCCATCGCCCATGGCGTGAAGCTCATCTCGATCGGCATGTTCGTCGATGAGAAGCAGCCCGTCGTCTGGCGCGGCCCCATGCTGCACCGGGCGGTCCAGCAGTTCCTCTCCGATGTCTTCTGGGGGGACCTCGACGTCCTCCTCCTCGACCTGCCCCCGGGCACCGGGGATGTGACGATCTCCGTGGCCCAGCTGCTGCCCAACGCGGAGATCCTCGTGGTCACCACGCCCCAGCAGGCGGCGGCGGAGGTGGCCGAGCGCACGGGCCTCATCGCCGCCCAGACCAAGCAGCGGGTGGTGGGCGTCATTGAGAACATGTCCTACTTGACGCAGCCCGACGGCTCTCGCCTGGAGGTCTTCGGCTCCGGCGGCGGCCAGGCCGTGGCGGGCTCCCTGTCCGAGACTTTGGGCTACGACGTGCCGCTGCTCGCCCAACTGCCCCTGGACATCAAGCTGCGCGAGGGCTCCGACACCGGCGTGCCCGCGACCATCGGCGAGGGCGGGCATGCGCCCGCGGACGCCCCGGCCGCCCAGGAGCTGGCGGCGGTGGCGCAGAGGCTGTCCCACCGCTCCCGGGGCCTGTCCGGCCGTCCCCTCGGCGTCACCCCCGCCTGACCTTCCCATCCCCCTCCTCATCGAGACCGGTCGTTATTGTCATCGAGACCGGTTGATACGGACGCCGAGACCGGTCCGGGGCGGGCAGCGCGACGCGATCGGGGCGCGCCGGGGTCCCTCGCCGGGAACCATCGGTGGGGAGGATCGCCGTCGACGCACTGTTCCACGGGGTGAACCAGTCGAATGGCTGGCGGGGCTCAGTCGACGAGCGCTGACGCCGCAGCCTCGCGGGTCCGAGCGGCCTCCTTGGCGGCCCGCACGATGTCGCGCGGCGAGAGTGGGCACGGCGCGCTGGGCGCGGACGCCGACACGGCTGCGGGCTCCTCCACCAACGAGGTCGGCACGGTCACTGGCTCCGTCATCGCAGCGACGGGCTCGACGACGGCCGGCTCTGGTGCGGCGGGATCAGCAGTGGCAGGCCCGGCAGGCGCGGGCCCCGCCGCCGCAGCCGGCTCGCTGAGGCCGATTCCGACGCCTTCGGCATCGACCGACTCAGAGTCCGCAGGGGCATCAGCGGCCCTGGCCTCGCCGTCGGAGCCCTCCTCCGCGATCGCAGCCTCAGCATCCTCCTCAGCACCGGCCGCCGGACCGGCCTGGGACGCCTCCACCTGCGGGAGCTCGGCGGTGGCCGCCTCGCCCTCCTTCGCGGCCCGGGCGGCGGCGAGCGCCTCGGCCTTCTTCTCCTCGATCTTGGAGGCCAGGGAGCTCGCCCGGTCCTTGTCCCGAGCCTCCTTGACGGAGGCGTCAATGTCGTCGGTGGTCTCCTTGGCGGCGTCCTTGACCGCCTTGAATGGCGACTGGAGGTCCTTCTTGATGGCGTCGAGGTCCTCCCCCAGGGCGTCGCGCACGATCTTGCGCGGGTCGTACTGGCGCGGGTCGAGGCTGGACAGGTCGAGGTCGGCGAGCTCGGGACCGACCTCCTCGGCGATCTGCGTCTTGGTGCTCTCCAGGAAGACGCGCAGCCGGCGGACCATCTGAGTGAGCTTGCGGGTGTACTCGGGCAGCCTCTGGGGGCCGATGACCACGACGGCCACCAGCAGGAAGACCACGAACTCAGATGAGGAGAATCCCAGCACGAGGCGAGTATAGAGAGCGCGGGCCGCGATGCCCTCATGCGTCCGCTCCCGGCTCAGCGCGGAGCACCACAGTCGGGGCACGACGGCGGGTCGGGCGAGGATTTCCCCGGCCTCCTGGGACAATGCGGTTGCCGCGCGGATGGCGCGGTGAACTCGAGCGCACGCTTCACCGCCGTGGAAGGGACTCACTGTGAGCGCGGACAAGACTCTGACCTGGTCCTACACCGAGGAGTTCCCTTTTGAGGACGAGGTGACGGCCCAGGCCCGCCTGCGCGGCATCGAGCTCGGCACATCCCCCGTCTCCCCGGCCACCGGTGCCGCCCTGCGCGCTCTCGCCGCGGCGGCGGGAGCGAAGTCGGTGGCGGAGATCGGCACGGGCACGGGGGTCTCCGGGCTGTGGCTCATGGCCGGCATGGGCGCCGACGGCGTGCTGACGACCATCGACGTCGAGGCGGAGTTCCAGCGGGAGGCGCGACGGGCCTTCGACGCCGCCGGGTACTCCGGCCATCGCACGCGCATCATCCAGGGCAGGGCCTCCGATGTCATGCCCCGTATGGCGGCGGGCTCCTACGACATGGTGGTGCTCGACGTCGACCCGCAGGACGCCGCGGACCTCCTCCAGGACGCGCTGCGGATGCTGCGCGCCGGGGGATCGCTCGTCATCACCCACGCGCTGTGGCGCGACCACGTGGCCGACCCCGCCCGCCGCGACGCCGTGACGGTGGCCGCCCGAGAACTGGGCAAGACCCTGCGGGACGCCGACGGCCTCCTGACCTCGCTGCTCCCCGTCGGCGACGGACTGCTCGTGGCCGTGCGCCGGAGCTGAGAGGCCGCGCGTCCTTCCGCCCCGACCGTGCTGAGCGGCGCGTTCCGCCCCGAGAGGTGCCATCCGCTCCCACCGGTGCGTCCTGCCCGCACCTGTCGGTGCGAACGGCACCTGTCGGTGCGAGCGGCACCCCTCGGTGCGAACGGCACCCCTCGGTGCGAACGGCACCCCTCAGGGCGAGCGGCACCCCTCGGGGCCGAGGGCGATGGGAGAAGGACCGCCCCGATCCGGGAACGGTCCTTCTCCTGCATAACGCGACTGCCTGGCCCCTCCGACGGCGGATGGGCGGGCAACCGACGGGTTCCGGCGCTCAGCGCCGGGCAAATGGGTCAGATCTTGACAGTGGCCAGCGCCTCTTTGAGGGCCTTGATCTCATCAGGGGTGATCTCGACGACCAGGCGGCCGCCGCCCTCGAGGGGCATGCGCATGATGATGGCGCGTCCCTCCTTGACGACCTCCAGGGGGCCGTCCCCGGTACGGGGCTTCATGGCAGCCATATGCATCCCTTCCATCGTGCTCGCGCGGTTCCGCCCGCGGTGCTGCCTCTCATTCTAAGGCATGATTTTCAGCAGCACGATAAGTAGGACACAGGGGCATGGGTCGGATGCCCGGACCAGTCGTCCTCACCGGCCACCTGGGCCGGGACCTGGGCGCCTCCCCTTGAATATCATGCGAGGGCGCGGTTCCCGGCACGGGCGATCATGCCTCTCGGCACTGCGCGCCGGCCCTGCCGCGGCACCCCAGCACGGGCGGCGCCCCAACGCCATCGGTGCCCTTGCTCATTCCGGCGACGTGGGGCGGATCCTCTGGGCGCCCGCGACCACGTACTCGACCGCCTCGGCGGCGGTGTCGACGACGTGCAGCAGGTCGAGGTCCTGCGGCGCGATCATGCCCGATCCGAGGAGCGAGGAGCGGATCCAGTCGACGAGCCCTCCCCAGTAGTCGCGCCCGACGAGCACCACCGGGAAGGACTCGACCTTGCGGGTCTGGACCAGTGTGATGGACTCGAAGAGCTCGTCGAGGGTGCCGAAGCCACCGGGCATGACGATGAATCCGTCGGAGTACTTGACGAACATCGTCTTGCGGGCGAAGAAGTAGCGGAAGTTGATGCCCAGGTCCACGTACTCGTTCATGGATTGCTCCATGGGCAGTTCGATGCCGAGTCCCACGGACAGGCCCCCGGCCTCATGGGCGCCCTTGTTGGCGGCCTCCATCATGCCCGGGCCGCCGCCGGTGATGACGCCGTAGCCGGAGCGGACCAGTCCCGCGGCGATCTCCTCGGCGAGGAGGTAGGCGGGATCGTCCCGCTTGGTGCGAGCCGAGCCGAAGACGCTGATGGCGGGGCCGATCTCCGCCAGGGCGCCGAATCCCTCGACGAACTCGGACTGGATGCGCAGTACCCGCCAGGGGTCGGCGTGGAGCCAGTCGGCGCGCTCGGCTGCGGCCAGGAGGCTCGCGTCGGAGGTGAGCTGGGGGATCTGGGTGCCGCGCAGGAGAACGGGGCCCTTGCGGTAGGTCTGGCGATCGGTCATGCCCGCATTGTGTCATCGTGCGGGCGGCGAGCCCTATGTCACAGGTGCACCATAGCCTCTGACCAGCGACATCAGATGTTGTGGGAGGTGCCACGCATGAACGCCATCACCTTGTCCGCTAGAAGGAGGGGCCGACCGGTACGGTCAAGTCATGACCCACTCCCCCAAGGTTGCCCCGACCACCGGGGTTGTCCGTACTACCGTCGCGCAGTGGATCGCCGAGGACCCCGATGAGACCACTCGTGAGGAGCTGGCCGGGCTGCTGGCCCTCCACGAGGCCGGGGACCCTGCCGCCACAGCCGCCCTCACCGAGGCCTTCTCCGGTCCTCTGACCTTCGGGAGCGCGGGCATGCGCGGGAGGCTCGGCCCCGGTCTGGGCAGGATGAACCGGGCAGTGGTCATTCGCGCGACGGCCGGCCTGTGCGCCTACCTTCACCAGGAGGTCGGGGATGGATTCGTCGTCGTCATCGGTTACGACGCCCGGCACTGCTCCGACGTCTTCGCCCGCGACGCGGCCGCCGTCGTCACCGGCGCGGGGGGCCGGGCCCTCCTCATGGACTCCCACTGCCCCACCCCCCTGCTGACCTTCTCCCTGCGCGCGCTGGGAGCGGACGCGGGCATCATGGTCACCGCCTCGCACAATCCCGCCCAGGACTCCGGGTTCAAGGTCTACCTCGGCGGCCGCGCGGCGGGCGACTGGGACCGCGGCGCCCAGATCGCCCCCCCGCAGGACGCGGCGATCAGCGAGGCCATCACCGCCCTGGGAAGCCTGGAATCGATCCCCCGTGCGGAATCCGGCTGGGAGCTGATCGGGCCCGAGCTGCGCGAGGAGTACATCGAGCGCGTGGTCACCGCCGCCAGGACGAGCGCGGCCGCGGACCTGCGGATCGTCCTGAGCGCCATGCACGGGGTGGGCGGGCGGATCTGCCTCGAGGCGCTGCGCCGCGCGGGCTTCGACGACGTCGTCGTGGTCCCCGAGCAGTTCGAGCCGGATCCGGGATTTCCCACCGTGGACATCCCCAACCCCGAGGAGGCCGGCACCATGGACCTCCTGCTGGGCCTGGCCCGCCAGGAGCGCGCGGACCTGGCCATCGCCCTCGACCCCGACGCGGACCGCTGCTCCGTGGCCGTCCCCGATGAGACCGTGCCCGGCGGCTGGCGCCAGCTCACGGGCGACGCCGTCGGGATCCTCCTGGGCGAGCAGGCCGCCGAGCTGGCCGCCTTCACGGGCGCGGGCGTGCTCGCCTCCTCCATCGCCTCGGGCCGGATGCTGCGCAAGATCGCCCAGGATCATGGGTTGGCGCACCGCATCACCCCCACGGGCTTCACCTGGATCAGCCGCGTGCCCGGGCTCGTCTTCGGCTACGAGGAGGCGATGGGCTACTGCGTGGACCCCGCCTCCGTGCGGGACAAGGACGGCATCGCCGCCGCGGTGCGCATGGCCCTGCTCTCCTCGGTCCTCAAGGCGCAGGGCCGCTCCCTGGTCTCGCTCCTGGATCGCCTCGCCCAGCGGCACGGCCTGCACCTGACCTGCCAGATGAGCGCGCGCGCCGACGACGCGGAGATCATCGACGGCATCATGCGGCGCCTGCGCGAGGGAGGGGCCCCCGCGAAACTGGCGGGCTCGCCCGTGGTGGATGTCTTCGATCTCATGGACGGGGCCAGTGACGGCAATGGCGCGCAACTGCCGCCCGCGGATGGGATCATCATCAAGACGGCCGCCGACGACCGCGTTGTCCTTCGGCCCTCGAGCACCGAGCGCAAGCTCAAGTGCTACTGCGAGGTCGTCATGGATATCCCCGACGGCGAGCCGATCTCGGCGATCCGCGCCGCGGCCGCCGAGCGCCTGGAGGTCATCAAGGACGATCTGCGCGGCGCGCTGGGGATCCCCGCCTGATCCCCCGCCAGCAGGCCGCCGCCAGGTAGACCGAGGCGGCGACGGCGGCGATCATGCCTCCCACGGAGAGCCGAAGCGCCACGCCCAGCACGAGGCCGGCCAGTGCGCTCGCCGCGCCGAGCAGGGGAGCCCCGATGAGGAGCCCGCGCGCGGTTCGCGCCGAGGGCGCCAGCGCGGCCGCGGGGGCGGCGATGAGGGCGATGGGCAGGATGGTGCCGACGGCGGGCACGAGCACCACGATGGTGGCGGTGATGAGGATGAGCACCGCGCCCTCGGCCCAGCCCGCCCGCAGGCCCGCGGCGCGGTGGCCCACCGGGTCGAAGGCGTGGAAGACGAGGGACCGCCCCGTCAGGGCGACCACCAACACGGCCACCGCCAGGACCGCGCCCACTGCGGCCACGTCCACGCGCCCGACGTTGAGCACGGAGCCGGTGAGGAAGGAGTCGATCTTCAACGGCAGGGGCCTGAACCAGCCGGCCAGGAAGTAACCCAGCGCGAAGCCGATGGTGAGCACGATGCCGGCGGCGGACTGGGGCCCCAGGCCCTCGACGCGGGCCAGCGCGCGCATGAGCGCGGCCATGGGCAGGCACATGAGGGCCGCGCCCGCGAGCAGCATGGTGCTCAGCAGTTCGAACCCGGGGCGCCCGTGCCCCAGGGCGGCCGCGATCCAGGTGGCGACGACGACGCCGATGATCGCCCCGGGGAAGGTCGCGTGAGTGAGGGACTCGGTGAAGAAGACGCGGCGGGACAGCAGGGCGAGGGCGCCGACGAGGCCGGCGAGAAGCCCCATGAGGACCACTTCGACGACCGGCAGGACCAGCAGGCCCGGTGAGACCTCGCCGATGCCGCTCATGACCGCCCCGCTCCGCGCGCCCGGCGCCGCGCCGAGGTGACGATGATCGCGCACAGGAGCAGCGCCGTCGTCGCGAGACTGACGGCTGCCTGCGGGGAGACGGGCCGGGGAAGGGGCATGACGGCGGCGAGCATGCCCAGGTAGCCGCCGAGCACTCCGGTGGCCACGGCGATGATGACCATGGTTCGCACCCGGCGGGCGAGGACCCGCCCCGTGGCACCGGGGACGATGAGGGCGCCGATGACCAGGAGCGTGCCCACGGCGGTGGAGGCCGAGACGACGACGGCCGCGATGGCCGCGTTGAGGGCCAGGTCGAGGGCGAGGAGCCGGTGTCCGGCGGCGCGGGCCCCCACGGGGTCGAAGGCGTAGGCGACCTGTCCGCGCCAGGTGGCGGCCACGAGGGCGACGGCGACGAGGCATGCGATGAGCGCGTGGGCGAGCCCGGCGTCGGTGACCTCCAGGAGCCGCCCGAACATGAGGGCCTCCAGCTGCCCGGACCGGTCCCCCTCGGCCAGGGACAGGATGATGCCCACGGAGAAGAAGCCGGTGAGCAGGACGGCGGTGCCGGCCTCGGCCCCGCCGCCCCCGGCTGAGCGGCGGGCCCCGGCGACGCGCCCCGAGTGGTGGGTGAGCAGGGTCAGGCCGACCGCCGCGACCATGGCGACGGCGGAGGCGGCGGGGATGATCGCCTCGATCCCCCAGAAGGCGGCGCCGGCCACGATCCCGGGGAAGACGGCGTGGACGAGGGCCTCGGCGCTGAACTCCGCGCCCCGCAGGTTGACGAGCACCCCGACGACGCCCGAGACGATCCCCAGCAGGACCACCATGACCAGGGGCCGGAAGAAGAAGGGGGCGGCGGCCAGGGGCACGAGGCCGGGGACGCCGACAAGCGCCAGCCGCAGCTGCTCGACGGCGCCGGCCACGAGGGCGGTGAGGGGATCGGTGGCGCTCATCGGGCCTCCTCCGCCCCGAGCAGGAGGTCGTCACGGCCACTCGCGCCGGCCCCGTAGGCCTGTTCGATGAGGCCGGGGACGAGGACCTCCTCGCGGGGCCCGAAGGCGATCTGGCGCCCGGCGAGCAGGGCCACCTGCTCGCAGCACTCGCGGGCGATGACGAGGTCATGGGTGGAGATGACCAGGGCGACGCCGTCGTCCTTGAGAGCGGCGATGATGCGCAGGAGGGCGTCGCGGTTGGGCTGGTCGAGGCCGTTGAAGGGCTCGTCGAGGGCGATGAGCCGGGGGCGGGCGGCGATGCAGCGGGCCACGAGGACGCGCTGCTGCTGCCCGCCGGACAGGGTGCCGAAGCGCCGTCCCGCGGCCTCGGCCAGGCCCACGGACTCCAGCGCGGCCAGGGCGCGCCGCCGGGCCTCGCGGCGGCGCGCCCCGAGCAGCGGGAGCGCGCCGAGGCGGGCCATGGAGGCGGTGATCCCCATGAGGACGACGTCGAGGACGGTGACCGGGAAGGCGGGGTCGAGGTCGGCGACCTGGGGGACGTATCCGATCGAGCCCCTCCGGGCACGGCCGGGCGCCCTCCCGCAGACCTCGATGCGCCCGGCGACGACATCGACCATGCCGAGCAGGCCCCGCAGCAGGGTGGTCTTGCCCGAGCCGTTGGGGCCGATGAGGGCGAGGGCGGTGCCGGGCCCCACCTCGCCGGTGACGCCGGTGAGCGCCACGGCGCGCCCGTAGGCGAGGGCGGCGCCATCGCAGTGGACGACAGCGCCCCCGCCCCCGGGATGGCCGAGGCTCACTGCGCCGCCGCCTTGGGGGTCCAGGCGGCCAGCGAGGCGGGGACGGGGGCCGCGGTGCCGCCCCAGGCGTTGGTGAGCCCGGTGACGTTGTGGAGGATGGATCCGATGTAGGTCTCGCCGTCGGATCCGGGCTCGCCCAGCGAGTCGCCGTAGAGGGCCTCGTCGCCGATGATCGCCTTGACGCCCGCGGTCTGGGCCACTTTGCGCACGGAAGCGGGGTTGTTGGAGTTCTCGGCGAAGATGGCCACGGCGCCCGAGGCCTTCACGGCGTCGGCGGTGGTCTGGATCTGCTGGGCCGTGGCGTCCTGCTGGGCGTTGAAGTCGGACAGGGCGGCGCCCTCGAATCTCAGGCCGTAGGCCTTCGCCAGGTAGCCGAAGGCGTCATGACTGGTGAACAGGACGCGCTTGTCCGCCGGGACGGTCTCGAGGCTGGAGCGGGCCCAGGCGTCGAGCTCGGTGAGCAGGGAGGCGTAGGCCTCGGTGTGCTCGTTGATGGTGGCGGCGCCGGCCGGGGAGGCCTTGGCGAGGGCCTCGCCGATGTTGCGCACCTGGATCATGGCGCCGGCCGGGGAGGTCCAGACATGCGGGTCGAAGCGGAACTCGGGCTCCGATTCGCCCTCCTCGGGGGCGAAGGGCCAGGGAGCGGCGTCGACCTTCCGGCTCCCGCGCTCGACGGTGTAGGGCAGGCCCTTCTCCTTGGCCCTCTGGGCGTCGAGGTCATCGACATCGGCGGCTCCGTAGACGCCGGAGGTGATGACCATGGTGCCCTTGAAGCCGGTGGAGGCGACGGCGTCGTCGAGGAAGTGCTCCAGGTCCACCCCCGAGACGAGGAAGAGATCGGCCTCGGACAGGGCCTTGGCCTGCGCGGCGGTCATATCGTGCTCGTGGGCGGAGGCGTTGGGGGCGAGCAGGCAGGTGAGGTTGATGCCGGCGCCGGCCTTGGCTCCCTCAGGGCCCAGGTGGGTGGTGGCGCCGTCGGCGCCGGTGCGGTCGAGGGCCAGTGAGTCCGAGCCGGAGGGATTGCCCCCGGTGGCGATCTGGGTGACGTAGTCGCAGATCTGGGTGGTGGAGGCGACGACCTTGATGGCTCCTGTCCGGCCGCCCGAAGGGGTCTCGGCGCAGGCGGCCAGTGCGGGGACGGCGAGGGCGAGGGAGGCGAGCGCGATGGCGGCGCGGCGCCCGGGGCAGGGGAGGCTTCTCATGAGGCCGAGAATAGTTTCGGCTAGCCGAACTTCGCAAACCCGAAACTCTGTGAGCGCTTGGCGCCCGTGCCGCAGCCGCATTCGGTCTTCGCCGCCCCCATCGCGGCCGGCCCGGGGCCCGATGCGGCCGCGGTGCCCGCACTAGCCGGGTCGCCCGCACCGATCGCACCGATCGCACTGCGCGGGCAGGATGACGGCCAGGACACGGGACCAGTGCCCCAGCGCCGGCATGGCGCCGCGCTCGCCGACTGACCCCAGATCGGCGAGATCAAGATCGTGGAGCCGCCCCCGGCCCGGTTCGTAGACGCGGATGCGGCCGCGGCCCGGGTCACTCGCGCGGCCGCCGTCCCAGGGCAGGCCGAGCACGTAGTGCCTGGGGATCGCCGGGCCGGCCACGACGCGCGCCCCCAGGCGATTGAGCCCACTCCGCCGGGCGCCTCCCGCCGGGCGGCGGAGCAGCGGCCCGCCGGTGAGCAGGATGACGGGCCTGCCCTCGGCCAGGTGACCCCGCGCCCGCTCCACGACGCCGGGGAAGGCGCGCCCGGAGTCGCGCACCCAGCGGACCCTGTAGCGCCGCCCCGTCATGCGGCTCAGCGCGCGGGCCAGCGCCCAGGGAGGCGAGCCGAGGGCGCGGGGCCAGGGCAGGAGCCACAGGATCGCGCGGCGGTTGAGCCCGCGCTGGATGGCGCGCTGCGAGCGCACGGGGTCGGTGATGCGCCCTGCCCCCTCCAGCAGACGGGCGGCGAGCACGCAGGTGGCCCCGCAGGTGGTGGGGTCCATCTGGGACATCGAGGTCACGGCGCCGAGGAGCGCCTCGCGACCGCCCCGTTCCGCCATGGCCGTCCTCCGCTCCCCGGACTACAGCAGGTCCGTCCGGCCGCTCTCCTTGAGGCGGTCGACGGCGCCCTTGACCTCCTGGGCGCGCTCCGGCGTCGTCACCAGCAGGGCATCGGGGGTGTCGACGACCACGAGACCGGGGACCCCGAGCAGCACGACCCGGCGGCCCGTCGTCGAGGCGACGAGCGCGCCCGGGGAGCCCAGTGCCTCGACGTCGGCTCTCCGCCCGCCCTGGCCGGCGTCGTCGAGCACGGCGGCGCCCGCGGCGGGCCCCTCGGATCGCGCGGGGACGAGGGCGGACAGCGCGTCGAAGCCGCCGACGTCGTCCCAGCCCATGGCGGCCGGGACGGTGGCCACTCCCCCGGCGGCGGCCACGGGCTCGGCGATGGCGTGGTCGATGGCGATCCGCTCCAGGCCTGGCCAGACCCGCTCCAGGACTGCCGCCCTCTCCGGGGTGTCCCAGGCGGCGGCGATCTCCTCCACGCCGGCGGCGAGCTCGGGGCGCTGAGCCGCGAGATGGTCGAGGAGGACGCCCGCGCGGACGACGAACATGCCGGCGTTCCAGCGGTACTCGCCGGTGGCGAGGTAGGCGGCGGCGGCCGCCGCGTCGGGCTTCTCG
This sequence comes from Actinomyces denticolens, assembly GCF_002072185.1. Classification (GTDB taxonomy): domain Bacteria; phylum Actinomycetota; class Actinomycetes; order Actinomycetales; family Actinomycetaceae; genus Actinomyces; species Actinomyces denticolens. The sequence continues at coordinate 27,080 of NZ_MVIW01000016.1, forward strand.
GTGAAGCCGAGGACCACGCGGCCGTCCGGCGCCCCGGGCACTGAGGTGGGCTCGCCCGCGTGGATGTAGCCGAAGGCGGTGGAGGGGTGGGTGGCCTCGATGCCGATCGTGACCACCCAGCCGTCCTCGGCCAGCGCCGCGGCCTGTCGCACGGCCCCGGCGAAGGCGGCCTCGTCGGCGATGGTCTGGTCGGCGGCGAATGAGCCGACGACGGCGTCCGGTCCGTGCCGCCGGGCGATGACGGCCGTGGCCAGGCCGATAGCTGCCATGGAGTCGCGGGGGGAGGGCTCGGCGAGGATCGACTCGGCGGGCACGCCCGGCAGCTGCGCGGCGACGGCCTCGACGTGAGCGGCGCCGGTGACGATCGTCGTCGTGGCGGCCACGGGCTCCAAGCGGGCGACGGTGCCCTGCAGGAGGGTGCGCCCGGCGCCGGTGAGGTCGAGGAGGAACTTCGGGCGCTCGCGGCGGCTGAGCGGCCAGAGCCTGGTGCCCGCGCCGCCGGCGGGGATGATGGCGTGGATGGGCTTGCCCTGGCGGGCCTGCGACGCGACGCGCCGGGCCCCGGGACTGTCGGGGGAGTCGGTCATTGGCCCAGGTTAGCGGGGATCAGCCCTCCGCAGGCGCGTCCCGGCCGGCCGGGCGCGCCGGGCCCTCGGCCGCCACCGGGGCCCGGCCCCCGGGAGGCGCAGGAGGCAGGTAGTCGGGATGCTCCGTGGGATCGACCTCGACGGTGCCGGTCAGGGACTGCCGGGGCCAGGACAGGGTTGCGGGGACCGACAGGGTGACGTAGTTCGGGCGGGCCCTGGCGTGGACCTCATCGGGGTGCTCGATGAGGGTGGGCCGGGGAGGATTGGCGATCCAGGCCGCGACGATGAGGAGGATGCGGCTGGCCAGGTGCAGCCAGAGGATGAGGATGACGATCGCGGTGAAGGAGGCCAGGAGGGGGTTGTGCCAGTTCGACCCGACGGCGCGCGAGCCGATCTCTCGCAGCGCGCCGAAGGCGACGGCGCCCAGGCACACGCCCTCGGCCAGGTCCTTGCGGGGGACGCGGATGCCGCAGGCGGCCAGCAGGAGGGCCAGCACTGCGGCGTCGATGAGGAAGGAGATGACGACGGCCACCACGTGGGTGCCGGCGCCGCTGAGCCAGGCGGGCAGCCCGATGAGGCCGGCGGTGGAGCCGGCGAGCGCCGTCGTCAGGGCGGACGCGGTGGCGGTGGCGAGCACGCCGGCCATCATGACGAGCAGCGCCACGAGGTTCCACGCCCACGCCCTCAGGGGGTTCTCCGGGAGGCGGGCGATGCCGAACATGGCGCGCAGGGCGGTCTTGAGGACCCCCATGAGGGCGACGGCGGAGTAGAGGAGGAAACCGCCCGCGGCGAGCGAGCCGATGTTGAGCGCCGAGCCGAGGGTGAGTTGGTCGACGGTCACCAGGCCGCCCGAGCCGGTGTCGATGACACCGGGGAGGGCCTGGCCGATCTGGTCGAGAACGCGATCGCGCAGGGCCGGACGGCTGCCGAGCAGGCCCATGAGGATCGTAACGCCGATGGCCAGGGCGGAGAACACGGAGAACAGGCCCGTGTAGGCGATGCCCCCGGCCAGGAGCGCGCCGCGGGCCATGGCGTATCGGGCCAGCGCCCGCCCCGGGCGACTGGATTTGAAGCGGTCGACGAGCGCGGCGGCACTGGCGCGCATCGTGGTGATCGCACTCGCCATGCCGCTCCCGCCGCGACGCCTCACGCCGGCGCCGCCCCGCCCAGGGGGATGCGCGCCAGGAGCGCGCAGTGGTCCCGGTTCAGGGTGTGCAGGAGCACCTGCCCGGCGATGAAAGCGGCGTCGAGGGCCGCCCCGGCCCGCATGGCGGCGTCGAGAGCGGCCTGGCCCACCTCGTGGGCGAGGGTGACGTGGGGGTGGAAGGGGAAGCGCAGGGGGGCGCTGAGGGGGCCGGAGGCGTCGCGGATGTCCTGCTGAAGGGAGCGCAGCGCATCGCCGCCGCCGATCACCTTGAGATAGGCGACGGCGCTGACGGGCAGGAAGGTCGCGGCACCCGACAGGCGCAGGTCGATCGGCGCGTGGGCGCGGGCGACTTCGACAAGGTGCTCCTTGATGGAGTCGAGCCGGTCGGTCGGCACCGCCGTGGGCGGCAGGAGGGTGATGTGGGGGGCGATACGGGCGGCGAGCGGGTCTCCGGCGTCGCGGCGGATATCGCGGATCGTGGCGGCGAAGGGCTCGGGAACGGGCACGGTGACACCGACCACGCTCTCGCGGTCGGCAGGCTCAGGGACCTCCATGACCCTCCTCTCCGTGCGTTAGGGGCGCACTCGGCGGTCTCATCGGGCGTCCGCGGCGGCGGGGTCCGCCGCGGGCCGACCAAGCCTAACCCGCATCGACCCCCCAAAGGCGTCGCCCGCATGGCACGATGTGCGTTATGAGCGACCTCACCACCGACGCTGACGCCGTCACGCCCCCCGCCGCCCCTGATTTCTCCCCCGCCTTGACGAATGAGGAGGGCATCGCCCAGGCCACCGCCCTGTTCCACGAGGCCTTCGACTCCGACCCCGACGGCGTCTGGTACGCGCCGGGTCGCGTCAACATCATCGGGGAGCACACCGACTACAACGGCGGCCTGGCGCTGCCCATCGCCCTGCCGCATCGGGCATTCCTGGCGCTGCGCCGCCGGGATGACCGCACGGTGCGCCTCATCTCCCCGCAGACGCGCGAGGCCGTGGACGTGCTCGATCTGGACGCCATCGGCCCCAAGGGCACCCCCGGCGAGGTCCCCCAGTGGGCCGCCTACATCGCGGGGGTCGCCTGGGCCCTCGAGCGCGATGGTCTCGGCCCCCTGCCGGGCTTCGACGCCGCCCTGGTCTCCTGCGTGCCGCTGGGGGCGGGCCTGTCCTCCTCGGCCGCCCTGGAGTGCGCCACGAGCGTGGCCCTCGATGAGATCGCGGGGCTCGCGCTGGCCGGGCCCGCCGACGCGCCCGCGGACGCCGGCCGCGCCCGCCTGGTGACCTCCTGCGTGCGGGCGGAGAACGAGATGGCCGGGGCTCCCACGGGCGGCATGGACCAGTCTGCCTCCCTGCGGTGCCACGCCGGCCATGCCCTCGAGCTCGACTGCCGCGACGGCGAGGTCGTTCACGTCCCCTTCGACCTGGCCGCCGAGGGCCTGGCCCTGCTCGTCATCGACACCCGCGCCAAGCACTCACTGGCCGATGGTCAGTACGGCGCGCGCAGATCGGCCTGCGAGCGCGCGGCGGAGATCCTCGGCGTCGACCTCCTGGCGGATATCGCCCCCGAGGGCCTGGAGGAGGCGCTGGCCGTCCTGCGCGAGCGCGGTGGCGAGGAGGCGGAGGTCCTGGTGGCCCGCACCCGCCACGTCGTCACCGAGATCGCCCGGACCGTCGAGCTCGTCTCCCTCCTGTCCGACGGCGCTCCACTGAGCGGGGAGAAGCTGAGCAGAGTCGGGTGGCTCATGGACGCCTCGCACGAGTCGCTGCGCGTGGACTACGAGGTGACCTGCCCCGAGTTGGACGTGGCCGTCGAGGCGGCGCGCGCCGTCGGCGCCCACGGGGCCCGTATGACCGGCGGCGGGTTCGGGGGCAGCGCGATCGCCCTGGTGGACGCCGATCGGGTGGACGACGTGGCGCGCGCCGTCGTCGCCGCCTACGGGCGCGAGGGATTCGCCCCGCCGGCGTTCCTCGACGCCGTCCCCAGCGCCCCGGCGGGCCGCGCGAAGGGCTGAGCCCCCTTCACCGAGACCGGTCGATACTGTCATCGAGACCGGCTGCACCCCTCGCTCCGTCATGGCCCCTGCCACGGAAGCGCGGCTTGCGAACAGATTGTCACCATCCCAGCCGATCAGGGCGATAACAATGCCATTGCGCCACTGGCCCCCGCACCCCTGAGGTTGCTACTGTCGCTTGCAGTCGCCGAGGTATGACGAATCCCCATCGTCGCCTCGGCCTCTCCCTACCAGGACGAACATTCCCGCACCCCGCCGCGCCGCCCCACATGTCGGCGGGGGAGGGAGTGTCGTGCCCGATCCGCGACGAAGAGTGACAATGAGTTCCCGTTCCCATGCCCTGCCACATACCAGCCGCATCGCCCGCTGCGCCCTACTAGCCCTCTGCGCACTCGCCCTCATCTGCGTTGACGCGGTCAGCATTTCCCGCCCCCTCAGCACCATCGCGCCCGCCCAGGCGGCGGGCGCGATCTTCGACTGCTCCCCCGGGAACGTGTACAACGTGACTCAGAACGGGTACATCAACAGGATCTCACCCAACGGCACTGTCTCCGAAGTGGCCGGAAGCGACCTTCCCAGGGATTGGTTCTACAGCGGAGACAGCGCGAACGGCCTGGGCATCGAGAAGAATGGAACCGGCGCCTACTTCCTCATCCAGAGTTCGAGGGACTACAACAACTCACGATTCGTCAGGATCGTCCATTACACTAATGGGCGATGGACATCGACGGGCGACGTGGACTCCGCTCGCTACGGACTCCTCGCCGGGACCTATATCGCCGGAGGCGTTCAGCCCTCGACCGGCGACTACTACTTCGGTGGCTACCAGGAGCACTACGACGCGTGGAGCGGAGAGAACCACATGTACTTCCGCCTCTGGCGGCTCCCCCATGGCTCCGGAATGAGCGCCAGCCAGATCCAGGACGTCGGATACATCGACGTCGGCAGGAAGGTCAGCGGCGACGGCAATGGCGACCTGGCCTTCGACGATGCCGGGAACATGTTCATCGTCCGGAGCGCGAGGGACTCAGGGTTCACCCAAATCCATTCTGTGACCGCTGCGGCGCTCGCCGCGAATGCCGACATCAACTACCGCATCCCGTCGACCACCACCAAGGCCGACAACGTCTCGGGAAATCTGGCGGTCAACGGCATCGCCTTCGACGCCGAGGGGAAGCTCTACCTCTCCGACTACGACAATGTGAGCACTTACGACCCGGTCAGCTTCGACGTCATCGCCTACAACATCAACAGGAAGGTCTTTAGCAAAAGCACCGACCTGGCCAGTTGCGGCTCGCCCGCGACCTTCGTCCTGAAGAAGAACATCGTCAAGCGGGAAAAGCCCGACGATCAGTTCAAGCTCTCGGTGAGCTACGCCCCGGCGGGAGGCGAGATCGCCTCGGTCGAGACCACGGGAAGCGCCAACGGCGTGCAGAGCGAGGTCATCGGCATCTTCCCAGTGAGGATCGGCACGAACTTCTCCTTCTCGGAACGCGCGGCCAACGGCGCGAGCCTCTCCGACTACTCCCCATCGTGGAGTTGCACGAAGAACGGGAGCAGCACCCCATTCGCCCAGGGCGGGGGAACCGGCAGCACGGTACAGATCCCCCGGGAGAACAGTGTCGTCGTGGAGTGCACGATCACCAACGGTCCTCTCACCGGCTCCCTGGCCTGGGACAAGACGGCCAGCAACGCGCCATCTCAGCTGCTGCCCGGCTCCGAGTGGTCCCTGACCGGCCCCGGCGGCACGACGCTGGCGGTGAAGGACTGCGCCTCCGCCGGGCAGTGCGACGGCACGAACGACGCCGATCCGGCCCCCGGCAAGCTCCGCGTCGAGAATCTGCCCCTGGGCGACTACTCCCTCTCCGAAACCCTGGCCCCCAAGAACTACAAGAAGGCCACGACCGTCTGGACCGGGAGGATCACGAAGGCCCAGCGCGCGGCGCGCATCAGCGGCGTCACCAATGATCCCCTCGAGGCCACCCTCACGATGACCAAGAAGGCCCTCGCGGTGAACGGGACCCCGCTGCCCTCCTCCCGCAAGGGCTGGGAGCTGACCGCCGCCGCCCAGGACGCCTCCACCGTGGTGGGCGGCACCCAGACCACGGGGGACGACGGCACGGTCGCCAATCCCTGGACCGTCACCGTTCCCGCCGGCAAGGACACCGGCACCGTGACCATCAGTGAGGCGGCGGCCGTGGGCTGGGAGAACAAGGCGATCTCCTGCACGTCCGGGGATGGCTCCTCCCTCACCGTCACCCCCACCGGCAAGCCCGGCGAGGGCACGATCACCGTCTCGCCGGGCGCGAAGATCGCCTGCGAGTTCATCAACCAGCGCAAGCCCGGCACGCTCACCTGGACCAAGACCGACGCCGGCACCGCGAAGGAGATCCCCGGATCCTCCTGGACGATCAAGGGCGCGAGCCCCGGCGTCGCAGAAGTGACCGTGACGGACTGCGTCGAGGACGGGAAGTGCCAGGGCGGCATCGCCGACTCCGACCCCGCGCCCGGCAAGTTCAAGGTGACGAACCTGCCCTGGGACCGCTACGCCGTGACCGAGGCCGCCCCTCCCGGTGGCTATGTCCTGGACACCACCGTCAGACCCGCGGAGATCTCGAGCACGAAACTCGACGTCGATCTTGGAACCATCACGAACACCCGGGCCACCGGCGCAGTGACCTGGAAGAAGGTCGATGGCGATAACAACGCGGCCCTGGCGGGCTCCGAATGGACCCTCACCGGGCCCTCCTTCCCCGCAGCGACTGTGATCACCGACTGCGACTCCGGCGATTGCAAGGCCAAGGCCGCGGGCGCAACCTACTACGACGCCGACCCGGCTCCCGGCAGCTTCCGGGTCGAGGGCATTCCCGCCGACGGCGCGACCCTGGCACTCACCGAGTCCAAGGCGCCGGCCGGGTACCGGCTCGACAAGAAGGCGCAGGCCTTCAGCATCACGATCGGAGCGGATGGCGCCGTCGTGAACCACGTGTTCAACGACCCCTTCCCGAACTACAAGAGCCCGGTGCCCGCGCTCCCGCTGACCGGCGGGATGGGAGCCGATTCCTTCTACCTCGGAGGACTCGGCCTGGGCCTCATGACGGTCATCGCGCTCGTTGTCAGGCAGCTGCGCCGTCGTCGGGCCTGATCCCGCCGCGGCGGGAGGCGGCCCCGTGGCTGCCGGGACCGGATCCGGGGCCCTCCCCCTCCACCCGGTCTCGGCCCGCCCGGGGCCGCGCCCCGGCTACAGCCGGTAGTCGACGACGAGCGGGGCGTGATCGGACCAGCGCCCCTGGTAGTCATCGGCGCGGTCCACGCGCAGGCTCTCGGCGCGCTCGGCCAGGCCGGGCGTGATGACGTGGTAGTCGAGGCGCCAGCCGACGTTGTTGTCGAAGGCCTTGCCGCGCTGGGACCACCACGTGTAGGGGCCCTGGGCGTCGGGGTGGAGGCGGCGGGAGGCGTCCACCCACCCGGCGTCGAACCAGGACTCCAAATGGGCGATCTCGTCATCGAGGACGCCGGCGACCTTGTTGTGGTTGGGCTTCCAGTTCTTGATGTCCCGCTCGGAGCGCACCACGTTGAGGTCGCCGGCCATGAGGATCTCGCGGGCGCCGTCGGAGGCCGCCCGCTCGGCCAGGAGCGCGGCCATGCGGGCGTCGACGAGGTCGAGGTGGGCGTACTTCTGATCCATCTTCTCCGTGCCGATCTGGCCGGAGTGCAAGTAGGCGGAGATGACGGTGAGGACATGAGGCGAGCCCGGGGCCGCGCCCGGCAGAGAGAGGTCGGCCTCCAGCCAGCGCCCGGAGTCGACGTCGGGTTCCTCGGTCCCGGGCACGGCGACACCCAGTCGGGTCTCCCCCAGCTCGATGCCACTGCCCTCGCGCACGGCGACGGCGACCCCCGCCCTGCCCTTGACGCGGCAGGGCCAGACGACGGATTCATAGCCGGGCAGGAGCGGGGCGGCGATCTCGGGGTCGGCGCGCACCTCCTGCAGGAGGAGGACATCGGGCGCGGCGGCCTTGAGCCACTCCCCCATGCCCTTGCGGGCGGCGGCCCGGATGCCGTTGACGTTGACAGTGGCGATTCGCATGGCGCCCAGCGTACGCGGCCGGGACGCGCTCGACGCGGGGCCGCACCCGGAGGAGTCGAGCGGCGAATCCGAGTGCCGCCTGTCACAATGGGGACATGAAGAGCATCGGCCACGACAGCGGCGCGGGCGCGCAGGCGGCGGCGCGACAGCGCACGATCCACGCCCTGGTCTCAGGGCGGGTCCAGGGCGTCGGCTTCCGCTGGTCCTGCATGGAGGAGGGAGAGCGCCTCGGCCTGGTGGGCGAGGCGCGCAACCTGCCCGATGGCGACGTGGAGGTGCTGGCGCAGGGAGCCGCCGACGACGTGGCGCGCCTCATCGCCTGGCTCTACCGCGGGCCGCGCTGGGCCTCGGTGAGCGCCGTCGTCATCACGGACCTGACGCCCGGGAGTCTGAGGAAGCGCGCCTTCGTCATGGGCAACTGATCCCCCGCCCGCCCCGTCCCTCCTCTCTCGATCACAGGGGGCGTCAGGCGGCGGCGCGCTCGGCCGTTTCCACGACATTGGCCAGCAGGAGGGCGCGGGTCATCGGGCCCACTCCCCCGGGGTTCGGGGAGAGCCACGAGGCCACCTGGTCGACGCCGTCGGCCACGTCCCCGGCGATCCGGCCCTTGCCGGTGGCGGGATCCACCACGCGTGACACGCCCACGTCGAGCACGACGGCGCCCGGTGCCACCATCGCAGGAGTAATGATCCCGGCCGAGCCGGCCGCGGAGATGACGACATCCGCGCGGCGCACGTGCGCGGCGAGGTCGGCGGTGCCCGTGTGACACACGTCCACCGTGGCGTTGACGTCCTTGCGGGCCAGCAGGAGGCCGATGGTGCGCCCCACGGTGACGCCGCGGCCGACGACGCACACGTCCTTGCCGGCCAGGTCGATGCCGTGGCGGGTCATGAGCTCGATGCAGCCGCGCGGGGTGCACGGCAGCGGCGAGTCGATGGGCCCGGTGCCGCGCAGGACGAGTCGGCCGAGGTTCGTGGGGTGGAGCCCGTCGGCGTCCTTGTCGGGGTCGATGCGCTCCAGGATCGCGTTGGTGTCGACGCCGCGGGGCAGCGGCAGCTGGACGATGTAGCCGGTGCAGGCGGGATCGGCGTTGAGGCGGTCGATCGCGGCCTCGATCTCCCCCTGCATTGCGGTGGCGGGAAGGTCCACGCGAATGGACTCGATGCCGACCTCGCGGCAGTCCGAGTGCTTGCCGGCCACGTATTTGACACTGCCCGGGTCCTCGCCGACCAGCACTGTGCCCAGCCCGGGCACGACGCCGCGCGCCCGCAGCACCGCCACTCGCTCGGCGAGCTCGGCCTTGATGGCGGCGGCGGTGGCCTTACCGTCCAGGACGCGGGCAGCGCCCTCCCAGGGGGCCCTCACTGAACCAGGCCCGGGTAGAGCGGGAAGGCGTCGGTCAGGGCCGTCACCCGCGAGCGCAGGCCCGCGAGCAGGTCCTCGGTGGCGTTGCCGGCGGCGCCCACGGTCAGCGCGGTGGCGATGATCTCGGCGACCTCGGTGAACTCGGCCTCGCCGAAGCCGCGGGTGGCCAGAGCGGGGGTGCCGATGCGCAGCCCGGAGGTGACGCGCGGGGGGCGGGGGTCGAAGGGCACGGCGTTGCGGTTGACGGTGATCCCCGCGGCGTGGAGGAGATCCTCGGCCTGCTGGCCGTCGAGGGCGGAGTCGCGCAGATCCACCAGGACGAGGTGGACGTCGGTGCCGCCGGTCACCAGGCTGATGCCCGCGCCGCGCACGTCGTCGGCGAGGAGGCGCTCGGCGAGGATCCGGGCACCGGCAAGGGTACGGGCCTGCCGGTCGGCGAACTCGGGGGTCCCGGCGATCTTCATGGCGATGGCCTTGGCGGCGATGACGTGCATGAGGGGCCCGCCCTGCTGGCCGGGGAAGACGGCGGAGTTGAGCTTCTTGCCCCACTGCTCGGCGCGGTTGGACAGGATCATGCCCGAGCGCGGCCCGCCGAGGGTCTTGTGGACGGTCGTGGACACGACGTCGGAGGCGGGCAGGGGGCTGGGGTGCAGGCCCGCTGCGACGAGCCCGGCGAAGTGCGCCATGTCGGTCCACAGGGCGGCGCCGACCTCGTCGGCGATCGAGCGGAAGGCGTCGAAGTCCAGGTGGCGGGGGTAGGCGGACCAGCCGGCGATGATGACGCGGGGACGCTCGCGCAGGGCGGTCTCACGCACCTGCTCCATCTCGATGCGGTGGGTGGTCTCATCGACGCCGTAGGCGGTGGCGTGGTAGTTCTTCCCGGAGAAGTTGATCCTCATGCCGTGGGTGAGGTGCCCGCCGTGGGCCAGGGACAGGCCGAGGATGGTGTCCCCGGAGTCGGCCAGCGCGTGGAGGACGGCGGCGTTGGCCTGGGCGCCGGCATGGGGCTGGACATTGGCGTACTCGGCGCCGAAGACGGCCTTGGCGCGGTCGATGGCGAGCTGCTCGGCGACGTCGACGACCTCGCAGCCGCCGTAGTAGCGCTTGCCGGGGTAGCCCTCGGCGTACTTGTTGGTGAGCACACTGCCCTGGGCCTGGAGGACGGCGCGGGGAACGAAGTTCTCCGAGGCGATCATCTCGAGCGTTCCGCGCTGGCGGTCGAGCTCGCTGTCCAGGACGGCGGCGATCTCCGGGTCGAGCTCGGCCAGGGGGAGGTTGTTGAGGGAGACGGTGGCTGGGGCGGTCATGCTTCTCCTGCGGGTATCGGGCGCGCGTGCGCGCTGCGGCGGGCGATCCGCGGCCCAGGCGGGCGACCCCGGATCTGCGTGTCATGCCGCTCCCCGGTGGTGATCCACCCGGCGCCAGTCGCGACGGCACTACCCTATCGCTCCGGGCGCCTCACTGCGACGCGGGGCGGCGGGGACGACGCGGGGCGGGGGACAACGGGGGCGTCGGAGAGACGCGGGGCGGCAACGGGGGACGGCGCGCCGGTCGAACGGTGCCATCCGCCCCGAGTGGCACCGTTCTCCCCCAGTGGTGCGTCCTGCCCGCACCAGTGGGTGCGAACCGCGCTTCCCAGTGCGAACCGCACCGGTCGGCCCCGCCCGCCCCGCGGCTCCTCAGTCGCCGCCGAACCAGTCATCCATGGCATCGCCGTCGGGGCCGCTCCAGGCCAGGGCCGTCACGAACTCATCGGGCCTCAGGAGGATGCGGGAGAAGGCCTCGCGCACGCGGTCGCAGGCGGCGTCGTCGGCGATGCCGGTGACCACGAGGTGGCAGCGCGGGCCGACGAGCCCGCCCGCGCCGGCCCCCAGCGCCTCCTCCTCGTCCCAGGGAGCGGGCGCCTCGTCCCAGGTGCCGGCGTCGCCCACGGTGACGGCGCCGCCGGCGACCTCCCAGGCGCAGACGCGCCCGGGGCGGCTGGGCAGCCAGAAGCAGCCGCGCGCGCACATGCCTGCCCCGGCGAGGTCGGCGACGAGCTCGCGCAGCCGCTCGGGATGGAAGGGCCGGTCGGAGGCGAGGTCGAGGGTGCGCACGCCGTGCTCGACCGGCCCGCCCCAGGCGCGGGTGGAGGCGGGGTGGACTCGGGCGACGGCGGCGCGGGCGTCGTGGCGCACCGACAGGAGGGCGTCGAGGACGGGCGCGTCGAATCCTGGCAGGAGGAGGGCGTCGTGGGCCCGCAAGTGCTCGACGAGGTCCGCGCCCGCGCCCTCCTCCCCCACCGCGATGACGACATCGGCGTAGCCGAGCCCCAGCATATGAACCTCTCCGGTGCAGCGGGGATCGTCCTCTCCCCAGGCCAGTCCGCGGTCGGCCAGGGGGATATGGGTGAGGATCTCGTCGACGGCGGTGGCGGTGAGCACCGCGTGGGCGACGCCCGCGAGCGCGGCGCCGGGGACGGCCTCGAGCGCCTCCGCCAGGCGCGGCACGAGGTGGACGATCTCGATCGCCGGGGGCAGGAGGATGACGGTGGCGCCGCCCGGCTCGTCGGCGGCGCGGTCCTCGGCCACGGCGAGGAGCACTTCGCGCAGGGAGCAGGTGGGGCAGGAGGTGGGCATGTCGACGTCGAGAACGACGGGCTCGACGAGCGCCGGGGAGGACTCGCCGTCGGGGGCCTGCGATCCCGCCGAGGACAGGCTGATGACACCGTGCTCGCCCTGATCGGGGCGGATCGTGGCGGCGATGACGAGGGCGTCCTCGCCGTGGAGGCTGAGGGCCGCCAGATCCAGCAGGGCGGGATCGACGGCGCTGATGAGGGCGATCCGATGGTCGGCGCCCGCGGCGGGATCGTGGGGGCCGTGGGAGGCGGGCCGGTCCGCCCCCGGTCGGGATGAGTCGAGAGTCATGAGGGCTCCAACTTGACGGTAATGAGATTCAATCCCAATACTGCACCCATGACCACCTACTGCCAAGTCACGGGAGCCCGGCCGGTCTTCGGCAAGTCCGTCTCCCACTCCCACCGCCGCACGAACCGGCGCTGGGATCCCAACCTCCAGCGCAAGCGCTACTGGGCGCCCTCGCTCGGGCGCACCATCACGCTGACCGTGAGCGCGCGCGGGATCAAGACCATCGACAAGAAGGGCATCGACGCCGTCGTGGCCGACATGCTCGCCCGAGGGGAGAAGTTGCGATGAGCAAGACCGCAAAGGACCTGCGCCCCATCATCAAGATGGTGTCCACCGCGGGCACGGGCTACACCTACGTCACCCGCAAGAACCGCCGCAACACCCCCGACCGCCTCGTGCTGCGCAAGTTCGACCCCGTGGTGCGCCGCCACGTCGAGTTCAAGGAGTCCCGCTGATGGCCAAGAACTCCAAGATCGCCGCGGACAAGCGCCGCCGCGCCGTCGTCGCCCGCTACGCCGAGCGCCGCGCCGAGCTCAAGAGGGCCTCCGTCAACCCGCACCTGAGTGCTGAGGAGCGCGAGGCCGCCATGGCCGCTCTGCACGCCCTGCCCCGTGATGCCTCCCCCACGCGAGTGCGCAACCGGGACGTCGTCGACGGGCGCCCGCGCGGCTACCTGCGCGCCACCGGGACCTCCCGCGTGCGATTCCGCGAAATGGCCGCGCGCGGCGAGCTGCCCGGCATCGTCAAGTCGTCCTGGTGATGAGGAGCAGCCCATGAGACCCGGAATCCACCCCGACTACCGCCCGATCGTCTTCCGCGACAAGAGCGCGGACTTCGCCTTCCTCACCCGCTCGACCATGACCTCCGCCGAGACCATTGAGTGGGAGGACGGCAATACCTACCCCGTCGTCGACGTCGAGGTCTCCAGCGCCTCCCACCCGTTCTGGACCGGCCAGGGCCGGATCCTGGACACGGCCGGCCGTGTGGAGAAGTTCGAGCGCCGCTACGGCAAGCGCGCCCGCCCCGCCGCCAACCCCTCGAAGGAGTCCTGAGAATGAAGGTCCGCGCCTCGATCCGCTCCCTGGCCAAGCAGCCGGGCTCGAAGGTGGTGCGCCGCCGCGGCCACACCTACGTCATCAACAAGAAGAACCCGCGCCTCAAGGCCCGCCAGGGCTGAGCCGCGCCCGCGTGGGAGCCCTCCTCCCCGCCCCATCCCCTCGCGACCCGCGCCGACCATGACCGGCGCGGGTCGCTCCCGCTCCCGGCGGGCGGAGGGTCCGTCAAACCTGCTGCCGTGCGGTGGACGGAGCAGGAGAGCGCCGACGGCGATCGCCGGAATCGCAGCGTTCCCTCCCGCGCCACCGAGCGGCTCGTTCCTTCACGGCAGCAGAATTGACACGGTGGCGCACCGGGGATGCTGGGGCCCGCTCGCAGCGCCCCGCATGGGGAGCCCTGCCGTGGGGGCATCGTTGTCGACGGCGCCCGCCGACCCTAGGCTGTTGCCCGCGCCCATCGGCGCCGGGCCCCGACCCCGGCACGGCGCGGGAAGGAAGAACGATGCACGCCAGGAGCCGAGGGCAGAGAGTCGTTGTCTCCGCAGTCACCGCCGCAGCGGCGGCCCTGTGGATCGGGGGCCTGAGCGGCTGCGCCCCGGAGAAATCCGACGACGGCAACACCGACGCCGACTACGTCAGGGTCTGCAAGGACCCCGCCACGGGCGAGCGCACCGAGGACACGAACTGCCCCGACGACTACGGGAGCACCCGCTCGAGCAGCCATTCGAGCGGCCCCCACTGGGTCTACACGCCGATCTCGCGCGGCTCCTCGGTCAGCGCCCCGGGGGTCGGCGAGAAAGTGCCCTCGGGGTACAGCGACTCCAAGCCGTCGTCGAGCAGCAAGGTCACCACCTCGGGCCGCTCGGGGGGCTCCTACTCGCGGGGCTCGGGGACCAGCCACGGGGGCTTCGGCTCCGGCTCCAAGGGCGGATCGGGGTCCTGAGTGCTGCGCGTCCCATCCTCACCGCGCCCCGGCTGGCGCGACACCATCGCCCGCCAGGGCCTCGTCTTCTCCGAGACCACCGACCCCGCCACGGGGGCCAACACGAGTTACTGGAACGAGTTCGCCTGCTACGAGCTCACCGTGGACGAGGTCGACCTCCTGGAGCGCACCAGTGAGAGCCTCCACATGATGGCCAAGGACGCGGCGGGGTTCCTCGCCGAGGAGTCCCTCAAGCCCGGCTCCCCCTTCAACCTCGGCATCCCGCGCGAGGCCATCGAGTACGCCACGGTCTCCCTCGACCGCGACGACCCCTCGCTCTACTCGCGCTTCGACCTCATCTACTCGGGCAATGACGGGCGCCCGCCGAAGATGCTGGAGTACAACGCGGACACCCCCACCGGGCTGGTGGAGGCCGCCCTCATCCAGTGGTACTGGCACGAGGACGTCCACCTGAAGGCGGGCCTGACGGGCATCGACCAGTGGAACGGCATCCACGAGGAGCTCATCGCCCAGTGGGGGCGCATCGATGAGCGCCTCGGCCGACTCCACGGCCTGCGCCCCCACATGTACCACTTCGCCTACACCGACGCCGACGACTCCGGCGAGGACCTCATGACCACGGGTTACCTCATGGACACCGCCACGCAGGCGGGCCTGACCGGCATGCTCGTGGAGATGAAGCAGCTCGGGCTGGATCGGGAGACCGCCCGCTTCACCGACGGGGAGAACCGCCACCTCGAGGCGATCTTCAAGCTCTACCCGTGGGAGGAGATGATGTTCGAGGAGTTCGGCCCCGCGATCTGCGCGCTCAAGCCGGACTACTGGTTCCAGCCCGCCTGGACGATGTTCCTGTCCACCAAGGCGCTCTCGGCGGCACTGTGGCACCTCTATCCGAACCACCCCAACCTCATCCCCACCTACATGTACCCCGATGAGGCCCGCGCCCGCCACGACACGATGGGCATGAGCGAGTACGTCATCAAGCCGCTGCACGCCCGCGAGGGCGCGAACATCGAGCTGCACGGGGAGGGCCGGCACATCGTCCAGCCCGGCGGCTGGGGCGTCGAGGGCTACGTCATCCAGGAGTTCTGCAAGCTCCCCGACTTCACCGGCTCCGACCACCTGCACAACCGCCCCGTCCTGGGCACTTGGATGGTGGGCGACGAGTGCTACGGACTGGGCATCCGCGAGTCCGACGGGCCCGTCACGGACTACTACTGCCGGTTCGTGCCCAACCGGATCCGCCTCTGAAACGCACTGAGGAGCACCACTGGTACTCGAATCGACGACGCCGCTGCGGGCGCGCGCGGGAGCGGCACGGGACGCGCGCGCCGCGAGCGGCCCGCGCCTGACCACCGCCCAGGGAACCGCGCTCGCCATGTCCGCCACCGCTCCGTGGTACTCGATCATGGTGACGGCCCCGCTCATCGCCGCCCTGGTCGGCGCGGGCACCGCCGTCGTCTACCTGCTCGCGGCGATCCCCGCCGCCCTCGTGGCCGCCGGGATGAGCGCCAACGACCGCCGCGACCCGGACAAGGGCAGCGTCTACACCTGGGTGCGGCGCCGCCTGCCGCGCACCGGTTGGTTCGCGGGATTCTGCCTGGCCTCCACCGGCGTCATCGTCACCTCCGGCATGGCCTACGTGGCGGCCGACCTCCTCGCCCCCACCGCACCGGCGGCGATCAAGGCCGGCCTGGCGGCGGCGCTCACCGGTCTCGCAGCGCTCATCGACCTCTACGAGCTGCGGCTCATGGCGGCCCTCCAGTACCTGGCGGTGATCGCGGGCGTGGGGGCGACGATCGTCTGCGCCGAACTCGTGACCGGGGGCGGGGTGCGGCTGGCGCCCATGGCCGGCTCGCCCCTCGACTGGTTCCACGCGGTGCTGCTGGCCGTCTTCGCCTACTGGGGATTCGACGCGATCTTCGCCCTGACCGAGGTCACGAGCACTGGGGCGCCGCAGCGGGTGACCGCGCTGACCGTGGTGGGGCTCGTCGGGTTCTTCGCAATCGGCGGGACGGCGTACAGCGCCATCGACCCCGCCCCGGTCACGGGCCATCCGGTGGTGCGCATCGCGGTGGTCTCCTCGGCGATCATGAGCCTGGGCTCGACGCTCGTGCCGACGGCGCGCGGGATCGAGGCGATGGCCGACGCCGGCCAGGTCCCCTCCTGGGCGGGCCGCCTGCGGCGGACCTCCTGGGCGACGGCGGTGGTCACGGCCGCCTCGGTGGCGTGGACGGGCCTGCTGTTCGTCTCCGAGGGGCTCTTCACGGACACCGTCGAGGCCCTCAGCGTGCTCGTGGGACTGTACTTCTCCGCGAGCTCGCTCATCGCGGCGCTGCGCGCCCGCTCCCGGCGCGAGCGGTGGGTCCAGGTCCTGGCGGTCGCGCTCATGGTGGCCATCACGACGGCGGTGGCGATCCAGATGCTCGATCCGGCTTACGGGGCGACGGCGGTCGGCGGCATTGGCGGGGTGGGGCTCATCGTCGTCGGGCTCAGTGCGCTGGGTGTGGCGGGGGCGTTGCGCTACGGCGGCCTCGAATCGGGGACGCGCGGCGGGGCTGGGTAGGCTGCATCCCATGACTGCTCCTGCGACCGCGACCGCGACGGCTCCCGCCACGCCGTCGGCGCCCTCCCCCGCCGCCCATCTCGTGCTCACCCTGTCCTGCCCGGACCGCCCCGGCATCGTCCACGCGGTCACGGGGGCGCTGGCCCGGCGCGGGGGCAATATCACCGAGTCCTCCCAGTTCGGCGACGAGGAGACCGGCCTGTTCTTCATGCGCGTGACGGTGCTCACCCGCGTGCCCCGCTCGGAGTTGGAGGCCGACCTCGCCGAGCTCGCCGAGGCCTACTCCATGCGGTGGGAACTGGGCGAGGTGGACCGCCCCCTGCGCACGCTCATCATGGTGAGCAAGGCCGCCCACTGCCTGACCGATCTGCTCTTCCGGGCGCGGAGCCAGGGCCTGCCGATCGACGTCGTGGGCGTGGTGGGCAACCACGAGGACCTGCGGCCCGTCGCCGAGTTCTACGGCGTTCCCTTCCACTGCATCCCCGTCACCAAGGACACCAAGGCGCAGGCCGAGACCGAACTGCTGGGGCTCGTCGACGAGCTCGGCGTGGAGCTCGTGGTGCTGGCGCGCTACATGCAGATCCTCTCGGAGTCCCTGTGCGAGCGGCTGCGCGGCAACGTCATCAACATCCACCACTCCTTCCTGCCGTCCTTCAAGGGCGCCAAGCCCTACCACCAGGCGCACGCGCGCGGCGTCAAGCTCATCGGCGCCACCGCCCACTACGTGACGGCGGACCTGGACGAGGGGCCGATCATCGAGCAGGACGTCACACGCGCCTCGCACAGCGACTCCCCCGTGGCGCTCCAGCGCAAGGGTCAGGACGTCGAGCGCCGGGTGCTGGCGCAGGCCGTCAAGTGGCACGCCGAGCACCGCGTCCTCCTCAACGGCAACCGCACGGTGGTCTTCTCCTGACGGACCGCACTGATGCCGCCGCCGCAGCGCACGCACCGCCGTCACCACCGTTGTGCCCAGCCGAGCGCGCCCGCTCTGGTCGTCCTCGGAGGCCTGCCGGCCACGGGCAAGTCGGCGGTGGCAGATCAGCTGTGCCGTGATGCCACCTGGGCGTGGGTGCGCATCGACTCCATCGAGCAGGCGCTGCGGAACTCCGGTGAGATGGGCCCCGGCGGCGTGCAGGGCGCCGGCTACGCCGTCGGGTACGCGGTGGCGGGCGACCTGCTGCGCAGCGGCCTGAGCGTCGTCACCGAGTGCGTCAACCCGATCGGCTTGACCCGCGCCGCGTGGCGCGAGGTCGCCCGAGTCCATGGGGCGGACCTGCTCGAGGTCGAGCTGTGGTGCCAGGACCCGCAGGTCCACCGCTGCCGGGCCGAGAGCAGGGCGGTCGACATCCCGGGCCTCGTCCTGCCCGCTTGGGAGGAGATCTGCGGGCGCGTTTATGAACCGTGGCGCGACGCCGACCTGCGCATCGACACCTGCGCGGTGTCCCCAGCCGAGGCCGCTGGTCTCATCCGCTCGGCGGTACGGGCGCAGGCCGACTGAGGTACGCGTCTCGCCGATGCCCTCCGCACGGCCCGTCTCCTTCGGCGGACGCCCCGTGCGGACCAGGCACGCACGGAGCATGATGGGGGGTGGCGTCGGGACGCCCTCGACGCCCTCGCTCCGCGCGCTGAGGAGGCTCTCATGACCCCCGCACCCACCGGTCCGGGCACCGACGACGTCCTGGCCGCCGCCGAGCGCTACACCGCCGGCTTCCAGCCCGTCGGCCCCGGCGCCCGTCTCGCCGTCGTCGCCTGCATGGACAATCGTCTCGACGTCACCCGCCTGCTGGGGCTGGCGGGCGGCGACGCCTACGTCATCCGCAACGCGGGCGGGATCCTCACCGAGGATGTGCGCCGCTCGCTCGCCATCGCCCAGAACGCGCTCGGGGTCGAGGAGATCCTCCTCATCCACCACACCGACTGCGGCATGTCCCACCTCAACGACTCGGAGTTCGCGAGCTCCTTGGCCGAGCGCACCGGCCTGCGCCCCACCTGGAGACCGGGAGGCTTCGCCTCCGCCGAGCAGGACCTGCGCGAGATGCTCACGGCCCTGGCCGCCGACCCGCACGTGCCGGCGGGGGCGGCCGCCCGCGGCTTCGTCTACAACGTCGACAACGGCCGGCTCACGGAGGTCGAGCGGCCATGACGACGACGACGTCCTCCCATCCTCAGGTCCTCGCCGTGCTCCTCGACGCCCTGGAGCGCTCCCGCGAGCGCCTCGGACGCGCCCTCGCCGACGTGACGGCCGAGCAGGCCGGCGCCCGCCCGGTCGATGCCCTGGCCCCGCGCATCGACTCCCTGGCCTGGCTCGTGTGGCACACGGCCCGGGAGATCGACTTGCAGGTCAGCGATCTCGCGGGCCAGGAAGCCCTGTGGACCTCGCGCTACGCACGGCTCCTGGACCTGCCCCTGCCTGACGACACCGAGGACTGGCGCCACAGCCCCGAGGAGTCGGCCCGGGTGCGCGTGAGCGACCTGGCCCCGCTCATCGAGTACCTCGACGCCGCCTACGCGCTCGCCCGCGACTACATCGGCTCGCTCGACCCCGCCACGCTCAACGAGGTCATCGACCGCTCCTGGGACCCGCCGGTCACACGCGCCGCACGACTGGTCTCGATCATCGACGACGCCGCCCAGCACTCCGGCCAGGCGGTCTGGGCACGCCGCTTGCTCGGCCTAGAAGGTTGATCGGACATGCGCAGAATTGGCTGGCGACATCGGAAAACGCAAGATAGGGAGTCAAGTCGAGGCTCTGCCTCGCTCCGACTGGACGAGCCTTGGCAGTATCTGTATTTTTTCTGACCGCCAGGTCAATGCGTTCATCGAGAACAACACTCATCACACTTCAAGGGCGACTATCCGTGAATCAGGACTAAGCAAGATCGCCCAGATCAAGGTTTCACAGTCGAAGACCAAGCCCCCAGCCATTGAGGATAGCAGGTTCGCGCGAGGAGAGAAAGCGAAAGAAATTCTTGCTCCCAAGGCTCGCTCGAAGCTTTCATGCGAAGGGACCTGCGAGTACATCGCATCACTGCCAACGGATACTTTACACCCTTTCTAACCACTTATGACACAAACAAATTCGACCACTTTCTCTTCGGTTCCCTTGTCGATATTACAGACCAGTATCTCGCCGCGCTCCGCCTATTCGGATCTGCCCATAATCTTCTCGACAGAATCTCCAATTCAGGCCGTTCTCATACGACCGGATGGTACAGCTCCTCAACTCCGGGAATCATCAAACTCATCGACCTTGCGCGCGAGAACAAGAGAATACACGCATCACACCTCGACCTCGATTCGCGCACAACGATGTTGTACGACGCGGTCAACATCGTTCTCGGGCAGGGGCAGACTCATTTGACCAACAGTTCACTTTCTCCTTGCGCAAGATCCTACACAATTGGAGAAGGACTATTCAACGTGCTCGCGAGGATCGACATCCAAACGCCTGAAGGAGCCCATTTACCCCGAGACATTCCCTCGCTCACTCATGCGTTCATAGGATCTCCTCTATATATTCGATACAAGGAACGACCTCGATATTACAGCGGAGCGCCTCAGCTCCCTGCCGCCGACTCCCCATACATGAATTGGGGCATACTGGCCGATACCAGATAAACCGGACGGAAGGCGCGCCACCATCCCTGTGGACGGCGAGCCGGTCTCGATGGCGTTTTCGACCGGTCTCGCTGATAGGTGGGGGGCGGGAGGGTCAGGCGGCGTGAGGGCTGGTGAAGTCGACGTCGGCGCCTCGGCGCAGGACCCGCACGGGGGTGAGCCCGGCGTCGGTGACCAGCACGTCGGCCCATAGACCCGGCCGCAGCGCGCCGATACTGGGGTCCCCGAGGATCCGCGCGCCCTGGACGGAGGCCGCGTACACGGCGTCCACCAGGTCCACGCCGCCCTTCCAGGTGGTGCGCACGACATCGAGCAGGTGCGCCGTCCCGCCGGCGATCGCCTCCTTGCCGGTCAGCCGGGCGACACCCCCGGAGACGGTGACGGCCTGGGGGCCGAGGACGTAGTCGCCATCGGGCATGCCGGCCGCGGCCATCGCGTCGGTGATGAGGACAACGCTGTCCCGCCCCAGCGTCTCGAACATGTCGAGCACGATCGCCGGATCGAGGTGGACGCCGTCGCCGATCATCTCCAGGACGCACTCGCCCCGCTGGGCGGCGGCCAGGAACTCCGGCACCGGCCCCGGAGCGCGGTGGTGCATGGGGCGCATGCCGTTGAACAGGTGCGTCGCCGTCGAGCGCGGCGAGCGGACCGGCTCTCCGGCCTCCAGGCGCGCCGCGATGCGGGCGGCGGCGTCGGCCAGGGCGGCCCGCACGGGGGTGGCGCCGGAGTCGGTGTGCCCGAAGGAGGGCAGGGCGCCGCCCTCGATGAGCGCGGCGTTGACGCCGTCGTCACCCGTGATGCCGGGCTTCTCCGGGGCGATCGTCATCGTGACCACGTGACCGCGCCCCAGCTCGATGAGCTCACGGGTGAGCCGAGCATCGGGATCGACGATGTAGGTGGGATCCTGGGCTCCGCAGCGCTCCACGGAGACGAACGGCCCCTCGAAGTGGATGCCGGCGAGCTCGCCCGCTTCGCACAGCTCGGCCAGGACCTTGGTGCGCTCCCTCAGGACATCGGCGGACGCCGTCACGCAGGAGGCCACGAGACTGGTGGTGCCGTGGCGGCGGTGCTCCAGGACGGAAACCATCGCCTGCACGGGGGTGGTGGCGTTGGGGAACGACTCGCCGCCCCCGCCGTGGCAGTGGACGTCCACGAGCCCGGGCAGGAGGTAACCGCCCTCGGGGGCCGCCTCGGCGCCCTGAAGCGCCTCACCGAATCCCGCGCCCGTCGCCGCCGAGGCCTGACCGACCCAGGCGATATGGCGGTCGGCGACGACGACGAGGCCGTCGTCGATGATGGCGTCCGGTGTGACGACTCGTCCGCGCAGGGCGGTGGCAGCGCTGCTCATGCTCGCAGCATAGACCCAGACATCAGACAACCGCGACCGCGCTGGTCGCATCAACGGGCCAGCCGCTCCTCGATGCCGCGCACGGCTCGCTCCACATCCCTCTCGAGGCGCGCCGAGCGCCGGACCCCGGAGGCCCAGATCAGCCCCGCGCCCACTGGCCGCACCGCGACGACGCGCCCGCGGTCCACGAGCAGGGGCCGGAACATGCCGTTCATGGAGGGGCAGATGAGGCGCTCACCGGCGTCGTCCGTCAGGCAGCCGCGGTCCTTGTAGCCCACATGGAGCTCATCGAAGGAGGCCAGGAAGAGCGTCCGCTCAGCGTCCTCTCGGTTGGCGGCGAGCAGATCGGGCAGGTCCGCGCGCAGGTGCAGCACGGCGGCGCTGGTCGGCGCCTCCTCCCCGGTGCCCAGCAGCCGCAGACTCCCTCGGGCCCCTCCTGAGGCCACCGCCCGGGCCAGCGGCACGGCGCCGGTGCCCGGGTCGACCGCGTAGTCCCGGGCGTTCGTCATCTCGACGGCGTCCGCAAGCGCCCGGGCGGCCTCCCCCTTGGGCAGGGTGGTCCAGCGGGAGAGGTCCTCCGCAGTGATCGGACCGTGGCTCGTGGCATAGCGCCGGGCGATCTCGGCGAGGGCCGCGCGGTGGCCGGACTGCCCCCTCGCGACTCCTTCTCCGCCTCCCGGCCCGCTCTCGGAGCCGGGCAGGGGACGGGCGTCGATGATGAGGTGCTCGCCGCCCTCGCGCGGTCCCTGGACGAGGGCGCCGATCGCGTGGAGGCCGACGACGAGGTGTCGCTTCGCGTAGCCCTCCGGGGCGCCGGAGGCGATGAGATCGGGCAGGACGCCGTCGTCGTGCCAGGCCTCGACGATCTCGGCGCGGGTGGCTCCCGGGCGCCCGGCGGCCACTGCCCGATCGATCGCCTCCCACGCGGCCCGCGCGGCGCGCTCCATGCCGGCCGAGCCGTGCCCGAAGCGCTCGGCGTCGAGGCGCATCCAGTTCGACATGCGGTGAACGAGCGCCTCGCGCATCCAGTGGTGGTCGGCAGCCGTCGTGACGTGGACGGTGCCGCGCATGGGCCAGGAGCGCACGAGCTCGCGGGCCGCGAAAGCCTCCTCGATCCTGGTGCGCCCCACCTGCGGCGCGGTGCGCGAGGCGATGGCGTGCGGGATGGCGGAGACCTGCTGGCCCTGGATGGCGAGCTGCCGCCGCACGGCCTCGACCGGATCTGGGGCGGCGGTCGCGGGCACGAGCCCCTGCGCCACGATCCGCAGCAGCGAGGCCTGCCGGGGCAGGGGCCAGCCGACAGGGGCCTTGCGAGGAGCGCGAGCGGTCATGAGAACGTCGCTATCAGAAGAGCCGCGATTCGACGTCGTCCATGCCGCGCATCGCGTCGTAGTCCAGGACGACGCAGCGGATGCCCCGGTCCTCGGCGAGCACGCGCGCCTGGGGCTTGATGGTCTGAGCGGCGAAAACCCCGCGCACGGGGGCGAGCAGGGGATCGCGCCCGAGAAGGTCGAGGTAGCGCGTGAGCTGCTCGACGCCGTCGATCCCGCCCACGCGCTTGATCTCGACGACGATGCTCGCCCCCGTGGAGTCCTTGGCCATGATGTCCACCGGGCCGATGGCGGTGGGGTACTCGCGGCGCACGAGGCGGTGACCGGGGCCCAGGACCTCGATCTGCTCGGCGAGGAGCTCCTGGAGGTGGGCCTCGACGCCGTCCTTGAGCAGGCCCGGTTCGGGGCCCAGATCCACCGAGTCGTCCGAGATGATCTCGTGGATGCGGATGACGAGGCGGTCGTCGGTCTTGGTGGAGGCCACCTCCCAGCGGGCGACGACGCCGGCCTCGCGGTCCTCCTCGTCCGGCTCCAACTCGGTCAGGCGCGCGGGCGGGCTCATCCAGTTCAGCGGCTTGTAGGAGCCGCCGTCGCAGTGGACGAGCACGGAGCCGTCCGCCTTGACCATGATCAGGCGGTTGGCCCGGTCCAGGTGGGCGGACAGGCGGCCGGAGTAGTCCACGGAGCAGGAAGCGATGACGACGCGCACCGGCCCACCCTAACGGGTAGCCTCGGGCGCGGACGACAGGACGACGCCCTGGCAGCCGCGATGCGAGAGGAGTCCGCATGAGCCCTTCCGAGAAGATCCCTGGCCCTCCGGGCCTCCCCGACGATCTCTACAGCGCCAACGCGGACATCCACGCGGCGCTGGTCCTGCCCTACGTGGAGGCGATGGGCCCCGCGCTCACGGAGATCCTCGGCGGCGACGACGGCGCTCCACCCGGGCTGCCGATCCTCGACCTCGGCTCGGGCACCGGCGCGCTCCTGCCCTGCCTCGCAGCCCTCGGGGACCATCCGCTGCACGCCGTCGAGCCGCATCCGGCCATGCGGGCGGGGCTCATGGCCACCGTCTGCGCCCTTCCCGGCCTGGCGCGGCGCGCCACCGTCCTGCCCGGGACCCTCGATGACGCCGCGCCCCTCCTGCCCTCCCGCCTCGGCGCGGTCGTCGCGCTCAACATGCTCGGGCACCTCGATGAGGCGGAGGAGGAGAGGCTCTGGGACTTCACGGGCGAACGCCTGGCCCCGGGAGGCGTCGTCGTCATCTCCCTCCAGGGCCCGCTGGAGCCCGTGGAGGTTCCGTGGACCGACTTCGGGCAGAGCGCCGTCGGCGGGCTGCGATACGGCACGGAGGGGCGGGCCGAGCCCGACGGCGACTCGATGCGCTGGACCATGCGGTGGACGGTCCGCACGGCGGCGGGAGACGTGATCGATGAGCGCGCGGCCCGCACCTCCTGGAGGATCCTCACCCCGGAGCACTTGCGCGCCAGGGCCGCGCGGGTCGGCCTGGAGCCTGGACCGGTGCGCGATGATCTCCTCCTGCTCTCCTTCGTCCGCCGCTGAGCGGGTCTCCTCGACTGGCGGGCTGATCCACGCGGCCGCCCGGGATGAGGGATGATCCGCCTGTTGATCGAGGCTCGCCGCGTCCTGAGGAGTCCCACGAGTGAGCAGCACGAGCACCACGGCACCGCCCGCACCCGGCTCCACCCCCGTCCCGGAGAGCCGGCGCCTCCCCCTGCGCCGGGGCCCGTACCTCACCGGGACGGCCGGATCGGATCGGCTCATCGGCCTCGACGCCGCTCGGGGCCTCGCGCTGTTCGGCATGGCGGCGGCCCATGTGGGCATCACGAGCTGCGGGCTCAACACGCTGCCGGGCTGGCTCAACCTGGCGCACGGCCGCTCCGCGGTGCTCTTCGCGGTCATCGCGGGGTTCTCACTCGGGATCATGTCCGGGCGCGAGAGGCCCCACACGGGCGATCGCCTCGTGCGCACGCGGCTGCGGATCCTCGTGCGCGCGGTACTGCTCATGGCCATCGCCGGGGTGCTCATCACCTTCACCACCGGGGTGGTGATCATCCTGGGCTACTACGCCGCCTGGTTCGCCGCGGCACTGCCGGTCCTCCATTGGCGCGCCCGACGGCTGTTCATCGCCGCTGCGGCGACGGCCGTCGTCGGGCCGCTCGTGCTCAAGGCGCTCCCGCCGGCGATGGCACGCATGGGGCTGGCCTCCTGGCCCGCCGCCTCCGACGGCTCCGAGGCGCTCCTGGGCCTGTTCGTCACGGGCGCCTATCCAGGGGCGGTGTGGATGTCCTTCATCCTCCTGGGGATAGGGCTCGCGAGGATGGGGATCAGCGGGGCCCGGCGCGTGGCCCGGCTGGCGGCGATCGGGGCGCTGTGCGCGGTGCTCGGCTACGGCGGCGCCTACCTGCTCACGCGCGCGGCGGGGGCGGAGAGGCCCGACGAGTTCCACCTCACCGTGTCCACGAGCCGGGGCGCCTCCGAGGGCGGCTCGGATCCCGGTGGCCCCATCATCGGTGCCGATGGCTCCTCCGGTTCCGCGCTCGCTCAGGGCACCGCCGCCGCGACGCCGGTCTGCGGCGATGGCGAGGCGATCAGCGGCTCCTCCGAGTGGCCGGTGCTGCTGTCGGCCAAGCCGCACACGAACAGCTTCTTCGAGGTGCTCGGCTCCGGAGGGGTCGCGGTGGCCGTCATCGCCCTGCTGCAACTGCTGGCATCGGCGGGGGCATGGGCGAGGTGGCCGCTCGCGCCGCTGGCGGCCATGGGATCGATGTCGCTGACGATCTACAGTGCGCATATCGTGGTGATCTGGGCCTTCGACCTCATGAGCGCCCAGGACAACCGCCCGCTGATGACCATGATGGGCGGCCTGGCAGCCTTCGCGATGGCCTGGCTGGCCGTCTTCGCCCGCGGGCCGATGGAGCACATCATCCATGTGATCTCCCTGCGGGCCGCCCGCGCCTCCAGTGACCCGCCCCTTTTCGCCGAGACCGGTCGATATCGCCATCGAAACCGGTCGAAAACGGCAACGAAACCGGTCCATCCCTCGCTCGCAATTCCCCAAGGCGCCCCGTGCGACGCCACGTCTCGCTCAGATCACGGACAGATCTAGCGCACAGGTCAGCGGGCCTCTACCGTGAGCACGACGGCGCTGGCGCCGTCGCGGGTCCGCCCTGAGGCCTGCGCTCTCCCTGGTCAACATCATCGGTTCTCCTGGAAGGCATGCCCCATGAATCCCCTCCCGCCCGCCCCGAGCAAGGCCGCCCGCGCCTCCTCCCAGCAGCACGCCCCTCGGCGCCCCCTCCGACTCACGATGATCCGTGGCGCCGGACTGGGATGCTCCCTGCTGCTCGCCCTGGGCGCCTGCTCATCCGATGGCGGCACCATCAGCACCACCTCGACGCCGTCGGCGACCATCGCCGCCACCGCCGTCGAGACCGGCGGGCCGGACTCGACCAGCGCCCCCTCCGACGCCCCGGCGGCCCTTCTCTCCACGGTCCAGCCCGGCGAGGGATATATCTGCGACGGCGAGAGCACCGATGGCTCGGACGCCAGCGGGGGCTGCCGTCGGCAGACCGCCGGGCTGGCCCCCGAGGAGGCCACCGGGGCCCCGCTCCATCCCCCACCGGCGACGACGCGCCTGGGGAGTAACGACACCGGATCACCACCTCATGCCTCATCTGATGCGGGCCCGAACCGGTCTCGACCGTCATTTCGACCGGTTTCGATGACGTTTTCGACCGGTCTCGCTCATAAGAGGGGGTTAGAGGAGTGTGGGTTGGGTGGGGGCGGCGGACTCCATCCAGGCGACGAGGGCGGAGTGGGACGCCTCGTGCATCGCCAGCTTGTAGCGCCGGCCCGCGATGGTGCAGGGGACCTCGAGGACCTTGCCGTTCTCGAAGCGCCTCACGGCCTGACCGAGCTCGATCGACTCCCTGGCCCAGTGGGCGGCGGGCCGAGGGGACACCGAGATGAGCCGGTACCAGCGCAGGGAGTTATCGGTGAACAGCGCCAGCCCGGAGGTCCAGGTCATGCCCCCCGGCCGCTGCAGGGCGCACTCGAAGGAGCCCACGCGCCCGGCGATCGAGCGCAGCCGGGTCAGGAAGATGACGAGTAGGACGACGGCGAGCAGGGCCACCAGCGCGAGGACTACCAGCACCTGCTCCATCATCGTCACTCCGCGCTCGTCGTCGTGCCGCTGAGGCTGCCGGCCCCGGCGGTGGCGTCCTCGGCGCCGGCAGCCTCAGCGGCGGCGACCTCCGCCCCCGCCAGATCGGCGGCCACGGTGATCGTGTTGTGGTCCACGGAGCAGAAGCCCCTGGCGACCGGCATTTCCACGGGCGCCCCCTCAACGGTGGTCAGCCGGACGGTCCCGGTGCCCAGCAGCGCGAGAACCGGCTGGTGCCCGGGCAGGATGCCCATCTCGCCGTCGTCGAGCGGCACGGAGACCTGGGAGGCCTCTCCCTCCCAGGCCGTGCCCCCGTTGCGGGAGACGATCTCGACCGTGAGCACTGCGGGCGCCATCGCGCTCACTCCCCGGCGAGCTCGGCGGCCCGGCGCTCGAGATCCTCGATGCCGCCGATGTTGTAGAAGGCCTGCTCGGGGTAGGAGTCGTAGTCGCCGTCGCAGATCCGCTTGAACGCCTCGACGGTCTCGGCCAGGGGCACGGTGGAGCCGGGCACGCCGGTGAACTTCTCCGCCATGTAGGTGTTCTGGCTCAGGAACTGCTCGATGCGCCGGGCGCGGGCCACGGTGACCTTGTCCTGCTCGCTCAGCTCGTCGACGCCGAGGATCGCGATGATGTCCTGGAGCTCCTTGTTCTTCTGCAGGATGGACTTGACCCGGGTGGCGACGTCGTAGTGCTCCTGGCCCACGTACTGGGGGGCCAGCAGGCGCGAGGAGGAGGCCAGCGGATCCACCGCGGGGTAGATGCCCCGCGAGGCGATCTCACGGGAGAGCTCGGTGGTGGCGTCCAGGTGGGCGAAGGTCGTGGCCGGGGCGGGGTCGGTGTAGTCGTCCGCGGGCACGTAGATGGCCTGCAGGGAGGTGATCGAGTGGCCGCCGGCCGACGTGATGCGCTCCTGGAGCAGACCCATCTCATCGGCGAGGTTCGGCTGGTAGCCCACGGCCGAGGGCATGCGGCCCAGCAGCGTGGAGACCTCGGAGCCGGCCTGCGTGAAGCGGAAGATGTTGTCGATGAACAGCAGCACGTCCTGGTGCTGGACGTCGCGGAAGTACTCGGCCATCGTCAGGGCTGACAGCGCCACGCGCAGGCGCGTGCCCGGCGGCTCATCCATCTGGCCGAAGACGAGGGCGGTCTTGTCGAAGACGCCGGCCTCCTCCATCTCGACGATGAGGTCGTTTCCCTCGCGGGTGCGCTCACCGACGCCGGCGAACACGGAGACGCCGCCGTGGTTCTGGGCCACGCGCTGGATCATCTCCTGGATGAGCACGGTCTTGCCCACGCCGGCGCCGCCGAACAGGCCGATCTTGCCGCCCTGGACGTAGGGGGTGAGCAGGTCGATGACCTTGATGCCGGTCTCGAACATCTGCTCCTTGGACTCGAGCTGCTCGAAGGTGGGGGGCTGGCGGTGGATGGGCCAGCGCTCGTTGACCTCCAGGGTCTCGCCCTCGGCGAGGTTGAGGACCTCGCCGGTGACGTTGAAGACGTGGCCCTTGGTGATGTCGCCGACCGGCACGGAGATGGGGGCGCCGGTGTCGCGGACCTCGGCGCCGCGCACGAGCCCGTCGGTGGGCTTGAGGGAGATGGCGCGCACGATGTTGTCCCCCAGGTGCTGGGCTACCTCGAGGGTGATCTCACGCGCCTCCTCGCCCTCGCTGGTGGCCCGGATGGTCACCTTGAGGGCGTTGTACATGGCGGGGATCGCGTCCGGCGGGAACTCGACGTCGACGACGGCGCCGATGATCCGCGTGACGCGGCCGATGCCGGGGCCCGCCTCGGTGGTGTCCGGGGCGGCCTGGGTGGTGGTGTCATCCATGATGCGCTCTTCCATGTCTGAGTCTGTCGATGCCTATTGACGTTGAGTCGGGTCTTGCGGGCGGCGGGGCCGCCGGGGTGGTGGGTCTACTCTGCGGCGAGGGAGTCGGCGCCGGAGACGATCTCGGAGATCTCCTGGGTGATATCCGCCTGGCGCGCCGCGTTGGCGAGCCGGGTGTACGTGGTGATGAGCTCCTCGGCGTTGTCGGTGGCCGTGTGCATGGCCTGCTGGCGGCTGGCCAGCTCGGAGGCGGCCGACTGCAGCAGGGCGTTGCGGATGCGCGAGCCCACGTAGCGGGTGAGGAGCGCGTCGAGCACCTTGGAGGTGGAGGGCACGAACTCGTAGAGGGGCTGGGTGCCCTTGATCGCGGAGAGCTGGACCGCCTGAGTGGCGGCGATGTCCTCGCGGTTGATCTCGCCCGGGCCGCCCAGGTCCACGACCGTCAGCGGGAGCATTCGGCGGACCTCCGGCACCTGGGAGACCATGGAGACGTAGCGGGTGAAGACGATGTGCACCTCGGCCACTCCCCCGGCGTCGCCGGGGGCGAGGAAGTACTCGAGGAGGAGGGAGGCGACCTCCTCGATGTGCTCGGCGCTGGGGCGGTCGGAGTCCCCGGTCCAGGAGTACTCCACGGGGCGGCCGCGGAAGGCGAAGTAGTTCTGCGCGCGGCGCCCGTAGGTGAACAGGATCGGCTCCTTGCCGTCCTCCACGAGGTGCTCGATGAGCCGCTCGGACTCGCGCAGGATGGTGGCGGAGTAGGCGCCGGCCATGCCGCGGTCGGAGGTGACCACGACGACGGCCACCCGATCGGTGTCCTCGCGCTCGCGCGTGATGGGGTGGTCGAGCCCGGAGTAGGTTCCGACGGCGGCCACCGCCTGGCTCAGCGCGTGATCGTAGGGCCCGGCCTCGGCAGCGCTGCGGCGCGCGGCGCCGATCCGGGAGGAGGCGATGAGCTCCATGGCCCGGAACACCTTCTGGAGCGTCTGGGTCGACCGGATGCGCTGCTTGTAGACGCGCTGATTACCTGCCACGGGTCAGCCCCTCTTGAGCACGATCTGCTCGCTCGTGCGCTCGGCGACGACCTCGTCCTCGGCGTCGGCGACCTCCCCGGAGAGCATCCGCCCGCCGGAGAGGTAGGTGGTGCGGAAGGACTCGACGGCGGAGCGCAACTCGGCCTCGGTGTCCTCGGAGAGCTGCCCGGTGTCGCGGATGGCCGCCAGGACGGTCGAGTTGCGGCGCAGGTGGTCCAGGAGGGCCGCCTCGAATGGCAGGACATCGGCCACCTCGAGGTCGTCGAGGTATCCGTTGGTGCCCGTCCACACGCTGACCACCTGCTCCTCGACGGGGTAGGGGGTGAACTGCGGCTGCTTGAGCAGCTCCATGAGGCGCTCGCCGCGGGTCAGCTGGGCGCGGGTGGTGGCGTCCAGGTCGGAGGCGAACATGGCGAAGGCCTGCATGGAGCGGTACTGCGCCAGCGTGATCTTGAGGGTCCCGGCGACCTTCTTCATCGCCTTGACCTGGGCCGCCCCGCCGACTCGGGAGACCGAGATGCCGACGTCGACGGCGGGGCGCTGATCGGAGTTGAACAGGTCGGACTGAAGGAAGATCTGCCCGTCGGTGATGGAGATGACGTTGGTGGGGATGTAGGCCGAGACGTCGTTGGCCTTGGTCTCGATGACCGGCAGGCCGGTCATGGAGCCGGCGCCGAGGTCGTCGGAGAGCTTCGCGCAGCGCTCGAGCAGGCGCGAGTGCAGGTAGAAGACGTCACCGGGGTAGGCCTCGCGGCCCGGCGGGCGGCGCAGGAGGAGGGAGACGGCGCGGTAGGCCTCGGCCTGCTTGGACAGGTCGTCGAAGACGATGAGGACGTGCTTGCCGGCGTACATCCAGTGCTGGCCGATGGCCGAGCCGGTGTACGGGGAGAGGTACTTGAATCCGGCGGGGTCGGAGGCCGGGGAGGCGACGATCGTGGTGTACTCCAGTGCGCCGCGCTCCTCGAGGGCTGCGCGCACGGCGGCGATGGTCGATCCCTTCTGGCCGGTGGCCACGTAGATGCAGCGGACCTGCTTGGCGGGGTCTCCGCTGTCCCAGGCCGCCTTCTGGTTGAGGATGGTGTCCAGGGCGATGGCGGTCTTGCCGGTCTTGCGGTCGCCGATGATGAGCTGACGCTGGCCGCGGCCGATCGGGATCATCGAGTCAATGGCCTTCAGCCCCGTCTGGAGCGGCTCGTGGACGGACTTGCGGGCCATGACGCCGGGGGCCTGGAGCTCCAGGGCGCGGCGCCCCTCGGCGGCGATCTCGCCCAGGCCGTCGATGGGGCGGCCCAGGGGGTCCACCACGCGGCCCAGGAAGGCGTCGCCCACGGGGACGGACAGGACCTCGCCGGTGCGGCGCACGGTCTGCCCCTCGTCGATGCCCGCGAAGTCGCCCAGGACGACGACGCCGATCTGGCGCTCGTCGAGGTTCATGGCCAGGCCGGCGGTGCCGTCCTCGAAGGTGAGCAGCTCGTTGGCCATGACGCCGGGCAGGCCCTCGACGTGGGCGATGCCGTCGGCGGCGAAGATGACGTGCCCGACCTCCTCGGCGGCGACTCCCGCGGGCTTGTAGGCCCGCGCGAAATCACTGAGCGCCGAGCGGATCTCCTCGGCCTTGATGGTCAGCTCTGCCATCTTTGGTCTCCTTCACGAAGCATTGAGTCGGTGGGGGCGGCCTGCGCCCGGTGGGGGGACACGGGGCTCATCCCGCGAGCTGGGCGCGCAGGTCGGCGACGGCGCTGCGCACGGTGTGGTCGATGATGTGGCTCTTGATGGTGATGCGCGCCCCGCCGATGACGGCGGGATCGACTGAGGTGTTGAGCTCGACCTCGGTGCCGAGGCGCTTGGTGAGGATGGCCAGCAGCCGGGCCTCCTGCGCGCTGGTCATGGGGGCGGCGGTGACGACATCGGCGATGCTGCGGCGCTGGAGGGCCGCCGCGCGCTCGACCACGCGGCGCAGGTTGCGCCGGGGCCCGCCCTCGGCGTGGTGGCGCACGCACCAGCGGACCAGGCTCATGGCGGGGGCGGACAGGTGCGGTCCGAAGACCTGATCCGCCAGGCGCACCCGCTGCTCGGTGGTAGTGCGCCGAGAGGGCTCCAGGGCCTCGCGCAGCTCGCGGTCCTGGCCGATGATCTCCGAGGCCTCGAAGACCTCCCGCTCGATGTCGGCCACGGTGCCATCGGCGTGGGCACCGGCGAGGATCGCCTCGATGCCCAGGTCGTGCAGGGCGGAGACGAGATCGACGGGCTTGGACCAGCGCCCGCGCGCCATGCCCCGCAGGAGCTCGACGACGCGCTCGTCGAGGCGGCCGGAGAAGAGCCGGGAGGCGAGGGCGGCCTTGTCCTCGCCGCTGCGCCCGGGATCGGTCAGCGGCCCGCGCAGCGGGTTCGCGGCGATCTCGTGGGCCATGGCCAGGATCTGCTGGCCCAGCTCCTGGCCGTAGGCGCCCGCGTCGCGCAGGACGGGGGTCCAGGCGGCGCGGGTGGCGGCGCGGGTCGCGGCTGTGCCCTGATTCACCGGAGCTCCTCCACGGAGGCGCCGCCGTCGACGCCCGGGGTCGCGGGGGCGGCCTCGAGCTCATCGAGGAAGCGGTCGATGACGCGGCTGGACAGCTCGGTGTCCTTGAGCTGCTCGCCGACGATCCGCTCGGCGAGTGTGGAGGCGAGCAGGCCCACCTCCGTGCGCAGCGAGATCTGCGCGGCCTGGCGCTCGGCGAGGATCTGGCGCTGGGCGGCGTCGAGGGCCTTGCCCGCCTCGCCCTGGGCCTCGGCACGGGCGGCGGCCACGATGGAGGCGGCCTCGCTCTGGGCCTTCTCCCGGATGGAGGCGGCCTCGCGGCGCGCCTCCTCCACGAGGCGGGCGGCCCGCTGCTCGGCACCGGCCTGATCCTTCTTGGCCTTGTCCGCGACGGCGAGGCCCTCCTCGATGCGCGCGGTGCGCTCGTCGAGGACCTTCGTGAAGCGGGGCAGGACGTACTTGATGAGCACCAGCGCCACGATGGCGAAGGAGATCGTGCCCCAGACCAGGTCATAGGTGTGGGGCAGGAGGAGGCTGTGCTCCTCCCCCGACTCCGCGGCCGCGGCGAGGGTGGTGATCATGACGGGGGCCATGGGGATGACCGTCGCCGATCAGAAGGCGAAGCCCGCGGCGAAGCCCAGCAGACCGAGGGCCTCGATTAGGGCCGCGCCGATGAACATGTTGGTGCGCAGGGCGCCGGCGACCTCGGGCTGGCGGGCGGTGCCCTCCTGCGTCTTGCCGACGAGGATGCCGATGCCGATGCCAGGGCCGAGGGTGGCCAGGCCGAAGCCGATGGTCGCGATGGATCCGGTCATGTTGCTTCTCCTTGTGGGTCTTGACGAGGGCTCTCGTCGTTCCCGGGTGGGCCCGGGTGGCTTGCTGGTGATTGGGTTGTCGGTGGGCGGTCGATGTCCGCTGCGGGGGCGATCAGTGGGTGTTGATCGAGGAGTCGATGTACACGGCGGTGAGCAGGGCGAAGATGTAGGCCTGGAGGGCGGCGACGAACAGCTCGAAGAAGACGAAGGCGATCGAGGCCCCGAAGGTGAGCGCCCCCAGGCCCTTGAGCGCCCCGGCGGCGTGGATGAACAGGGCGTTGGTCGCCGCGTAGCACAGCGCCAGGAGGAAGTGGCCCGAGACCATGTTGGCCAGGAGTCGGATGGTCAGGGTCACCGGTCGCATGACGAGGTTCGAGAAGAACTCGATGGGGATGATGAGGATCCACAGCGCCTTGGGCACGCCCCCGGGGAGCACCTGGGAGCGCAGGTAGCCGAAGACGCCGTGGTTCTTGATCCCCGCGTAGGTGAAGGCCACGTAGGCGACGACGGCGAAGACGATCGGCATGCCGATGACGCTCGTGGCCGCGATGTTGAGCCCGGGGATGACGCCGGAGATGTTGAGGAACAGCACGCCCAGGAAGATCGTGGTGATGATCGGGACGTAGGGCGCGGCCCGGCGCTTGCCGATGATCTCCTCGGCGATGTTGACGCGGGCGAAGTCGATGAGCATCTCGCAGACGCCCTGGAAGCGCCCGGGCACGACGCGCGCCCGGGAGGCCCCGATCACGAAGAACAGGACCAGGACGCCGGTCATGATGAGGCGGATCATCATGATGCGGTTCATCTCGAACGGCGTCCCCACGAAGGCGAAGCCCTCCGGGAAGAAGTCGGAGATCGACGGCGGCTCGAAGCCCTCCCGCGAGGCGGGCGCGAGCGCGCCGGCCACGAGAGTCGCGCTCATTGACACATGGCCTCCTCAAGGCAGTCCGGGGCGATCGATCAGGGCGAGGGCGCCGGTGGGGCCCGCCGGGGGCGGCGATCACTGACGTCGCGCCCACCACATTACTCCACGTTGCCCGGCGCGACGACAGTCATCTCGCATCGGCGGGGCGCGATGGCGCGGGATCTGCGCCCCTCTCGCTCTCGACGACCAGGGTCCGCCCGGCCGCCAGGGTCACGACCTCCACGGCGGTCACCACGATGAGGGCGAGCGCCAGGGAGGCGAGGAACCACGTGCCGGAGAACTCCTCCCGATGGGGCCCGGCCAGCAGGACCACTCCCACCATGACGGCGATCTTGGCGGCGAAGGAGAGCATGACGCCGCCGGAGGCCAGGAGGGGGAAGCGCTGCCACGGCACGAGCAGGACGACGGCGGTGATGAGGGTCAGCGCCAGTCCCGCGCCGCTGCCCCAGGCGGCTCCGGCCAGGGCCCGACCACCGCCGGCAGCGCCCGCGGCAAAAGTGGTGACGGCCGTCACTGTTCCGATGATGGCGACCCGTCGCCCGGCCCTGCGGAACACCGCCGCGGTGGGCTGGGCGATGGCGCTCCCGGCGCCCTCGGGCGCGCTCACGGGCGCTCCCCGCTCGTGGGGACGGCGGCGTCGGGGCCTCGGGGCGCATCGGCGCGATCGGGGGTCGCATGGGGGCGGACGCGCCCGGGCGCCGCGGATCGGAGCGCGCGACGCGCCTGGTGCCGGGCGCGCCTCCTGGCCCCGGGGCCGATGCCGGGGATGAGGTCCGTGGTCAGGGCGAGCGCGATGACGACGGCGATGAGGGCTCCGCAGGCCACGCGCTGCCAGGGCAGGACGGCCAGCGCTGCGACGGAGAAGGCGCCGATGGCGGCCCACAGGTACATGGTGAGGACGGCCCGGCGGTGCGAGTGCCCGCCCGCGAGGAGCCGGTGGTGCAGGTGGAGCTTGTCGGGGTGGAAGGGGCTCTTGCCCGCCAGGGTTCGGCGGGTGACCGCCATGATCATGTCGGCCAGGGGCAGCAGGAGGATGGCGACGGGGAGGATGAGGGGGAGGAACACGGGCACGGCCGAGGAGCCGGTGATCGTTCCGGGATCGATCTGGCCGGTGACGATGATCGTGCCGGCCGCCGAGACCAGCCCGAGCTGCATGGAGCCGGAGTCGCCCATGAAGATCGTGGCGGGGTGGAAGTTGTGGGGCAGGAAGCCCAGGCACACGCCGATGAGGGCGGCCATGATGGTGGCCGCCAGGGAGGTGTAGGCCTGGGGGCTGGTGGCCCTGGTGAGGATGTAGACGTAGATGAAGAAGGCCGTGGCGCCGATCCCGATGATCCCCGCGGCGAGGCCGTCGAGGCCGTCGACGAAGTTGACGGCGTTGATGACCACGATGATGACCAGCACGGTGGCTGCCAGGGACAGCCGGGAGGAGCCGATGGTCAGCCCTCCCACGGGGAAGGTGATGAGCTGCACCCCCTTGGAGGCCATGACGCCGGCGGCGAGGATCTGGCCCGCGAGCTTCGTCATCCAGTCGAGCTCCCACAGGTCGTCGACGACGCCCAGGAGGCACACCAGTCCCGCACCGATGACCACCGCCCCGGCGCTGGCATCGATCGTGCCGGCGAGGTAGGGGATCCTCGAGGCCACGGCGATGGCGGTCGCCAGTCCCACGAACATGGCGACGCCGCCGAGCCTGGGGATCGGCGAGGTGTGGACGTCCCGGTCCCGCACGGGGGTCAGCGCATGGGAGACGAGGGCGATATGCCGCACGATCGGCACGGAGATGTAGGTGGCCGCGGCGGCGATGAGCAGGATGAGAAGGTAGACCCTCATGCGCGGTCCTCCCCAGCCCGCGCGGCGCCTGCGAGCACCTCCCGGATGCGGGCGGCCGGGATGCGCCCCTCGCGCAGCACGCGGGGCCTGACGGCGTCATCGCCGGCCAGGGAGACGATGGTCGAGGGGACGGGGCCGGGGGTGGGTCCCCCGTCGATGAGCAGGATGTCGGGGCGGCCGCCCTCGGCCTCGCCGGGGTCATCGGTGACCAGCCCGGGGAAGGCCCTCCTCGCACCGGCGGCGTCGGTGGCCGGCGGCTCCCCGGTGGGGTTGGCGCTGGTGACCGCCATGGGGCCGGTGGCGCGCAGGAGCGCCAGGGCCAAGGGGTGGTCGGGCATGCGCACGGCGATGGTCCCGCCGGTCTCCCCCAGGTCCCATGCCAGCTCGGGCGCGGCGTCGAGGACGAGGGTCAGGGCGCCTGGCCAGAACCCGTCCATGAGGGCGCGCGCCGCGTCAGGGGGATCGACGACGACGCCGTCGAGCTGGTCGCGGCCCGCCACGAGCACGGGCGGGGGCATCTGGCGGCCGCGGCCCTTGGCGTCCAGGAGGCGCGCGACGGCGCCCGCATCGGCGGCGGCGGTGCCGATGCCGTAGACCGTGTCCGTCGGCAGGATGACCAGTCCTCCGGCCCGGGCGCGCGCCGCCGCGGCATCGATGGCGGCGGTCCGGGCGCTGGTGGGGGGGTTGACGAGGGTCACGCCCCGTATCCTCGCACGGATCGGACCGGGGTCGGCCGAGGGCCCGGCCCCGCGCCCGGGCGCCGCTCAACGTGCCGGCCGAACGTGCCGACGGCCGTGTCGGCCGGCCGCGTCAGCCGACGAGGGCGGTCCCGGCGGGGCTCATACGGCGCCGTCCTCCGCCGCGAGCGCGGCGAGCGCGACCCTCCGGACCACGAGGCCGCCGTCGGCCTCGTGGACGACGATGACGCCGGGCCCCCGCCCCGCGGGCGCCGCGGGGACGAGCGCGAGATCGGAGTAGCCGAAGGGCTCCTCGGGGCCGGTCAGGTCCACGCGCGCCCGCCATTGGCCGTCCGCTCCCCGTGCGGAGAGGCGACCGCCCCGCCGATGGGCGGGGTCGGCGGCGTGGGACAGGAGCAGGGTGGCGTCCGGAAGGCTGATGAGGCCGGCGTTGCAGCCCGGGTCGGGCAGCGCGGGGATCTCCTCGGGGGGCGACCAGGTCGATCCCCCGTCCGCGCTCGTCGACTCCAGGCGAGTGCCGCCGTAGGCGGCGTCCCGCGCGCTCATGACGAGCAGATCCCCGGCGGAGGCGATGATGGAGGCGATGGCGTGCTCATCGGTCCCGCTCGTGGCGGCGCCCCCGGCCAGGCTCGCGGCGGCGCCGTCGCTCAATGGGACCGGGGCGCCCAGGCGCCAGGTGAGGCCGCCATCACCGGACAGGAGGCAGGCCGAGCGCAGGGGCCGCGAGCCGTCCGGGCGCGGGGCGAGGGCGGCGACCACGGGCTGGACGAGACCCGTCGCCGTGGCGAGGCCGTGCCCGGAGACCGGGAAGATCACGGCGCCGTCGGGCCAGTCCTCGCTGGGCAGGGCCGCATCGGTGACGTCGCGCCACCGCCAGCTCAGGCCGCCATCGCCGGAGACGGCGTGGAGCAGCCGCATCGTGCCGGGCTCGGGCGGCTCGCCGGGCGTCCAGTACCGCCTGGGAGCCCGGGCGCCGAACAGGCCCACGTCCGAGCCGGCCGCGGCCAGCAGGTGGACGGCGCCGTCGTCGGCCACGATGAGCGAGGGGTCCGAGACGCCCGTCAGGCCGGGCAGGAGGGCGGGATCGGGATCCAGCGGCACAGGCTCGGCCCAGGTGGCGCCGCCATCAGTGGAGCGGCGCAGCCACAGGCGATTCGGGTTGGGAAGATCGTCCGGCAGGGCCCCTCCCGCGCCGCGCCAGGCGTCCCCCTCGGGGCGCGGGCGCAGGTCGTGCGCGAGGAGGAGGCCGCCGCCGGGCGCGGTGATGAGCGCGGGGACCCGGAGGATCCCCGCGGGCGCGCCGTCGGCGCCAAGCGGCGCGGTGAGGGTGGCCAGGCGCTCGGGGGGCAGGGGCATGGCGAGCGGGTCCTTCACAGGATGCGGTGGGCGGCCGCCCAGCGGGTGAGCTCATTGCGGTTGGACAGCTGGAGCTTGCGCAGGACGGCGGAGACGTGGGTCTCGACGGTCTTGATGGAGATGAAGAGCTCGGAGGCGCACTCCTTATAGGTGTACCCCCGGGCGATGAGGCGCATGACCTCGCGCTCGCGCGCGGAGAGGCGGTCGAGCTCGAAGTCGGCCACGGCGACCTCGCCGGCCTGGGCGCCGAAGGCATCGAGGACGAATCCGGCCAGGCGCGGGGAGAAGGCGGCGTCCCCGGCGGCCACGCGCCTGATCGCCATGGCCAGGTCCTCGATGGAGATGGCCTTGGTGACGTAGCCGCGGGCCCCCGCCCGGATGACGGCGACGACGTCCTCGGCGGCGTCGGAGACGGACAGCGCCAGGAAGCGGGTCCCCGCGGCGTCCGCGCAGTTGGCGGCGACCTCCGCCCCTCCCCCGCCGTTGCCGCCGGGCAGGTGGACGTCCAGCAGGACCACATCGGGGGCGAGGGCGCGGACGGCGGCGATGGCGCCCTCGACGTCGTCGGCCTCGGCGATGACCTCGATGTCCGGGGCGTGGGCGGCGAGCTCGGAGCGCACCCCGGAGCGCACCAGGGCGTGATCGTCGACGACGAGCACCCGCAGGACCGGGGCGCCCGACGGCGCGGGGGGATCGGATCGGCGCCCGCCTCCGGGCGCCTGGGCGTGGGTCATGACGTGCTCTCCTGGGTCTGGCGGGAGGCCGCGTGGGCGGGGAGCGCGAGCCTGACCTCGGTGCCATTGGCGAGGCGTCGGATCCGCGCGGTTCCACCATATCGCTCCATTCTGCCGATGATGGACTCGCGCACGCCGTGCCTGTCGGGCGGGGCGTCCGAGGGATCGAAGCCGGGGCCGTGATCCCGGACGAAGGCCTCGATGAGGCTCTCGGAGGCCTCCACGTACAGGGAGACGGGGGGCTCCCCGTGGCGCACGGCGTTGGACAGGGCCTCGCGGCTGGCGGCGACGATGACCTCGGTGTCGCGGTCCGGAGTGCGATCCCCGACGCAGACGACGTCGACGGGCACCCCGTGGAGGTCCTCGATCTCCCCGGCGAGGTCCCGGAAGGCATCGGCCGCGGAAGTGCCGGCCTCGGGGCGGTCGGTGTAGAGCCAGGCCCGCAGCTCGCGCTCCTGGGAGCGGGCCAGGCGCGCCACCGTCTCGGGCTCGTCGGCGCGCTTGCGGATGAGGGTGAGGGTTTGCAGGACGGAGTCGTGGAGGTGGGCGGCGATGTCCGCGCGCTCGGCGGCGCGGGCCTCGGCGGTCCTCGTGGCGGCCAGATCGCGGCTGGTGCGCAGCCAGAAGGGGGCGAGGATCGTGGCGATGCCCAGCACGAGGGCCCCTCCGGTCAGGCCGCCGGTGAGCATGGCGCGCGGCGGGATGTCGGAGGCGAGCCATACGAGGATGCCGGTGGCGGCCAGGACGAGTCCGGCGGCCAGGCGGGCGAGGGCCCAGCGGTCGCGGGGCCCGCCGGGGCTGGTGACCGCGTCGAGCTGGGACCACGCCAGGCCCGCGCCCATGGCGATGACGAGCGCCGGTAGGAGCGCCCCGGTGCGCGGCAGCAATCCGAAGCGCCAGAAGGCGAGCAGGATCGCTGCGGCGAGGAGGATGACGGCGCCCTGGAGCGCCCGGTTGGAGTCGCCGACCGGGTCCCCGCGCAGGGCCGCCCGGAGGCGGTCCGCCCAGGCCCCGCCGCCCGAGCCGCCCGGGGAGCCGCCCGCGTCGGCCGGATGCCCCGCGGCGCGCGGCGCGGTTTCCGCGGCGCCCGCCT
>NZ_MVIW01000017.1 GCF_002072185.1 Actinomyces denticolens
CGGCGCTCGGGGCGGGGGCCGTGGGCTCAGCGCTCGGGGCGGGGGCCGTGGGCTCAGCGCTCGGCACTGGGGGCACGGGCTGCGTGGTCGGGGCCGTGCTCGGCTCCGCCGTGGGGGCGGGCTCGGGGTCGGCGCTCGGCGCCGGGGCAGTGGGCCCGGCGCTCGGGGCGGGGGCGCTCGGCCGCGTCGTGGGCGTCGGCGCATTGGTCGGCTGAGGAGCGGGCTTGACCCCCGGGACGAAGGAGAACAGCCTCGTCTCGACCCGGCCGCCATCGGGTGAGGAGACCCGCAGGCGGAACCTCCCGTTGTCCACAAGATCCTTCGTGGTCAGATCGAAGAGGGACTCGGCGTCGATCATGGTGGAGAACACGCCGTTCTCCATCTTCACCGGGATCGTGGCCGTGCGGTTGATCGCGCCCCCCGCCCCGTACAGGGTCACCGTCATGTTGACGGTGCCATTGAGGGCGTTGCCCTTGGCGTCGGCCCAGTTCGAGCCCTTGAAGGCGAGCGCCGTCGTGCCGAGCGGGCCCTCGTCGCCGAGCTTGACCTCGGGTTTCCCGGTGATGGCCTTGGGGGACGCCGTGGCGCTCGGGCTGGCCGTCGGGGAGGGGGCGGCACTCGCGCTGGGAGAGGCGGAAGGAGCGGCGGAGGGCGATGCCTCGGGGGCCCCGTTGGCCGTGGCGGATGGGGATGCCGTCGGCGAGACGGAGGGCGTCGCGGTGGCGGACGCGCTCGGGGCGGCCGACGGGGAGGAAGTCGGCTCAACGGACGCCGACGGCGACGGCGAGGCGAAGGCGCTCGGGGAGGGCGCCGCGCTCGGAGCCGCGGAGGGAGACGTGGGTGCGGGCGTCGGGGGCTCGCTCGGGGCCGACGTCGTGGCCTCGGGAGCGGGTGTCCGATCGGGGAGGATCTCGACTCGCGGCGCCTCCGTGGGGCTCGGGACCGGCTTCAGACTCGGCGCCGCCGTGCCGCGGGGGAGGATGTTGATCTGCGGCGCCCCCATGGGGGCCGGGGCCGGATCCGCCGGCTCGATGAGCACCTCCGGTGCGACGGGCTCCACCTCGGCATCGGGATCGGCCGCAGCCTCCGCAACCTCCACGGGCTCCGCAGCCTCTGCGACCCCCGCAGGCCCCGCCGGGCCATCGGCGAACTCCTCAGCGGCACCCCCGGGATGATCGACGATCTCGTCGACGGGGCGGGTGACCCGGGGGATGGAGGCCTCAGCGCCATCCGCGGCGGCAGGGACCGCCTCGGAGGTCTGAGCGGTCTTCGGACTGAGCTCATCGGCTCCGGCGGTCGGGCTCACGGCGATGGAGCCGAGGCCGAGGCCCGCGGTGAGGACGATGCCCAGCGCCGCGGGTAGAACCATCGCGGCGCGGGGGGGCTCGAGGCCCGGACGGCACAGGGATCGGGACATCTCGGCGGGTGCGCTTCCTGTCTCAGGCGGGACCGCCGTCTCCGACGGGCCCGGGAACGTCAAGACCGCTCGGGGCTGCGGTCATGTGGATACAACCACATACTATCGTCCGCACCGCACCAGTCGCATGATCCTGCGGCATATCGAGTCCCAAACGAGGGCCAATCGTCAGCGAATCGTCATCGACCAGCCATTTCGCCCGCCGAGTGGTCCGCACATACTCGCAGGTGAGGCTCGGCGCAACCGGACTTAAGGCCCACTCTTGAGACCTATATCACTTGTGACCTGCTGCGGCGCGTCTCAGAGCGCCTCCCCGCCTCATCTAGGCTGTGTCCAGGAGCGATCCGCGTCCTGAGAACCCCGTTCGGGGCTCCCGCACTCCTCCCCAAGCATTCCCGGGTGTTCCCGGGCTCGGCCGCGTCGCGGCGATCGACCCCACCGGGGGCCGGCAGCGCTATGGGGAGCGGCGCGAGTGAGTGTTCCCGTGAGTCTGTGCGTCAAGCCCTCAGCGCATCCGTGCCTTCGGGCGGCGGGCGCCGGCGGGCGAGTGTGGTGGGCCAGGTGCGGCAAGAGCGGAGGCCGATCGGCACTCCCCCACACTCCGCGAGGGCCGCATGGCCAGAACCCGGGAAGAACTCAATGACTACTCAGAACCCGTCCGCCTCCGATGAGCGCGAGCCGCTCGGCCTCGACGCACTCTTCAGCGCCACCGGGGAGGGGATCGCCTCGCCGGCCGCGGCGATGACCAGCGCCACCGGCACGGCCGTCTCAGCCGACTCCTCCGCCTCCGCGCCCTCCTTCGACACCCCCGCCTCCTCCGACACCCCCGAGGACCCCGAGGATGTCGAGCACGAGGACGAGGAGGACGACGTCGACCGCGCCCGGCCCGAGTCCGACCCCGAGGACGACGCGCCCGACGAGGCCGAGCACGCGGATGACGGTGCCGACATCGATGAGGAGGAGGTCGACGGTCACGCGCCATTCGAGCCCTCCGGCGATGACGATGACGAGCCCGAGGACGCCGCCCGCGCCGGTGGCGACGCGCGGGCCGAGGTGACCTTCGCCGACCTCGGGCTGCCCGCCGACCTGCTCAAAGCGGTCACCGACATGGGTTACAAGACCCCCACCCCCATCCAGCGCGAGGCCATCCCGGTCCTCCTGGACGGGCGCGACGTCGTCGGCGTGGCCCAGACCGGCACGGGCAAGACCGCAGCGTTCGGCCTGCCGCTCCTCGACGCCGTCGACGCCCGTGGCGGCCAGGTCCAGGCCCTCGTGCTGGCCCCCACCCGGGAGCTCGCCCTCCAGTCGGCCGACGCGATCACGGACATGGCGTCGCGCTCGCGCGGCCTCGACGTCGTCGCCGTCTACGGAGGCGCCCCCTACGGCCCCCAGATCGGCGCCCTCAAGTCCGGCGCGCAGGTCGTCGTCGGCACGCCCGGCCGCATCATCGATCTCATCGACAAGGGCGCGCTCGTCCTGGACGCGGTGAAGTACTTCGTGCTCGACGAGGCCGATGAGATGCTGCGCATGGGCTTCGCCGAGGATGTGGAGACCATCGCCGCCTCCCTGCCCTCCGAGCGCCGTACCGCGCTGTTCTCCGCCACCATGCCGCCCGCCATCGAGCGGGTGGCGGCCGAGCACCTCGTCGACCCCGCGCGCATCGAGGTCTCCCGCCAGTCCTCCACCGTCGACACCGTCCACCAGACCTACGCGGTGGTCCCCTTCCGCCACAAGATCGGCGCGGTCTCCCGCGTCCTGGCGGTCACCGAGGCGGAGGCCGCCATCGTCTTCGTGCGCACCAAGTCCACCGCTGAGGACGTCGCCATCGAGCTGGCCGGGCGGGGCATCCAGGCCGCCGCGATCTCCGGCGACGTCCCCCAGCGCGAGCGCGAGCGGCTCGTCGAGCGACTGCGCGCCGGCACCCTCGACGTCCTCGTGGCCACCGATGTGGCGGCCCGCGGCCTGGACGTGGACCGCATCGGGCTCGTCGTCAACTTCGACGTTCCCCGCGAGGCAGAGGCCTACGTCCACCGCATCGGACGCACCGGCCGCGCCGGCCGCCACGGCGAGGCCGTCACCTTCCTCACCCCCAAGGAGAAGAGCAAGCTCCGGCAGATCGAGCGCCTGACCGGCACGCGTCTGGAGGAGATCACCCTGCCCTCCCCCGCCGACGTCTCCGCGCACCGCGCCCGCAAGCTCC
The DNA here is from genome assembly GCF_002072185.1 of Actinomyces denticolens. Taxonomy (GTDB): domain Bacteria; phylum Actinomycetota; class Actinomycetes; order Actinomycetales; family Actinomycetaceae; genus Actinomyces; species Actinomyces denticolens. Next base: position 3,618 of record NZ_MVIW01000017.1, read on the forward strand.
TGGCCAGGGCCGCCGCCCGCCACGAGCGCGGACGCCTGGGCATGTACACCCCGCTCATCGCCGACACCACCGCCGAGCTCGATATCGACGCCGAGGAGCTCGCGGCCACGCTGCTCGCCCTCGCGGTGGGGGATGAGGGACCGCAGCGCCGTCACGACGACGAGCGTCCCCGCCGCGGCCGTGAGCGCCGCGAGGTGAGTGTCGACGACGAGGGGGCGTTCGTCTCGGCCAGCTTCGAGGGCGGCCGCGAGGGCCGCCGTCGCGAGCGCCCCGAGGGCAAGCCCGGCGCCGCGCGCGGCGGGCGCCGGGAGCACGAGGGCCCCGGCACCGTCTACCGGGTCGAGGTCGGCCACCGCGACCGGGTCATGCCCGGGGCGATCGTGGGGGCCCTGGCCAACGAGGGAGGCATCTCCGGCTCTGACATCGGCAAGATCGACATCCTGCAGTCCTTCTCCCTCGTTACCATCCACGCGCCGTTGAGCGAGGACCAGCTCGAGGCCATGCGGCACGCGACCTTCTCCGGGCGCGAGCTGCGCATCCGCCCCGACGAGGGCCCGGGCCACGGCTGGTCCGGCCCCAATGACCGCGGCCGACGCGGGGAGCGGGACGACCGCGGCTTCCGCGGCGGCCGGGGGGAGCACGGCGATCGTGGCGGGCGCCGCTGGGAGGACCGCGGTGATCGCGGCTACCGCGGCCGCGATGAGCGCGGGGACCGCGACGGCGGCTACCGCGGTCGCTACGATGACCGCCGCGGCGGGTACCGGGACGATCGCGGTGGCCGTCGATGGGAGGACCGCAGCGGTCGTGACTCGGGCTTCCGGGACGACCGCGGCTACCGCTCCGGGCGCGACGACCGCGGGGGCAACCGCTTCGGGGGCAACCGCGGCGGCGGCTACCGCGGGAACCGGGACAACCGCGGTTCCTGGGGCTCGCGGCGCGATGACTCCTGAGCGCCCGCGCTCAGAGTGATAAGGCGTGATCGCCCCCGGCCGGTGCTCCGGCCGGGGGCGATCCGCGTCCCGGCCCCCGGGGTTGGAGAGCCCCGGCATGCGCGGGTCAGCGCTGGTCGAGACCGGTCAGCGCTCGCGCCGACTGAGGTCTGCGGCTATCGCGCCCAGTTCGTCCCAGCGCTCGCGCTCGGCGCGCAGGGGCTCGATGAGCCGTGAGGCGACGACGGCGTCCGTCGCCTCGCGCAGCCGCTTCCCGGCCCTCGCCGCGCGCCGCTTGGCGCCCGCCCGCACGACTGCCTCGCCGATGATCCCCAGCAGGGCGCCGAGCGCCAGGCCCGCCGCCAGTAGGACGACCGGCCAGGGGATGAGGCCCCAGCGCGGCGGGTCGACGGTGATGAGCAGCAGGTCCCGCATGCCCCGCAGGGCGACCAGCCAGGCGCCCCCGGCGACCGCCGCGGCCAGGGCGAGCCACTGGAGGACGGAGGCGGCCGACCACCAGCGAGGGGCGCGCATCCCCAGGTCAGCACGGGCGATGGCTGCGTCGAGCTCACGGCCGATCACCTCGGCGCGCTCATCCATGCGCTGGAGCATGGCGTCCCGGGCCGCCCCCGGCAGGTGGGCACTGGCGTCCGCGGCGAGGCGGTGCGCCTCGGTGCGCAGGAGCCCCGCGGCCACGGGGCTCGGCTCGGGCAGGGAGGTTCGCGCGACGGCGTCGACGACCATGGGGTCCTCCCCCGTCCCGGTCGAGCCGGAGGGGGAGGCGGCCCGCAGGTGGAGCGCGCGCAGTGGGTCCGTCCGGAAGCGGCGGATCCACCGCACAGGCGGCCACCCCACCCGCAGCGCCCCTCGGTGGATCGTGGCCGCGCGAACGGCGCTGGCGACGACCTCGGCGCCAGCGGCGCGGGAGGCCGCCTCGGCGAGGCGCCGACCGTCGATCGGCACCCCGGCCCCACCGCCCCCGACGCGCTCGCGCAACCGGGCGGCCGCCCGGCGCGCATCGGCCCGCAGCCGGATGGCCGAGGCTGTACGCGCCCGGGCGATGCGCTCCAGGGCGCCTCCCAGTGCGTCGATCCCCTCACCGGTGCGGGCGGAGACCAGGAGCGGATCGAGGCCGGCCAGGCCCTCACGGGCCAGGAGGCGGCGCAGGTCGGCGCTCACCTGCTCGCGTGAGGCGGCATCGAGGCGGTCGGCCTGGTTGAGGACCACGAGGGTGACCTCCGCATGGGCGGCCATGGGTGCGATGAAGTCCTTGTGGAGGACGGCGTCGGCGTACTTCTCGGGATCGAGCACCCACACGAGGGCGTCGACCTGGGCGGCCATGCGCTCGGCGATGAGCCTGTGCTCGGGTGCGTCGGAGTCGACGTCGGGCAGGTCGAGGATGATCGCATCGGCGGGGATCGCCCCTGCCCGCGGCGCGACTACGCGCTCATCGACGCCGAGCCAGTCCAGCAGCGCGGAGGCCTCGTCATCGGCGCGCCCGCCCGGCAGGACGGCGAGGGGGCGGGTGGTGGTGGGCCTGGTGACGGCGGTCCGGGCGATGGGCTCCCCGGCGAGCGCGTTGAGGAGGGAGGACTTGCCCGAACCGGTCGCTCCGGCCAGGGCGATGACGGTGCTCCCCGGTGCCAGTGAGGCCCGCGCTCCCGCGCGCGCGACGATCTCGCGGGTCTCGTCGAGCTCCTCTCCGAGGCCGAGGCCGTCGCCGAGCTCGATGATCCTCCCGAGCACCCCGAGTGCCTCCGCGAGGCTCCGGGCCGCGGGGCTCTCACGCGCGGGGCGCCTGGCGGGCTCGGACACGGCCCCGCTCATGAGCGGTCCTCTCCGGTGACGCCGCCGGCGGTCTCGAGAGCGGAGGCGGCGGCGCGCGCGGCCCGCCTCAGCTCGGAACCCGTGGGTGAGGGCCGGCGCAGGGCGGAGGCCAGGAGCGAGGCCCGCTCGTCGAGGAGCGCCCGGACCCGGGCCGCCAGGTCGGTGCGCGCGCGCTCGGCCATGGCGCGCATGGCCTGGTCGCCGAAGACCGCCTCGAGGAGCCGCTGGGCGACGAGGGCGGTGCCCCCGGCGATGCCGACCTCTCCCCCGGTCAGGCCCCCGGTGTGGGCGAAGACGACGATCATGAGGGCCACCCCGACCCCGTTGACGCCGAGCGAGATGAGCCGGGCGGTCAGGCGCTTGTCGGCGCCCTCGGCCCGCACGAGGCTGAGGAGCTCTCCCTGCCACTCGTGGACGAGGACGGTGGCCCGATCGGTAAGGGCCTCCTGGCCGGGGAGGAGCTCGCGAACGGTGTCCAGGGCGGGAGCCGCGGTGCCGGCGCGCTGCCAGGCCCGCTCGGTGGCGATCGAGGCGCGCTGGGCCTCGGCGACGATGAGGGTGGCCAGGGAGGACTCGATGGCGTCCTCGACGCGCCGGGCGGGGCCGGGCCGGCCCCGCAGGGCGGCGCTGAGGCGATCGCGGAGGCGCCCGACCTGGCTCTCGAGTCCCTTGAGCATCCCGGAGGCGCCGACGTACTCCTGCCAGCGGGCCAGGACCTCGCCGCGCAGCATGGATCCGTCGGCGCAGGCGGCGTTGATCCGCTGGGCGGCCTCGGCGTGGGCGGTGATGGCCGCCTCGGCGAGCTCGTGGCGCTCCTGGGTCTGGGCGTCGAGCTCGCCGGCCAGCAGCTCGATCTGCGCCAGGACGCTGCCCAGGGCCCCGGCGAGCGTCCGTCGGGCGACGTCGCGGCGGGCCTCGGCGTCGGCGGCCAGGGTGGTGAGCCAGTCCCGCAGGGGGGCGATGAGCGGGACGGGCAGGAGGCCCTCGGCGTCCAGAGGAGTCTCGGGGATGGTGATGACGGGGGACGTGGAGAGTCCGGCGGAGGCGAGGCGGCGCCGCAGGTCGGCCTCGACGGCGGCAGCGGCGCCGTCGGGGACGCGGTCGAGGACGACGGCGACGACGATGTCCCGCTCGGCGGCGGCCCGCAGATGCTGCCAGGGGACGGCGTCGGCGTAGCGGGCCGCCGTGGTGACGAAGACCCACAGGTCGGCGGAGGCGAGGAGGGTGGCGGCGAGCTCGCGGTTCTCGTCGACGACGGAGTCGACGTCGGGGGCGTCCAGGAGCGCGAGTCCCGGGGGCAGCTCGCGGCAGGAGCGGACCTCCAGCTCCCTCCAGGAGGCGGGGGCGTCGCCGTCTGCGGGGGTGATCGGCACGCTGGCGGGGGCGTCCTCGGGCACGCGCAGGCGGGCCAGGGAGCCCAGGACGCGATCATCGGCGAACCAGGCCTCGTCTGCGGGGGCGTGGAGGAGCATGGGGCGGCGCGTGGTCGGGCGGATGGCTGAGGCCGCGGCGACGCGCCTGCGGATGAGGGAGGACACGAGGGTGGATTTCCCGGCACCCGTCGAGCCGCCGACCACGGCGAGCAGTGGGGCGTCGATGCTGGCGAGGCGGGGAAGGATGTAATCGCCGAGTTGGTCGGCGACCCGGGCCGCGCGCTCGGCCGCCCGCTCGGCGCCGGGCAGCGCGTAGGGCAGGTCGATCGAGCCCAGCCTCGCCCTCAGCCCTCCCAGCGCGGCGGTGGCGGCGGGTGCTCCTGGATCGCTGGAGGGGGTGGATTCTCCGGGCGGCGTGCGGGCGGGGGCCATGACGTGCCTCAGGCCCGGCCGCCGGGGGCGATGAGGCGGGGGGCGAGGTCCGCCTCTGGGCACTGCCAGGTGGAGGCGTCGGCGGTGACCTGTTCCCCTGAGCGGATGTCCTTGACGGAGTCGCCCTCCCCGGGGGCGCCGGGGAACCAGACGTAGGGGATGCCGCGCTTGTCGGCGAAGCGGATCTGCTTGCCGAACTTGGCGGCGTTGGGGGCGACGTCGGCTGGGATCCCGCGCTTGCGCAGGAGGTCGGCGACGGCGTCGGAGTCGGCGCGGTGGGCCTCGTCGGTGACGGCCACGAGCACGGCGGTGGGCACGGCACGGGTGACCTCGATGAGGCCCGCGCCGATGACGCGGGCGAGGAGGCGGGACACGCCGATCGAGATGCCCACCCCTGGGAAGGTGCGCTTGCCGTTGGAGGCCAGGGAGTCGTAGCGCCCGCCGGAGCACACCGAGCCGAGGTCCTCGTGACCGGTCATGAAGGACTCGTAGACGGTGCCGGTGTAGTAGTCGAGGCCGCGGGCGATCTTGAGGTCGGCGACGATCGCGCCGGGCCTGCGCAGGTTGGCGGTATCGAGGAGGCCGGCGAGCTCGGCCAGGCCCTCGAGGAGCATCTCGGAGGGGGCTGCCTCGCCCAGGGCGGTGCGCACGGCGGCGTCGATGGCCCTGGGGCTGGTCCCGGTGATGGTGGCGAGGTCGAGGGCGCGGTCGGCCTGGTCGGCGCTCAGCCCGACCGCCTCGGTGAGCTCGGCGGCGACGGCGTCGCGGCCGATCTTGTCGAGCTTGTCGACGATGCGCAGCACCTCGATGAGCTCATCGTCGCCCACGCCGATGGACTGGTAGAACCCCTGGGCGACCTTCCTGTTGGACACGTGGATCGTCACCGGCGGGATGGGCAGCGCGGCCAGGGCCTCGTGCATGATGAGCGGGATCTCGACGTCGTTGTGCAGTGGGAGGGCGCCGTCGCCGACGATGTCGATGTCGGCCTGGATGAACTCCCGGAAACGGCCGTCCTGGGGGCGCTCGCCGCGCCACACCTTCTGGATCTGGTAGCGCTTGAAGGGGAAGGTGAGGGTGCCCGCGTTGTCGAGGACGTAGCGGGCGAAGGGGACGGTGAGGTCGAAGTGGAGGCCGAGGCGCTTGGCGGGGTCGGCCTCCTCGGAGTCGGCGGGGTCGGCCTGGAGGCGGCTGAGGAGGTAGACCTCCTTGGAGGTCTCGCCCTTGCGGGCGAGCTCGGCCAGGGGCTCGACGGCGCGGGTCTCGATGCCGGAGAAGCCGTGCAGCTCGAAGGTGGTGCGCAGGGCGTCCAGGAAGGACTGCTCGACGATGCGGCCCGCGGGGAGCCACTCGGGGAATCCGGACAGGGATGATTGCGCCTGACGCGCCTGGACGCTCGATGCCATGGCGGGCATTGTGTCACGGCCCGCTCGCCGGGTGGGGGGCGTGTCAGGCGTTGCGATCGCCACCACGGATCCTGGCCTCGGCGAGATAGGGGTTGCCGTGGTGCTCGTGCTCCATGGTGGTCACCGCCCCGTGCCCGGGCAGGAGGATGGTCTGGGGGGAGACGGCGCTGGCCAGGAGGCGAAGGGTCGCCCAGGTCTGGACCTGGTCGCCGCCGGGCAGGTCGGCGCGGCCCACCGAGCCCTTGAAGATGACGTCGCCGGCCAGCGCCATGAGGTAGTCGTGCTCCTCATCGGCGTGGCTGGGGTCGTCGTCGATGACCTCGGCCTCGGTGAGGAGGTAGTTGTCCGCCAGTCGGGAGTTGAAGAAGAAGAGCGTGGAGCCTTCGGTGTGGCCGGGGGCGGGGATGGCCTGGAGGGCGAGGCCGGGGATGACCTCGAAGGCGGCGCCGAAGCCCTCATCGGGGAAGGCGCGGATGTCGGCGGGCCGGACCCAGGGCGTTCCCGCCATGTCGGCGAAGGTCATGCCGTGAGCGGTGATGCCGGTCATGGCGTCGGGGTCGTCGAGGCGGTGGAGGTCGGGCTGCGGGACGTAGACGGGAACGGAGGCGGCCGGGGCGAGAGGGTCGGCGATGGAGAGGACCCCCTCGTCGCGGGCGGCCTCGATCAGGGCAGCGGCGTCCCACACGTGGTCGGCGTGCCCGTGAGTGAGGAGGATCGCGCCGAGGGTGAGGCGGTTGGAGCGGAGCAGGGCCATCGCACCCCGCACGGATCCCGCTCCCGGGTCGACGACGAGGGCCGGGGCCCCGGGGGCGGGGGCGAGCACGTAGCAGTTGGCGGCGAAGACGGGTGCGATCGTGCGCTCGAGGATCATGCGCCCAGGCTAATGCCACTCCGTGGGGCCCGCGCGTCCGACCGCCCGGGCGGTGGGGCGATGGCTCGGCCGATCATCGCACCGGGACCGGTAACGCGGCCGATCACTCAGTGCCTACGCCGTCGGCCAGGCGAACTCCCAGCCGAGAGAGGCGCTGATGTCCGACAGCGCCGCCATCATGACGGGCGCTGCGAGAAGGGCGCTGGCCCGGGGCCCCTCGGGCAGGGCGGAGGCGGCCCGCTCGAAGAGCACCACCATGGGGCGACCCGTCATCGTGGATTCCGCCCACAGCCCATCCACCGGGCCCTGGCCGTCGGCGGGCTCGGCCCGCGCGATCTCCCGGGCCCAGGCCCGGCAGGTGTCCCGGGGAGCCGCCATGAGGGAATGACTGGCCCCGTTGCGCAGCAGCCAGGGCGAGTCCTCGGCGAGGAGCGCCAGGAGCCGCAGCGGACGGACGGGGGCGAAGGTGGTCGCGGCGATGCCCGCCCCCATGGGATCGACCCGGCGCTGGGTCTGGAAGACCTCGGCCACAGCCGTGCGCAGATCCGTGGCGGTGTAGAGCACGCCGTGCCCGGGGTGCTCCCCGACGCTCCCGGGATGGGGGTCCCAGCGCATGGTGGTCAGGGGGCCGTAGGAGCGGAAGTCGTTCCAGGCCGACGGGTGCTCGCCCGCCGTGCGGTGGATGCGCCACAGCAGCCCCTGATGGAGGCGGATGTCCTCCGGCGTGATCACCAGGGGGCGCGGCGGGCGACTGGGGTTCTTCGGGGCGTCGAGGGGCATGGGCGCGCGATGTCGAGGCGCTCAGGCGGCGCGGGCGGCGGCGTCGAGGAGCGCGACGACGGGCTCGGCGTCGCCTCCGAGCAGGAGGTGGTCCACGGGGCTGTGGCCGCCCAGGGACTCGTCCGACGAGGTCATGATGGTGGCGACGTCGATTCCCGCCAGGTCCCCCGGCAGCCTCGAGACGACCTCCCCCAGGTGGGGCAGCGCCCGCCCAGCGGCGAACTGCCAGCGCCAGTAGCGCTTGCGCCCGCCCACCACCGTGGAGGCCAGAGGGGTGGAGGCGGCGCGGTGGGACAGCCTGGAAGGGCTGATGCCCAGCTCCTGCGCGGCCTGCGCGGCCGAGAGCGTGAGCTCGAGGGTCCGGCTCACGACCATCTCGGCATGGCCCGCGGCCAATCGCGCGGAGCGCCCCCCGGCCACGACCCGCAGGCGGGCGGGGTCGCTCAGGCCGCCGTGCTCCACGAGGTCGGCCAGCATCGTCTCTCCTACCGCCATGGCCCTGGGTGAGCGGCGGAGCATCTCCCGCAGTTGACGGGCGTAAGCCTCCTCATCGAAATCGAGGCCCTGCTCGGCGTAGACATCCGCGATGGTGAGAGTCATCCGGCACCTCCATTCCCCACCGGTCCGCGACACCCGCGGTTCTCTGCGGTCCCTCGGATTGCGCAACTAATTCTACACAGTTGCGCCCAGATGCGCCATAGGTCCTCCCGCGCCCGACCCGCCTCCGGATCATGCCCGATGGCTTGCAGCAGATCAGGAGCATGCTATCGATCGGGATCGAGGCCTGGAGCGGCGCGGCAGTCGCGCTCGGGGGATCCTGCCGCCCTCATCCGCGATCCAGGGCGGTCAGGGCTCGGACTTCGGGGATGTTGCGGGTAGGCTCGGCTTGCTGGCGCCTCCCGGGCCAGCGCACCACCACCCGGCCGCTGAGGCCGGGCGCGAACGGAACAGGGATCAGGATCCTCCCTCGCCCCGTCAACCACGAAGGAGCACAACGTGACTGAGCAGACGCAGCCCTCCCCCGAGCTGGAGCCCACCGCCACGTCCGAGTCGGAGCAGGCCTCCGCCACCACCGAGACCACGAGCGCCGCGGCGCAGACCGGCCCCGCGGTCGCCGAGACCATCGAGCCCGCCGACAGCGCCGGCACTGAGAGCACTGAGGCGCCGTCAGAGTCGACGCCGTCCCAGGCCCCCGAGGAGCCCGCCCAGGCCCCTGAGCCACTCGCTGAGAAGACGGAGGAGCCCGAGGGCGCGGAAGAGCCCGCGACGGCGGACCGGCCCTCGCCCGCAGTGGCGAATGAGGCGCCGATCGACCCCGAGGAGGCCATGGACGCCGCCAAGTGGGGCCGTGTCGACGGCGAGGGCAGGGTCTACGTCCAGGACGGCGGCGTCGAGCGCGAGGTCGGCCAGTTCCCGGATGCCCCGATCGCCGAGGCCATGGCCTTCTACGTGCGGCGCTACCTCGACCTCAAGGCGACGATCGACCTCTTCGCCACGCGCCTGCCGCAGCTCTCCATCCACGACATCGATACGACGATCGCCTCGATCGAGGCCTCGCTCGTCGAGCCTGCCGCCGTCGGGGATCTCGATGGGCTGCGCGCCCGTTTCTCCGCCCTGCGCGGGGTCGCCGCGGAGCGCCGCGAAGCCGTCGCCGCCGAGCGCGCCGCCGCCAAGGAGCAGGCCCTCAAGGACCGCACCGCCATCGTCGAGCGCGCCGAGGAGATCAGTGGGCAGGACCCGGCGCGCACCCAATGGAAGAACTCCGGCGCCGAGCTGCGCGCCCTCCTGGAGAAGTGGAAGGAGGCCCAGCGTCGCGGGCCGCGCCTGGACCGCCCCACCGAGGACGCCCTGTGGAAGCGCTTCAGCCACGCCCGCACCGCCTTCGACCGCCACCGCCGCCAGTTCTTCTCCGAGCTCGACGCCAAGCAGTCGCAGGTCAAGGCCGCCAAGGAAGCCCTCATCAAGCGGGCCGAGGAGCTCTCGGGCTCCACGGACTGGGCGGGCACCTCCGCCAAGTACCGCGGGCTCATGGACGAGTGGAAGAAGGCCGGCCGCGCCTCGCGCAAGGAGGACGACGCCCTGTGGGCGCGCTTCCGCGCCGCCCAGCAGGTCTTCTTCGACGCCCGCAAGGCGAAGGACGAAGCCGTGGACGCCGAGTTCGCGGAGAACCTCAAGACCAAGGAGGCCCTCGTGGCCAGGGCTGAGGCCCTCCTGCCGATCAAGGACATCAAGGCCGCCAAGAAGGCCCTGCGCCCCATCCAGGACGCCTGGGAGGAGGCGGGGCGCGTGCCGCGCTCGGCCGTGCGCCGGATCGAGGGGCGCATGCGCGCCGTCGAGGACGCGATCCGCGAGGCGGAGAACGCCGAATGGCGCCGGACCGACCCGGAGACCAAGGCCCGCGCCGAGGGCCTGGCCGGCCAGCTGCAGGACTCGATCGCCGAGCTCGAGAAGGACCTCGCCGCCGCCCAGGCCGCGGGGGACGCCAAGAAGGTCGCGGAGGCCGAGGCGGCGCTCACCGCCCGCCGCGCCTGGCTCGACCAGGTCCTGCGCTCGGCCCAGGCCTGATCCGGACGCGCGACGCCCCAGCAACCGGATGATGCCCGGCACCTCGATCGGTGCCGGGCATCATCCGTCCCGCCCGGCCGCCATCCGTGCGAGGCCCACGGCCCCGGTTATCCACAGATCCTCCGAGTCCTCTTCCGCGGCGCCCCGCGCGGGCCCAGCATGGTCCTATGGCCAGGCATCCTCACGTCCCCGCCCGCGCGGCTCTCGCATGGCTGCGCCCCCGACCCATCGAACCGGCCCTCGGCGCCCTCCCGCCGCAGGACATGCGGGTGCTGCGCTGCCACGGGCTCGATGACGAGCTGCTCACCCCGCTCCTGGGCGGCCACTACCCCAGTGACCTGCTCGACTCTCCCCCACTGCGCGCCCGGGCTCTGGCTCCTCATGTCCCGCGGGGCAACCTGGTCTGCGGCCCCAGCGCGCTCTGGGTGCACACGGGGCTCGGGCCGCCCGAGATCCTGTCCGTAGCGGGCGCCGAGAGGCCCGGCGGGTGGCGGGGCCTCGACTCCCACCGCATGTCGCTGCCCTCCGAGGACCGGGTGATCCTGGCGGGCGTGGAGTGCGCCACCCTGGAGCGCGCCGCCGTCGATGTGGCGAGGACCGCGCCGCCGACCCGGGCGGTCGAGGCGATCCTGGCGGCCTACGACGCCGGGGCGACCCGCCGCGGACTGCTCCTGGCCCTGGGGCACTGCCGCGGCGGGGCGGCGCGCGGCCGCCCCCGCGCCCAACGGCTCATCCTGAGCATCGAGGGCGCGTTCCCGGAGCGCGCCGGCCTACTGCGGCGCGGAGGCGTCCCGCCGACCGCCCGCCGCGGCTCGAGCGCCGTGGTTCCGAGTGCCCGAGGTGGTGCGGCGGGCCTCGTAGACGCCGTCGATCCGGCGCAGGGAGGCGAGTGTGTGGTCGAGGTGGCTCGCCGCGGCGAGCTCGACTACGAAGCGCCCTGTGACCACGCGGTCCCTGGATGTGGAGATCGTCGCTGAGATCATGTTGACGTGGTTGTCCGCCAGGACGCGGGTGACATCGGCCAGGAGGCCGCCGCGATCGAGGGCCTCGACCTCCAGCTGCACCAGGTAGACCGAGTGGGCGTGCTCGGCCCAGGAGACGGGCAGCATCCGCTCGGGCTCGCGCTGGAGCTGGGCGACGTTCTGACAGTCCGCCCGGTGCACGGAGAGCCCGGAGCCCCGGGTGATGAAGCCGACGATCGGGTCCCCCGGCATGGGCGTGCAGCAACGGGCGAGCTTGACGTAGACGTCGTCGGCGTCCATGCCCTCGACAACGACCCCCGAGTCCCCGCTGCGACGGTGGCCGGCGGAGGTGGAGGCCCGCGTGGGCAGGACGCCCTCGGCGAGGGTCTCCTCGGTGCCGGCCTCGCCGCCCATGGCGGTCACCAGGGTTTCCACGACGTGCTGGGCGGAGATGTGCCCCTCCCCGACCGCGGCGTAGAGCCCGTCGATATCGACCTTGTCGAGGCTCTTGGCGACATCCGTGAGGGAGTCGTGGCTCATGAGGCGCTGAATCGGGAGGTCCTTCTTGCGCATCGCCCGAGCGATCGCGGACTTGCCCTCCTCAATGGCCTCCTCGCGGCGCTCCTTGGAGAACCAGGCGCGGATCTTGTTGCGGGCCCGCGTGGAGCCCACGAAGCTGAGCCAGTCCCGCGACGGGCCGGCATTGGCCGCCTTGGAGGTGAACACCTCGACGGTGTCGCCGTTCTCCAGGCGGGTGTCCAGGGGCACGAGACGCCCGTTGACCCGGGCGCCGACGGTGCGGTGCCCGACCTCCGTGTGGACGGCGTAGGCGAAGTCGACGGCCGTGGAGCCGCTGGGCAGGGACAGGACGTCCCCCTTGGGCGTGAAGACGTAGACCTGTGAGCCGGCCATCTCGAAGCGCAGGGAATCGAGGAACTCGGCGGGGTCCTGGGTCTCCTTCTGCCAGTCGACGAGCTGGCGCAGCCAGCCCATCTCGCCGCCGTCCTCGACGCCCGCCCCGCCCGGGGCGGGCCCGCTGGCGTTGGGGTCCTCCTTGTACTTCCAGTGCGCGGCGACGCCGTACTCCGCCATGCGGTGCATCTCCGCGGTGCGGATCTGGATCTCGACGGGCTTGCCCCCGGGCCCGAGCACCGTGGTGTGCAGGGACTGGTAGAGGTTGAACTTGGGGACGGCGATGTAATCCTTGAAGCGCCCGCTCATCGGGGTCCAACGGGAGTGGAGGGCGCCGAGGACCGCGTAGCAGTCCCGCACCGAGTCCACGATGACGCGCAGGGCGACGAGGTCGTAGATGTCGTCGAAGTCCTTCCCCCGCACGATCATCTTCTGGTAGATCGAGTAGAAGTGCTTCGGTCGGCCGGTGACGGTCCCCTTGATCTTGTTGACCCGCAGATCCTCCTCGATCCGCAGGCGGACCTGGCGCAGGTACTCCTCACGCGCAGGGGCCCTCTCCGCGACCATGCGCTCGATCTCGTCGTAGACGCCGGGGTAGAGGGCTTTGAAAGAGCGGTCCTCGAGCTCCCATTTGATGGTGTTCATCCCGAGCCGGTGGGCCAGGGGCGCGTAGATCTCGAGCGTCTCCTTGGCCTTGCGGGCGGCGCTCTCGGCGGAGACGTACTTCCAGGTGCGGGCGTTGTGGAGGCGGTCGCCCAGCTTGATCAGCAGCACGCGGATATCGCGGGACATCGCGATGATCATCTTGCGCACCGTCTCGGCCTGCGCCGCCTCGCCGTACTGGAGCTTGTCGAGCTTGGTGACGCCGTCGACGAGCAGGGCGATCTCATCGCCGAAGTCCGCGCGCAGCTTGTCCAGGGTGTAGTCGGTGTCCTCCACCGTGTCGTGCAGGAGAGCGGCGGCGAGGGTCTGGGGCGTCATGCCGAGCTCGGCGAGGATGGTCGCCACGGCCACGGGATGGGTGATGTAGGGCTCCCCCGACTTGCGCATCTGGCCCTTATGGGCCTTCTCGGCGACCTCGTAGGCGCGCACGATGAGACCGGTGTCCGCCTTGGGGTGGTTGGCACGCAGTGCCCGCAGGAGCGGGTCGATGGCGGGCGGCGTCGAATGCCCCCGGGAGCCGAACCAGGCGAGGCGGCTGCGGACGCGGGAGCCGGGCACGATCGCGTCGTGCCCCGCGTCCGTGGCGCCCTTGGTCTCGGTCATTGCAGCATCATAGCCGCGCGGGGAGCCACGCATCGGACATCCGATGCCTTGAGGCCCGTTCGAGAGCCCGGGCCGGCCCCGCCCGGCCGCTCCCAGCACCGAGCAGTGGAGCTGGGAGCCGGGCGTCAGTAGACGACGACGGCGTCGACGTCCCGCCCGCCCAGGTGGGCCCTGCCGCCCAGGTCGGCGAGCTCCAGGAGCATGCAGATCGCCTCGACACCGCCCCCGGCGCGCTCGACGAGCTCGATGGAGGCGGCGGCGGTCCCGCCAGTGGCCAGGACGTCGTCGATGATGAGGATCCTGTCCCCCTCCCGCACGGTCTCGGGGCGCAGCTCCATGCGGGCCGTGCCGTACTCCAGGGCGTAGTCGACGCCGATGACGGGCCCGGGGAGCTTGCCCCCCTTGCGCACGGTGAGCATCCCGATGCCCAGCCTCACGGCCAGGGGCGCGGCGAGGATGAAGCCGCGCGACTCCAGGCCGGCGACGGCGTCGATCCGCCCCCGGTAGTGCTCGGCGAGGCCGTCGATGAGCTCGGCGAAGGCCGGGCCGTTGGCCAGCAGCGGAGTGATGTCCCGGAAGAGGACCCCGGGCTCGGGGAAGTCGGGGATCTCCCGGAGGTTGTCGGCCACGAGCCGGGTGAGCGCGGCGGGCAGGGATGGGGGAACGCTCATGGGCGCTTCTTCCTCCTCTTGGGCTGGGCGGCCTGTCCGAGGTGGTGGCCGGGGGTGAGGGGCGAGGCCTTGGGGGCGGCCAGGATCGCCTCGACGGCGCCCTCGTCGTCGCCGGCGGCCTCGATGCGGCTCCTGCGGGCCCGCTCGACGCGCTCGGCCTGCTCGCGCACGCCCTTCTCCCGGCGCCGCAGGTCGACCAGGAGCGGCGTGGCCAGGAAGATCGAGGAGAGCGTGCCGCCGATCATGCCGATGAAGAGGGTGAGGGCGATGTCGCGCAGCGTGCCGGCGCCCAGGATGAAGGCGCCGACGAACAGCAGCGAGGCCACGGGCAGCACGCCGACGATCGAGGTGTTGACGGAGCGGACGAACGTCTGGTTGACCGCGAGGTTGGCCAGCTCGGCGTAGGTGGAGCGGGTCTGCGCGGTGAAGGAGGCGGTGTTCTCGCGGATCTTGTCGAAGACGACCACCGTGTCGTAGAGGGAGTATCCCAGGATCGTGAGCACACCGATGATCGTGGCGGGAGTGACCTCGAATCCCGTCAGGGCGTAGATGCCGACGGTGATGATGATGTCGTGGGCCAGGGCGAGCAGGGCCGCGACCGCCATCTTCCACGTGCGGAAGTAGATCCAGATGAGGCCGCCGACGAGCAGGAAGAACAGCAGGAGGCCCCGGATGGCCTTGTTCGTGACGTCGGAGGACCAGGTCGGGCCGATGGTCGTCGAGGAGACGCTGCCCGCGTCGACCCCGTAGGCATCGGCCAGGCCGCTGGACAGGGCGTCGAGATCCGCCTTGTCCAGCGCGGTGGTCTGTACGCGCACCGAGGAGGAGCCGAGCTTGGTGACCGTCGAGCCCGCGGAGCGGCCCTGGTCGGACAGGACGGTGTTGGCCGGGCCCTCGGCAGGCGCGGTCAGACCGGTGATGGTCACTTCCGAGCCGCCCTTGAAGTCGATGCCGGGGTTGAGCCCCACGGTGCCGAGCAGCGCCGCGGAGGCGATGACGATGATCGCGGCGATCGTGTACCAGATGCGCCGCTTGGCGATGAAGGGGATCGAGGTCTTGCCGGAGTAGAGCTCGTTTCCGAGAGTGGCGAGGTTCTTCACTTCGACTCACCGTCCTTCCCATCGTGGGCCTGGGAGTCGACGGCGTCGTCCCCCTCGATCGCGGCACGGCCGTCGGCGGCCCCGCCGGACCCACCGCGCCGGGCGAGGGCCTTGCGCCGGGCCAGGGAGCCGGCGGCGCCCTCGATGAGCGCGTCGCGGCCCTTGCCGTAGGTGGCGAGCGAGCGGGCTCCGAGGTGCTCGGGGTCGAGGCCGGAGAGCCGGTGCCCCTCGCCGAAGAAGCGGAAGCGCAGGATCCACACCATGAGCGGGTGGGTGAAGCCGAAGATGACGGCGAGGTCGACGACGGTGGTCACGCCGAGGGTGAAGGCGAAGCCCTGCACGCCGCCGACCGCCAGGACGTAGAGGACCACCGAGGCGACGAGGTTGACGGCGTCGGAGACGACGATGGTCTGGCGCGCGTGCTTCCAGCCCTCGTCGACGGCGGCGATGAGGGTGCGGCCGTTGCGGACCTCATCGCGGACCCGCTCGAAGTAGATGATGAAGGAGTCCATCGTGATGCCGATGGAGATGATGAGCCCGGCCACGCCGGCCAGCGACAGGCGGTAGCCGATGAACCAGCTCAGCAGCGCGATGACGAGGTAGGTGCCCACCGCCGCGATGATGAGGGAGGCCACGGCGACGAGGGAGAGGCCCCGGTACTGCCAGGCGAGGTAGACGATGATGAGGAGGAATCCGATGAACCCGGCGATGAGGCCGTTGCGCAGCTGCTCGGTTCCCAGGGTCGCCGAGATCTGCTGCTCGGACTGGACGGTGAAGTTGATGGGCAGCGCACCGAAGGAGAGCTGGTTGGCCAGCGTGTTGGACTGGGCCCGGGCCTCCCCTCCCTGGCCGATGTCGATGCGCACGCGGCCATCGGTGATCGGCGAGGTGACGGAGTCGCGGAAGCCGGAGGACATGATCGTCAGGCCGTCCAGGACGATGGCGAACCGGGCCTTCTGGGAATCGGTGGTGCTGGTCGGCGCACCGTTGGCGCCTGCGGGGCGCTGCGCGGCCCTGGCGGCGTCGCGGTAGGCCAGGAGGCGCTCGGAGACCGCGGCGAACTGGTCCGTTCCCGTGGAGTTGAACTCGACGGATACGCCCCAGTTGTTGGTGGTCCCCCCGTGCTCGGTGGTCTCGGTGCCGGAGACGGCGGTGGCGATGTCGGTGCCGGCGATGTCGGCGGGGCCGAGGATGTATGCGGTGCCGTTGCCCTGCTTGTCGCAGGAGATGACGGCCTTGGAGGGGTCCTGGGCCTCGCCGGTGAGGTTCTCCGGGGCGGTGCAGTCGAGCATGGTGGCGTCGTAGATCATCTTCTCGGTGATCCACGCGTCCGAGGAGTTGTCATCGCTGGTGGCCGGCAGCGGATCCTCGCTGATGGTGCCGTCGCCGTTGACGTCGGCGGCCTGGGTGGCCACCTGCTCGGGCGTGGTCGTCGGGATGGTGGGCGAGGCGGACGGGTCGGCGCTCGGGGCGGACGCGGCGTCGGTGGCGGCCGCGTCCGTCGGCGCCGCCGGGGCGGCCTGATTCTGCTGGGCGGCCAGCTGGTTCCGCTGCTCGGCGATCTGCGTGGCGTTGCCCTGGATGATGCGAATGACGGGTCGGAAGTAGAGGACCGCCGCCTTGCGCACGAGGTCGAGGGTCGCCTCGCTCGGGGTCCCGGGCAGTGCCACGACGATGTTCTGCCCGCCCTGGCGGGAGATCTGCGCCTCGGCCACGCCGGAGGCGTCGACGCGCTGGCGGATGACCTCGATCGCCTGGTTGACGTCCTCGTCGGAGATCTCCGAGCCGTCGGTCGTCGTCGGGGTGAGGATGATCTGAGTGCCGCCCTCGAGATCGAGGGCGAGGCCCGGGGTCATGGTGGTGCGCTTGGTCGCCGAGCCGAAGGCGAGGGCGCCGAAGCCGACGGCGAGGATGAGCAGCAGGAGGAGGATCCTGGCTCCGGGGCGCTTGGTCTTCTTGGTGGGCACGGGGTCCCTTTCATCAGGTAGCCGCCTGGGCGGCAGGATGCGTGGGGTGAGGGAGGCGCCCGGTGGGCCCTGGGGAGTGGGCGGCGCCGGGCGTTGTCGGGCTCAGGACTCGGTGGCCTCCGAGTCGGCGGCGCCCTGCTCGGCGATGACCTCGGCCGCGTCGCCGGCGGTGGCATCGTCCTCGCCGGCGGAGGCGAACGGGGGCTCCTCGGCGCAGACGATGGCTTTCTTGTTCCACAGGGACTCGTCGCCCAGCTGGGTGGCGAGCACGACGACGTCGCCGTCGACATCGACCACCTGACCGTAGAAGCCGCCGGTGGTGCGCACCCAGGTGCCCGCCACGAGGGCCTCCTCGCGGCGCCGGTCCTGCTCGGCGAGCATCTTCTGCTGCTGGCGGCGGGCGAAGCCGCTGAACAGCCACATGATGATGAGGAACGCGGCGAGCATGATCATGATGGACATAGGGACTCCAGTTCCGAGAGTGATCCGCAGCTCCTGCGGCGACGACGCCCCGACGTGGGGCAAACCGCACCGAGTCTAGGTCACCGCCGGGGGCGACGGGGAGGCAGAAACCCCGACTGCGCTGTGACACGCGCCCCGTTCGGGCCGGGGCGGCTCGGGCCGAGACCCGCGCGTGATCGCCCCGTGGCCCGACTGTGCTCTTCCTCCCGGGACGGACCGCCCGGCAGGGGGCCGGTGGAGACCGCGGGGCGCTCAGACGAACAGGGCGCCCTCGGCGGGGGGCTCTAGGCCGAGATGCGCGTAGGCGGCGGGAGTCGCGGCGCGGCCCCGGGGCGTGCGCACCACGAGGCCTTCGCGGACGAGGTAGGGCTCGGCCACGGTCTCGACCGTCTCCGGCTCCTCCCCCACGCTCACCGCGAGCGTCGTCAGGCCCACCGGGCCGCCGCCGAATCGGGAGCACAGGGCCTCCAGAACCTGCCGGTCGAGGCGATCCAGGCCCAGGGCGTCGACCTCGAAGACCTCCAGCGCGGCCCGGGCGGCCCGAAGGTCGAGACGCCCGGGCGTCCCGTGGACCTGGGCCCAGTCCTGGACGCGCCGCAGGAGCCGGTTGGCGATGCGGGGCGTGCCCCGGGAGCGGCCGGCCAGCTCGGAGGCGGCCTCGGGCTCCAGGCCCACGCCGAGCAAGCCGGCGGAGCGCTTGAGGATCCGCGCCAGATCCCCCGGCGCGTAGTAGTCGAGATGGCCGGTGAAGCCGAAGCGATCGCGCAGCGGCGCGGGGAGGAGTCCCGCCCGGGTGGTGGCGCCGACGACGGTGAACGGCGGCAGGGCCAGGGGAATGGAGGTGGCGCCCGGGCCCTTGCCGACGACGACGTCGACCCGGTAGTCCTCCATCGCCAGGTAGAGCATCTCCTCGGCGGTGCGGGCCAGGCGGTGGATCTCGTCGATGAAGAGGACATCGCCCTCCTCCAGGGAGGACAGGATCGCCGCGAGGTCCCCCGCGTGCTGGATGGCGGGGCCGGAGGTCAGCCGCAGCGATCCTCCGACCTCGGCTGCGATGATCATGGCGAGCGTCGTCTTGCCCAGACCGGGCGGGCCCGACAGGAGCACGTGATCCGGGGCCGCGCCGCGGGCGAGGGCCGCGCGCAGCACCACGGAGAGCTGGCCGCGCACGACCTCCTGGCCGGTGAAGTCCTCCAGGCGCTTGGGGCGCAGGGCCGCCTCGGCGGCGCGCTCGGCCTCATCGGCCTCGCCGCTCACGAAGCGGCCGGGCATGCCCTCAGCCACGGCGGCCACCGCCCAGCCACCTCAGGGCCGCGCGCAGGATCTCGGGGACGGCCGGGGCCTGTCCCGCGCCCGCGAGGCCGGGCTCGACGGCGAGGACGGCCTCGCGGGCGCTCGTCTCGTTCCAGCCGAGCTGGATGAGCGCTGCGACGACATCCGGATGGGGCTCGCCGCCCTCGGCGGCGGTCCCGCCCCGCGCGGCGTCCTCCGCCGGGGGATCCTGACCGAGAGGGGGCCCGAGCTTGTCGCCGACGTCGATGATGACCCTCTGCGCGCCCTTGGGGCCCAGGCCGGGGACTCGTTTGAGGGCGGCGATGTCCTCGGCGGCGATGGCGCGGCGCAGGGCGTCGGGCGTGTGGACGGCGAGCATGGCCAGGGCGAGCTTGGCGCCCACGCCCTTGGCCCCGAGCAGGACGCGGAAGCAGTCGCGCTCGTCGGCGTCGGCGAATCCGTAGAGGGTCAGGGAGTCCTCGCGCACGATGAGCTCGGTGTGCAGGAGGGCCTCGGCGCCCACGCGCAATGAGGACAGGGTGGTGGGGGTGGCGAGGACGGCCATGCCCACCCCCCCGGTCTCGATCACCGCCGAGGTCAGCGAGACCGCGGCGACGGTGCCGCGCAGCGAGGCGATCATAGGCGTGACTCCCTTCGAACAATTGTTCGGATAGTAGCAGGGCCGCGCGGCGCGGGCCCCGCGCTCATCTGGCGTGGCGGGGATCGACGGCGCCGGTGCGGCGGGCCGCGGCCTGGGCGGCCGCCCACTGGCGCTGGGCGGGTGTCCGGGCGCTGGCGCGCACCGCTCCCCCGGCGGAGACCATCTCGGTGGCGCCGTCCGCGCCCGTGCCCCCGCCGCGCCAGCCGTGGCAGATGGCCTGGGCGAGGGCGTCGGCGGCGTCGGCGGGCCTAGGGGGCTCGGACAGCCCGAGGATGCGCGCCACCATGGCCTGGACCTGCGCCTTGCCCGCCACCCCCGACCCGGTGACGGCCGCCTTGGCCTCGCTCGGCGTGTGCTGGGCGACCTCGATCCCGGCGCGGGCTCCGGCGAGCATGACCACGCCCATGACCTGGGCGACGCCGATGACGGAGCGCAGGTTGTCCTGGGCGAAGACCCTCTCGACGCTCAGCGCACTGGGCCCCAGCCGCGCGATCCAGTCATCGAGGGCCTCGGCGATGGCCAGGATCCGCAGCTCGGGGCTCTGAGCGGGCGGGGTGCGCACCACGCCGACCTCGACGAGCCGGACGCGGCGGCGCGCATCGATGTCCACGCAGCCGAGCCCGCAGCGCGTGAGCCCGGGGTCGATGCCCAGGACGCGCTGCTGGGCGACGACGGCGCGGCCGGAGGCGCGCCGTCGCGCGCCCGGGGAGGCGCCGGCCGTGGCGCTCAGTCCTCGTCCGCCTCGAGCTCGGCGGCGACCTCGGCGGAGATGTCCACCGAGGTGTAGACGTTCTGGACGTCGTCGAGGTCCTCGAGGGCGTCGACGAGGCGCAGGACCTTGCGGGCGCCGTCGGCATCGACCTCGATCCTCGTGCCCGCGACGAACTGCGACTCGGCGGAGTCGTAGTCCATCCCGGCCCCGGTGACGGCCGTGCGCACGGCGATGAGGTCCTGGGGCTCGGAGATGACCTCGAAGGAGTCGGTGCCCTCGATGACCTCCTCGGCCCCGGCGTCGAGCACGGCCATGAGGATCGTGTCCTCGTCGATGCCGTCGGCCTTGGCGATCTCGACGACGCCCTTGCGGGTGAAGTTGTAGGCCACCGAGCCGGGGTCCGCCAGCGAACCGCCGGTGCGGGTGAAGGCGACGCGCACATCGGAGGCGGCCCGGTTGCGGTTGTCGGTGAGGCACTCGACGAGGAAAGCGACACCGGCGGGGCCGTAGCCCTCGTACATGATGGTCTGCCAGTCGGCGCCGCCGGCCTCCTCGCCGCTGCCGCGCTTGACGGCGCGGGTGATGTTGTCGGCGGGGACGGAGTTCTTCTTGGCCTTCTGGATGGCGTCGAAGAGGGTTGGGTTGCCGGCGGGATCACCGCCACCGGTGCGGGCGGCGACCTCGATGTTCTTGATGAGGCGTGCGAACAGCTTGCCGCGCTTGGCGTCGATGGCGGCCTTCTTGTGCTTCGTGGTGGCCCACTTGGAGTGACCCGACATGTGTTCTCCTCGGCAGTAGCGGACGGGCTCGGCGTCCGGGCTCGATGTCTCTGACGTGCCGCGAGCGGGCGCGGCGAACCGGGCACATCCTAGCGCGGGCGCGGGACCGGATCCGGATGCGCCCGCCGTGGGCGGGCGGGCCGACAGGTGACGGGCCCGGGACGGCCGTCGTCCCCCACCGCCCATCACCGTCGGATCACCGCTCCTCGTCGCCCGCCGCCGACTCGCCGATGGATCGGACGACGCCGTCCCATCCCTCCATGAGCCGCCGGGCCAGTCCGGGCAGGGCCTCGGGGTAGACGGTCATGCCGTTGCCGGCGGCGGCGTCGAGCTCGTCCAGGCCCCACCAGCGCAGGGAGTCGAGGACTTCGCGCTCCTGGTCGGTCCACCCGGCGCGGTCGAGCTCGCCGCGGGGCCCCTCGAGGGCGGCGGTGTCGTCGCGCTCCAGGCGGGCGAGGTACATCACCTCGTCCTGGCGGCAGGTGACGAGGTTGAAGTGGAAGAGGCTGGTGCGCTCGACGACGGGCCCGATGAGCCGATCGGCCGCCAGGCGGATGCCGGTCTCCTCCCGGAGCTCGCGGATGGCGGCCTCGCGGGGCCCCTCGCCGTCGGCGATGCCGCCGCCGGGCGTGAAGGCCCAGGCGTGGGCGGGGTCGGCGAAGTCATGGCCCAGTACGAGGAGGATCCCCGGCTCGGGGTCGTCGCGCAGGGCGATGACGCGGGCGGCGCGCCGGAAGGGCAGGCCCTCGGGTCCCAGGCGCCACTCGTCGGCGTCGAGCAGATCCCGCCAGTCGGCGGGCACCCGGGCGGGGTCTCGCCCATCGGGGGCGAGGCCCGCCGCTCGACGCCGCGGCGCCCGCGGGGCCGACGGGATCATGCGGGCCCCTCCGCGACGGCCATCTCAGCGCTGCCCCATGTAGACGGCGCGCGAGTCCACGACGCGGCCGAGGAGGGCCTTCTCGGAAGCGGCGAAGTCGCCCGCGGAGTGCCCCTCCATGGCGCCCTGACGCAGATTGGCCAGTTGGACGGAGGCGGCCTGGAAGTCGCGCATGGCCCGCTTGGCGTTCGGGCCGCGCCTCCTGGCCCACCTGCGCGCGGCCCGGCGCCCGGCGGATGTGGTGAGCATGGTGACCTCGGCCTCGTGGTACCAGCCGGCCTGCCCGTACTCGCGCAGCCTCGCGCGCATCCGGAGCCTCTCGCGCCAGCGCAGGGCCAGGACGACGGCGATGGAGGCGATGAACAGGGGGACCTCGACGATGAAGTAGAGCGTGAGGTTGCTCGACAGCGCGCCGTTCCAGAAGGCGTGCAGGCAGATCGCCCCGGCCAGGCCCATCGGGGTGGTCCACAGCCAGGCCAGGCGCGAGCGCATCCTGGCCGAGGCGCCGATCGCCACGCCGGTGCAGGAGGTGAACATGATGTGCGCGAACGGCGACATGATGCCCCGCAGCACGAAGGTGCGGGCGAGATTGTCCTGGTTCTGCAGGAAGTAGAGGATGTTCTCGGAGAAGGCGAAGCCGGCGGCCACGACGGCCGCGTAGACGATGCCGTCGACGGCGCCGTTGAAGGAGCGCCGCGAGAGCAGGAAGATGAGGAGCACGCCCAGCCCCTTGGTGCTCTCCTCGACGACGGGCGCGGTGATGACGGCGCTGACGTACTGGAAGTCGTTGGTGGCGCCGGCCAGGAGGATGGTGGCACTGGTGTTGGCCACCATGGAGATCACCGTGGACACGCCGACTCCCCACAGGAAGGCCAGCAGGAGCATCCCGAGCGGCTCCGGCTCCCAGCGGTCGATCCACCACACGGTGGTCAGGACGATGGCCAGCGGCACGAGGGCGAGGAGGGTCATCTGGACGAGGCTGGAGCCGCTGGTTGCGATGGAGGCCAGCACGTAGAGCATGATGCCGGCGCCGATAACGCCGGCCGCCACGATCAGGCCGACGACGACGCGGCGCCGGCGCGCGCGGCGCATGGCGACGGGATCGGCCCAGTCGGGGGCGGAGGGGGAGGCGAAAACGTCCTCGTGACGTGTGGGGCGGGGGGCCCAGGCCGAGCGCCGGTAGCCTGCGCGCGGCGCCCATCCAGAGCTTCCGGGTGCGGTCATGATGCCTCCTGATCAGGGGATGGCTCGATGTCGTCATCGATGTCGAAGGCGCTGGGCATCGGGGCGCACCCGGCCAGCCGCAGCAGGCGCACCGCGGGGGTGGAGCGCAGCCTGCGGGCCTCGGCGACGTGCGTGTTGTGGAAGCGGCGGGCCAGGACGACGCGCGCACCGGCCCGCTCGAGGCGGTCGACGGCCTCGGTGCCCAGCTCGGTGCCGCGCAGTTCGGCCCTGGCCTCGGCATCGACGGCGGCGCGGATCACCCGGGAGAGGTCTGATTCGACGGCGGCCCGGGAGCGCCCCGGGGCGCCGGCGGCGGGCGCCGCCCTGCGCCCGGAGGTGTCGAGGGGGTCGAGTCCGTCGGGGACGATCGGGTGCTCGCAGTCGAGCGCCTCATGGGCGGCGCGCTGGAGGAGCATCGCCGAGGCGGCGTCGAGCAGTCCCGTTGAGCCGAGGTCGACGGCGGCCTGCGCCCTGTAGGCCAGGTGCTTCTCGAGCGTGGCGCGGGCGCCGAGGACCTGCCGGTGGAGGCGGTCGACCCTCACGGCGATCGCGTAGAGCCTCCAGCCGAGCACCAGCATGAGGAGCAGGATGGCGATGACCGGCAGGAGGATGGACTCGAGTCCGTTCATGGGGATCCTTCTCAATCGTCGAGGGCGTCTCTCAGGCGCCCGAGCGCGGTGCGCTGGCCCGGGGCGACGGTGATTCGGGTGTGGGCGGTGGACAGCGCCATGTCGTAGACGTCGAGGACGGCGTCGGTGACCCGGGCCCAGTCGTAGCGGCCGACGGCCTCAGCGGCGGCGCGTCGGCGGGCATCGGCGGCCTCGTCCTGGGTGAGGGTGTCGATGATGGCCCGGGCGAGGGCGGCGCTGTCGCCATTGGTGAACAGCGCGCCGAGCCGGCCGCCCTGGAGGACGTCGGAGAAGGCGGTCAGGTCGGAGGCGACGACCCGGGTGCCGGCGGCCATGGCCTCGACGAGGACGATGCCGAAGGACTCCCCGCCGGTCTGCGGGGCGACGTAGCAGGTGGCCGAGGCGAGCATGGCGGCCTTGTCCTCGTCGCTCACCCCGCCGAGGAAGGTGATGGCGCCCCCGAATCGGGCGAGTTCGCGCCGCTGCTCCTCGGCCTGGCCGCGCCCGGCGATGAGGAAGCGCGCGCCCGGGACGGCATCGAGGACGGCGGGGATGGCGCCGGCGAGCACGGCCAGCCCCTTGCGGGGCTCGTCGAGCCGTCCGAGGAAGGAGATCGTGGGGGCCCCGTGGGCGCCCGCGAAGCGCGGGTCGTCCTTGGGTGCGGAGGCGAAGGGGGCGACGTTGACGCCGTTGGGGATGACGACGGCGTCGCCGCCGTGGTACTGGATGAGGGTGCGCCGGGCCTCCTCGGACACGGCGATGCGAGCGGTGATGCGCTCCATGAGGGGGGTGGCCATCGGGGAGAGCAGGCCCCGGGCCAGCGAGCGGTCCATGGCGGCGTGGAAGGTGCCCACGACCGGGCACGTGGCCGACTGGAGAGCGAGCATCCCGATGCTCGGCGTGATCGGCTCGTGGATGTGGAGCAGGTCGTACTGGCCGTCGGCCAGCCAGCGCCGCACCCGGCGGGCCACGCGCGCCCCGAAGCTGAGGCGGGCCACGGACCCGTTGTAGGGGATGGCGACGGAGTCCCCGGCGGAGGTCATCCAGTCGGGCAGCTCGACGTCCTCCGAGGCGGGCGCCAGCGCGCCGACGTCGTAGCCGCGGCTGATGAGCTCGGTGGCCAGGTCCATGACATGGGCCTGGACCCCTCCGTGGGCGTCCATGGAATAGGGGCAGACGAGTCCGATCCTCATGCGGGTCCCTCCTGCTCCCGGGCGTGGCGCCTGGCCAGGCGCTCGTGGTCGAGGTCAGCGTCGTAGACGGGTTGGAGCATATGCCAGTCCTCGGGATGAGCGGCAAGGCTGGGGGCGAGGGCCGCCACCCACGCCCTCGTCCAGGCGGTGATGAGCTCGCGGGCATCGCCGTCGCCCCGAGCGTCCTCCCCGCCCCGGGGGGCGGGCACCTTGACGAGGGTGAGGACGATGCCCCATCGCCCCCCGGCGCGGCGACGGCGCTCGCCGCTGAGGCGCTCGTAGTGGATGGCGGTGGCATACAGCGGCAGACCGAGGCGGTGCGCCAGGGCGGCGGGCCCGGCGGCCACGCGGATCGTGTGGCCGAGGAGATCCGCCTCGATGCCCGCCGACGACAGGTCCCTGTCCGCCAGGAGGGCGACGAGGCGGCGCTGCTCTCCGGCCGCGGCGACGAGCGGCTCGAAGACCCTCTCGCCATGCCCCTGCCCGATGACGCGCATGCCGAGCGATGTGCGGAAGCTGACGAACTGGTCGAAGAGATCGGCGGGCTCCAGGCGCTCGGCGACGGTGAGCACGCCGACGAGCTCGGACGAGGCCCAGGCGCCGGCCAGGTCCCAGTTGCCCATGTGGGCGAGCGCCAGGACGACGCTGCCACCCTGGAGGTCCTCGCGCAGCGTGGGGGGCAGGTCGGCCCGGACACGGGCGCGGATGCGCTCCTGGCCGACGCCGGGCAGGGCGAAGGCCTCGTAGAAGTAGCGCATGTAGGAGCGCATTCCGGCGCGGGACAGCGCGCGGATCCGGCGCCGCGGGGTGCCGACGGGCATGATCCTGGCCAGGTTGCGCTCGAGCTGGCCCACCCCGCCGCCTCGGGAGGGCAGCACGCGCTGGCGGGCCCACAGCGCGTCGCCGGCGGCGTGGGCGAGGGCGTAGCCGAGGCCGGTGGGCAGGCGCCTGGCGCCCCGCCAGGCGAGGCGGTAGGCGTCCTCGACGCGGGGCCGCCTCACCCGGCGGCTCCCGCGCTGCCGCCCGCGGGCACGCCGGCGAGCTGGGCCCGAACGGTGAGGACCCTCTGGACGACCGTGATGAGGGAGGCCGTGGTGACGAGCGCGAGCCCCGCGGTGATGACCCACTGGGGGGCGCCCAGGCCCACGGCGAGCACGGCCAGGCCGATGGCGACGAGGCGGTCAGTGCGCTCGGCGATGCCCACGGAGGCCTTCGCGCCCACGGACTCGGCGCGGGCGCGGGCGTAGGGAACGGCCGCGCCGAGCACAACCGCCGCCAGGGCCAGGGCGATCGTCCAGGTCCTCAGGGGCCCGGGCTCCAGGTGCGTGGCGGCCCACATGGCGAGCGAGCCGAAGACGGCGCCGTCGGCGAGGCGGTCCATGGTGGAGTCGAGGAAGGCCCCGAAGGCTGAGGAGGCGCCCGTGGCGCGGGCGAGGATGCCATCGAAGGAGTCGGCCACGAGCAGGCAGGTCAGCAGGAGGGGGCCGAGGATGAAGCGGCCCTGGGGGATGGTGAGGACGGCCGCGGTGATGGAGGCGGCGGTCCCGGCAACGGTGAGCATGTTGGGGGTGATCCCGGCCTTGGCCAGGAGCAGGGCCGGCCTGGTGAACAGGGCCTTTGTCAGGCCTCTGCCGTGGTTTCCGAGCATGGGCTGCCTCGTGTCTCGTGTCAGTGGGGTGTGGGGCTGCCGGCGCCGCGCCGGTCAGGGCTCGCGGGGCGTCGCGGGCGCGGAGTCCCAGGCGCCGGCGATCATGTCGCGCTGGTCCCCCAGGAGCTGCGGGACGGGCTTGGTCCGCCCGATGATCGGCATGAAGTTGGCATCACCGGTCCAGCGGGGCACGACGTGCTGGTGCAGGTGCGCGGCGATGCCCGCTCCCCCGGTCTCGCCGGCGTTCATGCCGAGGTTGAACCCCTGCGGGTGGCACACCTCGCGCAGGACCTCCATGGAGCGGGCGGAGAGCTGGATGATCTCCACGCGCTCGGCGTCGGTGGCCTCGGTCAGCTCCGAGATGTGCCGATAGGGGCAGATGAGGAGGTGCCCCGTGTTGTAGGGGTAGAGGTTCATGATGACGTAGGCGCGCTCGCCGCGGTGGACGATGAGCGAGTCCTCGTCGCCCCGCCCGGGGGCGGCGCAGAAGGGGCACTGGCCCGGCGTGGAGTCCTTGGGCTTGTCGGCCCCGCCGATGTACACCATGCGATGGGGCGTCCACAGGCGCTGGAAGGCTCCGGGCGCCCCCTCGTGGTAGGGAGGGTCCTCGATCCCGGCCCGCTCGGAGAGCGCTGTCGCGACGGCGGGCGTGGCGTCGTCACTCATGGGCGACGAGCCTCTCGTCGGCCGGGTCGTTGAGGCGCTCGGCGATGACCCGGCGGATGTGGGCGACGGCGTCGTCCACGGGCACGCCGTTGACCTGGTCGCCGCCCCGGAAGCGGAAGGAGACGGCGCCGGCCTCGGCGTCGTCGCCGCCGGCGATGAGCGTGAAGGGGATCTTGTCCTTGGCGGCGTTGCGGATCTTCTTGCCGAAGCGGTCATCGGAGTGGTCGACCTCGACGCGCACCCCGGCGGCGCGCAGCGCGTCGGCGATACCGTCGACGTAGTCGTCGAAGGCCTCGGCCACGGGGATGAGCCGGGCCTGGACCGGGGCCAGCCAGGCGGGGAAGGCGCCGGCGTAGTGCTCGGTGAGCACGCCGATGAAGCGCTCGACACTGCCGAGCTTGGCCGAGTGCAGCATGATGGGGCGCTGGTGGGTGCCGTCGGCGGCGGTGTACTCCAGGTCGAAGCGCTCGGGCTGGTTGAAGTCGTACTGGACGGTGGACATCTGCCAGGTGCGGCCGATGGCGTCCTTGACCTGCACGGAGACCTTGGGGCCGTAGAAGGCGGCGCCGCCGGGGTCGGGGACGATCTCGAGCCCGGAGGCCTCGCAGGCCTCGGCCAGTGCCCGAGTGGCCGTCTCCCAGTCCTCGTCGGAGCCGATGAACTTGTCCTTCTTGGCGCCGTCCTCGTCGCGGGTCGACAGCTCGAGGTGGAAGTCGGTGAGCCCGAAGTCCTTGAGGATGGAGATGAAGAAGGCGATCTGGGCCTTGATCTCCTCGGCCGCCTGCTCGGCGGTGCAGTAGGTGTGGGAGTCGTCCTGGGTGAAGCCGCGCATGCGGGTCAGGCCGTGGACGACGCCGGACTTCTCGTAGCGGTAGTCGTGCCCCATCTCGAAGAACCGCAGCGGGAGCTCGCGGTAGGAGCGGCCGCGGGAGCGGAAGATGAGGTTGTGCATGGGGCAGTTCATGGCCTTGAGGTAGTACTCCTGGCCGGCCTTGGTGATGCTGCCCTCCGCGTCGCGCTCCTCGTCGGCGAGCATGGGCGGGAACATGGTGTCCGCGTAGTAGGGCAGGTGGCCCGAGGTGTGGAAGAGCCCGCCCTTGGAGATCTCGGGGGTGTGGACGAATTCGAAGCCGTACTCGCGGT
The DNA here is from genome assembly GCF_002072185.1 of Actinomyces denticolens. Classification (GTDB taxonomy): domain Bacteria; phylum Actinomycetota; class Actinomycetes; order Actinomycetales; family Actinomycetaceae; genus Actinomyces; species Actinomyces denticolens. The sequence goes on from NZ_MVIW01000017.1 coordinate 31,942, forward strand.
GGCGGTCGATGACGTGGCTCTCGATCTCGTGGCGCAGCATCGCCCCCTTGGGATGGAAGACGACGAGGCCCGGGCCGATCTCCTCGGGGAAGGAGAAGAGGTCGAGCTCGGCGCCGAGCTTGCGGTGGTCGCGCCGCTCGGCCTCCTTGATGCGCTCCTGGTAGGCGGTCAGGTCCTCCTTGGAGGCCCAGGCGGTGCCGTAGATGCGCTGGAGGGAGTCGCCGGACTGGTCGCCCTTCCAGTAGGCGGAGGACGACTTGGTCAGGGCGAAGCCGTTGCCGATGAGCCTGGTGCTGGGCAGGTGGGGGCCCCGGCACAGGTCCTTCCAGGCCACCGTGCCGTCGCGGCGGACATTGTCGTACATGGTCAGGCCGCCCGAGCCGACCTCCACGGAGGCGGACTCTGCGCCGGCGCCCTTGGTGGTGATGAGCTCGAGCTTGTAGGGCTGGTCGGCGAGCTCGGCGCGGCCCTCGGCCTCGGAGATGTCGCGGCGGACGAAGCGCTGCCCCTCCTTGACGATGCGCTTCATGCGCTTCTCGATCTCGCGCATGAGCTCGGGGGTGACGGCGTCGATCCCCCCGAAGTCGTAGTAGAAGCCGTCGGTGATGAAGGGGCCGATGCCGAGGTTGACGTCTGGGAAGATCTCCTGGACGGCCTGGGCCATGACGTGGGTGGCGCTGTGGCGCAGGATGGCCAGGCCGTCCTCGGAGTCCAGCGCGATGGGCTCGACGGTGGCGCCGGCGGGGATCTCGCGAGCCAGGTCCCAGGGCTCGCCGTCGACCCGCATGGCGACCGCGCCGAGCCGAGCCTCCTCGGCGAAGAGCTCGGTGCCCGTCGTCCCCGCCGCGATGGCGCGGGCGGCGCCGTCGATGGTCACGTCGATGGTCTGCGGGATCTGGGAGGGCACTGCGATCTCCTTGGCTTGGTGAGTGCGGGGCGCGCCGCGGACGGCACGCGGTGCAGTCTACGCAGAGTGCTCGAACTTCTCAGTGCCGGCCGAGACGCCCGCGAAGGGCCTTGTAGGCGCCCTTGCCGGTCTTGGCTGCGCGCAGCGCGGCGTACATGGCCCGGTTGACGGGCACGTCCCAGGCGCCGTCGACCTCGGTGGGGTGCTTGGCGTAGCGCTTCTTGTACATGCCGACCTGGTAGAGCTCGGGCACGCGGGGCGAGTCGGCGCCCATGAGGTCCAGGCCGCGGTAGCCCTCCTCGGCGAGGGTCCGGGCGGCCCACCAGTCGAGGGCCTCGGCGCCGCGGAAGCGCCGGGATTCGGTGGAGGATGCTCCGTAGTAGGCGGTCGCGTCCTTGCCGGATGTGGTGATGAGGTCCCAGCAGTGCGGGACGCCGTCGCGGCGCAGCACGAAGAGCCGGGCGTGCTCGGGGCCGAGCGAGGTGAGCATGGACCAGTAGACGTCGGCGGGGTGGGGGCGGAAGCCGTCGCGCCGGGCGGTCTCGGCGAGGACCTCGTAGACGGCGGCGAACTCGCCGCGCTCCAGGCCCGTCTCGTCGCTGATGGTGCAGCCGGCCTCGTCGGCCACGCGCTGGGCGCGCTTGACGGCGCGGCGCCCGTCCTTGGGCATGGCGGCGGCGATGGCGTCGGGCGTGCGCGGGGTGAGGTCGATGATGAAGGTGCGGTCGTAGGTGATGGTGTTGAGCAGCTCGTGGAGGTCCGGGGCGCTGTAGCGGGCGTGCATGCGCAGGAAGGGGATCGCGCGGTCGCGCCGGCGGATCTCGGCGCGCAGGAGCTCGCGCAGGTGGGCCTCGCGCTCGGGGGACTGCTCCTTGAGCCAGGTGGGACCGTGCTTGGCCCACAGGAAGGGGCGCCCGCCGATGGTGTCGGCGTAGATGGCGATGGCGGCCACGGGCTTGCCGTCCTCACCGACGTAGAGGTACCGGCCCCACAGGGCGTGGCCCTGGGAGGCCTCGTAGCGCTCCCAGGCCTCGGTCTGCTCGATGCTCACCGGCGTGTTGCCGATGGCCAGGCGCATCTCGCGCCCATCGACTCGCCTGAGAGTCTCGGGGCGCCCGATGGCGGGGTGATCGTTGCTGGTCATCGTCGTGCTCCTCGCGCGGGTTGGTCAGGGAACGGGGTGGGGCCGCGCGGTCGGCGCCGGGACGCCGGGCCGCGCGTCAGTAGGACAGGTCTGTGGGCTCAGGGTAGTAGCGCTTGAACTTCCGGTAGTGGTTGAGGCGCTGGGCCTCGACGAGGGCGGCGCGCACCAGGGAGCGGTCGGCGCGATCGCGCAGGGGGTCCGCGCCGGGGGCGAGCGAGCGGACCCGGGCGGCCAGGGCGTCGTCGCGGACGTAGCGCAGCAGCAGGCGCGTAGGCACCAGGGAGTAGAGGATCTCCTCGGTGACCTCCTTGCGGGGCAGGGGCGCGCCGTCGATGAGGTCGGCGAGCATGGGGACCATGGGATTGGCACCGGCCGCCGTCATGTAGAAGGAGTTGCGGCCGATGCGCGGGTTGATCTCGAAGAAGACGGGCTCGCCGGTGGCGGGGTCGATCTTGACGTCGAAGTTGGCGAAGCCGCGGTAGTCGGCGGCGGTGAGGATGCGCTCGGCGCCGGCCCACAGCTCGGGGAAGGCCTCGGTGATCATGGCGACGGGGTTGCCGATCATCGTGGGGGCGTGGTCCTCCAGGAGGACGCGCGCCGAGCCGATGAGCCTGACGGTGCCGTCGGAGCCGACGTAGGCGGTGATGGAGCGCATGGCCGTGTTGTCGCCGGCGATGAGCTCCTGGACGACGAAGGTGGAGCGGAAGCCGGCCTCGCGCAGGTCGGCCCACAGGGAGTCGAGTTCGGCGGCACTGTCGATGAACCAGATCTTGCGCTTGCCGGGGAACTCGACGGCGTCGTAGGCGGCGCCCACGGCCGCTTTGGCCACGAGCGGGAAGGGGATGCCGATGGCGGGGGCGGCCCAATCGGGGGCGTCGGCGCCCGAGAAGTCGACGACGACCTGCCGGGGGCTGCGCACGCCGGCCTCGTCGCAGATGCGGCCGAAGGCGCCCTTGTCGGAGACGCGGTCGATGACGTCGACGTCCGGGAAGGGCACGGCGTAGACCGGCTCGAGGTCGCTCCGCAGGGAGGCCAGGATGGTCGCCATGGCGTCGGTGTTGGCCATGACGACGGCGCTGCGGGGCTCGCGCCCGGCCGCCAGGCCGGTCAGGGCGTCGCGGATCTCGTCCCGGGTGGCATGGGCTGGCAAGGGCGCGGTGTCGATGTAGGTGGAGCGCCGGATGGCGCCGATGGGCGCATTGGCCAGGACGGTGACCCGCCGACCGGTGGCCTCGTGCAGCTGGCGGGCGATGGCGTAGACGCCGATGTCACCGCCGATGACGACGGGCAGGATCCGCTCGTGCCGTGCGGTCATCCGTGGTCCTCCTGGGGATCGTGTGGGCGGGGCCGTTGGAGCGGGCTCCGCGCCCGTGGTTCAGGGCCGGCGGGACGGGCGCCGTGTCCCCACCGGGGCCAGCCTAGCCGTACCCGAGCCGCATGAGCACGTGAGAGCGATGAGGGAGGCGGCGCTGCGGTGAGCGAAGGCCCGGGGCGCCGCCCGGGCCTGGGTGGAGTCGTGAGGAGTGGGCGATACTGGGTTCGAACCAGTGACCTCTTCCGTGTCAGGGAAGCGCGCTACCGCTGCGCCAATCGCCCGAGCGGATGACGGGACTCGAACCCGCGACCCTCACCTTGGCAAGGTGATGCTCTACCAACTGAGCCACATCCGCATGCTCGCACCGCATCACGGCGCGGGCAGAAACGTAGCAGGGGCCGCACGGCCTTGCCAAATCCGCCCCGTCCGCCCGGCGCATGACCTCCGTCACGCCGTCTCACGCGCGTCGTCAAGCCGCAAGGTCCCGCTCCTGGACGCCGCGCCATGGCAAGGTATCGCATATGGACACCAGCACGGGCACCCCCCAACCGACTCGCGCGCCACTGCCGACGGCGACCGAGCCGTCGTCCCCTGAGCCTGCGGCACCCCCCGCTCCCGAGGCACTCGCCGACCCCCTCGCCCCCTCCCCCGAGCCCGCGAAGCCCGACACCGCCCCCGCCGCATCCGCCGACGCACCGATCGTCTGGCCGGGTCGGCCCGCGCCGCTGGGCGCCACCTTCGACGGCTCCGGCACCAACTTCGCACTGTTCTCCTCCGTCGCCTCCGGCGTCGACCTGTGCCTCTTCGACGACGCCGGGACCGAGACCCGCGTGCCCCTGACCGAGGTGGACGCCGGCGTCTGGCACGGCTACCTGCCCTCGGTCTACCCCGGCCAGGTCTACGGCTACCGCGTCCACGGCCCCTACGATCCCGGCTCGGGCCACCGCTGCGACCCCTCCAAGCTCCTCCTGGACCCCTACGCCAAGGCGATCTCAGGCCAGGTGTCCCCCTCCCCCAGCCTGTACTCCTACAACTTCGACGCCCCCGACACCCGCAACGAGTCCGACTCCGCGCCCGCCACGATGCGCTCGATCGTCATCTCCCCCTTCTTCGACTGGGGCCACGACCGCCCGCCGGCCCACCCCTACCACGAGACGATCATCTACGAGGCCCATGTCAAGGGCATGACCGAGCTGCACCCGGAGATCCCCGCCGAGCTGCGCGGCACCTACGCGGGCCTGGCGCAGCGCCCCGTCATCGACCACCTCAAGGCACTGGGCATCACGGCGATCGAGCTCATGCCCGTCCACCAGTTCGTCAACGACACGCACCTGCAGGAGAAGGGCCTGTCGAACTACTGGGGCTACAACACCATCGGCTTCTTCGCCCCGCACAACGCCTACGCCGCCTACGGCGAGGCCGGTCAGCAGGTCCAGGAGTTCAAGTCCATGGTCAAGGCCTTCCACGAGGCCGATATCGAGGTGATCCTCGACGTCGTGTACAACCACACGGCCGAGGGCAACCACATGGGCCCCACGCTGTCCTTCAAGGGCATCGACAATGCCGCCTACTACCGGCTCGTCGACGGCTCCCAGGAGCACTACTTCGACACCACGGGCACCGGCAACTCCCTGCTCATGCGCTCCCCGGCGGTTCTGCAGATGATCATGGACTCGCTGCGCTACTGGGTCACCGAGATGCACGTCGACGGCTTCCGCTTCGACCTGGCCTCCACTCTCGCCCGTCAGTTCCACGAGGTCGACAAGCTCAGCGCGTTCTTCGACATCATCCACCAGGACCCCGTGCTCTCCCAGGTCAAGCTCATCGCCGAGCCCTGGGACGTGGGTGACGGCGGCTACAACGTCGGCGGCTTCCCCGCCCTGTGGAGCGAGTGGAACGGCCGCTACCGGGACACGGTCAGGGACTTCTGGCGGGGCGAGCCCTCCACCCTGGGCAACTTCGCCTCGCGGATCACCGGATCCTCCGACCTCTACCAGAACTCCGGCCGCACGCCGGTGGCCAGCGTCAACTTCGTCACCGCGCACGACGGCTTCACCCTGCGCGACCTCGTGTCCTACAACGACAAGCACAACGAGGCCAACGGGGAGGGCGGCGCCGACGGCGACAACGCCAACCGCTCGTGGAACTGCGGTGCGGAGGGCCCCACGGATGACCCGGCCGTCCTGGAGCTGCGCAGTCGCCAGGCACGCAACTTCCTGGCCACCATCCTCTTCAGCCAGGGCGTGCCCATGATCTGCCACGGCGACGAGATGGGCCGCACCCAGAACGGCAACAACAACGCCTACTGCCAGGACAACGAGCTGACCTGGGTCCACTGGGACCTCGACGGCGAGGCCCGCGAGCTCCTGCGGTTCACCTCGGACATGATCCGCCTGCGCCAGGAGCACCCCGTACTGCGCCGTCGTCGATTCTTCTCCGGGGCCGCGGGCCACGGCGGCGAATCGGACATGGGCGAGATCGAGTGGCTCGGCCCCTCCGGGGCGCGCATGACCGACGAGGACTGGGCGACCTGGTACGCCCGCGCCATGGCCGTCTTCCTCAACGGCGAGGCCATCGCCGAGCCCGACGAGCGCGGCCAGCGGATCGTCGACGACTCCATCCTCATCCTCATCAACGCCGCCGGGGAGGACATCACCTTCACCATCCCCGACGCCGACCACGCGCCGGCCTGGAGGATCGCCCTCGACACGGCGCCCGCCACGGACGAGGTGCACCCCGGGGCGCTGCGGGCCGGCCAGCAGGTCGTCGTCGAGGCGCATTCGATCCTCTTCCTCGTCTCCGACGAGCAGGCGGACCAGGGCCCGGAGCCGCAGGAGCGGGGAGGCTCCGCCCGCACGGGCCCGAGGCGTTCCTGATACGGTCCGGGCAACCGCCCTGACCACCCCATGAGGCAGTCCTGACCCCCAGGAGGACCGAGAGCATGACCGATCACCGCACCTCGACCACCTCCCCGGACCACGCCGACCCGCGCCGGCCCCCCGCGGGCCCCGCGCCGACCGGCGGCACCCCCTCCCCCGCGCAGGCGGCGCCGCAGACCGGCTACGCCCCCTGGTCCGGCCACCTGCCGGGCGAGGGACGGCGCGCCCCCGTGAGCACCTACCGCCTCCAGCTGGGCGCGGACCTGGACTTCGACACCGCCCGGGCCCTCCTGCCCTACCTGGTCGACCTCGGCATCACCGACCTCTACCTCTCGCCCATCCTCCAGGCCGCGCCCGGCTCCACCCACGGCTACGACGTCGTCGACCACACCCGCATCTCCGAGCCCATGGGGGGCAGGGAGGGGCTGGAGCGCCTGGCCGGCGCCGCCCACGAGGCGGGTCTGGGCGTCGTCGTCGACATCGTCCCCAACCACATGGCCGTTCCCACTCCCGGCTGGTCCAATCTGCCCCTGTGGTCGGTTCTGCGCGATGGCCCCGAGTCCCCCTACGCGCACTGGTTCGACGTGTCGGTCGATGAGCCGATCCTCATGCCGATCCTGGGAGCGCGCATCGGCCGCGTCCTGGCCGACGACGAGCTGCGCCTGGAGCGGATCGTCGTGCCCACCGAGCCCGAGCGGGGCGAGCAGTGGGTGCTGCGCTACTTCGACCACGTCTTCCCAGTCGCCGAGGGCACCGAGTCCCTGCCCATGGCCGTGCTCGTCGAGCAGCAGTTCTACCGCCTGGCCTACTGGAAGGTCGGCGATGAGGAGACGAACTACCGCCGCTTCTTCGACGTCGGCACGCTCGCCGCCATCCGCGTGGAGGACCCGGTCGTCTTCGAGGGCTCGCACGCGCTCATCACCGAGCTCATCGGGAACGGCACGATCGACGCGCTGCGTGTGGACCACCCCGATGGCCTGGCCGACCCCGGCGGCTACCTGGCGCGCCTGAGCGAGGCCACCGGCCAGGCGTGGATCGCCGCGGAGAAGATCCTGGCGCCCGATGAGTCCCTTCCCCCCTCATGGCCGGTCGCCGGCACGACGGGCTACGACGCCGCCTGGCGCATCGACCAGTTGCAGGTCGATCCCGCGGGCTCGGCGCGCCTGGGCATGCTCATGCACGAGCTCGCCGGTGAGGGGCCGATCGACTACCCGCGCGTCGTCGAGACCGCCAAGCGGGAGGTCATCGGCGGCTCCCTGGCCGCGGAGGTCTACCGGCTCGCGGACATCCTCGACCGCCTCACCTCCCTGGACGTGCGCCTGCGCGACCACACCCTGCGCGACCTGCACGCCTGCCTCGTCGAGCTGCTCGTGGCCGCGGACCGCTACCGGGCCTACATCGTTCCCGGGCACCCGGCCGACCCCGAGCAGGCCGCCGTCCTGCGCGCCTCCGCCGAGCGCGCCCGTGAGCGGCTGGAGGAGGACCAGGCCGAGACCCTCGATCTCGTCGTCGCACTCCTGCTCGGCGAGCCCGTGGGAAGCGAGGGAATGTCCGACTCCCCACTGCGCGCCGAGGCCATCGTCCGCTTCCAGCAGGTCTGCGGGGCGGTGACCGCCAAGGGAGTCGAAGACACCGCCTTCTACCGCTGGATGCATCTGACCAGCCTGACCGAGGTCGGCGGGAACCCCTCCGGCTTCGCCCTGGACCCCGATGAGGCCCATGCCTGGGCCGAGCGCGCCCAGGCCACCTGGCCCGCCACCATGGTCACCTCCACCACCCACGACACCAAGCGCGGGGAGGACGTGCGCGCGCGCCTCGACGTCCTGGCCTCCTACGCCGACGAGTGGACCGACCTCGTCCGCCGGCTGCGCCTCCTGACCGCCGAGGCTCGGCCCATGGACCTCGACGGGCGCAGCGAACTCCTCCTGTGGCAGGTGCTGTGGGGCACCTGGGCCCCCGGCAGCGCTGACCCGATGACCCCCGAGCGGCTGACGGCCTACCTCATCAAGGCCTCCCGGGAGCAGAAGACCTGGACCACGTGGACCAGTCCGGACACCGCCCGCGAGGAGGCGCTCACCGGCTACGCCGCCCACCTGCTCACCGATCCCGCCGTCGCCGAGCAGATCGAGGCCTTCGCCTCGCTCACCGCCCGCGAGACCCGCGCGATCATCCTGGCGAACAAGGCCCTCGCCCTGACCTGGCTCGGCGTGGCCGACGTCTACCAGGGCTCGGAGATCACCCGAACCAGTCTCGTCGACCCGGACAACCGCCGACCGGTGGACTACCGCGGCGAGGCCGGCCTGGAGCGGATGCTGTCCCACCTGGACTCCGGCACCCCCGCGCGCGGCCTGGATGAGGAGAAGCTCGCCCTGACCGCCGCGCTTCTGCGCCTGCGCAGGAGCCGCCCCGAGACCTTCGTCGGGTCGCGCTCCGGCTACCGGGCGATCCCCGTGACCACATCCCACGCCTTCGCCTTCGCCCGCACGCTCGACGGCGAGGAGGATGTCATCGTCGTCGTGCGGCGCCTGGGCAGGCGCCTGGCGACCCTCGGGGGCTGGCGCGAGCACTCCATCGTCCTGCCCGAGGGGCAGTGGTGCTCGGTGACCACCGATGCCCGGACCGGTGGGGGCACGCTCCCCCTGGCCGATCTCATGGGTGATGCGCCCGTCGTCGTCCTGGCCCGCCAGGCCTCCCCCGCGGCCGCGGATGAGGGGGGAGCCGGTGATTCGGCCGAGGGGGCGCGGGCCCACGGGCGGGGGGAGGCCCGGCCGTGACCGGCGCGGGAAGGACCCCCGCCGCGGGCGCGCGCCGCCCCTGGAAGAGCCCCGCCCTGCCCATCGGCGAGCGGGTCCCGGTGTGGGCGCCCGGTGCCGCCGAAGTGGAGCTGAGCCTGCCGGCCACCGGGCGGGCGCTGCCCATGGAGCGCGTCGGCGACGGCTGGTGGGTGAGCCCCCGCGCGCTCGACCCCGGCACGGACTACGCCTTCCGGGTCGACGGCTCCCCCGACCTCCCCGATCCGCGCAGTGCCCGCCAGCCCTATGGCGTCCACGGCCTCTCGCGTTACGTGGATCCCTCGGCGCGGGCGGGTCTGTGGACCGACGACGGGTGGCGCGGCCGGGACGCGCGCGGCGCGGTCATCTACGAGTTGCACGTGGGGACGTTCACGCCCGATGGGACGCTCGACGCCGCGGCGGCGCGGCTGGGGCACCTGGTCCGGCTCGGGGTGGACATGGTCGAGCTCATGCCGCTGGCGCCGTCGCCGGGTGCCTCGGGCTGGGGCTACGATGGCGTGAGCCTGTGGGCGGTCCACGAGCCCTACGGCGGGCCCGAGGCCCTGGCGCGCTTCGTCGACGCCGCGCACCGCGAGGGGATCGCCGTGTGCCTGGACGTCGTCTACAACCACCTCGGCCCCTCGGGGAACTACCTGGGCGCCTTCGGCCCCTACTTCACCGCCGCGCACCACACGCCCTGGGGCGAGGCCGTCAACTTCGACCAGGCCGGCGGTGAGCAGGTGCGCGCCTATGTCATCGACGCGGCCCTGCGCTGGCTGAGGGACTTCCACGTCGATGCCCTGCGCCTCGACGCGATCCACGCCATCGTCGACGACTCCCCCCGCCATGTGCTCGCCGAGCTGTCCGACGCCGTCGCGGCGCTGTCCGGGGAGCTCGGCCGACCGCTGAGCCTCATCGCCGAGTCCGATCTCAACGACGTCGGCGTCATCACCCCCACCGATGAGCCACCGCCCGCGCGCGTGCCCTCGCTGGGCATGACCGCCCAGTGGGCCGACGACGTCCACCACGCCCTGCACGCCCGTCTCACCGGCGAGTCCCAGGGCTACTACGCCGACTTCGCCGCCCCGGGAGCCTGGCTGAAGGCGTACTCCCGCGCCTTCCTCCACGACGGGTCGTGGTCGAGCTTCCGGGGGCGCCCGTGGGGCGCGCCGGTCCCGGAGGGCACGGACCCCCGGCGCTTCGTCGTCTTCTCCTCCAACCACGACCAGGTCGGCAATAGGGCCGTCGGGGACCGGCCGGCCGCCTCGCTGGGCGATGACGCGCTGGCGGGGCAGGCGGCACTCGTACTGCTCAGCCCCTACACGCCGATGCTGTTCATGGGCGAGGAGTGGGGCACGCGACGCCCCTTCCAGTTCTTCACCGACCACGACGACCCCGCTCTGGCAGCGGGCGTGAGCCAGGGGCGCAAGCGGGAGTTCGCTGACTTCGGCTGGTCGTCCGAGGACATCCCGGACCCGCAGTCGCCATCGACGGTGGCCGCCTCGCGCCTGGACTGGGACGAGCCCGGCGCGCCGGAGCACACGCGGATGCTGGACTGGTTCACCCGCCTGATCGCGCTGCGCCGCGCGCTGGAATGGTCGCAGCGCCGGCAATGGCCCGGGGTCGAGGACGCCGACGGCGTCATCACGGTGGCCTACGACGACGTGATCGTCGCGGTCAACCTGTCCGGCCAGGAGCGCCCGGCGCCGGATCATGGTGAGGCCCTCGCCTCGTGGGAGCCCGGGGAGGCGGGCGTCGGCTCGCGCCGCCCGGGCGTCCTCGCGGCGGGCCAGACGCTCATCGCCCGGCGCTGATCGCCGCACGCCCTCCCCCATACCCGCATCCATGGGAACAGCTCACAGGATCTCAGCCTCATACATCTCACGATAACGCGCATATCCGCATCAGTTCCGCATGGGCGCCGACGCTGACCACCGCACCATCGTCTATCACGATGATCCTTTCGGCATGAGCGACCGTGACGAACCTGTGCGATGCGGGCGCAACCGTCGTGTCATCCTCAGGAGCCGCGGCCCACTCACTGCGCGCCCATGGCCCGCAGCGCGTCCACCTCGACCCGCACATACCGTCTCAGCCCGCACATACCGTCTCAGCTCGGCGTTGCGCCCTCATTCTCGCAGTTTGAGGGCGCAGCGTCGGGCCGAGACGGTTTCCCCGGGCCGAGACGGTACCCCGGGGACGAGGGCGCAGCGGGGAAGGACCCGAGCCACCGAGGACCGCAGCAGAATCATCCCGTTCAGATAATTCACGGCTAGTAGGACCCGAGCCGCCGGGGACCGGAGGACTGGCGAGAGGGATCGCATGCTTATTCGCGCACGAACAAAGCGCCTATGCCGGCGGGACGCGCCACGGCGGTGAGGCCTGACAATCCCGCTAAGACCGACATGCGCCCACTGGTTCGCGCCGGGCCTCCCCGCATCCCCGAGCCGGATGCGCCGCGATCCGCCGTCATAGGAACCTGAGGCGCCCCCGGCTACGGCTTCTTGCGGCGTGGCAGCACGGGCTCGGCCTGAGCGCCGGTACCCTGAGGCCGTGAACGACACGAACGGTCCTGCCTCGTCCCCGGAGGCGGCCGCGCAGATCCCTGAGCTATTCGAAGCGGTGCTCCTGTCGATGAGGGGGGCCGACCGGCCCCGCGGCCTCATCCTGGAGGAGGTTCCCGCGCCCCGTCGGCTCGCCCCCTATGCCGCAGCCCTGTCGGCGGAGACGGAGGAGACCGACTCCGGCACGCCGGTGGCCTCCGGCCGCTTCATCGTCCTGCACGATCCCGCGGGGCAGGCCGCCTGGGGCGGCGACCTGCGCGTCGTCGTCATGGTGCGCTCCCGGATCGACGACGAGGTCAGCTCCGACCCGCTCCTGGGCCATGCGGCCTGGACGTGGCTGTCCGATGCCCTCGACGAGGCCGGCGCCGGCCACCGCGCCCTCGTGGGAACCGTCACCAGAGTGGTCTCCGAGACCTTCGGCGGCCTGGAGCTCACCGACTCCTGCGCGCACGCGGAGATCCGAGCCTCCTGGTCGCCATCCACCACCGACCTCGCCCCGCACCTGGCCGCCTGGTACCAGGCGCTCCACGCGGCCGCGGGGCATGAGCCCGAAATGGCCTTCCCCATGCTCGCCCTCGCGGGATGGGCCCGGTGAGGCGGGCCGTACCGGTCAGCCGATTCGGAACGACCGAGGAGCCGGTGCCCGCCGATGAGGTCGTCCCCTACCGGCGACCCGCCGAAGGGCTTCCCCCACTGACGGACTCCCCCGGGGCGCTGGCGCTGGCCGCTTCCGCGATCGCGGGGGGCGCAGGACCCATCGCCGTCGACGCCGAGAGGGCATCGGGCTTCCGCTACGGCCAGGACGCCTATCTCATCCAACTGCGGCGCGCCGGCGCCGGAACCGTCCTGGTCGACCCGGTCTCGGCCGGGCCCCTCGACGCCCTCGCCGCGGCCCTGGACGGGCCCGAGTGGATCATGCACGCGGCCGACCAGGACCTGCCCTGCCTGGCCGATGTGGGACTGACCCCCCGGGAGGTCTTCGACACCGAGCTCGCGGCCAGGCTGCTCGGCCGCGAGCACGTGGGCCTCGGCGCGGTCATCGAGGAGACGCTCGGCCTGAGGCTGGCCAAGGACCACGCGGCCGCCGACTGGTCCACCCGCCCCCTGCCGGACTCCTGGCTCGTCTACGCCGCCCTCGACGTCGAGTTCCTCGCCGAGCTGAGGGAGGCCCTCGCCGCCGAGCTGGCCGACGCGGGGAAACTCGAGTGGGCCATGCAGGAGTTCGAGGCGGTGCGGACGCGCGGCCCCAGACCGCCGAAGACCGACCCCTGGCGCAGGACGCCGCGCGCGGGAACCGCCGTCCGCTCCAGGCGCTCGCTGGCGGTGCTGCGGGAGGTCTGGACCGCCCGGGAGGACCTCGCCGCCGAGCTCGATCGGACGCCGTCGAAGATCCTTTCCCACCGCGCCGTGGTCTCCGCGGCGATCGCCTGCCCGACCTCGCGGCGCAAGCTCTTCGCGCTCAAGGACTTCTCCTCCCGCCAGGCGCGCCAGCACTCCGAGGTGTGGTGGCGGGCGGTGGAGCGGGCACTCAGCCTTCCCGACGAGGAGCTCCCACCGCTGCGCTCCCCGCTCGCGCCCGGCGAGCTGCCCCAGCCGCGCTCATGGGCGCGCCGCCACCCCGAGGCCGCGCGGCTCCTCGACGTCGTCCGCTCCTGCGTACGGGCGCACGGCGAGCGGATCCGCGTGCCCCAGGAGCTGCTCCTCGCTCCCGAATCGCAGCGCCGCCTCGCCTGGGACCTCGGCCATGAGATGGCCCGGGGAGGCCATCCGGCGATCGACCCGGAGTCCGTGGCGGCGCGCCTGGAGGATCTCGACGCCCGGCCCTGGCAGGTCGAGCAGTGCGCCGATCCCCTGTCCCGAGCGCTGCGCCGAGCCGTCTAGGCCCCCGATCGGGCTCGGCCGCCTCATCATCCCCGGGTGCGCGTGAGGGCCGGGGCGGGGCGCCCACCGGAGAGCGAGGATCGGGCCGGGCACTGCCCCGGCCGCGGTGATGGCGCTCGGAGGCCCCGCATGGACGTCGTCGAGATCCGGCGGCGCACGGGGCTCATGGCCGATCGCACGGCCCGCTTGGCGCCCAGCGCCATGGCGAGGGTCTTGTACACGGAGGGCTTGACCGGGATGTCCCAGGCGCCGGGCACGTCGACGGGGCCGCTCTGGGTGAATTTGCTCTTGAACTCCCGCACACCGGCGAGCTCGGGAACGCGCTCCGAGTCCACTCCCATGAGGTCGTAGCGGGTGACGCCCTCGGCGCGCAGCCAACAGGCCTCGCGGTAGAGCAGGGCGTCGGCGGCCCGCAGCCTCCGGCCCTGCGAGGAGGAGGCGGCGTAGTAGCGCATGGCGCCGTCGCCGTACACCGTGACGATCGACCATGCGAGCACCCGCCCCTCCCCGTCGCGGCCCACGTAGAGCCGGGCGTGCTCGGGGCCGAGAGCGGCCAGCATCGTCCGGTAGGTCTGCTCGGGAGCCGGCCGGAACCCATCGCGCTCCCCGGTCTCGAGGAGCACCTCGTAGAGCTCGGTGAAGGCCTCCTGGGCGCGGCCGGTCTCATCGGCGAAGCGCATCGCCTCATTGCGCAGGGCCTTGCGCACATCCCTGCGGCCCCGGGCTTTGAAGCTCGCCAGGAGGTCCTCATCGGTGGGGCGGTCGAGGTCGAGGATGACGGTGCGGTCGTAGGTCATGGTCTGCAGGAGCTCGTGGCAGTCCTCGCCGACGAACGAGGCGTGCATGCGCACGAACACCGTCGAGGGATCGGCATGGCGGACATGGCGGACGAGCCGCCCTCGCAGGTCGGCCTCCTCGGCCGCCGTGGGCGCGGGCCCCAGCCAGACGGGAGCGTGCCGGGCCCACAGGTAGGGGAAGCCGCGAACCTGCATACGGGTCAGCGAGATGAGGGCCCGGTCCCGCCCGTCGACGTCGCGGTAGACGAGCCGACCCCAAGGCTGCCTTCCGTCCTGGGCGAGGTCGAAGCGGTCCCAGACCTCGGTCTGCTCGATGGGGAGCGTCTGCCCGGCCTCACTGGCCGCGAGCCGGAAGGCCTCCCAGTCGATCTGCTCCAGTGAGCCCGGGCGCGCAGGCGGATTCACGGACGTGGAGAGCATGGTGAGGCCTCTTCTCACCCCGGCGGGGGGGGCGGGTTCGGTACGAGTCGGAGCAACCGCCGATCCGCGCCTGGAGATGCTGCCCGGCGCGGTAGGGCGCCGGGCGGACCACCGGCTGCCGGGAGGAACGGTAAGAGCATCACATGATGGGGCCCTGTGCCGTACCTTGACCGATCCTGTGAGCCCCCTCCGGGGGCCGAGGGGCGCCCGATCCTCAGTGCACGGTGAATCCGTGGGAGCGGAAGATCGCGCGCGTGGACTCCACGAGCTCGGGCTCGGGGGGACGCGTGTCGCGCAGCTTGTACTCCAACCTCAGCGCATCCCATTTGTCGGTGCCCATCTGGTGGAAGGGCAGCACCTCGACGCGGCTGACCACGGAGCCCCAGCGCTCGATGATCCGCGCGACATTCTCCACATTCCCCGGATCATCCGTCAGACCGGGGACGAGGACGAACCGGGCCCAGATCTCAATGCCCTTGGCGGCCAGGCGGTCGCCGAAGTCGATCGTCGGGGCGAGCTCCCGGCCGGTGACCCTCTTGTAGGTCTCCTCATCCCCGCTCTTGACGTCGAGGAGCACGAGGTCGACATTGTCGAGCATCTCGTCGGTGGCGTTGCGTCCGAGATAGCCGGAGGTGTCGATGCAGGTGTGAATCCCCATCGCCTTGGCGCCGGCCAGGAGGCGCGCCGCGAAGGCGGGCTGCATGAGGACCTCGCCGCCGGAGAGGGTGATGCCGCCGCCCGAGGCCCTGAAGACGTTCCTGTAGCGCTTCATGCGCCGCAGGAGCTCATCGGCCTCGACCGGTTCGCCGTCCTTCATGAGGAAGGTGTCCGGGTTGTGGCAGTAGAGGCAGCGCAGCGGGCAGCCGTTGAGGAAGATGGTCATCCTCGTGCCGGGACCATCCACCGCTGTGACGAGCTCCCAGGAGTGGATGGAGCCCAGAGTCCCCTCGCGCATGCGCGCGAGTCGCTCCGAGCGCTGAATGTCGGTGAGCTCTTCGAGCCCGCCGATGCCCGCCCCGCGCAGACGGGCGGCCGGGGCCAGGAAATCCTGGTCCCGGCCGCCCGGCGTCGCGGGGGCCATGGTCTCAGTCATCTGAGCCCCGCCCCGGCCGGATCAGGCGCCGGCGTGGAAGGTGCGGTTGAGGACGTCCAGCTGCTGCTCGCGCGTCAGCTTGACGAAGTTGACGGCGTAGCCGGAGACGCGGACCGTGAGGTTCGGGTAGTTCTCCGGGTGCTCCATCGCGTCCTCAAGGGTGTTGCGGTCCAGGACGTTGATGTTGGCGTGGTAGAGGCCCTTGACGCCGCCGTTGTCCTGGCGCTGCGCCTTCATGGACTCGAGGCGCTCTTCGTAGGTGGGCATGTCTGCCCCTTTCTGTGTGGTGAGTTGTGTTCTGAGCCGTGATGGTCCAGGGGATCGCGCGGTGCGATCAGACCTCGGCGCAGTCGTCCGGGACGAAGCCGGCGTCGAGGATGCCCACGAGGTTGGAGACGCGCTCGTCGAGCGTGCGGCCCAGGCCCTGCGGGGTGATGGTGTTGGTCAGTGAGATGCCGTCGAGGGCGTCGTTGTAGTCGAGCTTGCCGACGGAGAGCATGGAGGCGACCATGCCGTGCGTGTCCATGCCGTTCTCCGGGTTCGCGCCCGGGGAGAAGGGGGTGCCCTTCTTGTGGCCGGACGGGAAGGAGCCGGTGGCCTTGCCGTAGACGACGTTCGAGGTGATCGTCAGCACGGACTGGGTCGGGATCGCGTCGCGGTACATGGGCTGCGCCTTGATCTTGGACATGATCGTGTGGACCACGGTGGCGGCGATGTCGTCGGCGCGGTCGTCGTCGTTGCCGTAGATCGGGAAGTCGCCCTCGGTGACGTAGTCGACGACGAGGCCGGTCTCATCGCGCACCGGGGTGACCTTGGCGTACTTGATGGCGCTCAGGGAGTCGGCGACGATCGACAGGCCCGCGATGCCGCAGCCCATGGTGCGCACGATGTCGGAGTCGTGCAGCGCCATCTCGATGGCCTCGTAGGCGTAGCGGTCGTGGCACATGTGGATGATGTTGAGGGCCTCCACGTAGGTGGCGACGACCCAGTCGAGCATCTTCTCGTACTTGTCCCAGACCTCGTCGAAGTCCAGGGGGCCATCGCCCTCGATGCCGGGCAGGCCGGTGACGACCTGCTTGCCGGTCATCTCGTCGCGACCGCCGTTGATGGCGTACAGGAGCGCCTTGGCGGAGTTGACGCGGGCGCCGAAGAACTGCATCTGCTTGCCCACGCGCATCGGGGAGACGCAGCAGGCGATGGCGGCGTCGTCGCCCCAGTGCTCGCGGATCTGCTCATCGGCCTCGTACTGGATGGAGGAGGTCGTGATGGAGATGTAGGCGCAGAAGTCCTTGTAGCCCTTGGGGAGCTTCTCATCCCAGAAGATGGTGATGTTGGGCTCCGGGGCGGGGCCGAGGTTCACCAGCGTCTGGAGGAGGCGGAAGGAGGTCTTGGTGACCATGTGGCGGTTGTCGTCGGAGAAGCCGGCGTCGGACCAGGTCGCCCAGTAGGGGTCGCCGGAGAAGATCTGGTCGTAGTCGGTGGTGCGCAGGAAGCGCGTGATGCGCAGCTTCATGACGATGTTGTCGATGAGCTCCTGGGCGCGGGCCTCGTCGATGACGCCGGCCTTGAGGTCGCGCTCGAAGAAGCAGTCGAGGAAGGCGGAGAGCCGGCCGATGGACATGGCGGCGCCGTCCTGGGACTTCACCGAGGCGAGGTAGGCGAAGTACGTCCACTGCACTGCCTCGTGGGCGTTCTTGGCCGGGCCGGAGATGTCGAAGCCGTAGTCGGCCGCCATCTTCTTGAGCTTCTTGAGGGCCTTGATCTGCTCGGAGTGCTCCTCGCGGTAGCGGGCCCAGTGCTCGGAGAAGGGCTGGTCGGCGACCTTGTCCTTGGCGATCTCCTTGAGCTCGATGAGGCGGTCGACGCCGTAGAGGGCCACGCGGCGGTAGTCGCCGATGATGCGACCGCGGCCGTAGGCGTCGGGCAGGCCGGTGATGATGTGGCTGGAGCGCGCGGCGCGGATGCGCGGGGTGTAGATGTCGAAGACCGCGTCGTTGTGGGTTTTGCGGTAGCGGGTGAAGATCTTGGCGACCTCCGGGTCGACCTCCTTGCCGGCCTCCTTGATGGCCTGGGCCACCATCCTCCAGCCGCCGTTGGGCATCATGGCGCGCTTGAGCGGGGAGTCGGTCTGGAGGCCGACGATGACGTCGTCGTCCTCGGAGATGTAACCGGGGGCGAAGGCGTCGATGTCACTGGGGGTGTGGGTGTCGACGTCGAGGATGCGGACCTTGCGCTCCTCCTTGAGGTACTTCTCCTCCAGGGTGTTCCACAGGCGAAGGGTCTTGTCCGTGGCGCCGGCGAGGAATGAGGAGTCGCCGTCGTAGGGGGTGTAGTTGCGCTGGATGAAGTCGCGGACGTCGATGTCCTCGGTCCACGGGCCGGTGGCGAATCCCTCCCACGCGTCGGTCCGGGTGCCCTCCGCGGTGGTGGATGAAGTGACCTCAGTTGTCATCCGTGTCCTCCTGTATGTGGGCGGCGGTCCCGCCCGGCTATGTCGTCGCCCTCGTGAGGCGTGGCGGTACATCGTTGCGCCGTCACCCCAAGCGTAGGCCCTTCGGCCCCGGCGCGGCCAAGACGATCGGGGCCTCGTCGGTGCGATGACTCACACAGCGTTCTAGACCACTCTAATTTAGGCCTTTAGTCCCATGGGGACATTGTTCCGGTCCACACCGTCAGACATCGGATAGCCTGCGGTCTTCACCCGTCCCCGCAAGGGCGCATAGCGCGGGCGCATGAGCACAATAGGACACCCGTCCCATGATCCGAGCCCTCCTGGGCAGGGCGTCGGCGGCCCCGGTCAGCGCCGCGCACGGACCGCCGCGGCGACGCCCTCGGCGGTCATGGAGAACTCCTCCAGGAGGGCGGCCCGGTCGCAGGTCCGCACGAACCGCCTCGGCACCCCTATCCGCGTGGTCGGGGGCGGCGCCGGGGCCGCACCCCGGGAGTCGCCCCCGCCCCCGGCGGTCAGGACGTCGAGGGCGTCATCCATCGCGTCGCGCAACTGCGAACCGATACCGCCGTCGACCAGCCCGTCCTCTGCCACCACGACGCGACCGGCCGTCAGGGCCAACTCGGTCAGGGCGCTCGGGACGGGGATCACCCACCGAGGAGAGGCGACGATCACGTCACGGCCCTCTGCGGCCAGCGCGCGGCCGGCGGCCAGCGCGGCCGGCGCCATGGCGCCCACGCCGACGATGAGGGCCGGGGCGCCGGGCGACCGGCCCGCCCCCTCACCGGCGGTCCGGCCGGCATCGCCGCCCGCCCGGTGCTCCAGGAGCAGATCGACCTGGCCGAAGGCGCCGTCATCCCCCTCGAGCGTCCGCACTGCGGGCAGCGGGGCGGGCAGCGCCCCCTTGGGATACCTCACGACCGTCGGGCCGTCGTCGACGCCCACCGCCTCGCGCACGCACGTGCGCAGAGAGGCCTCGTCGCGGGGCGCGGCCAGGCGCAGCCCGGGCACGTGGCCCAGCAGCGCCATGTCCCACATGCCGTTGTGGCTCGCGCCGTCGTTGCCCGTCAGACCCGCCCGGTCGAGCATGATCGTCACCCCGGCCCGGTGCAGGCCGACGTCCATGAGCACCTGGTCGAAGGCCCGGTTGAGGAAGGTCGCGTACAGCGACACGACGGGGTGCAGCCCGGCGAAGGCCATGCCGGCGCTGGCGGTGAGCGCGTGCTGCTCGGCGATGCCCACGTCCATGACCCGCTCCGGCATGGCATCGGCCAGCGGCTGGAGGCCCACCGGCTGCTGCATGGCGGCGGTGATCCCCACGATCCGCTCGTCGCGGCGGGCCAGCGCGAGGATCTCCTCCGCGAAGACGGCGGTCCATCCGAAGGCGGAGGGCACGACGGGCAGGCCGGTCTCGGGGTGGATGCGCCCCACGGCGTGGAAGCGATCGGCCACGTCCTCCTCGGCGGGGGTGTAGCCGCGGCCCTTCTCGGTGATGACGTGGACGATGACGGGCTCGGAGTACTCCCTGGCCCGGGTCAGCGCGAACTCCAGTGCGGTGATGTCGTGGCCGTCCACCGGACCGGTGTACTTGATCCCCAGGTCCTCGAAGAACGCCGAGGGGACCAGGACGTCCTTGATGCCGGCCTTGAGGCCGTGGAGGGCGTCGAAGGCGGCGCGGCCCGGGGCCCCCTGCGCCAGCAGGCCGCGCTTGATCCCGGACAGCATGCGCTCGTAGCCGGGGTTGGTGCGCAGGGCGTCGAGGTGGTGGGCGAGCCCGCCGATGGTCGGGGCGTAGGAGCGGCCGTTGTCGTTGACGACGATGACGAGGTGCTTGTCCCCCGAGTCCGCGATGTTGTCGAGGGCCTCCCAGGCCATCCCTCCCGTCATCGCCCCGTCGCCGATGATGGCGACGACGTGCCGGTCCTCGTGGCCCCGAATCCTGTTGGCCCGGGCGATGCCGTCCGCCCATGACAGCGCGGTGGAGGCGTGGGAGTTCTCCACAACGTCATGGGCGGACTCCCCGCGGTCCGGGTATCCCGACAGCCCCCCGCGCGAGCGCAGCGCCGAGAAGTCCTGGCGCCCCGTGAGCAGTTTGTGGACATAGGCCTGGTGCCCGGTGTCGAAGATGAGGGAGTCGGCCGGGGAGCGGAAGGTCCGGTGCAGGGCGATCGTCAGCTCGACAACGCCGAGGTTGGGCCCGAGGTGCCCGCCCGTCCGCGAGACGCTGGTGACGAGGTAGGCGCGGATCTGGGCGGCGAGCTGGACGAGTTGGTCGGAGGTCAGCCTGCGCAGGTCCTCGGGCCCGCGGATCGAGGCGAGCAGCGGGGCCGGCGCGGGGTCCTCGCCGGCGCCCGCCCGGCGCGCCCGATCGCGCTGGGACGACGGGGGTGTCGGAGGTGTCATTGCCACGGACCTCCAGGAACTCGACGGCGGATGGGTGGTGATGATCAGCCTGGCCGGTGGTGGGCGGGCCCCCGCGGCGGCGTGGCAAGCATAGGCGCCGTCGATGCGCCTGCGCGCCATCGCGCGCGGTGCCGACGAGCACGTAGTCTTGGCCCGGGACCGGCGCAGGCCCCAGGGCCCCGCTCCCCAGGGCCCCGCACTGCGCCCGGAGCGCGCCGGCACGCGCCCGCACGCCGACCATCGCCGCCCTCGAGGAGGAAGCATGACCACGATCGCGCCCTATGGCAGTTGGCCCTCGCCCATCTCGCCCGGAACGATCACCAGCCGCACGATCAACCTCTCGCAGGTGCGCGTCGATGGCCCCGACACCTACTGGGTGGAGCGGCGCGCCACCGACTCCGGCCGCCAGGTGCTGCTGCGCCGCGACGGCGCGGGCCGCATCGGGGAGGTCCTGCCCCTGACCCCCGGCGACGAGCTGGTCGACGCGCGCACCCGGGTGCACGAGTACGGCGGGCGCGCCTACGCCGTCGACTCCGGGATCATCGTGGTCTCCCACGCGGGCGACGGGCGCCTCTACCGCTTCGACGTCGCGCACAGACTGCGCGGCCTGGTCCCCCTGACGATCTACGGCGACGTGCGCCACGGGGATCTGGAGATCGACACCGAGCGCGGCCTCGTCTACGCCGTGCGCGAGGACCACCGCGGCGAGGGCAGGGCCATCAACACGCTGGTCGCCATCCCTCTGGACGGCTCGGCCGCGCGCGACGACGCCCCGGTGCGCACGATCGTGTCGGGGACCGACTTCGTCTCCTCCCCCACGCTCTCGCCC
Source organism: Actinomyces denticolens (assembly GCF_002072185.1). Taxonomy (GTDB): domain Bacteria; phylum Actinomycetota; class Actinomycetes; order Actinomycetales; family Actinomycetaceae; genus Actinomyces; species Actinomyces denticolens. Next base: position 53,394 of record NZ_MVIW01000017.1, read on the forward strand.
GACGGGCGCCACCTCGCCTGGCTGTCCTGGGACCACCCGTGGATGCCCTGGGACAACGCCGCCCTGCACGTGGGCGACCTGCTGCCCGACGGGACCCTGGGCGAGCAGGCGCTGGTCGGCGGCGGCGATGGGCACGGGGCCGCCGAGCCGCGCTGGACGGAGGAGTGCGAGCTCATCCACGTCTCGGACGCCTCCGGCTTCTGGAACCTGTACCGCACGGAGGGGTTCCCCCGGCGCGGAACCGCGCGGACCGGCTGGAGCGAGCGGCTGCGGACCCGTCCCCTGCACCCCACGGACGCGACCTTCACCCAGCCGGCCTGGCAGCTGGGGCCCCACTCCTTCGACGTCCTCGACGGCGAGCGCCTCATCGCCTCGTGGACGAGGGACTCCGTGTGGCACCTGGGCACCATCAAATTGGCCAATGGCGAGCTCGAGGAGTGGGCGACCGGCTGGCAGCCCCTGGGCAATGTGGCCGCCACCGACGGCCGGGTCGTCATGCTGGCGGGCAACGAGCGCGAGCTGCCGGGGATCATCGAGATCTCCGGCGGCGAGGTGGCCGTGCTGCGCGGCTCGAGCGATTTCGGGCCCGCCGAGCGCGGCGTGTCCCTGCCGGAGACGATCTCGTGGCCCTCCTCCGACGGCGTGACCGCCCATGGCTTCTTCTACCCCCCGGCCTCGGTGGAGCACGCGGGCCCCGAGGACGAGCTGCCCCCGCTCATCGTCCAGGTGCACGGCGGCCCGTCCGCCATGTCCCGCTCGGTCTACGACCTCAAGGTGCAGTACTGGACGTCCCGCGGCTTCGCCTACCTGGAGGTCAACTACCGCGGCTCGACCGGCTACGGGCGCGCCTTCCGCCGGGCCCTCAACGGCGCCTGGGGCGTGGGCGAGGTCGAGGACGTCGTCGCCGGCGCCCGCCACCTCATCGAGGCGGGCCGGGTCGACGGCTCCAGGGTCGCGGTGCGCGGCTCGTCGGCCGGAGGGTTCACCGTGCTCTCGGCGATCACCCGCTCCGATGTGTTCTCCGCGGCGACCTCGCTCTACGGCGTCGCCGACCTGCGGATGCTCATCCAGGAGACCCACAAGTTCGAGTCGCACTACGTCCAGGAGCTCATCGGGGCGGACGGCATCGATGATCCCCTGCTGGCCGAGCGCTCCCCCATCAACCACGTGGACTCCATCCACGCGCCCCTCCTGCTGCTGCAGGGCTCGAACGACTCCATCGTCCCGGCCGATCAGGCCACCTCCATGTTCGAAGCGGCGCGCGCCAAGGGCCTGCCGGTGGCCCTCGAGGTCTTCCAGGGCGAGGGCCACGGCTTCCGCCTGGGCGCGAACATCCGCAAGGCCCTGGCCGACGAGCTGTCCTTCTACAGCCAGGTGTGGGGCATCGCCCGGGACGACGAGGCCACGCCCATCGCGGTGGAGAACCTCGCGCCCCGCGGGGAATGACGCCGCCCGCGCCAGGGGGCGCCGCCACTGCCGTGCGCGCCAGGGGGGCCGCCCTGCGCCTCCTGCGCTACCACCGCTCGGGGCTGCTCGCCCTGGCGGTCGTCGTCGGGCTCGTCTCGGGGGGCGGCGCGGTCCTGTTCCGCATCGGCATCGACTCCTGGACCCGTCTCCTCACCGGGGCCGAGGACTACACCGAGGCCATGGGCCCCTCCCAGGGCCTCCTCTCCTTCGCCGGACGATGGTTCGTGCTCCTGGCCCCGGTCATCTCCGGCGCGCTCGTGGGCCCGCTCATGGCGGTCCTCGGGCGCACGACGACGGGCCACGGCGTCGGCGGGGTCATCTGGTCGGCGCGGCGCGGCGATGGCACCGTGGCGCCCGTCCCGGCGCTCGCCTCGACAGGAGCGGCGATCCTGACCATCGGGGGCGGCGGGGCGGTCGGTCCCGAGGGGCCGATCGCCGAGCTCGGCGCCTCGGCCGGCAGCGTCGTCGGGCGCGCCCTGGGGCTGCCCGTGAGATCGGCCCGGATGCTCACCGCGGCGGGAACGGCCGCGGGCATCGCCTCGGCCTTCAACGCGCCCCTGGCCGGCGCCTTCTTCGCCATGGAGGTCATCCTCGTGGACTTCACGGTGGATGCCTTCGCGTTCGTTGTGCTGGCCTCGGTGTCCTCCTCCGTCCTGTCCCACCACCTCCTGGGCACGACCCTGTCCCTGTCGCTGCCCTCGCTGTCCCTCGACGGCGACGCCCAGCTCGGCTGGGTCGCGCTCCTGGGCGCACTGGGCGGCCTGGTGGGCATCGCCTTCTCCCGCTGCCGCTTCCTGGCCGCAGACGGGTGCCGCGATCTCCTCGACGCGATGCGCCTGCCGCAGTGGGCGCGCCCGGCCGTCGGCGGCCTCGCCCTCGGGGCGCTGCTCCTGGCCATCCCGGAGATGTACGGGGAATCATCCGCCGTCCTGGGCCGGGCCCTGGACAACGAGTACACGACGACGGCCCTCCTCGCCCTGACCGCGGCGAAGATCGCGGCCACCTCGCTCACGATGGGCGTGGGCTTCGTGGGGGGCGTGTTCGCGCCCTCGCTCCTCATCGGCGGGACCCTCGGCGCATGGCTCGGCTCCCTCGTGGCGCCCACCCCCACCGGCGTCGCCGTGTTCGGCGTGGTCGGCATGGGGGCGGTGTTCACCGGATCGGCGAGGGCCCCGCTGACCGCCGTCATCCTCATCATCGAGATGACCGGTCAGTACGGCCTGCTCAGCCCACTCATGCTCGCCGTGGCGATCGCGACGGTCACCAGCAGGTTCCTCACCCGCACCACGATCTACACCGAGGAGCTGCGGCGCCGGGGCGAGGACATCGACGATCCGGTCGACGCGACGATCGTCGGCCGGGCGACCGCCCGCGACCTCATGCACGAGCCCCCCGCGGTTCTCACGGCCTCGACGTCCCTGGCCCGGGCGGCCAGGGTCGTACGGGCCTCGGGGAGCACGAGCCTGCCCGTCGTGGCCGACGCCGGGGCCCCTGACGATGCCGAGGGGCCGGGCGCCGCGGGCGGGGGCGCGGGAGGCGGCGATGGCGGTCCGGGCCCAGCAGCCGCCCACCGGCGCCTGCTCGGCTGCGTCAGCGCCGTGGCGCTGGCTCAGGCGGCCCTGGAGGAGCGTCGGGGCCAGGCGCCCCGGACGGTCGGCGAACTGCCACTCGATCAAGAGGTCATCGACGTCTCGAGCGGCACGACGGCGGTCCTGAAGGCGCTCGTCGACTCCAGGGCCTCCGGTCTGCCGGTGGTCGAGGCGGGCGCTCCGGGGGCGGGCCCCGGCCGGCTGCGAACGGGGGCCGCCCGGGACGACAGGGGCGATCGGGTGCTGCTGGGCTGGGTGGACCAGGACGAGATGGTGCGGCGCCTCTACCGCCACCAGCACGCCGCCCTCGAGGCCTCGCGGCTGCGGACCTCGCTGGGGTCGCGCGTCCAGGCGCGGTGGCGGGACCGCCACCGGTGAACCGGTCGGCCGTGGGCGGCCCCGTCCAGTGGGCGGCCCCGTCTACTCCGCCCCGCCGCTGGAGCGGCCCCTGCCGGCCTTGTCCGAGCGGGCGGAGGCCAGGTCGGTGATCATCTCCGCGTGGACGACGATGCGCCGGGGATCGCTCATCCACATCCAGATCGCCGCGATCACGGGCAGCACGAGGGGGAGATAACCGTGCCCGCGCCCCCCGTGGGCCAGGAAGGAGGCCTCGAGCTCCGGCGCGGTCCCCGTGATCGTGAGCAGCCCCAGCAGCATCGCGCCGGTGAGCAGCCCGCCCAGGCAGACCCAGCCGATCATCCGCATCCGGCGGCCGTTGTGGGCCATGCACACCGCGAGCATGAGGTAGAGACCACCGGCAACGGCATCGATCGAGTCCAGGACGGGCGCCTGATCGGGATGCCGGATGAGGGAGACGAGGGCGGGCCAGAGCACCGCCAGGCCGAAGACCGCCGTGACGCCCACGAGAATGCGGCTCAGGCCTCGCGCGGGTCGACGACGGTCCTCCGTCGATCGGACCTCGGGGCGATCGTCCATCGTGCTCCTTCGTGCTCATCCGCGTCGGGCGCGGTGGGTCGCGGCTGGGGGCACGGGCACTGCCCGGCCCGATCGGCCCGACCCGCGCCGCCGGCCGTCCGGCGCTCGCCGGGCGGCTCAGGGGCTGCCGCGCCGCGAGAGCCCCTTCGGCACCATGACGGTACCACCGGGCATACCATCTCCATCCGTGAGCACTCTCCACATCGCACCAGCGCCCGCGGCGGGGATCGACGCCGACGTCCTCGTCCTCGCGGCCGAGTCTCCGACCGGCGGGGGCGCTCCCAGCATCCTGTCCCCAGGAGCCTCCCTCGAGGGGGTCGACGTCGAGGCCCTCGAGGCGCTCCTCGCCCCCCTCGGCTTCACCGGTGCCCTCGACGCGGTGGTGAGGGTCCCCTCCGGGGCCGTCGCCGCTCCGGGCGCGACGATCGGCGCGCCGACGATCCTCGTGGTCGGCACCGGGCGCGGCCTGGCCCTCGCCCGGAGCGCTGAGAGCGACGCCGCCGCCTTGGGCCAGGCGCGCGCCGGTGTGCTGTCCCGGGCCGCGGGCCGCGCCGCCCGCGAGTCGGCCGGCGTGGAGCGCGTCGTCCTCGCCCTGCCGTGCGCCGAGCCCGCCGATCTGATCGCCGTCGCCGAGGGCGCCATGACCGGCGCGTACGCGTGGAGCGGCCGGAGGCCCGCGGCCACCGCCCCGCCGGCGTCGATCACCGTCCCCTCGCCGCTGGCGGGTGGGGCCGGGGCCGAGGAGGCCCTGAGTCGCGCGACAGCCCTGGGCGAGGCCGTGACCCTCGCGCGCGACCTGGTCAACGAGCCGCCGAACAGCCTCACCCCGCAGGTCCTGGCCGAGCGCGCCGTCCAGGCCGCCGGCACCGCCGGGGTCGGTGCGGAGGTCCTCGACGAGAGCGCACTGGCCGAGGGGGGCTTCGGGGGGATCCTGGCCGTCGGTCAGGGGGCGGCCAACCCGCCCCGCCTCGTCCGGCTCGATTGGGCGCCCCCGGCGCCCGGGGCGCATGTGGCCCTCGTCGGCAAGGGCATCACCTTCGACTCCGGCGGGCTGTCCCTCAAGCCGCCCGCCTCGATGCCGGAGATGAAGTCCGACATGGCCGGCGCGGCCGCCGTGCTCGGTGCCGTCCTGGCCGCCGCTCGGCTCGAGCTGCCCGTGCGCGTGACCGCGTGGCTCGCCCTGGCGGAGAACATGCCCGGCCCCGGGGCGCAGCGCCCCAGCGACATCATCACCATGCGCGGCGGCACGACGGTGGAGGTGACCAACACCGACGCCGAGGGCCGGCTCGTCATGGCCGATGCCCTTGCCCGCGCCGTCGAGGAGGGGCCCGACGCGGTGCTCGACGTCGCCACCCTCACCGGCGCGCAGATCGTCGCCCTGGGCGACCATGTCTCCGGGGTCATGGGCACCCCGGCCGTCCGAGACGCCGTCGCGCGCGCGGCCGCGGGCGCCGGCGAGTCGTTCTGGGCCATGCCCCTGCCCGAGCAGCTGCGCTCCGGCCTGGACAGCCCTTACGCGGCGCTGCGCAACGCGGTCGTCGGCAGCCGTGCTGGAGGGATGCTGACCGCCGGCCTGTTCCTGCGCGAGTTCGTCGGGACCACGCCCTGGGCACATCTGGACATCGCCGGCCCCGCCTTCAATGAGCGCGCCCCGTGGGGAGGCACCCCCACAGGGGGGACGGGCCACGGAGTGGCAACGCTCCTGGAGTACCTCCGAGCAGTCACCAAGTGACTCGATTCACAGGTCACTTGGGACTCATGTCCCCGATCGACAGGGCATTCCGATGTCTGTCACCCATGCATGGGTGACACAATGTCGTGCGGGACCAACCGCCCACCTGAGCGGTGGGCGACTCGGACAACTCACCATCGAGGAGAGATTCTGTGACAGACACCGTCTACGACATGGTCATCCTGGGCGCCGGTTCGGGCGGGTACGCGGCCGCGCTTCGCGGGGCCCAGCTCGGTTTGAGGGTCGCGCTCATCGAGGCCGACAAGGTGGGCGGCACATGTCTCCACCGCGGCTGCGTGCCCACCAAGGCCATCCTCCACGCCGCCGAGACCGCTGACACGGTCAGGGAGGCCTCCGTCCTCGGCATCCGCGCCGCCCTGGAGGGCATCGACATGCCCGCCGTCAAGACCTACAAGGACGGCATCATCTCGCGCATGTACAAGGGCCTGCAGGGCCTCGTCGCCTCCCGGGGAATCGACCTCATCCAGGGCTGGGGCCGCCTCGTGGCCCCCGACGCCGTCGAGGTCGACGGCCGCCGCATCACCGGCAAGAACATCGTCCTCGCCTCGGGCTCCTACTCCAAGGACATCGGCCAGGAGATCTCCGGCCCGGTGATGACCAGCGAGCAGGCCCTCGAGCTCGACCACGTCCCCGCTTCGGCGGTCATCCTGGGCGGTGGCGTCATCGGCGTCGAGTTCGCCTCCGCATGGGCCTCGCTCGGCTGCCAGGTAACGATCATCGAGGGCCTGCCCCGCCTGGTCCCCAACGAGGACGAGGCCATCTCCAAGCAGCTGGAGCGCGCCTTCCGCAAGCGCAAGATCGCCTTCCGCACCTCGACCATGTTCGAGTCCGTCGAGCGCCATGAGGACTCCGTCACCGTGCGCGCCGCCGACGGCACCACCTATTACGCGGAGGTCCTGCTCATCGCCGTGGGCCGGGGACCGGCCACCGCGAACCTCGGCTACGAGGAGGCCGGGGTCGCCATGGACCGCGGCTTCGTGCTCGCCGACGAGTACGGCCGCACCAATGTCCCCGGCGTGTGGGCCGTGGGGGACATCGTCCCCGGCGTCCAGCTCGCCCACCGCGGATTCGCCCAGGGCATCGTCGTGGCCGAGAAGATCGCCGGCCTCGACCCCACTCCGGTCGACGACGTCCTCGTCCCCAAGGTGACCTTCTGCGAGCCGGAGATCGCCTCCGTGGGCCTGTCCGAGGCCGCGGCCAAGGAGCTCCACGGCGAGGACGCGATCACCACCGCCGAGTTCAACGTCGCGGGCAACGCCAAGAGCCAGATCCTGGGCACGCAGGGCTTCGTCAAGCTCGTCAGCCTCAAGGATGGCCCCATCCTGGGCTTCCACGCCATCGGAGCCCGCATGGGCGAGCAGGTCGGTGAGGGCCAGCTCATGGTCTCCTGGGAGGCCGACGCCCACGACGTCGCCTCGCTCGTCCACGCCCACCCCACCCAGAACGAGACCCTCGGCGAGGCCGCCATGGCCCTCGCCGGGAAGCCGCTGCACAATCACGGCTGATCCACCGGGGCCCGCGCCCCACGAAGGTCCTGCCGAGAACTCCCAAGGAAAGAGTCCACTCATGTCTGAATCCGTGAAGATGCCCGCTCTGGGCGAGTCCGTCACCGAGGGCACCGTCTCCTCCTGGCTCAAGGCCGTCGGGGACACCGTCACCGCCGACGAGCCCCTGGTCGAGGTCGCCACCGACAAGGTCGACACCGAGGTCCCCGCCCCCGCCTCGGGCGTCCTGCTCGAGATCCGTGTCCCCGAGGACGAGACCGTCGAGGTCGGCACCGTCCTGGCCATCATCGGCGAGCCCGGTGAGGCGGGCTCCGCCCCCGCCCCCGAGGCGGCCCCGGCGCCCCAGGCGGCGCCCGAGACCCCCGCCGCCGCACCGGCGCCCCAGGCGGCCGCCCCCGCGCC
>NZ_MVIW01000018.1:0-44557 GCF_002072185.1 Actinomyces denticolens
CGGGCCCCGCGGCCCCGAGCCCCTCGCCCGCGCCCACCGCCCCGCCGAGCGGCGGGGCGGGGAACGGGCCGCTGGCCAGCACCGGGTCCCCCGCGGCCGTGACCGCGGCCGCCGCCGTGGCCATCGCGGCCACGGGAGGGGCGCTCATGCGCCGTCGCGGGGCATGAGGGGCCCCGGGCCCGCACCCGCCTAGGATGCGGGCATGAGCCAGTCGGACGATCACAGCCAGGGGCGCTGGCCGCGCCCCTGGAGACCGCCGACGCTCGCCGACGTCGCCCGGCGCGCGGGGGTCTCCAAGGCCACCGCGTCCCGCGCCCTGGCTGCGGGCCGCACCACGGCCAGGCCCGCGGCCACCGGGAGTGTCCAGCGGATCGCGCGCAGCCTGGGCTACACCACTCGGCGGGCGGATCTGCCGCGCCTGCTCGTCCTGTCCTCCGGGCTGGCGCGCACGGGGTACTGGGCAACCCTCTCCGGGGTCCTGGAGGCGGCTCAGGAGCACGGCGCGGATCTGAGCATTCACGTCCTTTCCGCCTCCCCGGCCCGCCGCCGGGAGGCGCTCCTGCAGGCGCTGGGGACGCGATTGGACGCCGTCGTCGTCCTGGAGTTCGACTCCCTGGGCCTGGCGGCGCTGCACGATCTGCCCGAGGGGCTGCCGCTGGCCGTCGCAGGGGGCTACCCCCATCCCGATGACGGCGGCCTCAAGCGGGCCTGGACCGATGATCACGCGGGCGCGGTCATGGCCTGCGAGCACCTGCTCGGCCTGGGGCACACGCGCGTGGCCTATGTCGGCGTGCCCTCCGCAGGGCACCCCGATCCCCGCCTGGCGGGATGGCGCGAGGTCATGGCCGGCGCCGGGCTCGAGGCGCCCGAACCCGTGGCGACGGGATGGGGCACGACGACCGGCGAGAGGGCCGCCGCGGCGCTGACCCGCAGCGGGGCGACAGCCGTGCTGTGCGGTAATGACGACCTGGCGATCGGCCTGCTCTCCGGCCTGGCGCGGGCCGGGGCGAGGATTCCCGACGACATCTCCGTGGTCGGCGTCGACGACCACCCGCATGCGAGCGCCACCACGCCCCCGCTGACCACCGTGCGCCTGGATTTCGCCCGGGTGGGCCAGGAGGCGGTCGCCCTGGCGCTGGGCACGAGGAGGGAGGAGCGGGTGGAAGTACCCGTCGAGCTCGTCGAGCGCGAGTCAGTGGGGCGCCCCCTCCCTGATCCAAACCGGTCGTTATCGCCATCGAGACCGGTTGAGAGACAGTGCGGGCTCGCCCGCCCCGCTCCCTGAAGCGCGCTCCGGCGCAAGCGGGGCCACGAGCCGCCCCGGCGTCAACCGGCCTCGGCGCGGTAGTAGCGCACGGCGATCTGCGTGCGGTTGCGCAGCCCCAGCTTGGCCAGGATCGAGCTGATGTGGTTGCGCACAGTGCCCACGCTCATGAACAACTGCGCCGCGATCTCCTCATTGTCCAGGGCCTCGGCCACGCCCCGCACCACCTCGAACTCCCGGTCCGTCAGCGGCGCGAAGGCCCGTGTGCGCACCTGCCGCCCGCGGTCGGCGTCGGCCCGCAGCACGGTGGTGCGCTCGAGCACCTGCCCCTCGAGGACGCTCACCCCCGCCATGACACTGCGCAGTGCCGGGGCGATCTGCGCGATGTCCTGCTTGATGAGGTAGCCGCGCGCCCCCATCCTCAGGGCGCGGACGATGTAGTCGTCGTCGGCGAAGGTGGTCAGGAAGATGATCCGCGCGCCCGGGTCCTGGGAGAGGATCTGCTCGGCCGCGGCGAGCCCGTCCATGCCGGGCATGCGGATGTCCATGAGCAGCGCATCGGGCGACAGCTCGCGGTGGCGCTCAATCGCCTCGGCCCCACTGGAGCCGGTGCCGACCACCTCGATGTCGTCCTGCGCCCCGAGGATCGTCGCCAGGGACTGGGCGATGAGGGTGTCGTCGTCGACCACCAGGACTCTCACGGCTCGTTCCTCCCGCTCTTCGCGATCGTCACCGTGACCGTGAACACCGGGCGCGGCTCCACGCGGAGCGTACCGCCCAGGGCCCGCACCCGCTCATCCATGGAGCGAATCCCCATCCCATCGCCGTCGGCCCCCGCGCCGATATCGAGGCGGGCCGGCGCCACGCCGTCGTTGCTCACGCTCACCCGCCAGAAGCCGGGGAAGTCGGCGACCGCCACGCGCGCGCTGCCCGCGCCGCCGTGGCGGGCGGCATTGGTGAGGGCCTCGCGCACGACGGCGACGATGTAGCGCGACACGGCCGCGGGTGGCGGTTCATCGACGTCGCAGTCGACGCCGACCCGCGGCACGGGGCTGGAGCCCGCCAGGGCGTGGAGGGCGACCGCGAGGTCGACGCCGTCGTCGGACAGGGCGTGGACGGAGGCGCGCATCGCGCTCAGCGACTCCTCCAGGCCCGAGCCGAGGCCGTCCAGGGCTCCGGCCATCGCGGCATCGCCCACGTGGACGGTTTGCAGGGCCCGCACCTGGAACAGGAGGCGCGTGAGCTGGTGCCCCACCGTGTCATGCATGTCGTGGGCGATGCGCGTGCGCTCGGCCAGGGTCGCGGCGCGCGCCCGGTGCTCCTGGGCCTCGACCAGCTCGGCGCGGGAGGCCCGCAGGGAGCGGAACCTGGCGCGCAGATCATCGTGGGCGGCGAGCAGGCGGGCGCGCTGCATCTGCTCGTCCGCGCTGCGCAGCGCCAGGACCGACGCCGCGCCGGCGAGGACGCCGGCCCAGGCGAGTGGTCGCCCATCCCAACGCAGGAGCGCTGCGGCCGCGAGGGCGGCGCCCGCGGCGGTGACGACGTCGGCGCCACTGAGGGCATCGCGACCGGGGCGGGCAGGGGTCGCGCTCCGGCCGTGGCCGGGGAAGTCCCCGAGGCGGAGGCGGCGCACGACGTCGTACACGGCCAACGGCGCTCCCGGCAGTCCCAGCGGGGTGAGCGCGACGATCGCCAGGGCCGGCAGGGGCGCGAGGACGCCCCGGGCCCGCCCCTCCCAGGCGGAGGCGGCCGCGCTCATGGTGATGGCGATGAGCAGGCAGGAGACGGCCATGGGGCCGGGCGGACCGAGGCCGACGAGGAGGAGCAGCCCGCCGGCGAGCAGGACGGCCTTATCCGCCAGAACCTTCACGTGCCGATGATCGCACAGGCCGCCAGCGCCCACCGCGCCCGCACGGGGCGCCCCGCGCGGGAATGGCGCTCGCGCGGGGGGCCTCGTGAGCGGGCGCCCCCCTGACAGAAGTCACCCCTGGGCCGGTGAGCCGGTGAGTTCAGGCACTGGCCGCGTCGCCGTGCTCCCGGGACCATGGAGTCATCGCATCCCCGTGCCCCTGGGAGAGGAACCATGAACGCGACTCCACGCTCCGGCCCGTCCACCGCGTCGGCGGCGCCCGGCCCGCGGGGCGCCGCGCCGTCCGCCCCCGCCGTCGAGCTCAAGGGCCTCGTCAAGCGCTATGGCGACCTGACCGCCGTCGACGGGCTGTCCCTGCGCATCCCGCGAGGGCAGATCCTGGGGCTGCTGGGGCCCAACGGCTCCGGCAAGACCACCACCATCTCCTGCCTGCTCCAGCTGCTCACCTACGACCGCGGCGACGTGCGCGTGTTCGGCGAGCCGATGAGCGCCACCGCCTACGGCCTCAAGCGCCGCATCGGCCTCATCCCCCAGGAGGTCGCCGTCTTCGACGAGCTGACGGTGCGGGAGAACATCGACGCCTTCTGCGCCCTGTACGTCACCGATCGCGCCCACCGTCGCGGGCTGGTCGAGGAGGCCATCGCCTTCGTCGGCCTGGAGTCCTTCACCGGGTTCCGCCCCAGGAGACTCTCCGGCGGGCTGCTGCGCCGACTCAACATCGCCTGCGGGATCGCCCACCATCCCGACCTCATCATCCTCGACGAGCCCACGGTCGCCGTCGACCCGCAGAGCCGTGAGGCCATCCTCCAGGGCATTCGCCGCCTCAACGCCGCCGGCGCCACGGTCATCTACACCTCCCACTACATGGAGGAGGTCGAGGAGCTGTGCGACCGGATCGTCATCATGGACCACGGGCGCGAGGTCGCCTCCGGCACCGCCGACGAGCTCAAGGCCATGATCGGCACTGGCGAGAGGATCAGGGCGGAGGTCGTTGAGCCCTCCCCGCTGCCGGACGCCCTCCTCGAGTCCGTCCGCCGCCTGCCCTGCGTCCGCTCGGCCTCCACGGGCCCCGACGGCGCCCCCGCCACCGAGCTGACCATCGAGTGCCGCCCAGGCTCCCACAACCTCGCCGACGTCCTGGCGGCGCTGAGCGCCTCGGGCGCAGTCGTCGGGCGCGTGGTCTCGGAGCCCCCCACCCTCAACGAGGTCTTCCTGGAGATCACCGGCCGAGCACTGCGGGATGAGGCGTGACATGAGCGCTGTCTTCACCCACCAGTTGCGCGTCCTGGTGCGCGAGAGGTCCATGCTCGTTTGGACACTCATGTTCCCCCTCGTTCTGGCCACTGTTTTCATGGCCATGTTCCAGGGGATCGATGACTCCGAGCTGACCCCCATGCCGCTCGGCGCGGTCACCGATCAGGCCTACGACGACGCTCCGGGGCTGAGTGGGCTCATGGAGGGCATCTCCGCCCCGGATGTCGAGACCCGCCTGGCCGTCCTCACCGAGTACCCCGATGAGGACACCGCCCGCACCGCCGCCGAGAACGGCGACATCCAGGGATACGTCCTCGTCAAGGACGGCGCTCCCACCCTGCAGCTGACCACCGGGGGCGCGGCCTCGGACACCTCGACGGCCCTGCGGTGGGCTCTGGACTCCTACGCCCGCTCCGCCGCCCTGGGGGAGTCCGTCTCAGCGCAGACCGCGGCCGACGCCGCCTCGCCCGAGGACGCCGGCGCCCGCATCGCCGGCGCGCAACGGATCCTCGACCAGCTCGGATCAGGCCCTGAACTGATCAAGGAGACCCAGGTGACGCCCTCGTCCGGCACGTCGACCGCCCGCTACTACTTCGCCCTGCTGGCCTTCGCCGCCGCCTCGGGCATGAGCATGGCGATGGTCTCCGTCCAGTCCGTGGTGGCGGGCTCCTCCCCGACGGGCGCGCGCCGCACGCTGGCCGCCATCCCCCGTTGGAGGGTCCTGGCCGGTGTTCTGGCGGCCGCATGGGTCACGCTGACGGCATGCCTGGTGAGCGGCTTCCTCTACATGCGCGGCGTGTGCGGGGTGGGCTTCGGGATCCACTGGCCATGGGCCTTCCTGGCGGTGGCGGCATCCTCCCTGCTGTTCAGCACCGCCGGCGCGGTCCTGGGGACGGTGCCGCGTCTGAGCCCCGGGATCACCATGGCCCTGAGCTCCCTCCTGTCCCTGTTCACCGGCCTCTACGGCCAGCCCTCCCAGAGGCTGGCGGACTCGGTGGAGAGCTCGGTGCCGTGGCTGGCCCATCTCAACCCCCTGTGGCAGTCGGCCCGCGCCTATTACTCACTGCTCTACTACGACACCCTGTCCTCCTTCGCCACCGCGATCGGGGCCATGGCCGCCATGACCGCGGCGCTCGCCGTCGTCGCCACGATCCGCATGAGGAGGATGAGCCATGCGCGCCTTTAAAACGTCCCTGCGCATCGCCCGCGGGCACTGGATCTACGCCCTCATCTTCTTGGTGGCGGTCAATATGCTCGGCCTGCTGACCGGTGTCGCCCAGGGCGGGCGGACCACCACCGAGTTGGCGCAGGCCGACGTCCCCCTGGCAGTGATCGACCGCGATGGCAGCCCGGTCTCGGCAGGGCTGACCGCCTTCATGGAGGCCAACGGCGAGGCCGTGGCGCTCGAGGACTCGCGCCGCGCCATGCAGGATGCCCTCGCCCAGGACCGGGTCGAGCTGATCGCCATCATCCCCTCCGGCCTGGGCAACGGCGTGGAGAAGGCGGCCGAGCAGGCGCGAGGGGGCACGGCCCTGTCCGACGCCGAGGCCGCCGTCCCGCGCGTCGATATCGTCCTGGCCCCCTCTTCCTCCGAGGCGCCCCTGATGGCGGAGCAGGTGACCGCCTACGTGGAGCAGGCGCTGGCCTACCGGGCAACGACCGCGGGGAACGCCGAGCAGGCAGTCGCGGCCGCGACGACGTCGATGAGGGCGAGCGCTCCCGCGAGGGTGATCGCCGAGGAGGCGGCGCCCATGCCGACGGCATTCATGGTGTTCCTATCCATGGCCCTGTACTCCATCTTCGCCTTCACCACGAATATCGCGAGCCTCATCATGCGGGTTCTGGGGCGCAGACCCCTGCGCGTGCGCATGAGCGCCTCCCCGGAGCCGGTCATGCGACGCAATATCGGGCTGTCAGCGGGGCTGGCGGTGATCGGGATCGTGGGATGGGCCGTCACCTACATCCTGGGAGTGGGGGCGCTGGGGCTGAGAACGCTGAGCACGGCGCTGCCCCTGCACGGGGTCGCCGCGACGGCCCTGCTGGCCTACGCCATGGTCGGGATCGCCGTCGGCTTCCTCATGGGGCAGCTGAGGATGAGCGAGAACGCGTCCAACGCGGTGGCGAATATCGGAGGGCTCGTCTTCTCCTTCCTCGGCGGGGCCTGGCTGCCGCTGAGCTACATGCCCGACGCCGTCAAGCAGGTCTCCGCACTCACCCCCGCATACTGGGCCAACCAGCCCATCCGCGAGGCCTTCCAATCCTCCTCGACGTCGGCCGAGGCGCTCGCGCCACTGTACGGGGACATCGGCGTGTGCGCCCTGTTCGCCGTGGCGATCACCGCGGTCGGCATGGCGGTCGGCCGGGCGCGCCTGCGCTCAGCCGCCGCCTAACCCGCCGAGACCGGTCGAAGTGGTGATCGAAACCGGTCGAAAACGCCATCGAGACCGGTCGAAGTGGCGATCGAGACCGGTTCCGGGAACGACCGGGGGCGCACTTGGGTCGCGATTTTGATCATCCTGCTCATGATTGGTCTATTTTTCATCTATACAAATTCCCGTCAGAAGGGATTCAGCCCCGATCGCCCCGTGTCAACACATGCACCGCACGACGAAGCCCCCAACTACTGGACTGAAGAGCAGATGGGATCAGCCTCTCCAGCACCCATACCACCTGCGCAGCCGTGGTTCGGTTAGGCCGTCGACCAGCTCAGCCCCACCTCCCACGATGACGTCAAGCACAGGCGCGGGAATCGCGGCGCGACCCTTAATGGCGAGGTTTGAGGATTCCTTTTTCTGACACGCCGCCATGACTTGCGTTTGCCCAGGCCAGAGGCCAGCTCGTGGGGCTCGCGCCGCACTCGCCCCTTCCCGGAGCCCGAGCAATCCTCAAACCTCGCCACTTCGCGCTCGCCCCCAGAACCCTCCTCGCCGAGACCGGTCGAAAACGCCATCGAAACCGGTCGAAGTGGCGATCGAGACCGGTTCCGGGAACGGCGGGGGCGCGGCGCCCGGGAGGCCGGCCCGCCTCAGGCGCCCGTCGCCCTGGGAAGCGGGCAGGGCCCCACTCCCCACTGCGGCCGAGCCCAATCGGCCCGCCCACCGTCGGCCTCCAGGCCATAATCCGGAACCATGACCCCCTCCCCTCATGCGTCGCCACTGGCGATGGCCCGCCGCTCCGCCGATGATCCCGCCGATGTTCCCGTCGGTCGCTCCGTCCGCACCATGACCCCCGGAGGATGGTCATGATCCGATCCCGTTCGGCAGCGACCGCCGTGGACAGCCGCGAGGGCCCCCTGTCCCGGGTTCTACGGGCGGCGAGCCGGGGCTCCCTTGCGACCGCGCTCGCCGCGATGGCCGTCGGGCTATGGCTGTTGCACTGCGGTCAGGAGTGGGGCGGGGCGCAGCGGACGGTGCTAGCAGCCGTCGGCCTCGCGCTGCTCCACGCGCTCCTCGGAGCCGCACTCGTATTCCCGGAGCCCGGCTCGAGTCGGCTCGGCGACGGCGCCCGGGTGACGTCGATCGCGCTGTCCAGTGGAGTGGTCGCCGTAGTGATCCTCCACCCGTGGTGGCAGTCATTCATGAGGAGTGGGGAGCGGCCCCTGGGACCCGTGCTCCTCGCCGCGGCCGCCGCGCTCACGGGCACCGGTTGGGTGATTCGGCTCCTGCGCCTCATCCACCACGAGACTCATCCCCGCGGCACGAGGATCGAGCAGGGCGGGCACGACGCCGGGAGGACGCGCTCCACCTCGTTGGAGTCCTCCGGCAGGGACAGCGGTGCGCCGGGCCGCCCGCTCGGGTGGGTCCTCGCCCTGGGAGCATTCTTCGCACCGGCCGCAGCGCTCTCCCTGATCATCGCCACCGCCCTCGCCCTGCTCCCATCGCTCGACCTCAGTGTTCATGCCACCGTGAGCCGCGCGGAGCCGATCCCCGACGACGCCCTGCCCACCATCCCCACGGGGGCGCCGAGCAATGTGGCGTGGACGCTTGAGGCCGCATCCCGCCAGGAGGTCCTTGAGGCGGTCCCCGGTGCTCGGGGCCCGATCATCCTCTCCGACGGCGCTCTTCAAGGGCTCGACGGCGAGGATGGCGCGATCCTGTGGACCTATCGCGTGGAGAACGACGGCTCCATCGAGACCGGCGGGAATGCGCTCGACGACGGCTCGCTGCTGAGGATCAGTCCCGATCGGCGCCATGTGGCCTTCATGGTGACCACGAGGGATAGGTCGTTCGCGTCTGCGCCCAGCGGGCAGGTGCTGATGATCCTCGACACGATGACCGGCGCGCCCACAGTCACGCGCACGATCAGTGAGGGACCGACAGGGCATGGGACCACCCTCGATATCTCCGACGTGCAGCTCACGGACTCCGCCGTCCTCGTGGGCACCGAGGTGCTCGCCCTGACCGACGGCGCCCGTCTGGGCGCACTGCCCGATGAGCACGGAAGCGCCGACCTGGCCTCTGGAACGGCCGGCCATTCCACCTTCGCCCTCTCCCGGGTCATCGGCGATAACGGCTATTACCGCTTCAATGTCACACTGGTCCCCGATTCGGATCTCTCCGCCTCGACGCGGATCTCAGGCGTATGCGCGGATCCAACCCACGCCCACACTCCACCGACGATCCTCAACGGGTGGGTGCTGCGATGCGATGGAGCGGATCCGCGGTCGCGGCGCCGGGAGGCCCCCGTCAGTCCTGATATCGCAGCGTGGAACATCACCGCCCTCAACGTGGATGATGCCGCGGCGCTCGGAGAAGGCAGCGAGGGCGGTGGGGTCCCCATGGGCAGAGGGCTGGGCCTCAATCGGGAGGCCTCCCTCGCGGCCGGCGCCCCAGTGACGATTCCCGAGCGGAGCACCCCCGTCCGCGACACGGGTCGCTCTGCACCGGAGGAGGGGCCGTGGATCGGCTCACTCCTCGATACAGGGACGCGCACGGCCATCCCCGCAGCGCAGAGCCCGAGCATCGCGGCCGCGTCATTCACCTCCGCAGCGGCGCCGCCCGGTGCCGCGGGACCCGGCGTGAGCCTCCGGATCACGCCCGCCAATGGGGAGCCATCGCTGGTCGTGCCCCTTCCCACCGCCGAGGTCTCGAGCGACTGGGCGCGGTGGCGACTCCGGGCCATCCCCTCCCCGGGCTGCACGGTGATCATCGTCCCGACCGGCGGCGGGGATTCCCAGGCCGAGAATGGGAATGCTCATCAGTTCACCGTCGTGGGACTCAGATGAGGCGACTCGCTTCCTCTCAGCAGGCACGACCGACCGACGCGGCCTCCCCCGCCCCTAGCCGAGACCGGTCGAAAACGCCATCGAGACCGGTCGAAGTGGCGATCGAGACCGGTTCCGGGAACGGCGGGGGCGCGGCGCCCGGGAGGCCCGCGCCCCGCCGTCGGCCGACGCGCTCCGCGCGGGATGCGCGTGGAGCCCGCAGGACGCGCGTCCCGTGACGCGCGTCCCGTGACGCGCGTCCCGCGCGGGGCCGGTCAGGCGAAGTGCGTCCGGTTCGGATCGGCCTGCCAGGCGGAGTAGGAGGAGGCGACGATGTCGTCGAGGTCGTGCTCGGCCCTCCACCCCAGCACCGCGCCGATGCGCTCGGCGTTGCCGATGAGCTGGGGCGGGTCACCGGCGCGGCGGGGGAGCTCCTCGGGAGCGATGTCGAGCCCGGTGGCCGCGATGACCTTGGCAACGACGTCGCGCACGGAGGCCCCCACGCCGGTGCCGACGTTGAAGATGTGCTCGGCCATCTCCTTGCCGCCGGCGAGGTAGTCGAGGGCGGCGATGTGGGCGGCGGCGAGGTCGCGCACGTGGATGTAGTCGCGGATGCAGGTGCCGTCCGGGGTGGGGTAGTCGGTGCCGAAGATCTTGGGGGTCTCGCCCTTGGCGAGGCGGTCCATGACCATGGGGATGAGGTTGAGGGTGGCCATGTCGCCCAGGTCATCCCAGCCGGCGCCGGCGACGTTGAAGTAGCGCAGCCCGGCCCAGCGCAGGCCCCAGGCGGTCTCGGCGTCGGCCATCATCCACTCGCCGATGAGCTTGGTCTCCCCGTAGGGGTTGATGGGGCGGCAGTCGATGTCCTCGGGGACCACCTCGACGGGGGGCATGCCGTAGACGGCGGCGGAGGAGGAGAAGATCATCTGGTCGACGCCCGCGGCCTCCATGGCGAGCATCATGTTGGCCAGGCCGCCGACGTTCTGCTGGTAGTACCAGGCGGGACGGGCGACGGACTCGCCGACCTGCTTGCGGGCGGCGAAGTGGATGACGGCGGTGACGCCGCGCTCCCTCATGACCTCGGTGAGCCGCTCAGGGGCGTCACCAGCGGCGACGTCGAGCTCGACGAGGGTCGCGCCCTCGACCCGGCTGGGGGATCCGTAGGACAGGTCATCGACGACGATCACCTCGTCCCCGCGCTCGAGCAGCAAACGGACAACGTGGGCGCCGATGTAGCCAGCGCCACCTGCGACAAGAATGCTCATGGGCCCAGTCTAGAGGCTCGGGCCGTCCGATGGGTGGCCCTCATCACCCCGAAGAGCCCCAGCCGCTCACCTCCGGGTGTGTACGATGGATCCACCACACCCCCAGGCTTCCCGTTCCTCCGAACCAGCCCAAATCGGGGGGTCTTTTTCTACTATCGTCACATGTCCCACCCCAACCTCCCCTACAACAAGCCGCCACTCACCGAGTCCCAACTTGTGGATCGCTTGCACGAGCGCGGCCTGGAGATCCAGAATCGAGAGCGCGCAGAACGCTACCTCAGACATATCGGATACTACAGGATCTCACCATATTCGCTACCATTTCAGGACTGAGAAGCCGAGCACCGCTTCAGGCGCGATACTTCGTTCGACGACGTTCTTCATCTCTACGTTTTCGATCGCGAGCTTCGCCTGCTCGTAATCGATGCGATCGAGCGCATCGAGGTTGCAGTAAGGGCGGCGATTTCAAACCAAATGGCATCTCATGCATCAGGTGGACCTTTCTGGCATTTGGAAAGGAAGAACTTCACTGACGAACTTGGATTCAGCGACTCACTGGCGGCTCTAGCCAGGGAGACCAGGAACGCGAGACGAAATCGACGCAGCCGAGATGAGGTCCCCGACCTCTGGCACTACCCTGACGCCTTGAGCCACTACGTATCCACTTACGGAACGCCAGTAACCCCTCCCTCGTGGCTGGCCATCGAGCTGCTCACCCTTGGACAGCTCCAACACCTCTACGAGGCCTTGCTGCCGACTCACCGTAAGGCGGTCGCCCAGAGCCTGGGGTACAGGATCCCGTACTCACCTCCTGACTTCGATCTTTCGTGCGCGTGCGAAATATCTGCGCACATCACGGCCGCCTCTGGAACAGATTCCTCGGCGTTTACCCGACGATTCCTACCAGCCCCACTATTCGCTGGCTCTCAGATCCGAGCATCTTCGACCGTGACGATTCCAACGCGACACCCCGAAAGCGGCTCTATCCAGTACTGGTTGCCCTATAGACCATCCTGTTCACCATTAGCCCTCACTCATCATGGGCCGCACGGCTGCGCGATCTCCTCAATCGTCATCCCACGGTGCCACTAAGCTCAATGGGAATCAACAAGTCCTGGGAGTCGGATCAATTCTGGCAGGACGCCTTCAAGGCGATCCATCACCGACCTTCGTGAGCGAGCGATTCCTGCGGCCCCGAACGCCCCGCCCGCTCGCCTCCGGACACGCGCAGTGAAACGCCCGCCCCGGAGCACCTCTGCCCCGGAGCACCGAGCGGTGCATTGCGCACCGAGCGGTGCATTGCGCACCGAGTGGTGCCGTGCGCGCCGAGCGGTGCGTCCTGCCCGCACCGGTGGGTGGGAATCGCACCAGTGAGTGCGGATGGCACCAGTGGGCGCAAAGGGCACCAGTGGCGACGACGCGGGGCGCTGAGCGATCAGCGCGCGCCCGGACCCGCCCCGCCCCCGGTCCGCTCGCGGAGCCTGGCCCCCTTGGCGTGGGCGGCGTCGGCGAGCTCGCCCTGGAAGGCGCGCATGGCCCGGCGGAGCCGCTCGGCCCGCGTCTCCTCCCCCGCGCCGAGAATGCGCGCCGCGAGCAGCCCGGCGTTGCGGGCCCCGCCGATGGACACGGTCGCCACGGGCACGCCCGCGGGCATCTGGACGATGGACAGCAGCGAGTCCATGCCGTCCAGATGCTTCAGCGGCACGGGCACGCCGATGACCGGCAGCTCGGTGACGGCGGCGAGCATCCCGGGCAGGTGGGCCGCTCCCCCGGCGCCGGCGATGATGACGCGCAGGCCCCGCGCGGCTGCGCCCTGCCCGTAATCGATCATCTCAGTGGGCATGCGGTGGGCGGAGACGACGTCGGCCTCGTAGGGGATGGCGAATTCGTCGAGGGCGTCGGCGGCCGCGCTCATGGTGGGCCAGTCGGAATCGGAGCCCATGACGAGGCCGACGAGCGGCTCGGGCGGCTGGGCGGTGGTGTCGGGCGTGGCAGCCATGATGGGCCTTTCGCGGTGAGGAATGAGATGGGTCGGACCGGATCGGGGTCAGCGGTGGAGGGCTGCGGGGGCGCGGCTCAGGCGTCCCCGCGCAGGATGGCGACGACGGCGCGGGCCCGCTCGCGCAGCCCCTCCACGCCGTCGACCGGCCCGGTGAGGTTGACATGCCCGAGTTTGCGACCAGTGCGCCAGGATTTGCCGTAGAGGTGGATGCGCGCCTCGGGGTCGGCGGCCATCGCCCGGGCCGGCGCGTCCTCGCCCGGCTCATGCCGCCCCCCGATGAGATTGACCATGACGCAGGCCCCCGCGGTGGGCTCGGTCGAGCCCAGCGGCAGGTCGAGGACGGCCCGCAGGTGCTGGGCGAACTGGCTGGTCACGGCCCCGTCCTGCGTCCAGTGCCCCGAGTTGTGGGGGCGCATGGCGAGCTCGTTGACGAACAGGCGGGTCGGCTCCCCGAAGGCCTCGACCGCGAAGAGCTCGACGGCGAGCACGCCGGTGACGTCGAAGCGCTCGGCGATCCGGCGCCCGATGCGCGCGGCCTCATCGGCGGCGGCCGGGTCCAGCCCGGGGGCGGGCGCCAGTACCTCGGAGCACATGCCGCCCTCCTGGATCGTCTCCACGACGGGCCATGAGACGACCTGCCCGCTGGGAGAGCGGGCCTGGAGCGCGGCGAGCTCGCGGGTGAAGGGGATGGCCTGCTCGACGAGGAGGCTGCTCACGGCCCTGCCGCCGAGGCTGCCGCCACCGCCGGTCGCGCCACCGGCGGCGACGGCGTCGATCCACTGCCCGGCGCGGCCGGCCTCGAGATCGCGCTCCTGGCGCACGAGGAGGACGCCATGCCCGTCATAGCCGCCCCGAGGCGTCTTGAGGACGACGGGCCAGCCGTGCTCGGCGGCGAACCCCCGGACGGCCTCGCGGATGGAGGCGGCGTCCCCGGCGGCCTCGGCCCAGGCGGGCTGGGGCAGGCCGGCGGCGTCCATGGCGCGGCGCATGGCGATCTTGTCGCGGGCGAGCAGCAGGGCGTCGGGTGAGGGCCGCACCCTCGCGCCCTCGGCGACCAGCTGACGCAGGAGCGCGTCATCCTGGTGCTCGTGCTCGAAGGTGAGGGCCCCGGCGCCCGCCGCGAGCGCGCGCACCGCCGCGACGTCGTCGGCGGCGCCGACGGGTGAATCGACGGTGACCAGCGCCGTCGATCCGTCCGGGGCCTCGACCAGGGCCCTCAGATGGATGCCGAGGGCGCTGGCCTCCTCCTGCATCATACGGGCCAGTTGCCCGCCCCCGATGACGGCGACGATGGGTGCGCTCACGGGCACAGGCTACGGCAGGGTGTCGAGCCCCGCTCGATCTGCCCGTACCCTGGCACTCGTGTCTGACATCCATTCCCCGGGGAGGCCGATTCCCCGGTCCGACCAGGCCGGGTCCTCGCCCGCGGACCCCTCCGCCTCCCGCGCCGCCCAGAGCCCGCGGCACCTGCCCCGCTCCCTGCGGGTCCTGGCGGTCTGGGGCGCGGCGAGCCTCCTCACTCTCCTCATGCTCAGGCTCGGGGCGCAGGACGCGCCGGCCACGCCGTGGGCGGGACCCGCCCCGTCGTGGAGCGAGCACATGTCCTTCTGGGACGCGGGCTGGTACGAGCGCATCTTCCGCGAGGGCTACCCGGCCGTCCTGCCCGAGGGGGATGGGGGCGCCATCGCGCAGAACTCCTGGGCGTTCATGCCGCTGCTCCCCCTGCTGGCCACCCCCCTGACCTGGTTGGGCCTGCCCTTCTACCCGGCGGCGGCCATCGTGGCGATCGCCGCATCGGGGGCGGGCGCCGTGGTCATGGATCGGTGGCTGGCACCGCGGGTCGGCGAGGTCCCCTCGCTGTGGGGGGTGGCGCTGACGTGGACCTCCATGTGCGCCGCCGTCCTCCAGGTCCCCTATGCCGAATCCCTGGGGCTGCTGCTGGTCGCAGGCGCGCTCATGGCGGCCGAGCGCGGGCGCTTCGCCGCCTCCGCGCTGCTCATCATGGTGGGGTCCGTGGCCCGGCCGATCGGCCTTCCCCTGGCGCTCGCCCTGGGGCTGTGGTGGTTGTGGGAACTGGTGGTGGCGCGCGGGCACGAGGGGCATCGCGACGGCGTCGGCGATGGCAACGACGACGACCGGGCTGGGATCTGGGCGCGGCGCCTGGGGTCGGGGTGGGTCCCACTGGACGGCCGCGGGCGCGCGGGACTGGGGGGCCTCACCGCGGTGGCGGTGGTGAGCGCTCTCGTGTGGCCGGTTGCCGCGTGGATGGCGACGGGCCGCGTGGACGCCTACACCGCCACGGAGACCTCGTGGCGCGGGGGCGAGCTGGAACCGTTCCTGCCGTGGCTGGATCGCGGGCAGTGGTGGGTCGGCGAGCACCTGGGCTGGCTGCTCGTGATCTGCGTTCTGGCCCTGGCGGCACTGGGGCTGGGCTCGCGGGCGGCGCGCTCACTCGGCCCGGCCGCCTGGTGCTGGTGCGCGGCCTACGCGCTCTACCTCCTGGCCTTCTTCGACCCGACGACCTCGCTCCTGCGCATCCTGCTGCCCCTGGCCCCGCTGGCCTGGGCGGCCGCCGCCGGCGTGGGACGCCGGGGCCGATGGACGATGGTGGTCGCGGGGGTGATGGCCCAGGCCTTCTGGATCAGCTGGGTGTGGGATCTATCATCCACGATCACCTGGGTGCCCTGATCAGTGGCTTAACATCTCCCCGTGAACGACAGCGCGACCTTGACCGCCGCGGCGGAGCCGATGAGCCTCTCCAGCCGGATCCGCGCCTGGGTTCATGAGTTCCTGCAGTTCGGGGTCGTCGGCGCGCTCGCCTACGTGATCGACTCCGGCCTGTTCAACCTCGTCCAGCACGGTCCCACCGGTTTCCTGTCGGGCCACCCGAACTCCGCGAACGTCCTGAGCGCGACGGTCGCCACGATCTTCTCCTGGGTGGCGAACCGTTACTGGACCTACCGGGGCCGAACGCGGGACAACACCTGGCACGAGGGGGTCCTCTTCGCCCTGGCGAATATCGGCGGACTGGTCATCACCCAGTTCTGCCTGCTGTTCACCCATCACGTCCTAGGGCTGACCGGGCCGCTCGCGGACAATATCGCCGCCTACGTCGTCGGATTCGGACTGGGCACCGCCTTCCGCTTCCTCTTCTACCACTACATCGTCTTCACCGGCTCAAGTGACGCCTCCGGCGCTGAGAATCCCGCGGGCGCCACGGGTCCCGGAGGCGACGAGGGCTGAGTCCCCTCCGACCCGGCGGAGTGATCCGAGGAGCCTGGCGGTCCACGAGGTGGCAGGGCACTTCGAGCGGGATCGTGCCGGATACCACATCGGGGATGAGGGAAGGCTCACGGCCAGCACAGCGCTCCTCTCCCTAGCCTTGCCGCGTGACTGCTTCCCTCACGGCTCTCGCCGCGCTCAACGCCGTCGTCCCTGCGGCCCCGATGCCCGCCCTCGGCCCCAAATGGCTCGACGCCGGGGAGATGATCACCCAGATCGTCTCCTGGTTCGGCCCCTGGGCGATCGTCGGCGTCATGCTCGTCATCTTCGCCGAGACGGGCCTGCTCGTCGGCTTCTTCCTGCCCGGTGACTCCCTTCTGTTCACCCTCGGGCTCTTCGTGGCCACCGGCGTTGTGGGCGTGCACATCTGGGTGGCCGCCCCGCTGATGTGGCTGGCGGCCATCACCGGCAACCAGACCGGGTACCTCATCGGGCGCAAGGCCGGCCCGAGGATCTTCAACCGCCCGAACTCCCGTCTCTTCAAGCAGGAGTACGTGGAGCGCACGAGCGATTTCTTCGAGCGCCATGGGGGCAAGGCCGTCACCCTGGCGCAGTTCGTGCCGATCGTGCGCACCTTCACCCCGGTGATGGCCGGCGTCGGGCGGATGCACTACCGGCACTTCGTCACCTTCAACGTCATCGGCGCCACCTTCTGGGCCTTCGGCATCACCTGGCTCGGCTACTTCCTGGGCTCCATCGAGTGGATCCAGAAGAACATCGACGCGATGATCCTCGTCATCGTCTTCGTCTCCGTGGTGCCCATGATCCTCCACGCGCTGGCCGGACGCCGCAAGAAGACCGGTGCCGGCGAACCCGACGCCGCGCCGACCACCGGCGAGGTCCCGGGCGCCGACGGCCCCACCGAGCCCGCCCTGGCCACCGCGAACGCCGTCGGCGCGCAGAGCGCCCCGGCGGCTCGGAGCACCCCGGGCACCGGCCCGGGGCACTGATCGGGGGCGGGTCGGCTCGCCCCGGCGATCAGACTCGCTCCACCGCACCGACCCGGCAGTGCCACTGTCCGGTCACGACCATCCACGAAGTACTCATGAACCTGCACCGACCGATCTCCGCGCTCGGCTCCGCGATTCTTCTCACGGGGCTCGCGCTGACCGCGCCGGCGGCTCTCGCCTCGCCGGCCGCCGCACCCGCCGCCCAGACCGCCGTCGCCCCCGCCGATGGGGGGAACACCGCTGGGAGCATCGGCTGGGTCCTGTCCCCGGCCGGGTCCTGGTCCTACATCAACCCCGCTGACGGCCTGCCCATCACGGGCTGGCTGCACACGGGCGGCTCCTGGTTCTACCTCGATGACGACGGCGCACTCGTGACCGGATGGGCCGTCGTCGGCGGAGACTGGTACTACTTCGACGCCGAGGGCCGGATGGCCACCGACTGGAACTGGATCGACGGCGCCTGGTACTTCCTGGGCGACGAGGGCGCCATGACGGTGGGCTGGAATCTTATCGGCGGCTCCTGGTACTACCTGGCCGACAATGGCCAGGCCGCGATGGGGTGGCTCCTCGAGGGGGACTCCTGGTACTTCCTGGGGAACAGCGGGCGCATGGCCATCGGCTGGGCGAACCACCTGGGTTCCTGGTACTACTTCAACGGCTCGGGGCAGATGCTCACCGGCTGGATCGTGGACGGCTCCACCTGGTACCACCTCGACCCGTCGTCGGGGCGGATGATCGCCAGCGAGCCGGTGGCGGGCACTGCCGGCTCCTCGGGCACCTCAGCCTCCGAGGCGAAGGCCTACGCAAGCGGCCAGATGAGCGCCTGGGGCTGGGACTCCAATGAGTACTCCTGCCTGGTGAGCCTGTGGGATCGCGAGTCCGGCTGGAACTACCAGGCCTCCAACGCCTCGGGCGCCTACGGCATCCCGCAGGCCCTGCCCGGCAGCAAGATGGCCTCGGCCGGCTCGGACTGGGCGACCAACCCCGCCACCCAGATCAACTGGGGCCTGGGATACATCCAGGACCGCTATGGCAGCCCCTGCTCGGCCTGGTCGAGCTTCCAGTCCCAGGGCTGGTACTGACCCGCGCCCACGCCCTTTCGCCGAGACCGGTCGAAAACGTCATCGAAACCGGTTGCCGAACCGGTTTCGATGACGTTTTCGACCGGTCTCGCACATAGGAGGGGAGGGCGATGAATGGACGCGTCAGAAGCGGCGGCGGCGACCGACGTTGACGATCGCCCCCTGCGGGAGGACCGTGTTCGGATCGAGGGAGCGCGGCACGGCGGCCAGGAGCACGGAGAAGACCGGCGGGCGGCGCGCGGTGAGCTCGATGCGCCCCCCGTCGGCCTCCACGAGGTCCTTGGCCAGCGCCAACCCCACGCCGGTGGAGCCGTGCCCGGATACGGAGCGCTCGAAGATGTGGGGCGCGAGCTCGTCGTCGACGCCCTCGCCCTCGTCGGCGATGTCGATGAAGACGCCGTGCCCGCCGTTCGCGCTGCGCACGGAGACGGTCGTCGTCCCCGCCCCGTAGCGCAGGGAGTTCTCAATGATGGTGGCCAGGACCTGGGCGAGTGACCCCGGGCTGGCCAGGGCGGGCTGACCGACGTCGTCGGTCAGGACGAGCTCACGCCCGGCCTCGGCGAAGGCCGGTCCCCATTCCTCGCGCTGCTGCTCGAAGAGCTCGCCGAGGTGGAGGGCCTCCGTGGTCCCGCCACCGCTGCGCCGCGAGACCTTGAGGAGGTCGTCGACAACGCCCGTCAGCCTCTCCACCTGCTCCAGGCAGGCGTGGGCGCCGGCGCGCACCTCCTCGTCGTCGGCGATGAGCTCGATCTCCTCCAGGCGCAGGCTCAGGGAGGTCAGCGGCGTGCGCAGCTGGTGGGAGGCATCGGAGGCGAATTGCCTCTCGGCCGCGAGTCTGCCGGCCACGCGCTCGGCGGAGCGCACGAGCTCGGCCTGAACGAGGTCGATCTCCTCGATCCCGGAGACGCGCACGCGGGGACGCACCTGACCGCTGCCCAGCTGCTCGGCCTCGGCCGCCAGGTAGATGAGCGGGGCGGAGATGCGCCGCGAGACCTTCAAGGCGACGACGGACGCGGCGACCAGGGCCACGATCGCCAGGGCGGTGCCCACGGAGACGACGGAGAGGACTGTCCTCCAGCGCTCGTGATCGTCCGGCGCGGAGCGCGCGGCGTAGAAGATCGTCGCCGCGCCCAGGGGGACCCCCAGGAGGACGACGGCGACGAGCACCGCCGCCATCGTCATCTGGAGGGTGCGGCGTCGCATCGGGTCCCCTGGTCGGAGGCGGCCTCAGGAGAGGCGGTAGCCCGCGCCCTCGGCCAGGAGGATCGTGGGGGCGTCGACGTCGTCGCCGAGCTTGCGGCGCAGCCAGGTGGCGTGCATGCCGAGCGTCGACTCCGAACCGGTGGGGTCCTCGCCCCAGACCTCGCGCAGGATGTCATCGCTGTCGACGACGGCGCCGGCGCCGCGCACGAGGACGCGCAGGAACTCGAACTCGCGGACGGTCAGCTGCAACTCGCGGCTGCCCACGAAGGCGCGGTGAGCGGCGACGTCGACGCGGATGTCGCCGTGGGAGAGCTGGTCGACGGCGGCCTCGCCGGAGGCGCGGCGGACCTGGGCCCGCACGCGGGCGAGGAGCTCGGCCAGGCGGAAGGGCTTGGTGACGTAGTCGTCGGCGCCGGCGTCGAGGCCGACGACGTGGTCGGTGTCCTCGCTGCGGGCGGTGAGCATGAGGATGGGGATGGTCAGGCCCTGCGCGCGCACGGTCCGCGCGACGTCGAGACCGTCCATGTCCGGCAGACCGAGATCGAGCACGAGGATGTCGGCCTCACCGATCTCCTCCAGGGCGCCCTTGCCGGTGCCGTGGGCGCGGACCTCGTAGCCCTCGCGGCCGAAGGCGCGGGCGAGGGGCTCGGAGATGGCGGGGTCGTCCTCGACGAGAAGCACGGTTGTCACGATTCCGATACTAGCGGAGTTGCCCGGGGGCGGCATTGGCGCTGCTCCGGCGCGCGGCGCCGCCGTGCCCCGATCCGCGGCCCCGCGCGGGATGACGGCCTGATCGTCGTCGCTCGAGCGCTCAGGCGCGCTCGAGCGACCAGGGAGTGACGTTGCCCATGCCCTTGGCGACGACGTCGTGGCACTGGCGCACCCGGTACCGCAGGGCGACGGGGCTGGCCATGAGCGCGCGAGCGGTGGCCTGGTCCATGCGGATGCCCCCGGGCTCGGCGGTGTCGACGAGGCGGGAGGCGAGGTTGACGGGCGGGCCGAAGACGTCGCCGGAGCGGGAGACGACGCGCCCCTCGACGAGGCTGGCGCGCACGAGGATCTCGTCGAGCCCGGACTGGAGCTCGTCGACGAGGGAGGTGACGACGTCGGCGGCGATGGTCAGGTCGTCGGAGATGTACATGACGGCGTCCCCGATGGTCTTGACGACCCTGGCCCCCCGCGAGGTGATGACGTCGCGGGCCGTGGTCTCGAAGTCGTCGAGCATGGTGGACAGCTCCATGCGGCTCATCGTCTGGGCGCGCTGGGTGAAGGAGACGATGTCGACGAAGCCCAGGGATCGCACGAGCGGGTAGTAGTCCGGGCCCACGCGCTCGACGCCCCGCCGGGCGATCTCGGCGTCGGTGCGGTCCAGGAGCGAGGCGAGATGGCGGCGCCACACGTAGATGAGCTGGTTGGTCAGGGGGTCGGTGAGCTCGTTGATGTGATCGAGGACGACGAGCCTGGCGGAGGTGTCGTCCAGGCCGAGGCGCTGGCCGACGTCCGCCACGAGGGTCTCGAGCTGCCACAGGACGAGCCGGTCCATGGTGTACGACTGGGCGCGGAGCAGCTCGAGGATCGCCGAGGTGGACAGGCCGCCGGGGCCGTCGGGGCCGGGATGGCGGTCCTCCTCGGAGTCGATGAGGTCGGCGATGGCGCGCAGGGCGTCGGCGTCCTGTTGGGTGAAGCGGGCCTCGTCGTCATCCACGTCCGCGAAGCCCATGGCCCGCCAGAAGCCGCGCGCGAAGAGCGGGGAGACCTCGGCCGCGCCGGCGAGCTGGGGGAGTGTCAGGTCGGGACCGCCCCCGAGCAGGAGTCGGGAGCGGATGTCGACCGTCGCGCAGTCGGCGGCCGATCCCGCCGCACCGCCGGGACGACCCGCGCTCCGCGCGATCCCGTCCCCGGGTATGAAGGCGGGGTCCTCTGGCGCGGGAGGGGACTCGCCCGCCGCCCGGGGGCCAGGAATGCGGTCCCCGGCCCCGAGCCCCTCTCTCTGCGCCGACGGCGTCTCTGGCTGATTCACCCGGATAGGGTAGCGCAGGTCACAGGAGTTCGTCAGGGCGATATCAGATGTCCTGTCATCCCGAGAAGCCCGTGCAAAATAGTGCAAGGACTTGCACGCCGCACGCGGATCACGTATGCCCGGGCGCCTCCGAGGCGCGAACGCGCGCGTCCCCGGCCATGATGAGCCTCTCCGGGCCGCCGTCGTCGGGCCGCAGCCGGAGCTCGGGCTCGAGGCCGACGGCCGTCCCCGTGACATCGCCGCCCGGAGCGCTCACACGGACATGGGCCCCGAGGGTCGCGCAGGCCTCTCGCAGGTCCTGGCCGAGCGAGCCGGTGGGGGTCGGGGCGCGGTCCGGGTCGCCGTGAGCGGCCTCCCAGTCGTCCAGGAGCCCGAGCAGGCGCGGGGCAACGGCGTCCAGCACGGTGGCGGGATCCTGCCAGTCCCCTCCCGCCCCCAGGCACCGCAGCGAGGCGGCCCAGGGCACGGGCAGCTCGCCCGGCGATTGGCCGACGTTGACGCCGATGCCCAGGATGACGGCGGGGGCGTCCCCCCGAGTGGCGGGGGGACGCGCCACGGTCCGGTTACCGGGTGCGGGGATGAGCTCGGCGAGGATTCCGGCGATCTTGCGGGCGCGCCCCCAGCCGGGCACCTCACCGCGGCCAGTGCCGGGCCCGCCGTCGGCCGCGGGTCCGGAGGGCTCGACGACGATGTCGTTGGGCCATTTCGTGCGAGCGCGCCAGGGCAGTCCTTCCAGGGCGGGGGCGAGGGCGTCGCGCACGGCCAGGCCCGCCAGCAGTGGGAGCCAGCCGAGGCGGTCGGCGGGCACGAGGGGCCGCAGGACGAAGGAGACGGTCAGGGCGCCGCCGGGCGGGGTCACCCAGTCGCGCCCGCTCCTGCCGCGCCCGGCGGTCTGGGCGAGCGCCCGCAGCGCGGATCCGTGGGGCCAGCGCTCGGCGGCGGCGGCATCGAGTCGACCGGCGGGGGCGAGGGCCCGGCGGAGATCCTCATTGGTCGAGCCGGTGGCGTCGACGGTCACCAGCCGCGGTGGAGTCGTGGCGCTCATAGGGCGCAGGCTACCCGCGAGCCGGCGGGGCGCCCCAGTGGCGGCCGGCGCCCCCGCGAGTCACCTGAGGCGCCCACCGGCCCCGGCGGCCCCAGCGGTCCTGAGCGCCCCGACGGCGGGTTTCCGCCGGGTCCGCGCTTCCCACGGGGGCGCCGAGTGGCCTCGGATCGCTGTGGGTAGTCTGGGACGGTGATCATTCTCGCCTCGAAGTCCACGGGCCGTCTGG
Organism: Actinomyces denticolens; assembly: GCF_002072185.1. Taxonomy (GTDB): domain Bacteria; phylum Actinomycetota; class Actinomycetes; order Actinomycetales; family Actinomycetaceae; genus Actinomyces; species Actinomyces denticolens. The sequence continues at coordinate 22,667 of NZ_MVIW01000018.1, forward strand.
CCACCCTCCGCGCCGCGGGCATCGAGCCCCGGGTCGAGGTCTCCTCGGTCGACGAGGGCGCGGTCCTCGCCGCTCTCGCCGAGCGGCGCGCCGCCGCCGGCGGGCCGGCCCCCTCCCCCGCCGAGCAGGTGCTCGCCCTGGCCCGGGCCAAGGCGCTCGACGTCGCCGACGCGATCGCCGGCCCTGATGGCCCTGCCGATGCCGCGGACCAGCGGACGGGTCCGACGGGACCCGGAGGACGGGCCGGGGCGCCCATCGTCGTCGGATGCGACTCGATGCTGGAGATCGACGGCGCCGTGGTCGGCAAGCCCCGCGCGCCCGAGGCGGCCCGCGAGCGCTGGCTGGCGATGCGGGGGCGCACGGGCGTGCTGCGCACCGGGCACGCCCTGGTGCGCCCGGCGGATGGGGCGAGGGCGGAGGGCGTCTCATCGGCGATCGTCCACTTCGGCGAGCCCAGTGAGGCGGAGATCGACGCCTACATCGCCACCGGGGAGCCGCTGTGGTGCGCCGGGGCCTTCACGATCGACGGACTGGGCGGCGCCTTCATCGAGGGGATCGAGGGCGACCCGCACGGCGTCGTCGGCATCTCGCTGCCCCTGCTGCGCAGGCTCCTGGCCGAACTGGGCGTGAACTGGACTGACCTGTGGGCCTGAGCCAGACGGGGGCCGGGAGTCGGCCGGCCTCAGTCCGCGGGATTGAGCCGGGACATGATCTCGGCGAGCGCCTCGAGGTCCCCGCGCCCGAGGCGGTCGATGACGTGCCTGCGGACGCCGTCGAGATGCAGGGGCGCCGCTGAGCGGAGGAAGGCGAGGCCGGAGTCGGTGAGCGCGCAGTTGACGCCGCGCTTGTCGGAGGGGCAGGAGCGGCGCTCCACGAAGCCCTCCTTCTCCAGGCGGGTGACCGTGTGGGTGAGGCGGGAGCGGGAGTGCCCGATCATCTCGGCGAGGCTCGACATCCGCAGCTCCCTGCCGGTGGCCTCGTCGAGGCGCACGAGGATCTCGTACTCGTGCAGGGACAGGCCGACGCTCGTCTCGAGCTCGTGGTTGAGCACGCCGGTCACGGCGGTGGCGGTGTGGAGGAAGGCGCGCCAGGCGCGCATCTCGAGGGCATCGAGCCTGTGCGATTCCGCGGCCCCGCAACCACTGACCGCTCGTATGGCGAGCTCGCCCGCAGGGGTCTGCCCGCAGGAGGGGGCCGTGGGTGTGGGGGCCCGCCCACAGGTGGGCTCGGCCTGCTCCGCGAGCGCCGCTCCGTCCTTCCCGGGCATATCGTTCCTCTCCGCGATGCGCCGTGATGCCGGGCGCTGCCGCGCCATTGATCCCGTGACCTCCCGATCGTCGATCGGCCCACAAGATGTCGTTCAGTATTGAACAATCGGGACGGGATTTCCAGCGAGCATGACCGAGCCCACGTTCTCGCGGGGATCAGGCCTCGATCGTGCTCCGCCGCCGCAGAGCCGTCCTGCCGTCAGCGGTGGAGGAGCAGGAGCCGCCCTCATCGACGACGAGGCCCGCCCCGGCCCGCCCGATGGCGAGGGCCGATGGGAAGAGCAGGGAGAGTCCCCCTCGCCCGGGGCGCGCGGGAACGATGCTGAGGCTGAGCGCGGCCAGGAGGAGCCCGTGGACGACGACATCGCCCTCCCCCGCCTCCAGACCCGCCCGGCGGGCAGCGCCCGGGATGAGGTGGACCGGGTTGTCATCACCGGTGGCCTCCGCCCAGGCGGCGGCATCCTCCCCGGTCAGTAGGAGCCGACGGCCAGCGGTCGTGCCGACTGCGTCGGCCGGACCGAGCCCTGCGGCGGCACTGGCGGGGCGGAGCGCGCCGGAGGCGCGGACCGTGCCCGCGGGTTCGTCAGGGACGCCGGGGCCCACCGCGGCGACGAGGCGCCGGGCCAGGTCGTGGCGGACCTGGAGGAGCGGGGCCGACGATGGGGCGGGTGCGGCGGGGCCGGCGCCGACCTCGGCGGTGGCCCCGATGAGCTCCCAACCGCCTCGGATGAGCCTCCTCAGGCGAAGCGGGGCTGGATGGGCGGCGCTTCCGGGTGCCGGGGCGATGCGGCAGCCCCGGTGGATGAGGCCCTCCCAGGGGGCGACCTCCTCGCGGACCAGTTCCAGGGCCTCCAGCGCCGGGGCGACGGCCTCGGCGCCGGAACGGGCCGCCGCCTCGGGGGCCGCGGCGCCTGCGCGGGTCAGGATCCGCTCGAGCGCCTGCCGGGCACGACGAAGCCCCACCGGCTCGGGGCTGGTGGGGCTCGGCGCGCTCATACCCGGATCGTATCCGGGGCGCGGGGCTCAGCGGGTCTCGCGGTGCTCCGTGTGCTTGCCGCAGCGCGCGCAGAACTTGGAGATCGCGAGGCGATCGGGGGTGTTGCGGCGGTTCTTCTTGGTGATGTAGTTGCGCTCCTTGCACTCCGAGCAAGCCAGAGTGATCTTGGGACGCACGTCAGCGGTCTTGGAGGCCACGTGTCTCTCCTCTGATTGATCCTCGAGCAGCCCGGGGCGGCGATGTGCTCGAACCTTGCGTAGCGGGGGAGGGACTCGAACCCTCGACCTCACGATTATGAGTCGTGCGCTCTAACCAGCTGAGCTACCTCGCCATGTCATGCGTAGGGGGCCGAACCGGCCCCCGCTGCATCAGAGCCTCGAACGAGGATTGAACTCGTGACCTCTTCCTTACCAAGGAAGTGCTCTACCACTGAGCTATCGAGGCAACGAGCGGAATCCTAAGCGGAACCATCATGCCTGGGCAATCCGGCTCCGCGTGGACTCGCTCACTGCGGACCGCCCCACCGGGGGCGCTGATCCTCGGGCGCGAGGGCCCTCCGATCATGGTGGCGGGTGAGGGATTCGAACCCCCGTAGCTTGCGCGGCTGATTTACAGTCAGCTCCCATTGGCCGCTCGGGCAACCCGCCATGCTCCGCATCGCCGAGTCCAGCGGACTCATCGCGCGGTGCCGTGGAAGAATAACAAGCCGACGGCGGAGCGCGCCAATCCCACCCCTAGGACCCTGCTCACACGGCCCTCAGCAGGGCCGAGCGGCGCCGGGGAGGATGGCGCCCACCGTCGGGCCGCGGCGCCCTCGAGCGCTCCGACCCGGATGCCCGCAAGCACCCACGAGCAGATCTCACGAGTGGAAAGGGAAGGCCATGGCCTCAGACTCCTCCTTCGACGTCGTCTCCAAGCTCGACCGCCAGGAGGTCGACAACGCTGTCAATCAGACCGCCAAGGAGATCGCCCAGCGCTACGACTTCCGCGGCGTCGACGCCTCCGTCGCCCTGGCCGGAGACGTCATCACCATGGAGGCCAACTCCGCCGAGCGCGTGCTGGCGATCCTCGACGTGCTGCAGTCCAAGCTGTTCCGCAGGGGCGTCTCCCTCAAGGCGCTCGACCTGGGCGACCGCGAGCCCAGGCCCTCGGGGAAGCTCTACCGCCTGGCATGCCCGCTCAAGGAGGGCATCAGCCAGGAGATCGCCAAGCGGATCACGAAGGCGATCCGGGATGAGGGGCCCAGGGGAGTCAAGGCCACGATCCAGGGGGACGAGGTCCGGGTCTCCTCGAAGTCACGCGATGATCTGCAGGCTGTCATCGCCCTGCTCAAGGGCCTCGACGTCGACGCGGCCCTGCAGTTCGTCAACTACCGCTGAGCCCGGCGGGCGGTCGCGTCGCCGGAGCGCGCGCCGTTGCTATCGTGATCTCACCGTGACCCTAGATCCCCGAGGAGATCCTATGAGCACCGGGCCTTACGACCCGAATATCCAGTACGACGCCGCTCCCGCCTCCCCCACTGGCCCTTCGACGCCGATGGGCGCCCCTGCCGGCGGCCCGCCCGCCTACGGCATGGGCGGGCAGTACCCGGCGCCCGGGCAGGCGCCGCCAACGCCCCCATCGACCAAGAGGAAAGGCATCATCGCCCTCATCGCGGGGCTCGCCGTCCTCAGCCTCCTCGTCACCGGTGGGATCCTCGCCGCCTACAAGGACTCCGGCGACTCTTCCGACTCCGCGGCAGGCGGCTCATCGGCGAGCACGGGGGCTGACTCGTCCGGCGGCAAGCTGGGCGACAAGGCCTCGAAGGCCGCGGTGGGGGACTGCATCGACTCCCTCACCAGTCCCAGCGCGACCATCGTGGCCTGCGACGATGCCGGCGCCGCGTTCAAGGTGGTGGCCGCCTCCACCACGAAGGAGGCCTGCGCGACCACGCCCGGCGGCGACTACTTCGACGACTCCACCTGCTACAACGACCTGAGCACTGGGATCCCCGTGGAGGAGTCCGTCAACGACGCCAAGGCCGGCGACTGCGTCGCCGCGGATGACACCGACTCCTCGAACCCCTCCGTGCGCAAGACGGATTGCTCCACGACCGGAGCGCTGCGCGTTGAGGGGACGCTGCCCGGGGTCTCCGGCGTGCCGACGATCGCCATTCCCACCATCGATGTGAGCAACCCCGGCCCTGCACCGACCCTGGAGGACGTGCGCACGCAGTACATCATCGACCAGTGCGTGGCGGCGGGCTCGACCGGCACCACCGCCGTCTACTCGTGGAACCTCGGCGGCACCAGCCTGACGGGTTTCCAGACGGACACGCCGTCGTCCTACGACGCCGTCCTGTGCCTGAGCCAGGGCGCCTGACCGACCGGGGCGCCGCCCGACGATGGGCCCGATGAGAAGCGGGAGGGGACTGATCCCCTCCCGCTTCTCGTCCTCCGGCTCTCGTGGCCCAGCGGGATCCCGCGCTGGGCGCGGTCAGTACCCGGCCATCTGCTCCAGGCGGCGAATGCGATCGGCCATCGGGGGGTGGGTGGCGAAGAGGTTCTTGACGCGGCCGAAGGGGTTGGCGATCATCATCGAGCTCACCGGCTCCATGCGCGGGTCCCGGGCCATGGGGGCGGCCGCGATGCCGCCGTCGAGCTTGCGAAGGGCGCTGGCCAGGGCGAGCGGGTCGTTGGTGAGGACCGCGCCGTCGTGGTCGGCGTCGTACTCGCGGGTGCGCGAGATCGCGAACTGGGTGACGGTGGCGGCCAGCGGGGCGAGGAGCGCCAGGAGGAGGACGGCCAGGCCGTTGCCCTCGCGGCGGTCGCGCCCGGCGCCGAACCACAGGGCCATGGTGCCCAGGGAGGAGATCACCCCGGCGATGCCGGCGGCGATGGAGCCGGTGAGGATGTCGCGGTTGTAGACGTGGGAGAGCTCGTGGCCCAGCACGCCGCGCAGTTCGCGCTCGTCCAGGAGCTGGAGGATGCCCCGCGTGCAGCACACGGCGGCGTTGGCGGGGTTGCGACCGGTGGCGAAGGCGTTGGGGCTCATCGTCGGCGCCATGTAGAGGCGCGGCATGGGCTGGCCCGAGGCCGCCGACAGCTCGGCGACCACCTTGTGCATGACGGGCTCCTGGGCGGCGGTGACCTCGATGGCGCCCATGGAGCGCACGGCGAGCTTGTCCGAGTTCCAGTAGGTGTACGCGGTCTGGGCCACACCGATGAGTGGCATGATGAACAGGAAGATCGAGGAGCCGGTCCCCCGGGTGAGCAGGTAGCCGATGAGGATGAGTAGGCCCCACATGCCGCCGAGCAGGGCGGTGGTCTTCAGGCCGTTGTGGTGGTTGGTGCCTCGGTAGATCGCCGACATGCCGCCAGGGTAGCCGAGGAGTCTGTGCGCGCCCTGTGCGCCGGCCCCGGTCGGCCCCGCCCCGAGCTCGGTCCGCAGAAACCGTCTCGGCCCGCATTTGCGCCCTCGAACTACGAGGATGAGGGCGCAAATGCGGGCTGAGACGGTATATGGAGCACGAGGGCCGCAGACGCGAGAACTCGGGCGGGATGAGGGGCGGCGAGGCAGCCCGGGCAGTCCCCCGGACCTCCCGGCCTCCCCTCCCCCGCTCTCCTCAGAGCCGGTGAGCGACGCGCTCCGGGACGCGGGAGGGGTCGGGGGCCCCGATGAGGTCGGCGGGGATCTCGGTGCCGCGCGAAACCGCGGTCATGGCCTCGCGGGAGACCACCTTGACGCGCTCACGGGGCCTGGACTCCCCGCTGCTGACCGTCACCTCGCCGTAGGCCTCGCCCAGACCGCGCTCGTAGGCGTCGAGGAGCTCCCAGCCGTCCCAGGTGGTGAAGGGAACGCCGCGCTTGTTGAGCAGGAGCATGACGGCGTCGTGCCCGACCTGGTTCTCATCGGCGGTGGTGGCGTGGAGCAGACCCGCCTGGGCGTCGGCCACGAGGTTGGAGACGGTCTCCTGGGCATCGGACTTGGTCGAGCCGATGAGCCCCACGGGGCCCCGGCGGATCCAGCCGGTGGCGTAGATGCCGGTCAGCGGCTCGCCGCCCTCGCCCAGGACCCTGCCCCCGGCGTTGGGCAGCACATGGCGCTCGGCGTCGAAGGGCAGGCCCTCGATGGGACTGCCGGCGTAACCGATCGCCCGGTAGACGGCCTGGACGGGGAAGTCCCGGAACTCCCCCGTGCCCTCCACGCTCCCGTCGCCGGTCAGGCGCGTGCGCTCGACTCGCAGGCCGCGCACATGGCCATCCTCATCGGTGAGGACCTCGCTGGGGGCGGAGAACAGGTGGATGTGGATGCGGTGGGAGGCGGTGAGGTCCTCCGGCTCGGCCATGGCGTAGCCCTCGAGGGCCTTGACCACCTGGCGCTGCTGGTTGGAGGCGGCGAGCGCCGCCTGCGAGCCCTCGTCGTACTCGAAGTCCTCCTCGTCGACGAGGACGTCGACGTCGGGCTGCTTGCCGAGCTCGCGCAGCTCCAGCGGGGTGAACTTGACCTGGGCGGGGCCGCGGCGCCCGAAGACGTGCACGTCGGTGACCGGGGAGCGGCGCAGCTCGGCGGCGACGTTGGCGGGGACCTCGGTGACCATGAGGTCCTCGGCGTGCTTGGCCAGGACTCGGGCGATGTCGAGACCCACGTTGCCCACGCCGATGACGGCGACCTCCTTGGCGCTCAGGTCCCAGGTGCGGGGGTGGTCGGGGTGGCCGTCGTACCAGGAGACGAAGTCGGCGCCGCCGTGGCACTCGGGGGCGTCGGCCCCGGGGATGCGCAGGGGGGCGTCGGTGTCGGCGCCGGTGGAGAAGATGAGGGCGTCGTAGTGCTCGCGCAGCTCGTCGACCGTGATATCGCGACCGACCTCGACATTCCCGATGAGGCGGATGTCCCCGCGCTGGAGGATCTTGTACAGCGCGACGATGATCTGCTTGATGCGGGGGTGGTCGGGGGCGACGCCGTAGCGCACCAGGCCGTAGGGGGCGGGGAGCCGCTCGAAGAGGTCGATGTTCACATCGAGACCGGACTTGGACAGGATGTCCGAGGCGTAGATGCCCGCGGGGCCTGCCCCGATGACGGCGACGGAGAGAGGGCGGGTGCTCACTGGGTCTGGCTCCTGGTGTGAGGGGGTCTGGGGGCGATCCTGGCTCAGCGTGCCACGGAAGGCTGGGACGACGACGGGCACAGTCTAGATACTTCGGACCCCCTCACCAGCAATGGCCCAGGTGATGGACGCCTCTCAGGCGGCCGGGGCGCCTTCCGGCCGTCCCGGATCGCCGCTAGGGTGGGTGGGACCGCGAACGCATCGGCCGACCCTGCCCTGAGAGGCCCCAGCGATGAAGCGCCGCTCCTTCCTGCTCTCCGCCCTGGGGGCCCCGACGATCCTGCCGGGCCTCGCCCTGGCGGCCTGCGCCCGGCGCCCCGAGGGCGAGGTGCCGCCCGGCGGGGCGACCGCCTCCTCGGCGGCCCCGTTCTCGGGCCCGTTCCCGGCGCCATCGCCGGGCTCATCCAGCCGTGCCGCCCCGACCGCCTTCTCCCCCACCGCCGCTCTCCCGGGACTGGGCGTCGACATGCTCGCCGACGCCGGCCTGTGGTGGTCGATGGATGACCGCTTCGTGTTCCGCGGCGACCACCCGAGCTGGTGGTACGCGGATCTGTCCACGGGAGCTCTCAGGCTCCTCACCGCCGATGGCGGGGCGCTGGGGTTCACGGAGGCGACCGCCGCCGAGCTCGGGCGCGGAGGCGACCCCCATGGGGCCACCCAGGCGCTCTCGGACGCGGTGGCCGTCGTCGATCCGCGCGGCGCCTGCGCCTACAGCCTGACCACGGCGGTGGAGATGGGCCCGCCCCAGACCGGGCGGTGGGCGGCCACGGTCCTCAAGACCGAGTTGGCCTCGGGCCGGATCCTCGCCTCCCGGGAGCTGGCGCTTCCCGCGAGCGCGCCGACGGCGAAGGGATCGGCGCGCCTGGCCGTCTCCTCGGACGCGCTGCGCCTCGCGCTGGTACTGGCGCCCCCGCCGGACAGCCCCACCGGGCCCTGCTGGATCGAGGTCCTCTCCACCTCCGACCTCTCCACCGTCCTCACCGACCCGCAGGGCGCTGGACCCGCAGCACTGGTGGGCATGAGCGGCGACGCCGTCATGGTCGGCGCGCCCCCCTCCGCCGCCTCCTCGTCGGCCTCACCCCCGTACCGCGTCCTGTCCACCGCCGATGGCTCCCTCCTCCTGGAGGTCGCCACGCGCGATGCCCATCTGCTGGGCGGATGGCTCTACTGGTCCGTGCCGGACCAGGCCTCCTGGCGGGCCATGGACCTGGCCACGGGCTCGACCTCGGACCTGGGAGCGGGCCCGCCCGGCGCGGCGAGCCACCCGGACGCCTGGCGCTGCGGCGACTACTCCGTCATCCGCTCCTCGGCGGCCGCCGATCTGCGCGCGCTCGGCTCCCCCACCCCGACCTTCACCTGGCCGAACGCCGACGGCGCCGTCCCCACGGGCCTGGCGGTCTACGACGATGTGCTCTACACGGTCTTCGACTCGCGCCCCGGGGAGGTGGTGCTCACGGACCTGCGCACGGGCGAGGAGCTCGCCACGGCGTTCATCCCCGGCGATCTCACCTCGAGCGCCGCCAGGGCGCTCGAGGTGACGCATGAGGGGATCGGGGCGATGGACCCCCGCGGGAGGGCGTCCTTCCACGCCGCGACAGCGTGGCGCTGAGCCCCGGAGGGGCGCGGCGCCTCAGCGCGGGGTCCCCCGCTCGTCGGCGACGACGCGGCCGGCCTCGAGGGTGAGGCAGCGATCGGCGATCCGCCGGGCCTCCTCGTCGTGGCTGACGATGAGCACGAGGGCGCCCTCCCGGGCGGCCTGGGCGGCGGCGTCGTGGATGATGCGGGTGGAGCGGGCATCGGCGGCGGCGGTCGGCTCATCCATGAGCAGGATGGCGGGGCGGCTGACGAGGGCCTGGGCGACGAGCACCCGCTGACGCTGCCCGCCGGAGACCGCGGAGAGCTGGCGGTCGGCGAGGTCGGCGATGCCCAGGAGCTCCATCACCTCGCCCACGCGCCGCTTGTGGGCGCGCGTGAGCGGGCGCAGGAGGCCGGTGCTGCCCCAGCAGCCCATGGCGACGGCGGCGCGGACCGTCAGCGGCATGCGCTCGGGGATCGGCGGGGCCTGGGGCACGAGGGCCGCTCGCGCGTCGGTGGGGCGGCGCTCGATGCTGCCGCCCGCAAGCGGCAGAATCCCGGCGACGGCGGCCAGGAGGGTGGACTTGCCCGAGCCGTTGGGGCCGAAGAGGCAGGTGACCTCGCCCGGGACCAGATCCAGGCTCACGCCGTCGAGGGCGAGCACCTCGCCCCTGCGCACAACGGCGCCGCGCAGGGCGAGGCCGCCCGCCGACTCGGCGCCGACGCCGGTCGCGAAGGGCGCCGAGGCGGGTCCCGGCCCCGAGGACGTGGGGGCGGAGGCCGCGGGCGCGCTCACTGAGTCCCGCCGGGGTGTGGGGAAAGGCATGCGACGAGCATAGCGTGACAACCGCGAACGATTATCGTTACGCTTCGCATGTGCACTACCTCCTCGACCCGCTCTCCCTCGGGTTCTTCACCAACGCCCTGACCGGAGGAGTCCTCGCGGCGCTGGTCTGCTCGGTGGCGGGCACCTGGGTGGTCATCCGGGGCATGGGGTTCCTCGGGGAGGCCATCGGCCACGGCATGCTGCCGGGGGTGGCGATCAGCGCCCTCATCGGGCTGCCCACGCTGGTCGGCGCCGCGCTCAGCGCCACCGCCATGGGCGTGCTCGTCGCCCTCCTGTCCCGGCGGGCCCGCCTCTCCCAGGACACCGCCATCGGCATCACCTTCGTCCTCATGCTCTCCCTGGGCGTCATCATCGTCTCCCGATCCCGCTCCTTCGCCACGGACATCACCGCGATCCTCTTCGGCGACATCCTGGGGATCAGGAGTGATGAGATCACCGTGCTCATCGGCACGCTCATCGTCGTCCTCATCGTGGGCGCCGTCATGATCCGCCCCTTGACGGCGCTGTCCCTCGATCCGGGCATCGCGCTGACCCTGGGGATGCGCCCGGCACTGGCCCAGGCCGGCCTGACCCTCCTCATCATCGCCGCCGTCGTCGCCTCCTACCGGGCCGTGGGCACCCTGCTCGTGGTGGCGCTCCTCGTCGCCCCGCCGGCCACGGCCTCGCTGTGGTCGAAGTCGATCCTCGCGATGACCGCCTGGGCCGCCGTCATCTCGAGCGCCTGCGTCGTAGTGGGCCTGTACATCTCCCTGTACGCGGACACGGCCGGCGGCGCCACCATCACCGCCACGGCCGCGGGCGTCTTCCTCCTGGCCTCCGGGGCCGCCGCCCTGATCAGTGCCCGTCGGCGCTCAGACCGCCCCCTCCCCTGCCCTGCAACCACGAAGGAGCACGCGTGAGACTCCCCCAGCGCATCCGCACCGGCCTCGCCGACCGGACCGGCCGAACCGGCACCGCCGTCGTCGGCGCCTCACTGGCCGCCGCCGTCGTCCTCGGCGCCTGCTCGGGAGGCTCGCCCTCCGACGCCACCGCGAGCGCCACAGCCCCCGACGCCTCAGCGGGGGCCAGTGCGGCCGCCCAGGAGAGCGGCCAGGGTGATGGACACGGCCACATCGACGGCGCCACGGAGCTCTCCGAGGCGCCCCTGTCCCTGGTGACCGCCTCCTCCGACGGTCAGGTGAGCCTCCTCGACCTCACCGACGACGGCGCCCCGACTCCCATCACCTCACTGCCCGGCCTGACCGCCACCGCGTCGGACTCCCGATTCGTGGCCCTCACCGGGCCGGACGGGGCGCTCAGCCTCGTGGACTCAGGGGTGTGGACCTGGGACCACGGCGACCACCAGCACTACTACCGCGCCACCGCCCGCGATCTCGGCGCCGTGGGGATGAGCGGGACGGCCGGCGTGGCCTCCACCAACGCCCGCACCGTCATCGCCTCGGGCACCACCGCCACGGTCCTGGACCGCCAGGCCCTGGGGCAGGGGAGTCAGAGCGCCCTGGCGACCGCCACCATCGACGCCGGATCCTTCGCCGCTCCGCTGGGAGAGAGGACCGTCCTGGTCTCCGGGGGCCGGGCCGGCATCATCGACGACGCCGGGCAGGCCGTCGGCCAGGGCGTTGCCTGCCCCGCGGCCTCCGGCGGCACCCTCACCCGCGCCGGCATCGTCCTGGGGTGCCAGGGCGGCGCCGTCGTCGCGCCGGAGCCCTCCTCCACCGCGACCGCCGAGCCGCCCTCCCTGGAGTGGGTCCCCCTGCCGGACGAGGCCGCCGGGACGAGGATCGTCTCCCTGTCCAACCGGGCCCGCCGCTCCCAGGTGGCGGCCCTGGATGAGACGGGCGGCGCCTGGCTTCTCAGCGTGCGGGACAGGAGCTGGACGCGGGTGACCTTTGGGGCGCCCGTCGTGGCCGTCTCCGCGATGGATGACACGCGCAAGCGAGTCGTGGGCATTGACGCCGAGGGACGCGTGCGCGTGTGGGCCGACGGCGCCGAGGCCACGGTCACCGAACCCATCGCCGACCCCGCCCTCGCCGCGGCCGTCGGCCTTCGGGGCACCCCCAAGCGCGTCTACGCCCCCGGCGCCGGTGGCGCCTCCGTCCTGGAGATCGACGCGGCCGACTCCGCCCGCGTGGCCCGGACGATCCCCGCTGCCGGCCTCGTCTCCTTCGAGGTGGTCGGGGCATGAGGCGCCGGGACCTGCTCACGCTCCTCGCGCTGTCGCCCCTGGGGGCCGTCGCCGCCTGCGAGGGCTCCGAGGACGACGCCGGCAAGCCGTCGATCGTGGTCACCACGAACATCCTGGGCGACGTGGTCACCCAGGTGGTGGGCGACCAGGCCGTCATCACCACCCTCATGGCGCCCAACGCGGATCCGCACTCCTTCGGCGTCTCGGCCAAGCAGACCCTCGCCATGCGCGACGCCGCCCTCCTGGTGACCAACGGCCTGGGCCTGGAGGAGGGGCTGGCCAGCAATATCGAGAGCGCCAAGGGCGATGGCGTCGTGCTGTTCACCGCCGGGGACCAGTTCACGCCCATCGAGTACTCCTCCGATGACGCCTCCGGCCCCGACCCCCACTTCTGGACCGATCCCACGAGGATGATCGACGTCGTCAACGGGCTGGAGGGCGCGCTCGGCAAGGTGCCGGGGATCGACGCCTCCGCCCTGGCCGCCTCCGCCACGGCCTACCGCGACAAGCTCACCGGGGCCGATGAGGACATGTCCACCCGCTTCAGCGCGATCCCCCAGGACAAGCGCGCCCTGGTCACCAACCACCACGTCTTCGGCTACATGGCCGCCCGCTACGGCTTCCGCATCATCGGCGCCGTCATCCCCGGCGGATCCACGCTCGCCGCGCCCAGCGCCTCGGACCTGGAGGAGCTCTCGACGGCCGTGCGCGACGCCGGCGTGAGCGCGATCTTCGCCGACACCTCGCACTCCGACCAGCTCATCACCGCCCTCAAGGACTCCACCGGGCAGGACATCCAAGTGGTCTCCCTGTTCACCGAGTCCCTGTCCGCCCCCGACGGCGAGGCCCCCACCTACTTGGACATGCTCGCCGTGAACACAGACCGCATCACCACGGCCCTCACCGCGTGAGGACCGATCCCTGCCGATGACACGACCCAGCCAGAAAGGACATCTCATGTCATCCTCCACCTCGTCACGCCCGCGCCTGGCCGGCGCCTCGCGGCGCGGCGCGCTCGTCGCCGCCCTGAGCGCCACGGCCCTGGCCCTGGGCGCCTGCGGCTCCGTCTCGAACGACGCCTCGTCCAGCGCGGCCGCCTCCGCGAGCGCCTCCGGCGAGGCGCACGAGCACCAGCACGGCTCGGACCGCTTCGTCTTCGCCTATGACGGCGGGGTCAAGGTCGTGGACGCCTCCACCCTGGAGGAGGTCGCCGACTTCCCCCTGAGCGGCTTCCTGCGCCTCAACCCCTTCGGCGACAACGAGCACGCCCTCATCACCACGGAGGCCGGCTTCCAGGTTCTGTCCACCGGCGCCGGCGGCGGCGAGGCGAAGCTCACCGACCTCGTCTTCCCGGCGAACAAGGGCGGGCACGTCACGCCCCACGGCGATTGGACCGGCCTGTTCGCCGACGGCAGCGGGGAGATCACCTTCGTCAAGGCCGACGCCCTGGGCCACGACGCCGATGAGACCGTCACCAGCCTGCCGAGCACCGAGAAGATCGCCTCCGAGGAGGCCCACCACGGCGTCGCCGTCAAGCTCTCCGACGGCACGGTCATCCGCACCCTGGGCAACTCCGAGACCCGCAAGGGAGCACTGGCCCAGGACGCCTCGGGCACGGAGCTCACCCGCTCCGAGGAGTGCCCCGGGGTCCACGGCGAGGGCGTCATGAAGGATGAGGCCGCCATGCTCGGCTGCGAGAACGGCGTTCTGCTGTACAAGGGCGGATCCTTCACCAAGATCGCCAGCCCCGACGCCGACTACGGGCGCGTGGGCAACTCCTACGTCACCGACTCCTCCCCCATCGCGGTCACCGACTACAAGGACGACCGCGACGCCGAGGGAGTCAACCTGCACCGCGTGGGCCTGCTCGACTCGGCCGCCGGCAGCTTCTCCGTCGTCGACATGCCCGCCGGCGCGGAGTACACGTGGCGCGGCATCAAGCGCGACGGCGAGGACAACGCCTGGGTGCTCGGCACCGATGGGGCCCTGCACAAGCTCGACGTCGCCTCGGGGGCCTTCACCGATTCGATCCCCGTGATCGCCGCCTGGGAGCCGCCGGCCAAGTGGCAGGACGCCCACCCGGCCCTCCAGATCTCCGGCTCGACCGCCTGGGTGACGGAGCCGACCACCAACAGCGTCTACAAGGTGGATCTCACCAACGGGGAGAAGACCTCCAAGGCCTACTCGGTGACGCCCAACGAGGTCGCCTTCGCCAAGCACACGCACGCCGATGGCTCCGAGCACCACGACGAGGAGCACGAGCACACGGCTGAGGCCACGCACTGAGCGCATATGAAACGGCGGGCCCTGCGGCGGAGAGCCGCGGGGCCCGTCCCGTGCTCGGAGGAGCGCCGGCGCGCCGTTCCCCTCCCGGGCGGACCGGACCTCAGGCGGCGCGGTCGACGAGCTGGTGGGCGAAGTCCTCCAGGAGTCCCCGCACCACCCGGGCGCGCTCGCGGGCGTCGGCCAGGTCCGTCTCCAGATCCTCCCCGCCCCGGCCGTCGGCGGCCAGGCGCTCACGGGTGCCGGTCAGAACGGCCTCCTCCAGACCCTCCAGGCCGGCGATGGCGTCGTCGGCCCAGGAGATCGCCATCTCCCGGGTGCGCTGAAGAACGGGGTGGGCGCGCAGGCGGTCGACGACCCCGGCGAGGACCACGGGATCGTGCAGGTCCGCGGAGGAGATGTCGGAGAGGATCGACTGGCCGGCGGCGTCGAGCTCCCCCGCGGCCAGGGCCGTGCGCAGCAGGAGGACGGGCATGGTGTCCACGCCCTCGAGGAGATCCGTTCCGGGGGTCTTGCCGGTGACCTCGGAGTCGGAGGCCAGGTCGATGACGTCGTCGGCGAGCTGGAAGGCGATGCCGATGCGCTCGCCGAACTCCTCGACGATGGCCTCGACCGCGGCGCCGGCGCCGGTGAGCATGGCGCCGTATCGGGCGGACACGGCGATGAGCGAGCCGGTCTTGTCCGCGAGCACCTGGATGTAGTGGTCGACGGGGTCCGTGCCCGCGGGGCGCCCGAGGGTCTCGTGGAGCTGGCCGGTGCACAGGCGCTCGAAGGTGCGCGCGTGGGCGAGGGTCGCCTCGGGCCCCAGGGCGGCGATGAGCTGGGAGGAGCGGGCCACGAGGATGTCGCCCGCGAGGATGGCCGCCGAGTTGCCCCAGACGGTCTGCGCGCTGGGAGCGCCGCGCCGCAGCGGGGCGTCATCCATGACGTCGTCGTGGTAGAGCGTGGCGATGTGGGTGAGCTCCACGGCCACGCTCGCGTCCCTCACCGCCTCACCGGTGGCGCGCTCGGGGGCGCCGAGCTGGGCGGTCAGGAGCACGAGGGTGGGCCGCAGGCGCTTGCCTCCGGCCCTGGCCAGGTGGGAGGTGGGAGGGTTGATGGTCTCGTCGGCGTTGCTGACGATCGACATGAGCCGCTCCTCCACGGCGTCGAGGGCGGGGGCCATGCGGCCCTCGAGTTCCGGGGCGCTCAGTGGCGACGGTGTGGTCACGGGATGAGCATAGCCGCGCGGCCGAGCGTCGTGAGCACGCCCTGGGGCAGGACGCCGAGGAGGACCGTGACCAGGACGGCCATGGTGATCGCGGCGGCCGCGGTGCCCTGGGAGCCGACGATGGTGACGCCCTCGCCCTCGGGGGCGCGGAAGTACATGAGCACGACGAGCCTGAGGTAGAAGAACGCCGTGGCCGCCGAGCTCGCGACCGCGATGACGACGAGCCAGGTCGCCCCGCCGCCGATACCGGCGACGAAGAGCTGGAACTTCGCGATGAACCCGCTGGTGAGCGGGATGCCCGCGAAGGAGAGCAGGAAGACCGTCATGGCACCGGCGAGCCAGGGGCTGCGCTGGGCCAGGCCCCGGTAGTCGTCCAGGCTGGTGGCCTCGGCGCCCGCTCCCCCGCCGTGGGACTCGCGCACGAGCGAGACGATCCCGAAGGCGCCGACCGTGGCGATGCCGTAGGCCAGGGCGTAGAAGAGGATCGCGGGGATCGCGCGCCGGTCGTAGGCGATGATGCCGATGAGCATGTAGCCGGCGTGGGCGATCGCGGAGTAGGCGAGCATGCGCTTGACGTCGCGCTGGACGATGCCGACGACGGTGCCCACCGCCATGGTGAGGATGGCGATGGTCCACAGGACCGGGGCCAGGTCCCAGCTCAGCCGCCCGCCGACGACGAAGAAGAACCGCACGAGCGCGAGGAAGGCGGTGGCCTTCACCCCGGCGGCCATGAAGCCGGTGACCGGGGTGGGGGCTCCCTGGTAGACGTCCGGGCTCCAGGCGTGGAAGGGGGCGGCGGCGATCTTGAACAGGAGGCCCACGAGCACGAGGGTGACGCCGACGAGAACGAGCCGGTCGGCGCCCGGGACGGCGCCGGCCACGGTGGCGTCCAGTCCCGGCAGGAGCCGAGTGCCGGCCCGGGTGACGGTGGCCAGGTCCCCGTAGAGCACCGAGCCGGAGGCGCCGTAGAGGAGGGCCGAGCCCATGAGGAGGAAGGCCGAGGCGAAGGCCCCCAGGACGAAGTACTTCATGGCGGCCTCCTGGCTGAGCAGGCGGCGGTGGCGGGCCATGGCGGCCATGACGTACAGCGGCAGCGAGACGAGCTCGAGCATGACGAACAGTGAGATGAGGTCGCTGACCACCGGGAAGAGGATCATGCCGGCCAGCGAGAACAGCGTGAGGGGGAAGACCTCGGTGGCGACCCACCCGGCGTGGATGGACTCGCTCTCCTCGGCGCTGCCGGGGCGGTCGGCGGCCTGCGCGGCGAACGCGGAGTCTCCGACCTCGGTGCGGTCCGAGATCACGAGGATGGACAGCAGGCCGATGATGAGCACAACGCCCTGGGCGGCGATGCCGAAGTGGTCCTCGTTGAAGCCGACGACGAGGTGGCTGGGCGCGGCGCCGTCGACGACCACGCCCCAGCGCCACACGAGGGCGACCATCGCGCCGAGGATGGCGAGTACGGCGAGGGCCGTCTGGGCGAGGTGCCGGGCGCGGCGCGGCATGAGCGCCTCGATGAGCACGCCGAGAATGGCGGCTCCCAGGATGATGAGGACCGGGGCGAGGCCGTCCCACTGGATGGACGGGGCGGTGAAGCTCACTTGCTGCTCCCTTCCGTGACGGGGGCCGTGGCGGCGGGCCGGGGTGCCGCCTGCGCCATGGTGGTGGCGGTCTGCGCCCCGACGCCGTCGAGGATGCCGGTCAGGGCGGCGGGCGCCAGGCCGAGGACCAGCATGGCGACGAGGATGGGGGCGACGACGAGGCGCTCACGGCCGTCGAGGTCCTGGCTGCCGACGCGTTCGGGCGCCGGCGCTCCCGTGAAGACCCTCTGGTAGGGCAGGAGCATGTAGACGGCGGCGATGATGACGCCCAGGAGCGCGAGGATCCCGTAGACGGGCTCCACCGAGAAGCTGCCGGTGAGGACCATCCACTCGGGGATGAAGCCGGACAGGCCCGGCAGGGCGATGGAGGCCAGGCCGGAGAAGAGGAAGGTCCCGGCGATGAGCGGCATGACGCGGGCGATGCCGCCGAGCTCGCTGATGCGCACGGTCCCGGTGCGCCGGGCCATGAACCCGGTGATGAGGTAGAGGCCGGCGATCGACAGCCCGTGGGCGACCATGTAGACCATGGCCCCGACGGCCGCGATCTGGTTGCCGATGAAGATCCCCAGCACCATGAAGCCGAAGTGGCTGATGGAGGTGTAGGAGATGAGCCGGTAGAGGTGGTCCTGGCCGATCGCGGCGAGCCCGCCGTAGATGATGCCGACGATCGCCAGCGGCAGGACGACCGGCGCCGCCCAGCGGGAGGCCTCGGGGAAGATGGGCAGGAGGATCGCGATCATCCCGTAGGTGCCGATCTTGTCCAGGACGCCGATGAGCAGGACGGAGGTGCCCGGCGTGGCCTGCTCGGCGGTGTCGGGCAGCCACGTGTGCAGCGGGACCATCGGGGCCTTGATGGCGAAGGCGATGAGGAAGGTGATGAAGATGCCCCGGGTGACGCCCGTGGAGGAGGTCAGCCCCTGGGACAGGTTCTGAATGAGGTAGAGCTCGCCGTCGTCGGCGCCGTGGGGCGCGTAGACCGCCAGGGCGACGACGCCGATGAGCATGATGAGTCCGCCGGCCAGGGAGTACAGGAGGAACTTGATGGCGGCGCGGCGCCGGTCGGGCCCCCCGTAGCGGCCGATGAGGAAGTAGACGGGGATGAGCATCGCCTCGAAGACGAGGTAGAAGAGGAGGACGTCGCGCGCGGTGAAGATGACGACGATGAAGGCCTCGAGGGCCAGGATGAGCCCGGCGAATCCCGCCTGGCGGTCCGCGGGGATCTCGCCCCAGGAGGCCAGGAGCACGATCGGCACGAGGAAGACGGCCAGGAGGAGCATCGCCAGGCCGAGGCCGGTGACGCCCAGCGCCCAGGACACGCCCATGGCGGGGATCCACTGGCGGGTCTCGGCGAGCTGGTGGACGGTGCCCGCGTGGGGGTCGAAGAGGATGGCGGCCCAGATGCCCAGGCCGAGCTCGACGAGCGAGATGACCAGGCCGAGGCCGCGCGCCTGGCCCCGGACGGCGGGGACGGCCAGGAGCAGGGCCCCGACGAGGGGGACGAGCACCATGATGGAGAGCACCGGGTAAGGGCCCGTGGCGACGGTGAGTGTCTGCATGTGGCGGTGTCCTCTCAGAACCTGGTGGCCAGGACGGCGATGAGGGCCAGGACGGTGCCGGCGGCCATGTAGCCGGCGTAGGAGCGCACGTAGCCGGACTCGGTGCGGCCCACGAGCCGGCCCAGCGCCGCGGTGCCGCTCGCCAGGCCCTCGACGGCGCCGTCGACGACGTAGCGGTCCGAGGCGGTCGCGGCCAGGACGAGGCCCTGGCCGGGTCGCATGGCGATGGCCTCGTTGATCGCGTCCTGGTGCATGTCCTTGCGCGCCGCCTCGACGAGGGCGCTGCCGGGCTGGACGACGGTGGCCACGGGACGGGCCGCGTACATGAGCCAGGCGGCGAGCGCGCCCGCGATGACGAGGCCGAGCGTGGCGCCCATGATGATGGTCGCCGGCAGGACCGGCTCGCCGTGCTCGGCGTGGCCGGTGACCGGCTCGAGCCAGGTGACGAAGGCGTCCCCGGCGGACAGGGCGCCGCCCAGGCCCATGGAGAACACGGACAGGATGAGCAGCGGGAGCGTCATCATCCATCCCGACTCGTGGGGGTGGACGGGGCCCTCGATGTCCTTCTCGGTGGTCCAGCGGGCCTTGCCGTGGAAGATCATGAAGAAGAGGCGGGACATGTAGAAGGCGGTGATCCCGGCGCCCACGAGGGCGATGGAGCCCAGGATCCAGGGCTTGACGCCCTCGCCGACGAAGGCGGCCTCGATGATCTTGTCCTTGGACCAGAACCCGCTGAAGGGCGGGATGCCGAGGATCGCGAGCCAGCCGATACCCATGGTGGCCCAGGTGAGCGTCATGGCGGTGCGCAGGGCCCCGAAGCGGCGCATGTCGACCTGGTCGCCCATGGCGTGCATGACGGAGCCGGCGCCCAGGAAGAGCTGGGCCTTGAAGAAGCCGTGGGTGAGCAGGTGGAAGATGGCGAAGGCGTAGCCGATGGGGCCCAGGCCCGCGCCGAGCATCATGTAGCCGATCTGGCTCATGGTGGAGGCGGCGAGCACCTTCTTCATGTCGTCCTTGGCGCAGCCGATGATCGCGCCGAGCAGGAGGGTGATGGCGCCGACGATCGCGACCGCGAGCTGGGCGCTGGGGGCTCCGGCGTAGATCGCGCCCGAGCGCACCATGAGGTAGACGCCGGCGGTGACCATGGTGGCCGCGTGGATGAGGGCGGACACCGGCGTCGGGCCGGCCATGGCGTCCCCCAGCCACGCCTGGAGCGGGAACTGGGCGGACTTGCCGCAGGCGGCCACGAGGAGGAAGAAGCCCATGGCGGTCAGCCAGCCGGCGCTCACGCGGCCGTTGGCGGCGGCCGGCAGGACGGAGTCGAAGGCCACGGAGTGAACTTGGGAGACCATTGCCATCATGGCCGCCAGGAGGCCCATGTCCCCGACGCGGTTCATGATGAAGGCCTTCTTGGCGGCGGTGGCGTTCTCCATGCTCTTGTCCCGCGCGGCGCGCGGGTCGTCGGCGTCGGCGGTGTTCCAGAAGCCGATGAGGAGGTAGGAGGCCAGGCCCACGCCCTCCCACCCGACGAACAGGGTGATGTAGGAGTCGCCGAGCACGAGGGTGAGCATCGCGGCGATGAAGAGGTTGAGGTAGGCGAAGAAGCGGCGGCGGTCGCGGTCGTAGCTCATGTAGGCCACCGAGTACAGGTGGATGAGCGAGCCGACGAAGGTGACCAGGCCGACGAAGGTCAGGGACAGGGGGTCGACGCGCAGGCCGATGTCGATGCTCAGGCCCCCCGCGCTGAACCAGTGCCACAGCTTGGTGCTCATGATCCGCTGGCCCGCGGGCATGCCGACGACCTGGGCGATGATCGTCAGGCCCAGGACGGCGGTCAGGACGGCGGCCGTCAGGCCCAGCCAGTGGCCCCAGGAGTTGGAGCGGCGGCCGGCCACCAGGAGGATCGCGGCACCTGCGGCGGGGATCGCGATGAGGAGCCAGGCCAGCGCGGCCGCGCCGGTGGCGGCGTGGGGGGCGTGCCCGGCGGAGACGGCGGGTGCCAGTGCGAGGGGAAGTGCGCCCATCATGCTCACGTCAGCCCCTTCAGTTCTTGAGCAGGTTGATGTCGTCGACAGACACTCCCCTGCGGGTTCGGAAGATGGACACGACGATGCTCAGGCCCACGACGACCTCGGCGGCGGCCACGACGATGACGAAGAAGGCGAAGATCTGCCCCGTCAGGTTGCCGTGGATGCGGGAGAAGACGACGAGCACGAGGTTGACGGCGTTGAGCATGAGCTCGACGCCCATGAGCTCGATGATCGCGTTGCGGCGCAGCAGCACGGTGAGCGCGCCGAGGGCGAACAGGATGATCGCCAGGATGATGTAGAGGCCGATGCTCACTTGTCCTCCTCCTTCGCCTCGGGCAGGGCGGGATCCTGCGCCGGGGCCTCGGGCAGCGCCGGGGCGGCCACGGGCTGGATCACCGACGGGGCGGCGGCGCCGGGCATGGAGGCCATGCCGGACTGGGCGACGCGAGCCTCGGTGCGGGCGCGGATCCGACCGGCCCGGGCGGCGGCCGCGGTCTCGGGGGAGACCTCGGCCAACTCGTAGCCGAGGTCCCGGGCCTGCAGGACGCGGGGGACGGAGTCCTCGACGGCGGCGCCGTCGGCGTCCAGGGCGGGGGCGGCCGCGGAGTTGGTGGCGGCGTAGACGCCCGGCATGGGCCGCTGGCCGGGGTGGGCGCCCTTGATGGCGTAGTCGCGCAGCTTGTCCTGGGCGATCCGCGCCTGGGAGCGCTTGGGACGGATGCGCTGGCGGTGCGTGAGGGTCAGCGCTCCCAGGGCCGCCACGATGAGGAGCATCGCGGTGAGCTCCATGGTGACCACGTGGCGCTCGAACAGGGCGGTGGCGAGCTCGGCGGGATCGGCGGCCGAGCCGGAGTCGAGGCCGGCGGGGCGCGGCAGGGAGGTCTGCCAGACCGCCAGGCCGAGGGCGCCCGCGAGGGCGGCGCCGATGAGGGCGATGAGGGGGACCTGCGCCCGGGAGGTGGTGGCGCCCACGGGCTCCTCCCCGCCGACTCCGACGAGCATGATGACGAACAGGACGAGGGTCATGATCGCGCCGGTGTAGACCACCACCTGGGTGACGCCCAGGAAGGGGGCCTCGTTGGCGATGTAGAGGATCGCCAGCCCGATCATGATGACGATCATGTTGACCGCTGCGGCGACGGCGCGCTTGGCGGTCAGCAGGCCGATGCCGCAGGCGATGGTCACCAGGGCGACGACGCCGAAGAGGATCGTCTCGCCGAGGGTCACCGTCCCGGAGCCGCTGAGGGCCGCGG
>NZ_MVIW01000018.1:44567-58692 GCF_002072185.1 Actinomyces denticolens
TCTGCCTGGCGGGGGCCTCCACGACCTTCGCGGTGGCGAGGGTCGGGTCCTCGGGCCGGTGGGCGCGCACCCAGTCGGCCTGCGCCCGCGTCGGCCCGGTGACGGCGCCGCGGTAGTAGTCGCCGTCCTCGGTGCCCTCGACCATGGGGTGCGGGGCGTCCAGGGCGCCGCCCGGGACGGGGGCCAGGAGGTCCTTCTTCTCGTAGATGAGGCCGGTGCGGGTGGGACCGACCAGTTCCTCGATCTCGTGGGTCATGGTCAGGGCCCGGGTGGGGCAGGCCTCGATGCACATGCCGCAGAAGATGCAGCGCAGGTAGTTGATCTGGTAGACGCGGCCGTAGCGCTCGCCGGGCGAGTACTGCGCGCCGGGGGTGTTGTCCGCGGCCTCGACGTAGATGGCGTCGGCGGGGCAGGCCCAGGCGCACAGCTCGCAGCCGATGCACTTCTCCAGGCCGTCGTCATAGCGGTTGAGCTGGTGGCGGCCGTGGTAGCGCGGCATGAGGTTGGCCGGCTCGAAGGGGTACTGCTCGGTGACCGTGGGCCGGAACATCGAGGAGATCGTGACCCCGTACCCGGCCACGGGCGCGAAGGCCCGGGCCAGGGGGCCGGGGGCGTCGCGCAGCCAGCGGTCGTGCTCGGAGGCGCGCGGGGCGTGGGTCTGGTCAGTCATCGGTCCCCTCCTGGGAGGTCGCGGCGGACTGGGCGCCGGCGGGGCCGACCGCGGCGCCCGCCGGTGCGAGGGAGGCGGCCGCCGCGGCGCGGCGGGCCCTGGGCGTGATCGGCAGGCTCTGGCCGGGCATCGGCGGGACGGGGTAGCCGCCCGCGTAGGCGTCGAACTCCTCGCCGGGGGCCACGAGGTCGCCAGTGCCCCGGCCCGCGCGGGCGCCGTCGGCCGCGCCGTCGTCGCCGGCGGGCAGGAGGAGCAGGATGAGCATGGCCACGAGGAAGACGACGGCCAGGACCATGAGCAGGCCGCGGGTGGAGCCGCCGGAGAAGGCGCGGTAGCCCTGGACAACGGCCACCAGGACGAACCACCCCAGGGAGACCGGGATGAGGAACTTCCAGCCGAGCTTCATGAAGTGGTCGTAGCGGATGCGCACGAGGGTGCCCCGGGTCCAGATCATGAAGAACATGACGGTCCAGACCTTGGCGATGAACCAGAGCATCGGCCACCAGCCCTCGTTCGACCCGGGCCACAGCCATCCGAAGCCGGAGTGCCAGCCGCCCAGGAACAGGGTGACGCACACGGCCGAGACGTTGAACATGTTGATGTACTCGCCCAGGAAGTACCAGGCGAACTTCATCGAGGAGTACTCCACCATGTGGCCGGCGACGAGCTCGCCCTCGGCCTCGGGCAGGTCGAAGGGCAGGCGGTTGACCTCGCCGACCATGGAGACGACGTAGATGAGGAAGCTGGGGATCATGGCGACGCCCCACCACATCCTGTCCTGCGCGGCGACGATCCCGGAGGTGGACATCGTGGCCGAGGCCAGGAAGACCGTGAGGATCGACAGGCTCATGCTCAGCTCGTAGGAGATGACCTGCGCGGCGCTGCGCACGGCGCCCAGCAGCGGGTAGGTGGAGTGAGTGGACCAGCCGCCCAGGATGATGCCGTAGACGCCGAAGGAGGTGACGGCCAGGACGTAGAGGATCGCCACCGGGAAATCGGCCATCTGCAGGGGCGTGTGGTGGCCGAGGATGGAGACCTCGGGACCGAAGGGGATGACCGCGTAGACCATGAAGGCCGTGAAGGCCGTGAGGATCGGCGCCGCCAGGTAGAGGAGCTTCTCGGCGCCGCCGAGCCAGAAGTCCTCCTTGAGGATCAGCTTGGTGGCGTCGGCGATGGCCTGGAACAGCCCGAAGGGGCCGTTGACGTTGGGCCCGGGGCGGGTCTGCATGCGGGCCAGGCCGCGGCGCTCGACCCACAGGACCATGATGACGGACAGGATGAGGAAGGCCAGGAGGAAGACGGCCTTGAGCAGCGTGAGCCACCAGGTCTCCCCGCTGAAGTCGGCCTTGGCGTCCCCGCTCGCGACGACGGGCAGCGCCGCCGGGGCGAGGATGAGTGACGCGGTGCTCATCGGACCACCTCCGCAGTGGACGGGTTGGACTGGGCGGGGCCGACGGGATCGGGCGCGTCGACCGCACCGCTGATGGGGAGGGAGACGCGCACGGGCGAGCCGTGACGCGCGCCGAGGCTCTGGCGCACGGTCGAACCGGCGGAGCACTCGGGGAGCCAGACGACGCCGTCGGCGACCCCGCCGACGACCGCGGGCAGGTGGATGGCGCCCGTGTCGGTGGACACCTCGACGACCTGCCCGCCGGTGATGCCCAGCCGAGCGGCGAGGTCGGCGCCGAGACGGGCGACGGGGCGCAGGGCGGTGGCGGCGAGGAAGGCCTCGCCGTCCTGGAGGCGCCCGGCGTCGAGCATGGGCTTGTGCGTGGCCAGCAGTGCGGACAGTCCGGAGGGGGCCGACGTCGTCGCGTCGGGCTCGCCCTCCGCCTCCTCGGCGGGGGCCCCGCTGAAGGCGACGGCGGGGCGGGCCCCGGCCCACAGGCCCAGGCCGGCGAGCTCGGCGTGGAGGGTCTCGAGGCTGTCCACGCCCAGGTCCGCGCCCATCTCGGCGGCGAGCATGCCCAGGACCTGGCGGTCGGTGCGGGTGCGCGAGACGTGGGCCTGACCGAAGGGCCGCACGCGCCCCTCCCAGTTGACGAAGGTGCCGTTCTTCTCCACGGGCGGCGCCACGGGCAGGACGACGTCGGCGTGCTCGGAGGCCTCGGATCGGCGGACCTCCAGCTGCACCGTGAAGGCGGAGGCCCCCAGGGCGGCGCGGGCCAGGCCCGGGTCGGGGAAGTCGCGCAGGTCGACGCCGCCGATGACGAGCCCGCCGAGCGCGCCGTCGGTGAGGGCGGTGAGGATGGCGGTGGTGTCGCGGCCGGGCGCCTCGGGCAGGGGGCGCGCGCCCTCGCCGCTGGTGGGGATGCCCCAGGCGGTGGCGACCTGCTCGCGGGCGGCGGCGTCGGAGACGGGCCGCCCGCCGGGCAGGAGGAAGGGCAGGGCGCCGGCCTCGATGCCGCCGCGCTCGCCGGCGCGGCGCGGCACCCAGGCCAGACGCGCGCCGGTGGCGGTGGCCAGGGTGTCGATGGTGGTGAGCAGGCCGGGGACGGCGGCGGCGCGCTCACCGACGAGGATCGTGGCGCCGTCGGTCTTGAGGGCCTCGACGAGCGCCGGGTGCGTCTGGGGCAGGAGCGCGACGGCGCGGGCCTCCTCGCCGGGGGCGACGAGGATCGACTCGGCACTCATCTTGGCCTGGCCGGGGGTGAGCACGCTGGTGAGGGAGGCGACCCTCACCCCGCCCGCGCGGGCGCCCTTGCGCAGGCGCAGGAAGAGCGAGCCGCACTCGTCCTCGGGCTCCAGTCCGACCAGGAGCACCTGGCCGGCGGTCTCGAGGCTCTTGTAGGTCACAGCGCCCAGGCCCGTGCCCGCCACGCGGGCGGCGAGGAAGGTGTCCTCCTCGGCGCTGTGGTCGCGCACGCGCTGGTCGATGTCGTTGGTGCCCAGCACGGCGCGGGCGAAGCGGGACCAGGCCCAGGCGTCCTCCAGCGTGAGGCGCGCGCCGGGCAGGAGCCCGACCCCGCCGTCGGCAGTGGCGCGGGCCAGTCCCCGGGCGGCGACGTCGAGGGCGTCGGACCAGGAGGTGGGGACCAGCTCACCGGTCTCGTCGCGCACGAGCGGCGAGGTCAGGCGGTCGGGGGCGGTGGCCCAGGCGAAGGCGAAGCGGTCCTTGTCGGTGATCCACTCCTCGTTGACCTCGGGGTCGTCTCCGGCCAGGCGGCGCAGGACGGTGCCGCGGCGCATGTCGACGCGGATCGCGGAGCCGGAGGCGTCGTGCTCGGTGACCGAGGGGGTGGAGACGAGGTCCACGGGGCGGGCGCGGAAGCGGTAGCGCGCGGAGGTGAGGGCGCCCACCGGGCAGATCTGGATGATGTTGCCCGAGAAGTAGGAGGCGAAGGGGCGCCCGGAGACATCGAGGTCCCCGCGGCCGGGGTCGATCGGCCCGGGGGCCAGGCCGTCGGCGGCGCCGGGGTCGCCGGAGGGCCCCGCGAGGCCCTCGGCGGGGGTGAGGCCGTGCTCGCCGCGGATCGCCTGGGCGCCGGGGGCGGAGGGCGCGTCCGGGTCGAGGAAGTCGAGGACGGTGGAGTCGAAGCGGCCGATCTGCTCGGAGTAGAGGCCCCCGCTGTGCCCATCGGTGGCGGGGTGGCCGCCGCCGCGCCCCTGGAGGGCGATGAAGGGGTCCCCGGCGATCTGGTCGGCGAAGCGCACGCAGCGCTGGCACAGGATGCAGCGATCGCGGTCGAGCAGGATGTTGCTGGTCAGACGCAGGGGCTTGGGGAAGGTGCGCTTGACATCGGTGAAGCGGGTGACGGACTGGCCGCCGGTGCCCATGAGCTCCAGGGCTTGGTTCTGCAGGGGGCACTCGCCGGCCTTGTCGCAGATGGGGCAGTCCAGGGGGTGGTTGATGAGGAGGAACTCCATGGTGCCGGCCTGGGCCTTGGCGGCCACGGCGCTGGTGGCCTGGGTGGAGATCTCCATGCCCTCGGCGGCGGTCATGGCGCAGGAGGGCTGGGGCTTGGGCATGGGCCGCACCTTGCCCTCGCGGTCCGGCATGGCGACCTCGACGAGGCACTGGCGGCAGTTGGCCGAGGGCCCGAGCAGGGGGTGGTCGCAGAAGCGCGGGATGCGCACGCCGATCTGCTCCGCGGCGCGGATGAGCAGCGTTCCCTTGGCGACCTCGACGGGGACGCCGTCGATCGTGATGTTGACCATCTCAGTCATGACTCACCTGGCGCTTTCGAGGAGGGAGGAGGCGCGGTAGGGGAAGAGCTCGCGGGCGGGCGTGGTGTAGCCGGCCTCGAACTCGCTGCGGAACCGCTTGATGCCGGACAGGACCGGGGTGGCGGCGGCGTCGCCGAGGGCGCAGAAGGAGCGCCCGGCGATGTTGCCGGCGATGTCCTCGAGCTTCTCGACGTCGCCGGGAAGGCCCTTGCCGGCCTCGAGGCGCAGCATGATCTGGCGCATCCAGTAGGTGCCCTCGCGGCAGGGGGTGCACTTGCCGCAGGACTCGTGCTGGTAGAACTCCGTCCACCGGGCGACGACGCGCACCACGGAGACGGTGTCGTCGAAGACCTGGAGGGCGCGGGTCCCCAGCATCGAGCCGGCGCCGGCGACCGATTCGTAGTCGAGGGGAACGTCGAGCTCGTCGGGGGTGAAGATCGGGGTGGAGGAGCCGCCGGGCACCCAGAACTTGAGATTGTGACCGGGGCGGATGCCACCGGCGAGCTCGATGAGCCGGCGCATGGTGATGCCGAAGGGGGCCTCGAACTGGCCGGGGCTGACCACATGCCCGGACACGGAGAAGATGCCGTGGCCCTTGGAGCGCTCGGTGCCCATGGCGTTGTACCAGTCGGGGCCCTTGGCCAGGATCGCGGGCACGGAGGCGATGGTCTCCACGTTGTTGATGACCGTGGGCCGCCCGTAGAGGCCGGCGACGGCGGGGAAGGGAGGCTTGAGGCGCGGGTGGCCGCGGCGGCCCTCGAGGGAGTCGAGCAGCGCCGTCTCCTCTCCGCAGATGTAGGCGCCGGCGCCGGCGTGGGCGACGATCCGCAGCGGCTGGGTGCCGTCGAGCCCGAAGCCGGTGGCGAGCAGACCGGCATCGGTGGCCTCGCGCACGGCGGCCAGCAGGCGCCGGTAGACGTGGGCGACCTCGCCGCGCAGGTAGACGAAGGCGAGGTCCCCGCCGATGGCGCGCGAGGTGATGGCGATGCCCTCGATGAGGGCCTGGGGGTTGGCCAGGATGGTGGGGATGTCCTTGCAGGTGCCGGGCTCGGACTCGTCGGCGTTGACGACGAGGTAGCGGGGCTTGCCGTCCATGGGGGGCAGGAAGGACCACTTCAGGCCCGTGGGGAATCCGGCGCCGCCGCGGCCGCGCAGGTTGGATCCCTTGACCAGGCCGACGAGCTCCTCGGGGCTCATGGCCTTGGCGCGGGACAGGCCCTCGTAGCCGCCCACGGAGCGGTAGTGCTCCAGGGTCCAGGAGCGGTCCTCGCCCCAGTGCTCGGTGAGGACGGGGGTGAGGGTGCCCGGCGCGGTGAAGGAGGGGCCGACGGGCTGAGAGGCGTCGGCGGCGTTGGTGCTCACTTGATGTCCTCCTTCGGGCTGGTCCAGCCGTTGGCCGCGGCGATGCGCCGGCCGAGGAGGCTGGGCTCGCCTGCCGAGGGGCCCTCGTCGGCGTGGCCGTCCTCGAATCCGGCCAGGACGCGCTCGTTGGCGCGGAAGGTCGGCAGGGTGTCCGGCCCGCGGGTGGGCCGCGCGCCCTCGCCGCTCTCCAGCGCGTCGATGAGGGCGACGGCGGAGGCGGGCGTCTGGTTGTCGAAGAACTCCCAGTTGACCATGACGATGGGGGCGTAGTCGCAGCCGGCGTTGCACTCGATGCGCTCCAGGCTGATGCGGCCGTCCTCGGAGGTCTCGTCGGAGCCGAGCCCGGTGCGCGCGGACACCGCCTCCCAGATCTCATCCCCGCCCATGACGGCGCACAGGGCGTTGGTGCACACACCCACGTGATACTCGCCGGCGGGGTGGCGGCGGAACTGACTGTAGAAGGTGGCCACGGCGCTCACCTCGGAGCGGGTGAGGCCGAGCTCCTCGGCGCACAGGGCGATGCCCGCGGGCGAGACGTAACCATCGATGCTCTGGATGAGGTGGAGCATGGGGATGAGCGCGCTGCGCTGGTGCTCGGCGGGGTAGCGGCCCTTGATGGCCTCGATGTCGGCGAGCAGCCGGGCGGCGGTGGCCTCGTCCCAGGCGGCGGTGAGGGCCGCGGGGATCGCGGGAATGGCGGGGGCAGCGGCCTGGTCGGCTGCGGGCGCCGCGGTGGTCGGGTTCGTGCTCATCAGCGGTCCACGCCTCCCAGGACGGGGTCGATCGAGGCCAGGGTCGGCACGAGGTCGGCGATCATGCCGCCCTCGGCCATGAGGGCCAGGGACTGCAGGTTGGAGAAGGAGGGGTCGCGGAAGTGGACCCTGTAGGGGCGGGTGCCGCCGTCGGAGACGGCGTGGATGCCCAGGAAGCCCTTGGCGTGCTCCACCTGCTGGAAGACCTGGCCCGCGGGGACGCGGAAGCCCTGGGTGACCAGTTTGAAGTGGTGGATGAGGGACTCCATGGAACTGCCCATGATCTCGCGGACGTGCTCGAAGGACTGGCCCTGGCCGTCGGTGGCGATGGCCATGCGGGCGGGCCAGGCGATGGTGGGGTCGGCCACCATGGTGGTGTTCGAGGGGTCATTGCCGCGCGCGGCGATGGCGTCGAGGCGCTCCAGGCACTGCGAGACGATCTTGAGCGACTGGTAGCACTCGTCGACGCGCAGGCGCAGGCGGTTGTAGCAGTCGGAGCGGTCGTAGGTGGGGACCTCGAAGTCGTAGGTCTCGTAGCCGCAGTAGGGGTTGGTCTTGCGCAGGTCGAGGGGGTAGCCGGTGGCGCGCAGGCAGGGGCCGGTCAGCCCCATGGCCATCGCGCCGGCCAGGGAGATCTCGCCGACTCCGATGAACCGGGACTTCAGGATCGGGTTCTCCATGAGGAGGAGCTCGAGCTCGTGGATGTCCCTCTTCATGTCCGGCATGACCGAGCGCACGAAGTCCGTCAGGCCCTCGGGCAGCTCCTGAGCCAGCCCGCCGGGGCGCACGTAGGCGTGGTTCATGCGCAGGCCGGAAACCATCTCGAAGACGCGCAGGACGTTCTCGCGGCAGCGGAAGGCGATGGTCATGAGCGTCGTGCCGCCCATCTCGTTGCCACCGGTCCCCACGGCCACGACGTGGGAGGCGATCCGGTTGAGCTCCATGAGGAGGACCCGGGTGACGGTGGCCTTCTCGGGGATGTCATCGGTGATGCCCAGCAGCCTCTCGACGGCGAGGGCGTAGCCGACCTCCTGGAAGAAGGGGGCCACGTAGTCCATACGGGTCACGAAGGTCTCGCCCTGCACCCAGGTGCGGTACTCCATGTTCTTCTCGATGCCCGTGTGGAGGTAGCCGGTGCCCACGCGGACCTCGGTGACGGTCTCGCCGTCGATCTCCAGGACGAGGCGGAGCACGCCGTGGGTGGAGGGGTGCACGGGCCCCATGTTGACCACGATCCGGTCGTGCTTGAGGCGGTCGGCCTCGTCGCGGGCGGCGATCCGGGCGACGACGTCGTCCCAGTCGCCCCCGGACAGGGTGTACTGCGGGGCGCCGTCGGCGAGGTCGTCGGTGGCCGGGCCGGCGGCGGTGAAGGCTGCGGTGGCGCTCATCAGCGGTACGACCTCCGGGTGTCTGCGGGCGGTGTGGTGGCGCCCTTGTACTCGACGGGGATGCCGCCGAGCGGGTAGTCCTTGCGCTGGGGGTGGCCGACCCAGTCGTCGGGCATGGCCGAGCGGGTCAGGTGCGGGTGGCCGTCGAAGACGATGCCCATGAGGTCCCAGGCCTCGCGCTCGTGCCAGTCGTCCCCGGGGTAGAGGGAGACGATGGAGGGCACGTGGGGGTCCGCCTCGGGGCAGGTGACCTCCAGGCGGATCATGCGCGCGCCGTGGGTCAGGCTCATGAATTGGAAGCAGGCGTGGAGCTCGCGCCCGGCCATCAGGGGGTAGTGGACGCCGCTGACGCCCAGGCACAGCTCGAAGCGCAGGTCCTGGTCGTCCCTCAGGGGGGCGACGACGTCGAGCAGGTGCTCGCGGGCGATGAACAGGGTGAGCTCGTCGTGCTCGATGACGACCTTCTCGATGGCGGCGGCCGGGTCGACGCCGGAGGCGCGCAGGTCCTCGATGAGGGCGTCGACGGCGCCGTCGAACCAGCCGCCGTAGGGGCGGGCGGCGGCGGGCGCCAGGGTGACGGCCGACTGGGTGAGGCCGTAGCCGGTGGTGTCGCCGGAGTCGGCGGCGCCGAACTGCCCGCTGTGGCGCGAGACGACCTCGACGCGCAGCTCGGGGCGCACCGGGGTGCCCGCGATCTCGGGCACCGTCGGCCCGGTGGGGGCGGAGGCGAGCTCCTCCGAGGGGGCGCCGTCCTTCGGCGCGGTGGTGTCACTCATGCGAGCTGGCCCTTCATCTCGGACACGGGGGTGGCGGCGAGGGCGGCGGCCTCGACGGCGCGCGCGATCTCCTCGCGGTGCTTGAGCATGGGCTTGGCCTCGATCTGGCGGGTGAGCTCGAGCATGGCGTTGATGAGCATCTCGGGGCGGGGCGGGCAGCCGGGCAGGTAGATGTCCACCGGGACCACGTGGTCGCAGCCCTGGACGATGGCGTAGTTGTTGAAGATGCCGCCGGAGGAGGCGCAGGCGCCCATGGAGATGACCCATTTGGGCTCGGGCATCGAGTCGTAGACGTTGCGGATGATGGGGGCCATCTTGTGGGAGAGGCGGCCCGAGACGATCATGACGTCGGCATGGCGGGGCGAGGCGCGGAAGACCTCCCAGCCGAAGCGGGCCATGTCGAAGCGGGGGGTGCCGGTGGCCATCATCTCGATGGCGCAGCAGGCCAGTCCCATGGTGACGGGCCATAGGGAGCGGGCCTGCCCCAGGTCGGCGAGCTTCTCGACGCTGGTGAGCAGGAAGCCGGGCCCCTCGACCGACTCGATGGCCTGGGCCGTCAGGTCATCCCGTTTGGAGGGGATGGACTTCATCTTGGCGCGGTAGGCGTCCATGTTCATCGCTGCTGCCTCTCTTCCGTCTTGTCCCGCTCAGTCCCAGTCCAGACCGCCGCGGCGCCATTCCAGGATGTAGGGCACCGTGATGAGGGCGATGAAGATGAGCGCGGCGGACAGCCCGAAGAACCCGAGCCGGGCGAAGGCGGTGGCCCAGGGGTAGAGGAAGACGACCTCGACGTCGAAGATGATGAAGGTCATGCCCACGAGGTAGAAGGAGACGGGGAAGCGCCCGGTCTCGGTGTTGACGGGGGTGGGGTCGATCCCGCACTCGTAGTTGGCGACCTTGACCCTGTTGGTCCGGTTCGGGCTGATGATCGCCGACAGCGCCAGTCCACCCAGCGCGACGACGAGCGCCACCCCGGCCATGATGAGCAGTGAGACATACGGATTCATGCTGCTGGCACCATCCTTGTCAGGAGCTGGATGAAATGGTCGACGGCGTCGCCGCCGCGGCGCTCCCACCCGTCGGACAGGAGCTTGGTGACGAGCCTCATGAGGCGCTTGCGGGGAAGCCCGTAGCGAGTGCAGATCCGCATGACCTCGGGGTGCTCGATGAGCGCGACGAAGAGGCGCCCGAGCGTGTAGTAGCCGCCCATCTCCGCACTCAGGGCGGCCGGGTACTGGGCGAGCGCCTGCTCGCGGCCGGCCCGGGTGGAGCGCACGGCGGCCTGCGCGGCCGCCTGCGCGGCGAGGCGCCCGGACATGAGCGCCTGGGCGATGCCCTCGCCGTTGAAGGGGGAGACCATGCCGCCGGCGTCGCCCAGGAGCATGAGCCCGTCGGCGTAGTGCGGCTTGCGGTTGAAGGCCATGGGCAGGGCGGCGGAGGCGAGGCGCCCGATCCGGTTGTCCGGCGTGAAGCCCCACTCGGCCGGGCAGTTCGCGATCCAGCGGGCGAAGGCGCCGCGGTAGTCGATGCGGGTGGTGGCGGCCCGGGAGGAGACCGAGCCGAGCCCGACGTTGACGACACCGTCGCCCACGGGCCAGATCCAGCCGTAGCCGGGCAGGAGGTCGGACTCGCCGGGCTTGCCGTCCCACAGCTCGAGCTGGGACTCCATCCACTCGTCGCCGCCGCGCGGGGAGCGGAAGTAGGCGCGCACGGCCACGCCCAGGGGCCTGCGCTCATTCTTGGCGCGGCCCACGGCCGTGGCCAGGCGCGCCGAGACACCGCCGGCGTCGATGACGAGCGGGGCGGACAGGCGCGCAGGGGCCTCGATGCCGGGGGCCTCGACGCGGGCGGTGGGCCTGGCCTCGACTCCGACGACGCGCCCCGAGGGGGTCAGGACCGGGCCGGTGGCGGTGACGCCGGTCAGGAGGCGGGCGCCGGCGCGCTGGGCGTGGGCGGCGAGGTCCGCGTCGAGCTGTGCACGGGGGCGGGCCATCCCGTAGGAGGGGAAGGAGGCCTGCTCGGGCCAGGGGAAGGTGAGGCGGTGCCCGCCGCCGATGACGCGCAGGCCGACGTTCCGCTGCCAACCGGCGGTGTCCACGGCCATGGAGGCGAGCTCGCGCACGGCGGAGGGGGTGAGGCCGTCGCCGCAGACCTTGTCCCGGCCGAGCTCCCCCTTCTCCACGAGGAGCACGTCCAGGCCGAGGGTGGCCAGGTGGTAGGCGGCCGATGAGCCGGCGGGGCCGGCGCCCACGACGACGGCGTCCGCGGTCAGGTCGCTCCCGCGCGCGGGCCGCTGCGCCGCCGGGGCGCTGTGGCTCGTGGGGGCGATCGTCATCGGCCAGTCTCCTTCGGGGATCTCGTGCCATGGCCCTGACGGGGAGTCCGCGGCGCTCTCGGCGCGCGGGCAGCGGGGCATGCGGCCCATCCGGCATGACGGGCCAAGGCCGACTCTAGCGAGATGACGGCGCGGTCTCGGCCCTCGATCATCCCGACCACCCCACCAGCGGAATCGCAACGATTCAGGCGCCTCCCTGTGATCGGCGACAAGTTATCAGACAAGTGAATTACGCCTGGCGGCCGTATCCAAATAAAGCGTCCCCTGGGACCAGGGTCCCCCATCGTCGCGCCCGCCGGAGAGGTCGGCGCTGCGGGAATGGCACCGATCTCCTGGGATGATAGGAGCCATGAGCCGAGCCTCCCTCTCCAAGGACCCCCGCGAGGTCGCGGGCATGTTCGACGCGGTCGCGCACCGCTACGACCTCACCAACGACGTCATGAGCCTGTGGCAGGTGCGCATGTGGCGCCGGGTCGCCCGTGCCGCCGTCGCGGCCCGCCCGGGGATGCGGGTCCTCGATCTCGCCGCCGGCACCGGCACCTCCGCGGTGGAGTACGCGGCCGACGGGGCCGACGTCGTCGCCTGCGACTTCTCCCCCGGGATGGTCGCCGAGGGGAGGCGGCGCCACCCCGGCATCGAGTTCGTGGAGGGCGATGCGATGGACCTGCCCTTCGCCGACGACTCCTTCGACGTCGTCACGATCTCCTACGGGCTGCGCAACGTGCAGGACACATCCACGGCCCTGCGCGAGATGGCGCGCGTGACCCGGCCGGGCGGCAGGATCGTCATCGCCGAGTTCTCCACTCCCGAGCGCCCCGCGCTCCGCCGCGCCTACCGCTACTACCTGGGCACGGCCCTGCCGGCCCTGGCCCGCCTGGTCTCCTCCAACACCGAGGCCTACGACTACCTGGGCGAGTCGATCCTCGCCTGGCCCGACCAGCGCGCCCTGGCCGCCCTCATGCAGCGGGCCGGGTGGCGCGGCGTGGGCTACAAGAATCTGTCGGGCGGCATCGTCGCCGTCCACCGCGCCACCAGCCCGCGGCCATGAGCGGCACCGAGCCGGCCCGGGACCCCGAGCCCCTGACCCTCGCCGCCGCCGAGGCGGCCGTCCATCCCCCGCGCCTGTCATTCCTGACCACCGCACTGCCGGCCGGCGCCCTCGATGGCGCGTCACTGCTCGACCTGCTCACCGGCCGCGACGACGTCGTCTCCTGGGTCCATGAGGGGCGCGGGCTCGTGGGGCTCGGCCGGGTACTGGTCCTGGGCGCGCACGGGGCGGGGCGGATCGAGGAGCTCCGCCGCGCCTGGAGGGCGACGGTCTACGCCTCCTGGTGGCGCGATCCGCTCGTGCGGCCGGGCACGGGGCCGGTGGCGATGGGCACGATCGCGTTCTCAGACCGCTCGGCGGCCCGCTCGGTGCTGCTCGTGCCCGAGGTGATCGTGGGGGCCGATGAGAGCGGGGCCTGGATGACGACGGCGCTCCGAGCCCCCGTCGGCGGCACCCCGGGGGGCGCCGCCGACGGGGGCTCGGACGCGCAGAGCGGGGGGACCGCGGACCACCCCGATCATGCCGCGATCCTCGCGGGGCTGTTGGAGACGGCGTCCCCGGCTCCCGCAGTCGGCGACGACCGCGGGCGGGCCCTCGTGGAAGCCGGAGCCCTGGATGAGGCGGGCTGGCGCGAGGCCGTGGCCTCCACCTGCGAGCGCATGCGCGCCGGGGAGGCCCAGAAGGTCGTTCTGGCCAGGGATGTGCTCGTCACCCCCGGCGAGGCCCTGCCCGCGGGGACGATCCTGGGGCGCCTGGGACGGGCCTACCCGTCGTGCTGGACCTTCGCCGTCGACGGAATGCTCGGCGCCTCGCCGG
The DNA here is from genome assembly GCF_002072185.1 of Actinomyces denticolens. GTDB lineage: Bacteria > Actinomycetota > Actinomycetes > Actinomycetales > Actinomycetaceae > Actinomyces > Actinomyces denticolens. The sequence goes on from NZ_MVIW01000018.1 coordinate 57,882, forward strand.
AGATGCTGCTGCGCCTGGCCGGACGCAGACTGGTCAGCCGAGTGCTGGCCGGGACGGCCCGGCGCCATCCGGGCGACACCCCCGGGCGCACGGCCGAGCTGGCGGCCTGGCTGGAGGGCTCGGAGAAGAACAACCGGGAGCACGCCCTGGCGCGGGCCTCGGCGATCGAGGCCCTCACCCCGCTGTGCTCGGTGGTCCAGGCCCCTGAGCGATTCCTCCTGAAGCTGCCCAACGTCCTGCACCTGGCCAGCGATATCACCGGCGTGGTGGCGGGGGACACGGGGGCCCTGTCCCTCGTAGGGGCCCTGCACCCCACTGCGGCGGTCTGCGGCACCCCGCGCGGCGCGGCGGAGCGGATCATCGAGGAGGTCGAGGGCATGGACCGCGGTCGCTACGCGGGGCCGGTGGGCTGGGTGGACTGGCACGGCGAGGGCGAGTGGTGCATCGCGCTGCGCAGCGGTGCCGTCCTCGCGCCCGGCGGGCAGGTGAGGGTCTTCGGGGGCGGCGGGATCATGCCGGACTCCGATCCCGACGACGAGCTCGCCGAGACCCGCGCGAAGATGCACCCCATGCTCGGCGCCCTCGGCGCCCTCTGATCACCTGCGCACCTGAGCACCTGATCAGCAGGCCCGCCAAGACCCCCGCCCAGCACGCGAGACCGGTCGATAACGTCGTCGAGACCGGTCGATAGCGTCGTCGAGGCCGGTTGGTGGTGGGTTAGTGGTTGTGGTGTTCTTGGGCGTCGTCGGTGAGGTAGGGGATGAGGCGTTGGATGGTTAGGGGTGGGGTGGTTTGGGTGGTGGTGATGTAG
>NZ_MVIW01000019.1 GCF_002072185.1 Actinomyces denticolens
CCTCAAACGCGCCGTCGCCCGAAACCTCCACCACGCCCTCAAACAAGCCCTGAACAACCCCACCTACCACCCCACCACCTTGACACCCACAACATAGGAGCGCTGGTCCGGAGGACCGGCCACCGGTTTCGATGACGGTTTCGACCGGTCTCGCATATAGAGGGGGGCTATGAGACGGCGGAGGCGGACAGGTCGACGTCCGAGGCCTCGACCCTCACATCGATGCCGTCGACCCCCACCTGGGCACTGGTGGCCCGGAACCCGGCCGGGAGGGCATCGGCCGGGAGCTCGATCGACGAGGACCCCATCCCCAGCCACTCCAGCGCGGTCCTGCCGGCGATGCTCTGATCGGCGGGGATCTCCTTGCCCGCCCATGAGATGCTCGTCACGGTCAGGCTCACGCCCCCCGCCTCGGTGACGGCGGGCGCCAGGTTGATCCCCACGCCCTGGCCGCAGATGGTCCCGCTCAGGATCGCCGTGCCGGGGGAGTCGGCCGTGCTCTCCTGGAGCGCCGATGAGGAGGGCGAGGACACGCCGACGACGACGAGGCCCGCCATGCGATCGAGCTCGGCCCAGGGCAAGGTCCCGGTGAGGGCCACGTGGTCGGCGTGATGCGCGCCCGAGGTGCTCAGTCCCTCGACCGCCACGACGACATCGCTCAGCTGCGCGCCCTGGATCGCCGCGGGGTCGCCGACCCCGGGAACGGAGCAGTCCTGGGCGCCCGTGACGATGTTGAGGAGCCCCCCGAACAGGCCCCTGTCCCCCGGGGTCGGCTCGGGCGCGGGCTCCGGGGCCGGCGCGGCGGCCTGGGTCGCGGGGGCCCCTCCACGCGCGATGGTCAGGGTCGATGCCGTGACGCTGAGACTGTCGAGCTCTCCGCGCACGACCTGGGGCAGGACGGGTCCGTCGAGGCTGAGCCTGGCATCCGGGGAGAGCCCGTGGAGGGAGCCGAGAACCCGGGAGGTGATCTCGCGGCGCGCGTAATGCTCCGCCCCCACCCCGGCCAGGCCGAGGAGCGCCGCCAGGATCACGACGACGGCGATCCCCCGTCGCCAGGTCAGGAGGCGGCGCCGGGGCTCCTCATCGGCATCCCCGAGGCCCTGCGGGCCCTCGGAGTTCTCATGACCCTCGGGGTCCTCGGCGACCGGGGGCCCATCCTCAGGGCGCTCATCGGGGTCGTCGGCCCCCGCCGCTCCCCCGGCCCCCGCGGGGCCGCCGGAGGCGTCAGTGCCATCCGCACCGTCGGCACCGTCGGTACTGTCAGCGCCGTCAACGCAGTCTGGATCATCGGCGCCGATGGGATCGGAGGGCTCGTCGGCGTCGCCGGGACCGTCAGGGGCCCCGGCACCGGCGACGGCGTCGCGCCCGCCCAGGTCCTCGTCGGTCATGCCCGCTCCTGCCCGTCCTACTCGCTCATGGTCACGTCACTGCCGGCGAGAGAGATCTTCAGGCCGTTGTCGGTGACCATGACCTGGCTGATCCTCAAGCCCTGGGGCAGCTGATCGGGAGTGATCTCCACTCCGTCGATCGGGATGCCCAGCAGCGTGAGAATCCTGCCCCCCTCGGAGTCGGGGCCGTCAATGGGCACCTCGACCCCGTCGGCCTTCGCCGAGCTGACGGTGATGCTCAGGCCGCCGTCGTCCGTGACCCGCGGCTCGAACACGATCTCGAAGGCGGAGCCGTAGCCGACGCCGGAGGCGCGGGCGCTGCCGGGGTCCGTTTCCGTGCCCGGGCGCACCACGTCCACCGTCACATCGTTGGGATTGATGTTGGCGGTGGTCACCAGGTCGTTGGCCCCCTGCCAGTCGACGATCCCCGTGGCGAGCGCACTGCGCGCGCGATGCGGGCCGGAGGTGCTCACGCCGGTGAGTTCCACGTGGACGTCGCCGACGCTCAGGGTGCTGGCCGTATCCGCTCTCACGGGCAGGTCGAGCCGGGAGGCATCGATGCTGATCGAGTCGACGCGGCCGTGGAGGAGCTGGAGGATGAGGTCATCACCGGTGGTGATGGAGGCGTCCTTGTCCAGTCCGGGAAGCGCCTGGCGGATGGCGGAGGCCACGCGCCCGGAGAGGTAGGAGTCCAGGGCGGGGCGGGCCGCGAAGTTGCCCACGGCGAGCAGGGCGACGAGGCAGGCGGCCGTGATGGCCAGTGCCCGCCCCCGGCGGGGGGAGGGACTGGCGGCGGAGGGGACGGGGGCGGAGGAGGAGGGGTTCAGGGAGGACGCGAGCGAGGAGGTCTCAGGCACGGTCGGCTCCCGCCCCCTTCGCGGCGCCGTCCATCTTGGTCGGAGCAGTGGTCACCGGGGCGACGGCCGCGGCTCGGTTGGCGGCCAGCTCCTCGTCGAGCATGGGCAGGTCCTCGGCGGTGACCATGAGGGTGGAGACGGCGTGCTCGACGAGCGCCGTCCGGCGGTTGGAGGCGGCACCCTCGGCCCTGCCCCCTCGCAGCCCTCGCACGCCGACGCGGTCGAGCTTCTCGCAGACGTTGTCGAGCTTGCGGTTGAACTTGGTGATCGGCCATCCCAGGCGCGCGGCGGCGGCCTGCGAGGAGGGGATCTCCGCTGCGCCGGTGCCCGCGCGGCGCAGCACCGGCTCGGACAGGGCGAGGATGAGCAGCAGCTGGGAGCGGGTCATCGGGGTGACGCCGATCGTCGTCTGGCCGGTGGACTGCCGGGCGCCGTCGATCCCCGCGAAGTGATCCTCGCCGGCGGTGATGAGGTCGATCTCATAGGTGGTGGGGCCGGCGGAGAAGGTGAGGATGACCCGCGGGAAGACCAGGGGCATGCGCGCGCCGGGGGCGAGGCGGGACTGGACGAGCCCATCGCCGTCGGTGAGGGTGGCGGACAGGCGCGAGCCCTCGTTGGCGATCCACCACAGGCCGTTCTCCCGGACGAGCACGACGAAGCGCCGGTGGAGGTAGGGGTTGTCATCGATGTCGAGGTCCCCGCCGCGGCCGATGACGAAGGTCTCGTCCGGGGCGATCCTGTGCACCTCGCCGGAGAAGTCGAGCACGAGCTCCTCGGGGCGGTCGGGGTCGACGGAGGGCAGCGATTCCGTCCACGTTGCGTCACTGGTCATGGGGAGAATCCTTTGCTTACTGCTGGTAGTGCTGGAATGGGTGGACCGAGGGCGGCGATGGCTGCGACGGGATCCACGGAGTCGCCGATGACGAGGATACAAGCGGCGGCATGGGCAGCGGACCCGCCGGGAGCATCTCGGCCTGCGGGGCCGATGAGGCGGTCGCCGACGGGGCGATGGCCGGTTGGGCCGGCGGCGCCGCCCCCGGCGACGCGGAGGGGGCGACGAGTCTGAGGGTGATGCCATCGCCGATGCTGAGCACATCCCCCATGCTCAAGGGCGTGGGCAGGGCCGAGGCGATGAGCACGGAAGGGCAGCCGGGGCGGTTGAGGGTCGTGCCGTTGGAGGAGTCGAGGTCCTGCGCCAGGAGCGAGGAGCCGGCGGTGGTGATCCGCACGTGGGAGCGGGAGACCATGTGGGAGGTCGAGGGGACGACGACGAGCGCGGCCCGTGCGCTGGTCGACTGGGGCGCCCTGCCGACCACCACCTCGCTGCCCGCGCGGACGAGGACGTCCTGCCCCGTCGACAGGCGCAGCAGGGCGAGGACGGGGCGGGCGTCGCGCACCATCGCCGTCGCCAGGGCCTCGGCGACGGCGGAGGAGGGCAGGGTGCTGGGCACCGACGCACTGCCCGCGGCCCCGATCGCGGGGCTGCCCGCGGACGCACTGCCCGCGGTGGGCGCCGAGGAGGCTCGGCGCCGACGCCTGCCCGAGCCGGGCTCGGGCTCGGGGAAGGAGTCGAAGAGGTCGTAGCTGTCGGAATCATCCTGGGAGGCCTGCGCCGGGCCGGGCATCTCGGCCGTCGCGGGCCCGACGTCCTCCTCGGCCTCGTCCCAGACGCCGGTGGCGGGCAGGTCCTCGTCGTCGACGCCGTCGATCGCGTCCCACGGCGAGGCGGCCTCATCGGGGCTCGGCGCGCTGGTCGCACCCGCCGCGCCCACTGCCTCCCCTGCGCCCCCTGCGCCCGCGACGGCCGGGGATGCGGGGACCGGGGCGTCCGGGGAGGGCTCCGCCCCCGCCGGGTCATCGGGCTCGTCGGCGGCGGCGAGCCGGTCCGGCTCATCGGGATCGGGGGGCTCCGGCCCGGTGGAAATGGCGGCCTGGGCGGCGGCGCCCTGGACGGCGCCGTCGTCGCCCTGGACCACGGGGCCGCCCAGGGCCGCCAGAACGGCGGCGGCCACGTGCTCGGGGGCACCGGGGACCAGGAGGGCCGTGCCGAGCATCCCGACGATCACCTCGCCGCGCTCGGCCTCGGTCAGGGTCTCCGCCGAGCGGCCCTCGGGGACAGCGCCCTCATCAGCCGGGGGCATCCGACGCACCTCCCCCCGGCTGCTCGGGGGCCGTGACGACGCCGACGAGCGACGGGCGCTCCACGAGATCGACGACCAGTGCCGTGGCGTTGTCATGCCCGCCGTTCTCCAGGGCGGCGGCGACGAGGGCCTCGGCCGTGCGCTGCGGGGTGAGGCCGGCGCCCAGGATGAGGGCGAGCTCGTCGTCGTCGAGCTCGTCGCTCAGGCCGTCGGAGCACACGAGGAAGCGCTCGCCCCCCGTGGCGGGCAGGAGGCGCGCGCTCGGCGTGAAGGGGCCCGCCAGCCCCCCGCCCAGGGCGCGGGTGACGATGTTCTTGCGGAAGTCCTCGCGGGCGTCCGCCCGACTGAGCTCACCGGACTCGATGAGCTCCTGGACCTTGGAGTGATCGGTGGTGACCTGGTGGAGCCCGCCGTCGCGCAGGAGGTAGACGCGCGCATCACCCAGGTTGAAGACCAGCCAGGCGGGGACGCCGCCGGGGTGGAGAAGGGCGATGCCGGCGATGGTCGCGCCGGGCCGGTGCGAGCCGGAGGAGGGCAGCGCGTCGACCTCCTCCCCGGCGTCCTCGATCGCCTCGATGACCTGAGCGGCGTCGTCGATGACGCTCCCGGCCAGGGCGGAGATCCGCTCCAGGGCGGTGCGGGCGGCCAGGCGCCCGGAGGAGTGCCCGCCCATGCCGTCGACGACGACGTACACGGGCTCCAGCGCCAGGTAGCCGTCCTCATTGGCGGTGCGCATGCGACCGACATCGGTGGCGGCGCCGACGATGGGGGCCCGGGACACGGCCGCGCCGGCGACCGGATCAGTGGTCTCGCTCATCGGTTGGTCCCGCCCTCCTTGTTGCCGCACTGGGGCTGACCATACCGTTCCTTCCCGCTCCCTATGGTCATCACGGCTCCCTCAGGTAGGCTCGCAGCCGCTAGTGCCCCCCGGCACTCCGGGACCCTCGCCTCCCCCGGCGGCTCCCGGCCCCCGATCGCCGCTGAAGGACCGTCATGTCTCAGGCTCAGGACGAGCTCATCGCACGCGCTCAGGATCCCACGACCCCCTGGGCGGAGCTGCACGAGCTCGCTCAGAACTACCCGGGGCTGCGCCCGTACGTCGCGCGCAATCCGAATACCTACCCGGACCTGCTGAACTGGTTGGGATCCCTGGGGGACGCCGCCGTCGACGCCGCGCTGGCATCCCGGCCCAGCGGGGCCGGCCCCATCAGCCCGATCGACCCCGCCGCCATGAGGGGCCCCAGCACGCGCGCCATGCCCGGCACGATCGCGGTCCCGCCCGCGGCCCAGTCCGCCGCGACGGCGCAGGCCGCGCAGCCGATGGACCCCGCCTGGGCCGCGCAGCAGGCCTCCCCGCAGGCCTTCCAGCCCGCGTACCAGCAGCCCGGCTACGCGGGAGTCGCGCAGCAGCCGCAGTACTCCTACGCGCAGGGCTACGACCAGCAGCCGCTCCTGCCCGGAGTCGGCGAGCCCGTGCCGCCGAGGAAGGAGAGCCACCAGCGCTCCAACCTGTTCCTGTGGTTCCTGGCCCTGCTGGTCCTGGCCCTCATCGGGGGGATCGTCTTCTGGGTCCTCGCCGAGGACGACGACGCCACCAAGGCCAGCCGGGCGAACACGGAGCAGCCGGTGGCTTCGGCCACCGCCCAGGACGCCGCGCCGCCGACCCCCTCGGCCAGCGCCTCGGCGAGCCCGACGGGCAAGAAGGCCTTCCCGGCGCCGTCGGACGCCGCCGAGCTCGGAGCCTTCACAGCGCCGTCGGGCAATATCTCCTGCACCCTGACCGACTCGGGCGCGACCTGCATCATCAAGGAGCACTCCTTCAGCCAGGGCGGCTGCACCTCCTCCCCCTACGAGGCCACCGTCGGCAATGGTGAGGCCACCGGGAAATGCACGACCTCATTCTCCGGCGGGGGCGTCACGCTCAACTACGGCGCCTCGGCGAAGCACGGCGACTACGCCTGCACCTCCTCGGAGTCCGGGATCTCCTGCTGGAGCCAGGTGACCGGCAAGGGCTTCACGCTCTCGCGCGAGAGCGTCCAGAGCACCTCGAAGAACTGAACCCGCGCGGCGCCCGCGCCCCGGCATCGCGGCGCCGTCAGGGCTCGGGCGGCGCGCCCGCGTCTACCATCCACGTATGCCGTCCTACCGCCGAATCCTGCGCCAGCCCGGTGCCCTGCGCTTCTCCAGCGCAGCGCTCATCGCCCGGTTCCCCATGTCGATGCTGGGGATCTCCCTCATCCTCACCGTCCAGGCGGTCTACGGCTCCTACTCGGCGGCCGGCGCGGTCAGTGCGGCCTTCGTCGTCGCTCAGGCGATCGGCTCACCGCTCCTGGCCAGGCAGGTCGACACCCGGGGACAGGCGGCCGTCATGCGCCCGGCGCTGGCCGTCTCCGCGAGCGCGTTGGTAGCGCTCATCGCTTGCCTGTCCACGCGCGCTCCCCTGCCCGCGGTCCTCGTCCTGGCAGCGGTGGCGGGCGCCTTCACCGGGTCGATGGGCTCGCTGGCCCGCTCGCGGTGGACCATGGCGCTGGACACCCCGCAGGACCTCCACGCGGCCTTCTCCCTTGAGGCGGCGCTCGATGAGGTCGCCTTCGTCATCGGCCCGCCGCTGGCCACCGCCCTGAGCACCGCGTCGGCGCTTCCCGCCGCCTCGGGCGTCGTCGCCTGCGCGCTGCTGCAGACCGGGGGTGGGGCGTGGCTGCTGTCCCAGAGGTCCACGGAGCCCCCGGCGCATCCCCGCACCCGGCGCGGGCGGGGCCGTGCGAGGGGCGGGGCGCCGTCGGGCGGGGGCGGCGTCGCCCCGTCGGGCGGGGGCGCCTCCCGGACCCCGGTGCTGCGGCACGGGGCGGTTCTCGCGGTCATCGCCGTGTTCATGCTCACGGGCGGGCTGTTCGGGGCGAATGACGTCGCCGCCGTCGCCGTCGCCAAGGAGCTCGGGCACCCCTCCGCGGCGGGCATCGTGCTCGCCGCGTGGTCGGTGGGCTCGCTCAGCGCGGCACTCGCCTTCGGGGCGCGCGCCTGGGGGTGGCCGCTGTGGAAGCAGCTCCTGGCCGGCGTCACCGGGCTGGCCGTCGGGTGCTCGGCCCTGCCGATGATGCCGGGCCTGGTGTCGATCGCCGTCGTCATGGCGCTCACCGGCATGGCGATCGCCCCCACGGTGACGATCGGCAACAACATCGTCCAGGTGACGGTGGCCGCCTCCCAGCTGACCGAGGGCCTGGCCTGGATCGGCACCGCCCTCAACATGGGGGTCTCCCTGGGCTCCCTCGTGGCGGGCTACGCGATCGACCGCACCGGCTCCCATGGCGGATACCTCCTCGTGGCGGGCTTCGCCTGGATGGGAGTCCTCGCTACCATCGTCGGGCTGCCGACGCTGCGATCAGCCAAGGCGAGAACCGATTTGGAGAAGCACGAATGACATCAGCCCCGCACGGCCCCGCGGCGAGGGGAGCCTCGCACCAGCGCGCGCTGGACACCATCCTCCGCTCCCCCGCCCTCCTCGTCCTGGGCTGCGCGGGCCTGCTGCTCATCCCCGTCCACCAGTTGTGGAACGACCTGGTGCCCTCGTTCAAGCTCGACGCGTGGATCTACTACCACGCCGTGGCCCAGTGGCATGCCGGCGGCTCGCTCTACGACTGGTACGCCAACCCCGGGCAGAGGACATGGCCCTTCACCTACCCGCCCTTCGCCGCGTGGGTCTTCACACCCATGCTGCTCATCACCGATCGCGCCGCGCAGGTCCTGCTCACAGCGCTCACGCCCTGGGCTGCGGCCCTCACCGGCTGGGCGAGTCTGCGCTGCCTGGGAGCGCGCGGGAGGGAGGCTCTCACCGGCGGGGTGTGGCTCGCGCTGGCGGGCTGCCTGGTGGCCGAGCCGCTGGACAAGACCATGGAGTACGGGCAGATCAACGCGATCCTCATGATGCTCGTCGCGCTCGACCTGCTCGTGGTGCCCGCCGGCTCGCGCTGGCGGGGGGTGGGCAGCGCCGTGGCCGCGGCCATCAAGCTCACCCCGGCGATCGCGATCCTCGTCTTCCTCGTGCGCCGCGAGTGGCGGGCGGCGACGACGATGGTCGCCACGGCCGCCGGGCTGACGGCGGCGGCGTGGGTGGCCTCGCCCCAGGAATCGGCGCGGTTCTTCGGTCAGGCGATGCTCGACCCCTCGCGCGCGGGGCTCCCCGATTACTCGGGCAATCAGAGCCTGCGCGGGCTCGTGGCCCGGGCCCTGCCGGAGGGGATGTGGGGCCCGGCGTGGGCGGGGCTCGCGCTCCTGGCGGTGATCGGCGCCGTGCTCCTGGCCAGGGCCCTGGGACGAGGCGCCTCCGCCTCGGACGGCCTGATCCTGCTGCTCCAGACCGGCGTGGTGATGACCTGCGGGCTGCTCGTCTCCCCCATCAGCTGGTCGCACCACTGGGTGTGGTGCCTGCCGCTGCTCATGGGCCTCGGCGTCGCCTCCTGGCGCTGGTGCTCGCCCGCCCTCATGACGGTGACGGCGGCCGGCGGGCTCGTCTTCGCCCTGGCCATGCAGTGGTGGTTCCCCGAGCAGAACCACGTGGAGCAGGACTGGCCGTGGTGGGCGGGACCGCTGGGCTCCTCCTACACGCTGTGGGCGCTCGTCGCCGGAGCGGTGCTGTGGGCCCGCGCCCCGCTCGGCGCGCACGGCCCGGACGCCGACGCATACGATCCGGACGCCGACGCGCCGGAGGGCGAGGGCGCGGACCGCCCGGCTGACTCCCGGGAGTCGTGAGGCTACGTCCACGGGAGCGGCGCGGAGCGCCCCCGCGTCACTTCTGCTGCCGTGGCGGAGGAGGCGCACCGGAGGCATGTGAGGGATCGGCGGGATCCCAACGATCGCTGCCGGCGCTTCCTCAGCGGGATCGTCCCACGGCAGCAGAATTGACACCTCCGGCCGAGGAACGAGTGCGCGGGGTCATCCCGCCCGGCGGGGAGAACCGTGACTGGCCCCGTCCGCACCCACCGGCGTCGCACACCGACCAGTGGAGAACTCCACTACCGCCCTATGGAGTTCTCCACCAGGAACTAGCGGATTTCTCCACCAGGCGGCGTGTTCCGCCGCCATGACCTGCCTCTCGTCCTCACCGGCTCCTTCACTCCCGACGACGACCCGCTGCGCCACTCCGGGGCGGATGATGGGCTCGACCATGCGACCTATGACCCTCAGCGAGACCGCCGATTCCTCCGCCGGGGTCTCCCTGACGTCCCTGCTACGGGGCGAGGAGCCCGCGGGTGTCGATGGCCCCGGCGGAATGGAGGACGTCACCTCCCGGCTGGTCCGTGCCGGATGGCCGGCCTGGTTCGGTCTGGACGAGCCCATGAGGTCGAACTCGGGGTGAACCCCGTCGATGAGGCGGCGGCGAACCTCCTACGGGTCTCGGCCAAGGTTGAGCGTCCACCGGTCCGTTGCGTCGTGGTCATCCCGACCGGCATCGCCTATACGCGTCCCGACGGCGACGCCGTCGTGCCGCTGACGGCACTCGGGGCGTGATCGCGCACCGGGGGCGGCGGCGCCCGTAAAATCGGCGGGTGCCGCTCTTCGATATCGCCCGCGCCGTGGAGGACCAGTTCCATCGCGACGTCATCCCCGTGCTCAAGCGCCGTGGCTGGCGCCCGCGCGTTGTCGCCTACGACGGCTACGGAACCAGCTCTGACCAGGCGGGCGGCGCCGATATGGCGCGTGTGCTGGCTCGAATGGTGCTGCGGCCCGTGGACGCCCCCACCGAGGGTCCGTTGTTCCGCTCCCTGCCGGAGAGGCGCCCGGCCTCGGCGGCGGAGGTGATCGACAACGCCCGCATCTCCCTGGCGGATGCGCAGCGGGGCTGGCGCCTGTTCATCGACGCGCCGGTGCCCTTCCTCCCGGTGACGATCACGGTGGGCGGCGCCCGGATCCGCACGCGGGCGGATCGTGAGGGGTACATCGACGTCGTCGTGCGCGGGCACGGCCTGGGCGCCGGCTGGCATGACGCGGTGATCGACGCCGCCGGGGCCGGGCGGTCCAGCGCGCGCGTGCTCGTGGTGGGCCCGGAGCCGACCCTGGGGATCATCTCGGATATCGATGACACGGCGATGATCTCGCACGTGCCGCGCATCCTCGTGGCGGCGTGGAACCAGCTCGTGAAGTACTCCTCGGCGCGCGAGCCGGTGCCCGGGATGGCCCGGCTGTACCGGCGCGTTCAGCGGGCCCATGAGGGGGCGCCGGTGTTCTACGTGTCCACGGGCGCGTGGAATGTCATGCCGACGCTGCGCGCCTTCTTCGCCCGCCATGGCTTCCCGGAGGGGCCCGCGCTCATGACGGACTGGGGGCCGACCAACACGGGGTGGTTCCGCAGCGGCATCGAGCACAAGCGCACGGAGTTGCGCCGCCTCATGATCGATCTTCCCCAGGTGCGCTGGCTGCTCGTGGGCGACGACGGCCAGCACGACCCCCTCATCTACGGCGAGGTGGCCCGTGAGCACGCGGATCGCGTGGCCGCGGTGGCGATTCGCCGACTGAGCGCCACCGAGCAGGTGCTCGCCGGGGGCATCACCGCTCATCCCATGGGCATCGGGCCGGCGGCCCACACGCTCGCGGAGGCCGATGTCCCGGTGATCACGGGCACCAATGGCTTCGAACTGGCCTCCCGACTGCCCGCTGCGATCGGCGGCGAGGGACGCTGAAGGACGAGGACGATCGGCCGACGGTCAGACCGCTGGGCCGGAGACCGAATCTCCGGCGGTGTCGGATCCAGTCGTGGTTGGTGAGGGCGGTGGGGTGTTGCGCCAGATCGGGGGCGTTCCGGCCTCGACCACACGGGTCCCGACCTAGTCCATTGAGTCGGGTGTCGTGCATGCCGTTCCGAGCCTCCTTGTCCCTCTCGGCATCGGATTGGCCGGGCTCGTCGGCCAACTCATGCTTCGCCTCCCTGCCCGCCCAGCGCTGGGAACGGACCCGCCGTCGGCGCCGCCGATGGCATCCCCGAGGCTCCGGCACCGCCGCCATCCGCGCGCCTCGCCCAGGAGTCGTCGGACGGCTAGGCTGGGCGCCGCGGCCCGGGCACAACGCGCCCGCCGCGCATATCTAGGAGGCACGCATGAGCAAGCTCCCCTTCGTCCTCGGCCTCGGCGCCGGGTACGTGCTGGGCACCCGGGCGGGCCGCGCCCAGTACGAGCGCATCAAGGCGACCGCCCGGGGCGTCGCCGAGCAGCCCTTCGTCCGCACCCGGGTCGACGCCGCCCAGGCGAAGGTCGCGCAGGCCGTGCGCCAGCAGGGTGAGGCCGTCACCGACAAGGTGGCCGACGCCGTCAAGGAGCGCCTCTTCGGCTCCCCCGCCGCCCCGGCCCCGGCGAGGGGCTCGGAGCCGACCGCGGTCGCCGTCGACGACGCCACGATCCGCCCCGTCGAGTAGCGCCACCGCGCGGCACCCCTCCTCCGCGCGGCTCCGACGAGAGCCCTGGCCCTCAGAGGTCCTCGGGGGCGAGGGGCTTGCGGCCGCGCCGTCCCCGGGAGGATCCGCCGTCGCCCGTGCTCGCCCGCCGGGCGCCGTCCCCCCTGAGACGAGGGCCCATGAGCCCGCGGCGCCATCCGATCGCGGATGCGCTCGGGATCGCCCACCGGGCGGGCCTGGCCCCCGCCCCGCCCCGGGCGCGCCGCCGCATCTCACGGTCCCCCACCACGGGCAGTTGCCAGCAGCGCCAGTAGGCGAGCAGGCACATCCCGGCCCCCACGAGCGTGGCGACGAGAATGCCCCAGCTCTCGTGGAAGCCGACGCGCACCATCGCCACATCGGTGAGCGCCGCGCACAGCGCCGGGATCGCGTAGAGCTTGTTGCCGCCGAAGACCGCCGGCGTCTCCCCCACCGACACGTCGCGGATCATCGACCCTCCCACCGCCGTCAGGCAGCCCAGGAGCAGCGCCGGCATGACGCCCAGCCCGTTCGCCAGGGCCTTGGTGGCGCCCGTGGCCGCCCACACCCCCAGGACCACGGCATCGGCCACCACGAGGAAGCGTCGGGCCGGGCGCGAGGTGAAGGGAACCACCCAGGCGATCACCGCCCCGGCGCAGGCGGCGTAGAGGTAGTAGGGGTCCGTCAGGGCGAAGGGAGGGCCGTTCTGGATCATGACGTCGCGCAGGATGCCGCCGGCCGTCGCCGTGAGGATCGCCAGGACCACGAAGCCCACGAGGTCGAAGTTCTTGCGACGGGCGATGAGCGCTCCCAGGATCCCGTTGAGCAGCACGCCGGACAGGTCGATGGCGCGGAAGGTGACGGGCAGGGCGCCGAGGGCCGTGATCTGCGCCGGGTGAAGCGCGATGGGGAGGCAGATCGCTGACAGCACGGCCACACGATAGAGGATGCGCGGCGGCCAGGCCCGCACGCGGCGGGGTCGAACCACGGGCGCGACCGCGCCGCCCTGTCTCCAGCACTGCCGCCCGCCGACCGGCACTGCCGCCTCAGGCTCGCCGAAACCACCGCTGGCGGGCACGACCGGCCCGGGGGGAGGATCGGGCGCGTGCCGTCGCAGTCCCTGCCCCCTCAGCCTCCTCAGCCCTCCCGGCCCTCGCCGTCGCCCCCGGCGCCGCGGCGCTCGCCCATGGGCTCGCGCTACGCCCCGCCCCAGGACCTTTCCAAGTACGCGTGGCTGTCCATCGGGGCCGCCCTGACCACCATCGCCCTGAAGTCGTGGGCGGCATGGGTGACCGGCTCGGCCGGGCTCCTCTCGGACGCCGCGGAGTCAGTCGTCAACCTGGTGGCAGCAGTGGTGGCCCTGTGGGTCCTCAAGGTCTCGATCCGCCCGGCGGACGAGGACCACCAGTTCGGCCACTCCAAGGCGGAGTACTTCTCAGCGGTGGTCGAGGGCGTCATGATCTTCGTCGCCGCCGCCTTCATCATCGTCACGGCGGCCGAGAGGATCATCCACCCGGTCATGCCCGAGAAGCTGGGACTGGGCCTGGCGGTCTCCGTGATCGCCTCGCTCATCAACGGCGGGGTCGCCTGGGTCCTGCACCGGGCGGGGCGCGCCGAGCGCTCGGCCACGCTCATCGCCGACTCCAAGCACCTGGCCACCGATGTCATCACCTCCGCGGCCGTTCTCATCGGCGTGGGGATCGTGGCGATCACGGGCTCACCGGTGCTCGACGCCCTCGTGGCCCTGGGAGCGGGCCTCAACATCATGTGGATGGGCTTCAAGCTCATCAACGAGTCGGTGAGCGGGCTCATGGACGCGGCCCCCGCCGCCGAGGCGATCGCCCGGGTGGAGGAGGTGCTGGGCGCCCGCCGCGAGCCCGGGCGCATCGACTTCCACGCCATGCGCATCCGCGAGGCGGGCAACCGCCGTTTCATGGACCTCCACGTGCTCGTACCCGACGCCTGGACGGTCAAGCAGGGGCACGATTACACCGAGGACCTCATCGATGACCTGGTCCGCTCGGATCCGGGCCTGCGAGTCTCCGCCCACCTCGAGCCGATCGGCGATCCGAAGAGCTACGAGGATCTCGACGACGTCTGAGCGCCCGGGCCCGAGGTCCTCGACGCCGGCCATCGTGCAGGCGCGGCACGGCGCCGGACCGTGTCCGGCGCCGCATTCGATCGCGAGATGGGGCGCTGCGTGCCACACTCGTGCCATGAGCCCAGCAGTTCTGTCCGCGACCGCTCCGTCCCTGCGCCATCACACCGCGCCGCACCCCGCCCCCTGGCGCGACCTCGACCATATCGGGGTCGAGATCTGCCTGGAGAACGTGGCCGGCGTACGGCTCGCGGTCCGCGCGGGAGCGGATCGCGCCGAACTGTGCGACAACCTCACCGTCGGCGGCACCACGCCCTCGATCGGCGCTGTCGAGGCCGCCATCCTGGCCGCCGCCGAGGAGGTCGAGGCCAAGCGCCAGCGCATCGGCGCTTACTGGGCCTCCTCCAAGGACGGCGCCCCCTTCGGCCTGCGCATCATGATCCGCCCCCGCGGCGGCGGCTTCATCTACGACGGCGACGGCAGGCGCGCGATGATCGCGGATGTCCGCAGGATCGCCGCCCTGGCGCGGGAGATGAGCGAGTACACCCGACCGGTGCCCACATCCAACCCGGCCCAGCCGCTGCCCCCGGCCGTGGACCTGGGGATCGTCGTCGGCGGCCTGACGGATGACGGCGCCGTCGACCGCGGCCTCATCCGCCTCCTCAAGGACCTCGCCGACGGCGCCACCCTGACCTACCACCGGGCCATCGACGCCAGCCGCGACCCCCTGGAGGCCTACCGCGACCTGCGTCGGCTCGGCGTCGACTACGTGCTCACCAGCGGGGCGGCGGACACCGCCCTCGACGGGGCGCGGACCATCGCCGCGATGGTGGCCGAGGAGGGGCCGAGGGTCATCGCCACCGGCACGGTGCGCAGCCACAACGCCGCCGAGGTCATCGCGGCCACGGGCGCCCGGGAGATCCACCTGCGCTGCTCCTTCCCGGACCTGCCCCCGCACCTGCCCCAGAACACCGATGAGGAGCAGGTGCGCGAGATCGTCGAGGTGACGCGTGCCCTGCCGGTCCCGGGCGGTCCGGGCCGCTCGGAGGGCTGAGAGACCCGGACCGGCCCGAACCGTTCCAGCGCTCAGTCCTCCAGGCCGCCCCGCACGCGCGCCGCAGCGGCCACGAGGTTCCTCAACGAGCTCGTGGTCTCCGCATAACCGCGGGTCTTGAGCCCGCAGTCGGGGTTGACCCAGACGCTCCCGGCGCCCAGGGCGTCGACCGCGCGGCCGATGAGCTCGGCGCACTCCTCGGTGCTGGGCACCCGCGGGGAGTGGATGTCCCACACGCCCGGGCCGAGCTGGCGGGTGAACCCATGCGCGGCGACCGCCGGGAGGATGTCCATCCTGGAGCGGGAGGCCTCGATGGAGGTGACGTCGGCGTCCAGGTGGTCGACGGCGTCGATGACCACGTCGAACTCCGAGTAGCACAGGTGGGTGTGGATCTGGGTGGCGCTCGCCGCCCCGCCGGTGGCCAGGCGGAAGGAGCCGACGGACCACTCCAGGTAGGCGGGCTGATCGGCGCGGCGCAGCGGCAGGGTCTCGCGGATGGCCGGCTCGTCGACCTGGATGACGCCGATGCCCGCGGCCTCCAGGTCGGCCACCTCGGCGCGCAGGGCCAGCCCCAGCTGATCGGCCACCTCGGCGCGGGGCAGGTCGTCGCGGACGAAGGACCAGGCCATGATCGTCACGGGCCCGGTGAGCATGCCCTTGAGGGGCCTATCGGTGAGAGACTGGGCGTAGGAGGACCAGGCGACCGTCATCGGGGCCGGCCGGGCGACGTCGCCCCACAGGATCGAGGGGCGGGTGCAGCGCGAGCCGTAGGACTGGACCCAGCCGTGCTCGGTGGTGGCGAAGCCGTCGAGCAGCTCGGCGAAGTACTGGACCATGTCATTGCGCTCGGCCTCGCCGTGAACGAGCACGTCCAGACCGATCTCCTCCTGGAGGCGCACCACGCGCTCGATCTCGGCCCTCATCTGGGCCCCGTAGCCGGCGGCGTCGAGCTCGCCCCTGCGATGGGCTGCGCGGGCAGCGCGGATCCCCGGGGTCTGGGGGAAGGATCCGATGGTCGTGGTGGGCAGGAGCGGCAGGCCCAGGCGGGCGTCCTGGAGCGGCTTGCGCTCGGCGTAGGGCGGGCGCGCCCGATCGGCGGGGGTGATGGCGCCGACGGCGTCGCGCACATCGGCGCGCCGCACCCCGGGGTGGGCGGCCCGCTGGGCGCGCAGGCTCGCATCACGGGCGAGCTCGTCGGCGATGGCCTCCCTGCCCTCGGCCAGGCCGCGCGCGAGGGTGAGGACCTCCCCCACCTTCTGGTCGGCGAAGGCCAGCCAGGAGCGGATGGCCGGGTCGAGGCGGGTCTCGCGCTCGACGTCGTGCGGGACGTGCTGAAGGGAGGTGGATGTGGCCACGGTCAGGGGCGTGCCCGCGGGCAGGGCGCCGCGCAGGCGCTCGAGGACGGTCAGCGCCGCCTCGAGGTCCGTGCGCCAGATGTTGCGGCCGGAGACCACCCCGGCGACGAGGCTCTTGCCGCCCAGGGCTGCCAGGTCGTCGGCCGGGGGCAGCTCCCCGGCCACGAGGTCCAGGCCCACGGCCTCGATCCCGGTGGCCCCCAGCACGGGCAGGGCGTCGCCGAGCGAGCCGTAGGCGCCGGTGACGAGGACCCGCGGGCGCTCAACGATGGCGGCGATCCAGGTGCAGGCCCGGTGGACGGCGGCCAGGACCTCCTCGCGGGGCACGCCCCAGGTGTCGGAGACGAGGGCGGGCTCGTCGATCTGGACCCACTGCGCCCCGGCGGCCCACAGGTCGGCCAGGAGGTGGCCGTAGGCGCCCAGGAGGTCGTCCAGGCGGTCGATCGGCCGGAATCCGGGGGCCGCGCCGTCGGCGGGCTTGGAGGCGAGCAGGTAGGTGACCGGGCCGACGATGACCGGCCGGGGATCCGGCTCGCCCGCGGCGAGGGCCTCCAGGACCTGGGCGGCGGGCCCGTCCGTGGGGTCGACGGCGCCGAATCCGGGGACGTAGTCGAGGACGGTGGACTCGTCGATCTCGGGGACGAGGTAGTGGTAGTTCGAGTCCATCCACTTCGTCATCTCCTGCGCCGCGAGGTCCCCCTGGCCGCGCGCCACCGTGAAATGCCCCTCGAGGCCCAGGCCGGGGTGCCCGTGCCCGGCGCCGCCGCGCAGGTGGGCGAAGCGGGAGGGCACGGCGCCCAGAGCGCTCGTGATCTGGAGGACCTGGTCGTAGTAGGCGAAGTCGGCGGGGACGGCGGCCGGTCCCGACAGCCCCAGGCCGCGCAGGCGCTGCCGGGTGGCGCGGCGCAGCTCGGCGGCGGAGGCGCGCAGCTCATCGGCGCTGGTGGCGCCCCTCCAGTAGGACTCGACGGCGCGCTTGAGCTCGCGACCCGGCCCGATGCGCGGGTAGCCGAGGATGGTGGCGGCGGGCAGGGGCGTCGAGGGGATGGGCGTGGTCGTGGCGGCGGGCGTGGTCGGGGTCGTCGGCGTGGTCATGATCGTCGCTTTCGTCGTCGAGATTCAGGGGCGCGCGGAACCGGCGTGAGCCGGCTCGGGCATTCGACGATCACCGCCGGGCGTGGCGTTGAGGTAGGCGCGGCGCACGTCGCGCTGCATGGAGGCCGAGACGCGCTCGCCGCCGAGGATGCCGCCCAGCCGCAGCTGACTGATGACGTCGAGGGCGGGACGGGTGCGGTTGAAGGTGTAGAGGTGGATGCCGGGGGCGCCGCCGTCGAGGACCTCGGTGGCCAGCCTGAGGGTGGCGTCGATGCCTCGCGCGACGGTCTGGGCGCCCCGGGCGGGCCCGAGGCTGGCGGCGAGCCCCGCGGGGATGGGCACGCCGGTGAGGGCGGCCAGGCGGGAGAGCCGGGCGAGGTCGGTCATCGGCAGGATGCCGGGCAGCAGGGGCATGGAGACGCCGCAGTAGGTGGCGGCACGGGCCAGGGAGAGGTAGTCCTCGGGGTCGTAGAAGACCTGGGTGATGGCCAGGTCCGCGCCGGCGGCCTGCTTGGCGGCGAGGATCTCGACGCCGCGCCCGTGGTCGAGCACCGCCGGGTAGGCGGCGACGGCGATCGTGAGGTGCCGCTCGCCGTCGTCGAAGTACTCGGCCTCGACCTCCCGGATGACGCGCACGAGGTCCTCGGCGTGGGCGAGCTCGCCGGGCAGCTCATCGGCGTCGTGCCCGCGAGGAGGGTCCCCGCGCAGGGCCAGGAAGCGGCGCACGCCCAGGGCCAGGAAGAGGCGGACGATCTCCACGACGTCGCGCTTGCGGTAGCCGATGCAGGTCAGGTGCGCCATGAGCGGGGTGCTGGAGCGCGCCAGCACGTGGGTGACGACGTCCTCGGCGGGGTTGTGCTCGCGGATGACCCTCACGGCGGGCTCGGCGGGGCGGGTCCCCAGGACGAAGGTCGGCCGGTAGGTGACGGAGACGAAGTCCGGGGCGGTGGCCAGCAGCCGGTCCAGGGCGCTCCAGGTCTGGGAGGCGGCGGCGCCGGCGCGGGGAGGGAAGAGCTCGAGGGAGAGCGTGGGCGCCCCGTGCGGGGCGGGCGCCGAATCGTCTGGGGTGGTCGACATGTCTTCTCCATCGGTCCTGGCGGAAGCACCCTCAGGGGTTGCTGCGACGTCGTTGAGCCAGGTCTCTCGATCGCTCTGGATGGGTGCCCGTATCCTGCCAGGGCCCCGCCGGGGCCGCCCCCCGAGTCCGTTCTCCGAGACGCGGCGTCATGTTGCGGGAATCCGTGAGCATTGCGTCGCGTCGGCAGTCACGCTTCGAGCGCAATCGGCTGATCTCCCCCTGTGGGGGGATGGCCGGGGCGGCGGCGCTGCCTTACCTTGGTGCTCATGGCTGATCAGCGCATCGAGGCGCGTATCGACACCGCCCGGGGCATCGGCCTCGCGGTGGAGCTCGCCCTGCCCGTCGGGGTCCCCGACCTCGACCCCGACGACGGACGACGGGTGGTGGACACCGGCGGCGCGATGCCCGAGCGCCCAGAGGCCATCGTCATCCTCGCCCATGACTTCCTCGCAGACCGCCACGGGCCCGGATGCAGCCTGGACCGGATGGCCGCCGCGTACAGGGAGGCCGGCCTGGCGACCCTCCAGTTCGACTTCTCGGGCCTGGGCGCCTCCGACGACGACATCATCACCCTGGCCGGCGAGGTCGCCGATCTCCAGGCGGTGTGCGGATGGCTCGCCCACCTGGGTTACGCGCGCCAGGGGATCCACGGACATGGCCTGGGGGCCACGGCGGCGCTCGTCGCCAGGCCGGAGCAGGTGCGCACGGTGGTGGCCGTCGGCGCGATCGTCGGGCCGCAGTCGATCCTGTGGGAGGAGGTCTTCTCCCCCAGCCAGCTCGACGAGCTCGCCAAGCACGGCATGACCCGCCTGCCGGATGACAACCCCAATGACCGCGCCTGGGATGTCCTGACCAAGGAGACCCTGGCGGACGTGTCGATGCAGCGCCCCGATGCCGTCATGGAGGGTCTGCCCTGGCCGATCCTCATGGTGCACGGCGCGCAGGTCGAGGAGTCCTCCGACGCCGCCGACGAGACCGCCAAGGGCTTCCCCCTCCTGCCCGACGGCTCGCGCATGCTTCAGATCCACTCCTCGGGCGAGGAGGCCGATGTCGAGCTCGCTCGCGCCGCAGTGGACTGGATGGCCCTGCGCCTGCGCTAGCGCCCGCGACGCCCACGCCAGTCCTCTCCTCTCGCGAGTTCGTACTTTTGGCGACGAGCCCGTCCCCCTACCCACCGAAGTCATCACCAGAAGTACGAACTCGGCGGGGCGTGCGTTTCCGTGGGCGATGGAATGCGGGGAGCGCTGCCCTGAACGGCCCGGCGCTGCCCTCCTCGCCCCTTCCTCCCCGGTGAGGGCTCCCCCTGTGGCTCTCCCGCGGTTCCCCGGAGAATCGGGGCATGGCCCTGTCATCCTCGCCTTTCGCCGTCCGCCCGCCCCTCGCACCCCTGAGCCGCCGAGCACTCATCGCCCTGGCGGCGCTCACCGCCGGATCCCTCGCAGCCTGCTCCGGCAAGCCGCCGCGCCCGAGCATCGGCGGCGAGGCGCTCATCGGCTCGGTCGCCCGCACGGCCGTGCCCGTATCGCAGGTCCCGGACCTGGCCGCCGCCGTCGCCGCCTGCGACACCCTGGGAGCCGCGGCGCTGACCGCCCAACTGGCCGACGGCGCTCACGCCAACACCCTCGTCAGCCCCGCCTCCCTGGGCCTCAGCCTGGCGGCGGCTGCCCTCGGCGCCACCGACCCCGCCGCTCAGGGGCTCAACACGGGACTGGGTTGCGCCGACGAGCCCACACGCAACACCACCTGGTCGGCCATCCAGAACGCCCTCCTGGCCTACGACGGCGACCCCGCCTCCTTCGATACCTCCGCCAAGGCCCCCGAGAAGCCCCTCCTCCACGTGGCCTATCAGCTCCTCGTCATCGAGGACGGGGAGTCGGCAGTGGCCCAGGAGTTCATCGACGGCGTCGGGCAGTGGTTCAGCGCGGATCTGCGCCGCTGCTCCCCCGGCGAGGCTCATGGCGTCCTCAGTGAGTGGTCTCGTCTGCACACCGGGGGACTCATCGAGGAATCGGCGATCACCCGCACCGATCCCGGTTTCGTCATTCAGAACGCGGTGCTGTTCGCGGCGCGCTGGGCGGCCATGTTCGAGGAGTCGAGCACCCACGGCCAGGACTTCACCCTGCCCGACGGGACGGTGGTGCAGGTTCCGATGATGCACCAGTCCTCCCACATGACCTGCACCATGGGCTCCTCCGGCGATTCGGGCTGGAAGGTGCTGCGCGTGCCCTACACGGACGGCTTCGCCCTCGGCATCATCCTTCCCGACGCCGGGCTCCTGCCCGAGTCCCTCCCCGCCGACACCTGGGCGCGCGCCACCGCCCTGCTCGACGAGGCGGATGGCGAGGGGATCTCCCCGACCGTCCGCCTCGCCCTGCCGCGCATCGACGTGACCACCCCGGGCGGCGGCCTCGACGTCCTGGCGATGCTGGACGGCCTCGGGATCAACGTCGTCCCGATGGACCGCGCCGGGACGGGCCTGGTCACCGACGAATACCGCCAGCAGGTCCGCCTGCTCGTCCAGGAGGACGGCACGAAGGCAGCGGCCGTCTCAGAGCAGCACGTCGGCGTAAGCGCGCCCAACCCCGGCGAGACCACCGACTTCATCGTCGACCGCCCCTACGCCATGCGCCTGCGCCACCTCAGCACGGGCCTGAGCCTCTTCGAGGCGATCATCAACGACCCCCGCGGCTAGCCCCGCCCCGGGCGGGCCCGCCGGGCCACCCGTCGGAGCACGGGCCCCGCCGCATGGGGGACAATGGGCGGCATATGGATACCACCAGTGCTGCCGGCGACGCCGGTGAGAGCCGCGGGCACCAGCAGGAGCGCCGCGATCGCCGCGACTCGGGCGGTCGGCGGGAGGGCAGTGGCCGGGGGTGCCGCCCCGCCCGGAAGCAGGACGGGCATGGCCGCCGGCGCCATGGGAATCGCCAGGGCAGGCGCCCCCGGCGCTCCTGGCCGGGATTCACCCCCGAGCAGCTGGCCGAGCGCGCCGCCTCCGTCCCGGCGATCGTCTACCCCGATGAGCTGCCCGTCACCGCCCGCCGCACCGAGATCGCCGAGGCCATCCAGCACAACCAGGTGGTCATCGTGGCCGGGGAGACCGGGAGCGGCAAGACCACGCAGATCCCCAAGATCTGCCTGGAGCTCGGCCGCGGCATCACCGGGATGATCGGCCACACCCAGCCCCGCCGCATCGCCGCCCGCTCCGTGGCCGAGCGCATCGCCGATGAGCTGGGCACCCGCATCTCCTCCGAGGGGATCGTCGGCTACCAGGTGCGCTTCACCGAGGAGGTCGGGGCGCGCACCCTCATCAAGCTCATGACCGACGGCATCCTCCTGGCCGAGATCCAGTCCGATCCCATGCTCACCCGCTACGACACGATCATCGTGGACGAGGCCCATGAGCGCAGTCTCAACATCGATTTCATCCTGGGCTACCTCGCCAGGCTCCTCCCGAGCCGCCCCGGTCTCAAGGTCATCATCACCTCGGCCACCATCGACTCCGAGCGCTTCGCCGAGCACTTCGGCACTGAGCGCTCGCGCCCCGACGGCGGCGGAGCGCCGGATGGCGACGCCCGCTCCGACGGCGCCGCCCCCACCCCGGCCGCGCGCGTGCCCGCCCCGGTCATCGAGGTCACGGGCCGCACCTACCCGGTCGAGATCCGTTACCGGCCCTTGAGCGCGGACGAGCCCGACGACGGCGCGGACGCAGCCGATGGCACCGGCAGAGCCCCGCGGGCCGGGCGCGCCAAGCGGCCGGAGCCCGCCCCCCGGGAGGACCGCGACCAGGTCACCGGCATCCTCGACGCCGTCGACGAGCTCCTGGCCACCGGCCCCGGCGACATCCTCGTCTTCCTCGCGGGCGAGCGGGACATCCGTGACACCGAATCGGCCCTGGCCGATCACCTCGGACCGCGCCTCGCCGTCGATGGGCGCTCACGGCTGCCCGGTGGGGTCGAGGTGGTGCCCCTGTACTCGCGCCTGAGCGCCGCCGAGCAGCACCGCGTCTTCGAGCCGCACTCGACGCGCCGGATCGTCCTGGCCACGAACGTCGCCGAGACCTCGCTGACGGTGCCCGGCATCCGCTACGTCGTCGACCCGGGCCTGGCCCGCATCTCGCGCTACTCCAACCGCACGAAGGTCCAGCGCCTGCCCATCGAGCCGATCAGCCGGGCCAGCGCCAACCAGCGCTCGGGGCGCTGCGGGCGCCTGGCCGACGGCGTCGCCATCCGCCTCTACTCCGAGGCCGATTTCGGTTCCCGCCCCGAGTACACCGAGCCGGAGATCCTGCGCACCTCGCTGGCCAGTGTCATCCTGCAAATGGCGGCCCTGGGGCTCGGCGCGGTGGAGGACTTCCCCTTCATCGATCCCCCGGACCGCCGGGCCGTGCGCGACGGCATCGCCCTGCTCGCCGAGATCGGCGCGATCGAGCCCGACGGCGCCGCACGCGCCGACGGGCCGCGCCTCACCGCCGTCGGGCGCCGCCTGGCGCGCCTGCCCATCGACCCGCGCCTGGGCCGGATGCTCCTGGAGGCCGGCGAGCTCGGCTGCGCCGGGGAGGTGCTCGTCATCGTCGCTGCCCTGTCCATCCAGGACGTCCGCGAGCGCCCGGTGGACAAGCAGGAGGCCTCCGACGCTCTGCACCGCCGCTTCGCCGACCCCACGAGTGATTTCCTCACCTACCTCAACCTGTGGCGCTACCTGCGCACGCAGTCCCGTGAGCTGTCCGGCTCGGCATTCCGGCGCATGTGCCGCGCCGAGTTCCTGCACTACCTGCGGATCCGCGAGTGGCAGGACGTCCACACCCAGCTGCGGCAGATGTCGCGGCAGCTGGGGCTCAGCCCCTCCCCCGTCGAGCTGCCGACGGCGCGCGCCATCCGCGCCGCCGGGGCGGCCCTGGAGCCCGGCTCGCACGCCGCCCAGATCGCCCACGGGGACGTGGCGGCCGCCGTCGTGGCGCTCGGGCGCAGCGCCGACACCCCCGACGCCGATGCCATCCACCGCTCGCTGCTGGTGGGGCTGCTGTCCAATGTGGGCAACTGGGATGAGCGGCGCCGGGAGTACGCCGGGGCGAGGGGCACGCGCTTCACGATCTGGCCCGGCTCGGGGCTGCGCCGCAAGACCTACGACTGGGTGATGACGGCGGAGCTGGTGGAGACGTCCCGTCTCTTCGCGCGCACCGTGGCGAAGGTCGACGAGCGGTGGATCGAGGAGGCGGCCGAGCGGGCGGGCCTGCTGCGCCGCGTCTACGGCGAGCCCTACTGGTCCACGCGCCACGGGGCCGCGATGGTCCACGAGAAGGTCATGCTCTACGGGATGACGCTCGTGGCTGACCGCCCCTCCACGCTGGCGTCGGTGGGCACGGACTCCGCGCGGCAGGTGGCCCGGGAGATGTTCATCCGCTCCGGGCTCGTCGAGGGCGGCTGGCACGCCCGGCACGGATTCGTGGAGCGCAACCGGGAGCTGCGCGAGGAGCTGGAGGATGTGGAGCGGCGGCGCCGCGAGCACGGCCTGCTGGCCAGTGACGAGGCGCTGTTCGACTTCTACGACGACCGCCTGCCCGAGGATGTCCATGGCGCCGCCGACTTCGACGCCTGGTGGAAGCGGGAGCGGGGCCGCCACCCGGATCTGCTGGACTTCACGCGCGAGCTACTGCTGCCCGGCGATGACGACGCCACGGGCTACCCGGACGCCTGGACGCAGGGGGACCTGACCCTGGGCCTGGAGTACGTCTTCGAGCCGGGGCATCCTCACGACGGTGTCACCGTGCGGGTGCCGATCGAGGTGCTGGGGCGCCTGGAGCCGAAGGGCTTCGACTGGCTCGTGCCGGGGATGCGGCCCGAGCTCGTCGTGGCCACGATCCGAGCGCTTCCCAAGCGGGTGCGCCGCCAGCTCGTCCCCGCCCCGGATGTGGGCGCGCAGGTGTGGGCGCTCCTGCAGGAGGAGTACCCGACGCCGCCCGGCGCCTCCTGCCCGGATACCCCCTTCGAGGAGGCCTTCGCGGCTGCGGTGGGGCGCCTGCGGGGCGTGGAGATCCGCGACGACGACTGGGCCGAGGCCGCCGAGCGCCTGCCCGATCACCTGTCGATCGCCTTCGTGGCGCTCGACGCGCGAGGAGGGGTTCTGGGGCGCGGCAAGGATCTCGTGGCGCTGCAGAGGCGCCTGTCGGGGCGCACGCAGGAGGCCGTGCGCTCGGCGGTGCACGGGGCGCTCGCCCAGGCGATGGAGGAGGCGCGGGCCCGCTCCGACGGGCGTGACGGATCGCGGGGCCCGGGCAAGAAGAAGGGCGGGCGCGGCACGCGCCACGGCAACCAGACCGGGAAGCGCGCCCGGAACGAGCCGAGTACTGGCGACGGCGCGAGCCCTGCCGGCATGGCGGCGCGCGGCGCCGGCTGCGCCGGACCGGCCGGCGTGAGCGCGGGGCTGGCCGAGCGGGCGGGCCTGGAGGAGTGGCCGAACGGCCTCGCCGGGCTCACCGGCCGGGATTCCTCCACGATCCCCGCCACGGTGGAGTCCACCGGCGTGGCCGGGCTCGTCGTGCGAGGCTACCCGGCCCTCGTGGCCAGTGGCGGCGCGACCCGACTGCGTCCCGGCGGGGCCGACTCGGGCGACAGCGGGGGACGCGCGCCCCAGGGGCCCTCGGCGACAGGCTCGAGCGGCAGGGTCTCGGGAAAGGGTCGCGGCGAGAAGGCGGGCGGCACCGGCGGGGGCGGCAGGCCCGCGGCCCCCGCCGCGGATCTGGTGATCCTGTCCGACGCCGTCGCCCAGGAGCGGGAGCATCCTGCCGGCGTGATCACGCTGGCGCTGGCGCGCGCGGCGCTGCCGACGGGGCGGATCACGAGCCGCTGGAGCGGCGGGGAATCGCTCATGCTGGCGGCGAGCCCCTACCGGTCCACCGAGGCGCTGGTCGCCGATCTCCAGCTGGCGGCGGCGCGCGCCGTCGCCGAGCAGTGGGCGGCCCGCACCGGCCGACGGCTCGCCGAGGTGCGCGAGAAGGCCGCTTTCGATGAGCTCGCGGGGGCGATGCGCGAAGGCCTGGAGGACGAGGTCCACAGGATCGCCCTCATCGTGGTGCGCGCGCTGGAGGCGCGGCGGGAGGTTCAGGACGCGGTGGATGCGCATACCTCGCTCGCGCTGCTGACCACGCTGCAGGAGGTGCGCGAGCAGGCCGCCGCGCTCATCGCCGATGGGTTCATCGCCGCCGCGCCCGCCAGCCGATTGCAGCACCTGCCCAGGTACCTCAAGGCACTGGCGATGAGGGTGGAGCGGGCGGCCTCCTCGCCGTCGGCGGCATCGCAGGACGCGGCCCTGGCCTACCAGGCGCGCGAGGCCCTGGCCCTGGTCGAGCGGGCGCGGGAGAGGAGCGCCGACCTCCCGCCGGACGCGGCGCGCGAGGCGGCGCTGACCGAGGCCCGATGGATGGTGGAGGAACTGCGGGTGAGCCTGTTCGCCCAGACGCTGGGGACCTCCCAGAAGGTCAGCCCCCAGCGCATCTCCAAGCTCGTCGCCACCATCTAGCCCCACCCATCGCTCCTCCCTATCACCGAGACCGGTCGAAACCGTCATCGAGACCGGTCGAAAACGCCATCGAAACCGGTGGCCGGTCCTCCGGACCGGTCTCGATCGCCACTTCGACCGGTCTCGATGGAGGCGGCGGGCCGCCTCGCCGTCAGGCCGGCCGCAGGCCCTCGGCGGCCAGCGCCGCCCGGGCCCTGCCCCAGCGCCGGTCATCACGGAAGGCGAGCCAGAGGGAATCGAGCCCCCGGTCGGCGACGGCGGCGTAGAAGGCCTCCGGCCCCCGCTCGGCGCCGCGTCTCAGGGCGCGGGCGTTGACGATCTCCTCCTCAGTCCGGCCGCCGCCCAGATGCGCGATGAAGGCCCTCCGATCGGACCACGCGGTGCCCGGATCGCTCTCATCGAGGTGGAGCCAGCGATGCCCGGGCGCGATCCCGAGCGCGGCATCGCCCTCGAGCGGCGGGGTCACCGGCCGCGTCCAGTCCCGACCGGCCCGGGTGGCGAGGATCGAGGCGGGCCAGACGACGCCGGTGTCCAGATCCAGCCAGACGCCGTCGCGCTGCCCGCCGGCGGCGACGGAGGTCACCAGCGCCCCCAGGCGCAGCGGAAGGGGCGAGCCGGCGGGGCTCTCCCCTCGCAGCCGGGCCATGATCAGCTCGGCGAGGACGTCGTCGCCGGGCCATCCGCGCAGTTCGAGCTGGGTGATGGCGGAGAGCATCGCGGCGGTCATCGGCTCGCGCAGCGCGTGGCCGGGCCCGTCGCTGGAGCGCCAGGTGCCCGCCAGGCAGGCGCCGACCTGCTGGAGGGCATGGCGGCAGTCGGCTCCGGTGATGGCGGACACGAGCGAGGGGATATCGCGCCGGGCCCGGGCCCTGCGCACCGCGTCGACGTCGACCGGCTCAGCCACCGGGGCGCCGAACTCCTCGAGGAAGGCCAGGTGCCGGGGGCGCTCCCCCCACTGCCCGCGCGGGTTCCGCGGATCCCGACGCTCCTCACGGTCCGGATGGTCCCAGCGGTCCCGGGCCTCGGCGCGCTCGGCGGCCCTGCGGGCGCGACGGCTCCGCCTCCCCTCGAGGGCCTCGGGCGCGGGGCGGGCTCCGGAGTTCCCGTCGCCGTCGGCCTCCCGGCGCCCGGCGCTCCGGCCGCGCTCGGGGTCGGGTCGAGTCCGGCCGTACTGGTCCGGGAGGTCGCCCCAGCCTCGGATGGGCTGCGGGCCGGTGATGCGCGGGCCGATGAGCTGCTCGACACTGATCTTGTCGGTGACCGTGCAGCGGTACACCCAGCGGTCGGACAGGTCGAAGACGTAGCGCATCGTGTCCCCGCGCTCCAGGAGCGGCTTGACCGTGGTGGTGCCGGGCAGGACTCGGTCGAGGATGGGCCCGCCGATGGCGGCTCGGGCGGCGAGGTCGCGATGAGGGACGTCGTCGATGACGCGGGTGCCGTCGGCGAGGGCGAATTCGTGGTGATGAGCCCGGTCCCAGCGGGCGAAGGCGAGGTCGATGGCGCGGGCGAGCTCGGCGAAGGTGGTCGACGGCGGCGCGATGAGATCGCGCCCGGGGGGCGGGTCGAGGTCGATACCGCGACCGCCCAGGAGCTCCACGGTGATGACCTGCCAGCGTCTCGCCATGGCCCTGATGCTGCCATAGCCTCGCGGAGCGCGCATGAGCCCCGGGCTGGGAAAATCCTGGAGGTCGCGCGTCTTCCCGGCGCGGGCCCCACCCACCTGCGGCGGGAAGCGGACGGCCGTCGCGATGCGCGTGATTCCGCGAGGCGCGGATCGCACGGGGCTCAGCGGCTCACAGCACCGACGACATGAGCCGGCACACGTTGTCGATGTAGCGCAGGTAGCGGGGCTCGGCGGCCCACTGCTCGGCGGTCAGCTCCTCGGAGACGGCCCGGTAGGCCTCATCGTTGGCGCGCAGGAGGTCGTCGAGGTCCCCGCCGAAGGCCAGCAGCATGACCTCGTAGTTGAGGGTGAAGCTGCGGAAATCCATGTTGGACGAGCCGATGACCGCCACCTCGCCGTCCACCGTCATGTACTTGGAGTGCAGGACGGTGGGCGGGGGGTAGCGGAAGATCCGTACCCCGGCGGCCAGCAGCGCCGGGTAGTAGGAGCGCTGGGCGTGGTTGACGATGAACTGGTCGGACTCCTTGCCGACGAACAGCTCGACCTGCACGCCCCGGTAGGCGGCCGACGTGATCGCGGCCAGCAGCGCCTCGTCGGGGATGAAGTAGGGGCTGGTGATGGACACCCGCCGGGTGGCCCCCTGGATGAGGGACAGGAACATCCGCAGGTTCGGCTCCAGGGGGTAGCCGGGCCCGGACGGCACGAGTTGCATGGCGTTGACGACGGCGCCGGGGCGCCCGGGGCGGGGCGCGGCGGAGCCCACGGTGGGCACGGGCCCCTGACCCACCTCGGGGATGGCCTCGGGCAGGGCCTCGGCGATGGTGGAGGTGGAGCGCTTGTGGACGGGCCGCGAGACACCGGGCTTGCGCTTGCGGGCCGGGCTGAGGGCGAAGACGTCGAGGAGCTCGTCGGCCTCGAAGAGCCAGTCCATGGCGAAGACGGCCTGCGCCTCGGCGACGATCGCGCCCGTGACCTCCACGGTGAGGTCCTTCCAGACGCGCCCCGCCCAGCGGTTGCGGCGCAGCAGATAGGTGGGGTCGATGATGTTGTGGGAGCCGATGAAGGCCCGCTCGTTGTCGATGATGAGGAGCTTGCGGTGATTGCGCAGGTCGGGGCGGCGCCAGCGCAGGCGGAAGGGCAGGAGGGGCATCATGAGCCACCACTCGATGCCCGCCGCGCTCAGGCGCTTGCCCAGGGTCCTCCAGCCGGGGTACTTGCGGCTGCCCAGGTGGTCGAGCAGGAGACGCACCTTGACGCCGCGGGCGGCGGCGCGCTCCAGGGCGCTGTAGAAGACGTCGGTGACGTCGTCCCAGGACTGAATGTAGCACTCGACGTTCACCGAGGTGGTGGCCTCATCGATGGCGCGGGCCATGGCGGCGTAGGTGGCCGCGGAGTCGTCGTGGAGGGCGATGACCTCCCCGGTGAGGCAGGGCAGTCCGGTCAGGCGCCGGTTCATGCGCAGGATCGACTCGAGGTGCCCGGACTCACTGGCCCCGGGCGGGGCGTCGGGCAGGTGCGCGGTGTAGCGCAGCGCCATCTCGTTGACCTCGACCTGCTGGCGGTAGCGCTTGCCGGTCACGCGCGGGCTGCCCAGGAGCAGGTAGAGGGGGAGTCCGACGACGGGCAGGAGGAAGATGAGGATGAGCCAGGCCGTCGACGACGACGGGCGGCGGTTCTCGGGGATGGTCCCCAGGGCGACGATCTTGATGACGTACTCGACGACGACCCACGCGGTGGCGAGGGAGGAGGGGAGCGTCATCAGCCTCATGGGCGCATGATGCCACGCACGGGTCCGTCGTCACCGACCCACACCGACGGGCGCCGAGGGGCACAGCCGGGGAGGGCACGGCGGGGCGGGCCGGCCTAGCCCGTGACGAGCGGGGAGCCGAAGAACGTGCGATAGTAGCCGTAGAAGTTCCAGTTCCCCCAGGTCGTGCAGTCATCCCCGCCGGAGGCCGCGGCGTCGTTGGTCAGGTAGGGGGTGTAGTCGTAGAGCCCCGCGGTGGCCTGGTTGGCGACCGTCACCTCCCCCGACCCGCAGGCGGCGTCCGGGGAGTAGGCGATCGTCGTCGGCGTCCCGGCGATGAAGGCGTAGCCGCCGGGGTCGAGGCGATAGCGCTGGAACTGCCCGGCGGCGCCGTAGAGCTGGGCGAAGAACCCGCTGAACGCCGGATCGCACTGACCGCCGTCGGGGCAGGCGTAGCCGGCGGCGGCTTCGTAGTCGTGGGCGGTGAGGCGGCTGCCGGAGGCGGTGAGGAGCCCCTGCTCCTTATGGATGAGCACGAGGAGGACCCGAGGGTTGATGCCGCAGGCCGAGGCGACGCCGGAGATGACCCGGGCGGCGCTCTGCCCGCCGGCGGCGATGTAGCCGCCGGGGCAGACATCGGAGACCTCGCGGGTCTGGGTCTCGAAGACGGCGTCGGCGAGGCACGGCGTGCCGTCGCGACCCGGGACGCAGCCCTCGTTGACCGTGGCGATGAAGGCGGCGATCTCCTCCTCGCTCATGGCATCGGAGTCGTAGAAGACCTCGTCGTCGATGATGCGGGAGGCGGTGTAGCCCGTCATGTCCGGGACGACGGGCGCAGGCCCCGCGGGCTCGGGGGTGGCGGTCGGACCGGTCCCGAGGGAGACGAGCCGGCCCTCGAGGGACAGGGCGAGGACGGCCACGAGCACCGTGATGAGGAAGGAGAGGATGAGGACGGCCAGTGGGCCGAGCCGACGACGGCGCCGCGCGGGCACGCGCGAATGGGCGCGGGCCGAGGTGCTCAGACGCTGGCCCGCGCCGCTGGGCTGGTCACGGCGGGAACCGGGGGGTGAAGGGGGCACTGGCCTCATGCTGCCATACTCGGGGCGGGGCGTTCACGTCTTCGGGGCGCCGGGCGCCGAGGGCGCCGGCCCCCGAGGGCGGCGGCCCTCCGGAGACAGCGGGGGCCGGCCGTACCCTTGGCCCGTGGATCCTCACGACGCCCTGACCCTCGCGCGCGGCCTCATGGAGGCGCACGGCGTGGGCGACTGGGAGCTGGCGCTCGACCGGGCCCGGCGCCGCGCGGGCCAGACCGATCACGCCCGGCGCCGCATCACCCTTTCGCGCCCCCTGACGGCGCTGTACTCGCCCTCCGAGGTGCGCGAGACGGTCCTGCACGAGATCGCCCACGCGCGGGTGGGGCCCGCCCATGGTCACGACGCCGTGTGGGCGGCGGAGGCCCGGCGCCTGGGCGCGAGCGGCAGGCGCCTGGTCGCGGCGGACGCGCCGAGCCTGCCCGGCCGGTGGGTGGGGATCTGCCCGGCGGGCCACACGGTCGATCGGATGCGCCGGCCCCGGCGGCCGATGTCCTGCGCGCGCTGCGGCGGGCGCTTCGACCCAGCCCATCTCATGCGCTGGGAGCTCGACGGCGTCCCCGTGGCCCCCGGCCGGATCGGCGCCGAGTACGAGCGGGCGCTGCGCCGCCTCGGCGGGGAAGCCTCCCCCGCGGGCAGTGTTGCCGCCGGGAGCGGTCTCAGGCGAGGATTGCACCGAACCGAGCCACGGGAAGCCGTCGGACCCACTGAGGAGACACGATGATCGTCACCACCACCCCCACCGTCGAGGGATACCCCGTCAGCCAGTACCTGCGCGTCGTGTGCGGGGAGACGATCGCCGGGGTCAACATGTTCAAGGACATCGCCGCGGGCTTCCGCAACATGGTGGGCGGGCGCTCGGAGTCCTACGAGCGCGAGCTCATCCAGGCCCGCGAGACCGCCCTGGCGGAGATGGTGCAGCGCGCCACCGAGCTCGGCGCCGAGGGCGTCGTCGGCGTCGATATCGACTACGAGACGCTCGGCTCGGACAACGGCATGCTCATGGTGACCGCCTCCGGCACGGCAGTGCGCTTCACCCCCGTCCAGCAGGCCTCGGCCGCGGGGGCGGCGGGCGCCGTCGGCTACTGACCCGCTGGGCCCTGCTGCCGTCCCGCGGCAGCAGGGCCCGGGCGGCCCCGGTCAGGCGAGATGCTGGAGATGGCCGTCGGGATCCTTGACCCCGGCCATGAGGACGAGCCCGGCGATGAGCACCGTCATGATGCCGAGGATCCCCCAGTAGCCGGCCCCCTGCCCCATGAGGCGCGCGCCCACCCAGATCGCCGCCCCGTACAGGGCGGGGGCGAGGAAGGACGCGGCGCGCCCCGTCGTCGCGTACAGTCCGAAGATCTCGCCCTCGCGCCCGTCCGGGATGAGTCGGGCGAGGAAGGTGCGCGAGGCCGACTGGGCCGGCCCCACGCACGCGGACAGGGCCAGGCCGAGCGCCCAGAACACCGCCTTGCCGCCGTCGTGGAGGAAGAAGACGGCGTTGCCCGCCACGACGAGGATCGCCAGTGAGCCCATGATGACCCGTCGCGGCCCGATGAGGTCGTCGAGCCTGCCGCAGGCGATCGTGGCGATGCCGGCCACCACGTTCGCGGCGACGGCGAACTGGATGACCTCGGCGTCGGAGAAGTCGAAGGTGGTGCGCGCGATGATGCCGCCGTAGGCGAAGACCCCGGCGAGCCCGTCCCGGAACACGGCCGAGGCCAGGAGGAACCGCAGGACGTTCGGGTGGGAGCGGTACAGGGAGCGCAGCGTGCGCCACAGGTGCCGGTAGGAGGCGAGGATCGACTCGCGGCGCCCGGTGCCCGCGGCCCCCGCGAGACCCCCCACGCCGGCGATGTCCCCGGGCACCACCGGCTCGGTCTCCATCTCGGGGATCTGCCTGGCGAGATCCGCCTCGGGCCCGCCCGCGGCCCGCGCCCCGGGCCGACGGCGCCGACTGGCGGCGCGGGACTGGGTGACGAGCACCGGGATCGCCGATAGCCCGAACCAGGCGGCGGCGACGAGCATGGCGACGCGGACATTGAGGCCGTCCGCACTGCTCACGCCGAACCAGCCGACCTCGGGACTGATGAGGCCGGTGTAGACCACGAGCAGCAGGACGATCCCGCCCAGGTACCCCATGCCCCAGCCGATCCCGGAGACCGCGCCGATCCGCTCCTTCGTGGTCACGTGGGACAGGAGCCCGTTGTAGTTGACGGAGGCGAGCTCGAAGAAGAGGTTGCCCACCCCCATGAGCGCGATGCCGAGCCACAGGTAGCCGGGGGCGGGTCTGACGAGGAAGAGCGCGGCGGAGACGGCCACGACCAGCGCGGTGTAGATCCCCAGGGAGGCGACGGCGCGCCCGGTGCGATCCGCCCGCTGCCCCGTGACGGGGGCGAGCAGGGCGATGAGCAGGCCCGCGATGGCCATGCCCGCGGACAGGCGCGACTGGTTGGAGGTGGTGTCCCCGAAGAGTGAGGAGACCAGGTAGGTCGCGAAGACGAAGGTCGTGATGACGGCGTTGAAGGCGGCCGAACCCCAGTCCCACAGCCCCCAGGCGAGGACGGGCCAGGTCAGGAGGCGGGGCTTGGTCTGCTGCCCGGAGGCGGTGGTCGCCCCCAGGGATGAATCAGGGGAGGGCATGCCCCGAGCCTACGGCGTGCACCCGCCGCTCCGCTCTCCCCCAGGGCACAGATGGGGCACGGTCATGTTGGGGGTTCCGCGCACCTACCCGCGCCGGGCGGACCGGCCCTCCTCGGCGAGGAGGGCCTCGGCGAGGAGGAGGTCGATGCGCGTGGTCACCTTGAGGGCGAGCGCGTCCCCGGCCACGGCCACGACATCCACGCCCATCGCCTCGACCAGTCCGGCGTCGTCGGACGCGGCGAGCGCCTCACTGCCCGCGCGCCGGGCCCCGGCGCGGTGAGCGGCCAGCAGCGTGTCGCGCGCGAAGCCCTGGGGTGTCTGGACGGCGCGCAGCCGGGCGCGGTCCGGGGTGGCGACGATCGGCTCGGCCGCCTCACCGGGCCGGACCTCCTTGATGGTGTCGGTCACCGGCATGACGGGGATGACGGCCTCGTGCCCCTCGCGCAGGGCGGTGACGACGCGCCGGATGACATCGGGGGGCGTGAGCGCACGGGCGGCGTCGTGGACGAGGATGAGGGCGGCGTCGGGCTGGGCGCGCAGGGCCGCCTCGAGACCGAGGGCGACGCTGGCCTGACGGGAGGCGGGGGATCCGGCGACCACGTCGACGGCGCCGAGATCGGTCACCTCGCGGCGGAAATCCTCGATCCGGCCCTCCGGCGCTGTGACGACGACGCGCTCGAGGGTGCCGGAGGCCAGCAGGCCCCGCACCGCGCGCCGCACGAGCGACTGCCCGGCGAGGGGGACGAGGCCCTTGGGGAGCTCGGCGCCGAGGCGGCTGCCCGAGCCGGCGGCGGTGACCACGGCGATCACCGGGGCTGGGGCGTCCGGGGCAGCGGCGGTCATGACGGGGCGCAGTCGGTCGGGCGGGGACGGCGGTGGCGCCGGCGACTCGAGCGCCGTCAGGCGGCGGCTCCGGCGGCGAGGACCTCGTCGAGGCGGCTCTCGGCCTCGTCCTCGGGGGTCTTCTGCGCCAGGGCGAGCTCGGAGACGAGGATCTGGCGGGCCTTGGAGAGCATGCGCTTCTCACCGGCGGACAGACCGCGATCGGTGTCCCGGCGGGACAGGTCCCGCACGACCTCGGCCACCTTGATGACGTCGCCGGAGGCGATCTTCTCCTGATTGGCCTTGAAGCGGCGCGACCAGTTGGTGGGCTCCTCGGTGAAGGGGGCGCGGAGGACCTCGAAGACCTTCTCCAGGCCCTTCTCGTCGACGACGTCGCGCACGCCGATGAGCTCGACGGACTCCGCGGGGACGAGGATCGTCAGATCGCCCTGGGCGACCTCGAGCTGAAGATAGGTCTTCTCCTCGCCCTTCACCTTGCGCTGACGAATATCGATGATCCGGGCCGCGCCGTGGTGGGGATAGACGACGGTCTCTCCGACTTCAAGGGTCATGGGTGAGGTCTCCAGTCAAGCAAACAGGAACCTCAGTTTACCAGTGCTCCACGGCGCGATACCGGGGGAGGTTGCTCACAGCGCGCGGCGGCGCCGGACCCACGAGGGGTCCGGCGCCGCCGCGGAGCGCACCCGGGGGGCGCTGGGCTCACTTGCCCTGGTTGGCCACGGCCGCGATCTTCGCCTCGGCCTCGGGGTCGAGGTAGCGGCCGCCCTTCTTGAGCGGCTGGAGGGTCTCCTCGTCGAGCTCGTAGACCAGCGGGATGCCGGTGGGGATGTTGACGGCGGCGATGTCGTCATCGGAGATGCCGTCGAGGTGCTTGACGATCGCGCGCAGGGAGTTGCCGTGGGCGGCGATCATGACGGTCCTGCCGGTCTTGATCTCGGGGACGATCGTGGACTCCCAGTAGGGCAGGAGCCGGGCGAGGACGTCCTTGAGGCACTCGGTGGCGGGAATCGGCTCGCCGGCGTAGCGCGGGTCGGCGTCCTGGGAGAACTCGCTGCCGAGCTCGATGGCCGGCGGCGGGACGTCGTAGGAGCGGCGCCAGAGCATGAACTGCTCCTCGCCGTACTCGTCGCGGATCTCCTTCTTGTTCTTGCCCTGGAGGGCGCCGTAGTGGCGCTCATTGAGCCGCCAGTCGCGCTCGACGGGGATCCAGTGGCGGTCCGCCGCGTCCAGGGCGAGGTTCGCCGTCATGATGGCGCGGCGCAGCATCGAGGTGAACAGCTTCTCGGGCAGGACGCCGGCCTCCTTGAGGAGCTCGCCGCCGTGGACCGCCTCGGCGCGGCCCTTCTCGGACAGGGGGACATCGACCCAACCGGTGAACAGGTTCTTCGCATTCCATTCGCTCTCGCCGTGGCGGAGCAGCACAAGGGTGTAAGCCATGGGCCTATCCTGCCAGGCGCGCGCGCCGCGCGCGAGGCCCCTGGTCCCATCCGGGTCATCCGGAACTGGGGCCAGGGGCCCGGCGGTCAGCGGCGCTCAGGAGCGAGGGCTCTCCCGAGCGGCGCGGTCATGGGTCCCCGCGCCTTCGGCGAGGCGCGCTGGGCGGTCCTTCAGTGGGCCTGGTTGTAGGCCTCGCGGATCGGGGCGGGAATGCGCCCGCGGTCCGAGACCTCCATGCCCTGACTGCGGGCCCACTCGCGGATCTTCTGGGTCTCGGCCGAGGAGCCGGCGCCCCGACGGCGGACATTGCGGCGACCGGAGACGCGACGGGCCTTGGCGGACCACTCCTCAATGGACTCGCGCAGCGCGGCGGCGTGCTCGTCGTTGAGGTCGATCTCGTAGGTCACCCCATCCAGGCCGAACGTGACCGTCTGCGATGCGGCGGACTGGTCGATATCGTCGACGAGGATGATCTGGGTCTTCTGGGCCATGGTTCACTCTTCTCTTCGTGACGTCTGAGGATTACCGAGATGAATCCCCTTGCGAACACCCTGAAGGATAATGGAGGAATACAGGCCGCGCAATATCGGCCAGGGATTCGCCTCTTCGGACTCCATGCATTTCCTCTGTGAGAAGCCTGGGAGCGGCCCGGTCCCCATCGCACGGGGATCGGATGGGACGGCGCGAGCGGGCCGGACGGCGCGGGGCGCGAGTTCCGCCCGGGCCAATAGGGCGCGAGGAAGAGGAGAGGGAGGATGGGCGCGGCGGGGGTCGGAGAAGCTCGCGGGACTCATGCCGCCCGCCGTTCGCGGGCCGAACCGCCCGGGGCGGACGGCGGTTGGGCAGCACCGGATGAGCGCCGACCGGCGGCCCGGCGACGAGAAGGCGCGACAAGAAGGCCCCGGGATCGTTGGTCCCGGGGCCTGGGCGAGCCACCTGTGGGAATCGAACCCACGACCTATTCATTACGAGTGAATCGCTCTGCCGACTGAGCTAAGGTGGCATGCCGCCAACGGCAGCGTGAGGACTCTACAGCGCCTCGCGCGCCCGGTGCAACGCGGAAGCCCCCGCCGTCCAGTGGCGCTGAGCACAGGCACGGCGTGGCGCGCGCCCGGCCCCGCGGAACGACGCGTGATGGGGCGCGGGACCGTGAGATACTGGGCATGACGCGCAACGGCGCAGGCCATGGCGCGTGCCGGCAAACGCCCACGCGCATTCCGATCGGGCCCCGCTGCCCCTGCGGCGCCGGCCAGGCCCCTCCTCCTGGAAAGGACCAGCAGCATGTCGCAGCAGACAGATCCCTCGGCCGGCGCGGCGGCCCCAGCGGCGTACGACAAGGGCGACGCCGGTTACAACAAGGAGTTGAAGAACCGCCATCTGCAGATGATCGCCATCGGGGGCTCGATCGGCACCGGCCTGTTCCTGGGTGCCGGCGGGCGCCTGGCCCAGGGCGGGGCGATCCTCATCGTCGCCTATGCGATCTGCGGCGTCTTCGCCTTCCTCATGGTGCGCGCCCTCGGCGAGCTCGCGATCCGCCGCCCCTCCTCGGGAGCCTTCGTGTCCTACGCGCGCGAGTTCCTCGGGGAGAAGGGCGCGTACATCACCGGTTGGTTCTTCTTCCTCGACTGGGCGGTGACCGTCATGGCGGACATCACCGCCGTCGCCCTCTACCTGCACTACTGGAGCGCCTTCAAGGTCGTTCCCCAGTGGGTTCTCGCACTTGTCGCGCTCGCCCTGGTCTTCGTGCTCAACATGCTCAATGTCAAGATGTTCGGCGAGGCCGAGTTCTGGTTCGCCCTCATCAAGGTGGCGGCGATCGTCTCCTTCATGCTCGTGGCCCTGTGGGCGATCGTCTCCGGCGCGGAGGTGGGCGGCCAGGCGGCGGGCCTGAGCAACATCACTGAGCACGGTGGTTTCGCCCCCGCAGGCATCGGGGTCATCTTCACCCTCACCCTCGGCGTCGTCTTCGCATTCGGGGGCACCGAGATGGTCGGCGTGGCGGCCGGTGAGGCGAAGGACGCGATCACCGTGCTGCCCAAGGCCATCAACTCGATGATCCTGAGGATCTTCGTCTTCTACGTCGGCTCCGTGCTCCTCATGGCCTTCGTCCTTCCCTACACCTCCTACTCCAAGAACGAGTCGCCTTTCGTCACCTTCTTCTCCGGCATCGGCGTCCCCCACGCCGGGGACATCATCCAGGTGGTCGTCCTGACCGCGGCGCTGTCCAGCCTCAACGCCGGGCTCTACGCCACTGGCCGCACGCTGCGCTCCATGGCGGTGGCGGGCGAGGCGCCCGGCCTCGCGGCCGGCCTCAACAAGCACCAGGTCCCCGCGGGCGCCATCGCCATCACCTCCGCGCTCGGCCTCGTGGGCGTCGCCCTCAACGCGTTCCTCGCCGAGGACGCCTTCAACATCGTCATGAACCTCGCGGGCATCGGCATCGCCGGCACCTGGGTGGCGATCCTCGTGACCCACCTGGCCTTCCTCAAGCGGGTCCAGGCCGGCCTCGAGGAGCGCCCGGCCTATCGGATGCCCGGAGCCCCCTACTCCAACTACATCGCGATCGCCTTCTTCGCGCTCATCGTCGTCGCCAATGTCCAGGAGCCCGAGGGCCGGTGGACGCTCGCCCTGTTCGGCCTCGTCATCGTCATGATGGTGGCAGGCTGGTACCGGGTGCGGGGCAGGATCCGCGGCGACCTCCTCGATCACGTCCTCGATGAGGCGACCACCGGCCCCGACGACGAGCAGTAGCCGCCCGCGACCCGGCGGATCCGGCGCCAGGGGAGCAGGAGGGCAGGAGGGCAGGAGGGCCCCATGATGAGCAACGTCCACATCATCTACACCGGCGGAACCATCGGCATGGTGGACTCCCCCCAGGGCCTCGTCCCGGGGGCGGATCTCGCCGGATGGCTCGCGGGCCTGCTCCCGCCCGATCGTCCTGCGGCGCCGGGCCTGGAGGCCCTGGGCTCCACCACGCTGACCGCCCTCGAGCCGCTCATCGACTCCTCGAACGCGACGCCGGAGTCCTGGCAGGCGATCGTCGACGAGGTGCGCGCGCACGCGTCGGGCCACCCCGATGAGCCGATCGTCGTCCTCCACGGCACGGACACCATGGCCTACACCTCGGCCGCCCTGTCCTACGCCCTGGCGGGGCTGGGGGCCCCGGTCGTCATCACGGGCTCCCAACTGCCGCTGGGGGCGGAGGGCAGCGACGCCGAGGCGAATGTCCTGGGGGCGCTGCGGGCCGCCGTCAGCGGGAGGGTGAACGGGGTCGCCCTGTTCTTCGGCGGCCTGCTCCTGGCCGGCGGCCGCGCCACGAAATCCTCCTCCTGGGACCTCATGGGCTTTGCCTCCCCGGTGGCCCCGCCGCTGTCCCGCGCTGCTTCCGACTCCGGCCCCTGGGAGTGGACCGCCGATGTCGGGGGCGCCGGATCCTCCGTCCCCTCCATCACCCGGGCCGCGCCCAGGCCCTACGCCCGGCACGACGTCGTCGTCATCGATATGGTCCCCGGCATCACCGGGGCTCGCGCGGCGGCACTGCTCGATCCCCTGCCGGAGGCGGTCATCCTGCGGGCATTCGGGGTGGGCAACGTGCCCAGTGACGAGCCGGGACTGGTCGAGGCGATCGCGCGGGCGATCAGGGCCGGGACCGCGGTCATCATCGCCTCCCAGTGCCACCAGGCCGAGGTGATCCTCGGGCACTACGCCACCGGGGACGCCATCGCGCGGGCGGGTGCCGTCGGCGCCGCCGACATGACCCTGGAGGCGGCCTACGCCAAGGCCCAGTTCCTCCTGGCGCAGGGCCTGACCGGCACGGCCCTCGCCGAGGCGATGGGGCACCCGATCGCGGGAGAGCTCAGCCCTCGCAGGTGAGGCCCTCGGCGGGCATCGTCCCCTTGAGCAGGTACTCATCCACGGCAGTGGTCACGCACTTGCCGGCGCGCCCGTAGGCCGTGTGCCCATTGCCCTTCCAGGTCAGCAACTGGCCCGAGTCGAGCTGATCGGCCAGCGACTGCGACCACTCGTAGGGCGTGGCCGGGTCCCCCGTCGTCCCGATGACCAGGATCGGGTTGGCTCCCGAGGCGTGGATCGCCTTGCGATCATTGCCCGACGGGTGCCCCCAGGCCTGGCAGGAGACGTCGGTGTACTGGAGGCTGTCGCCGAAGGTCGGGGAGGCCGCCTTGATCTCCGAGGCCTCCTGATCCCAGGAGGCGGCATCCCCCGAGACGGGGAAGTCCGCGCAGTTGATGGCGCTGATGGCCTCATCGCCGTTGCCGGAGTAGGTGCCGTCATTGCCGCGCTGCGCGGCGAGATCGGCGAAGTACAGGAGCGTGGAGCCGTCGGGCTTCCCGTCATCCGTGGTCTTGCCCATCGCCCGTGACAGGGCGAAGCTCAGCTGGGACCAGGCCTCGGACTGGTACAGGGGAACCATGATCCCGGAGATGGCCAGGGAGCGGGTCAGCGGGCGGTTATCGTCCGAGGTCGCAATCGGGTTGGCCTCCAGGGAGGCGAGGAGGTCCTGGATCTGCTTGACCCCGTCATCCGCCGAGCCCGTCAGCGGGCAGTCCGAGCCCGACTGGCAGTTCTCCACATAGGCCCGCAGCGCGTTCTCGAAGCCCTTCGCCTGGCCCAGCGCCATCTGGCCGCCGCTGATCGAGGGGTCGACGGCGCCGTCGAGGACGAATCGGCCCACGTTGCCCGGGAAGAGGTCGGCGTAGGTCGCCCCCAGGAAGGTCCCGTAGGAGTAGCCGAAATAGGTGAGGGCGGGGCTGCCCGTGACGGCGCGCAGGATGTCGAGGTCCTTGGCGGCCGAGACCGTGTCAACGTGGTCGAGCAGGGCGGCGGGCTGGGTCTTGGCCTCGCACTTGGCCTCGCGCTTGGTGGTCTCATCGGCCACGGCGGCGCGCTTCTGCTCCCCCGTGGCGTCGTCGGGAAGGCTGGAGGACTCCGTCCCGGAGCGCTCGGCGTCGAGCTCGGCATCGGTCAGGCAGTCGATCGCCGTGGAGTCCCCCACCCCGCGAGGGTCGAAGCCGATGACGTCGTAGGCGGTGATGAGGTCCTTGGAGAACTGGCTCGATGTGACCCGGGGAAGGAAGTCGACACCGGAGCCGCCCGGACCGCCCGGGTTGATGAACAGGGTGCCCGTGGCGGTGTCGGCCGAGGCCGAGCGCTTCTTCATCGCGATCTGGATCGTCTCGCCCCCCGGATCGCTGTAGTCCAGCGGCACCGTCACCCGCGCGCAGCTCATCGTGCCGGGCCCCGTGTCGCCGCCGCGCTCGGTCATGCCGTCATCCTCCTTGCACGGGTACCAGTCAACACTCTGGCTGTAGAAGGACTCCAGGCCCGCGGGGACGGAGGCGGTGGCGGCGCCGGTCGCCTGGGTGGCGTCGGAGACCGACGGGCTGCCGCAGGCCGACAGCGCCGACGCGGCGGTGAGAGCGGACAGGACCGCGAGAATCTTGATCCGACGGGGGCGGGAAGAGGCGTCAAGGATGCTCACACCACCAGCCTAAGCGCCTCCCGTCAAGCAGCACCCTCCTCCCCGAGGGGGAGAACGCCCCGGCGAGGTCATTCTGGCCGACGACGTGACGAGACGACGACGCCGAGTGGTCCGGTCCGCGGGGTTGTGGACGCGCCTTGTGGTTGTGAACGTGCAGCGGGGTTGCCAACGCGCCCCCGGAGCGCGTCGGCGACCTCGCCGCACGTCGGCGACCCCGGCCCGGCCCGCCGCGACCCCGCCGAACCCCGATCGAACCAGCGCTTGACGGCCCTGCGCGACGACCCGGGAACCACAAGCCCGCCGGAGCCGCCCTTCCCTGTGCACTGGGGGACGACGGCCCCGGAGTGGTCGGCGCCGCCGTCATCGTGGAGACCATGGTCTTCCCACAATCCGTCCCCGCCATCCCGAGCAATTCGATCGGCGCCGGCCTTCGCCCCGTGATCGCCCGCACGACCCGCGCCTCTCGCGTCCGCGAGGCCCCCGGCGGCCTGCGCCTGGCCCGGGGAGTCCTCTGGCTGCCCGAGGCCACGGCCCCCGCCTGGCAGCACCGGTACACGCTCTCCTTGGCCCGAACGGAGGCGGCGCGGCTGACACACGCGCCATCCGCTGTTCTCACGCACGCCTCCGCCGCGCTTCGCCTCGGATTGCCGATGTCGACCCGCCAGCCCGATGTCTACATCGCTGTCGCCTATGCACCAGCGGCCTCCGGGACGGCGCTTCCCCTGATCAGGATTCCGGCACGAGGTCGCCCCACCAGTGCACGGCGACCAGCGCCGGACGCGCCCGCCGTCAGGCTCTGGCGCCGCAAAGCGGTATTCGACGCCGATGACGTCGTCGTCGCCGACGGCGCCCTGGTCACGTCCCTTCTGCGCACCGCCTTCGACTGCGCCTGCGACGAGCCGGCCCACAACGCCCTCGTCATCGCGGACGCGGCGCTGCGGCTCTTCACAGGGGCCGCACGCGCGCACCCCGAGGAGGCACTGCGCCGCGCCGAGCCGGGGCGAGAGGCATGGCGGCACATGCTCGAGCATGCGGGCCGGCGCAAGGGCATCGCCACCGCGCGGGCAGTCCTGGCCATGGCCTCACCGCTGTCGGAATCGCAGCTCGAGAGCACGATCCGGTGGCTCATCGGATGGCTCGGACTGCCCCCGCCAGTCCTCCAGTACCGGATCGACACCCGCTCGGGCAGCTATTGGGTCGACCTGTGCTGGCCGGATCCGCGGCTCATCATCGAGATCGACGGACGCGGCAAGTACGACGAGCCGGCCTCCTTCTGGCGCGAGAGCGATCGACAGGAGGACATCAGCGGTCAGCGCTGGACGGTCAGGAGGATCCGCAGCGACCAGCTCCACGATCTCGCCTCACTCGCCGCGAGGATCCTGTCCTGGTTCCCGCCTGTCGTCGTC
The DNA here is from genome assembly GCF_002072185.1 of Actinomyces denticolens. GTDB lineage: Bacteria > Actinomycetota > Actinomycetes > Actinomycetales > Actinomycetaceae > Actinomyces > Actinomyces denticolens. The sequence continues at coordinate 42,260 of NZ_MVIW01000019.1, forward strand.
GCCGCTGCCCGTCGCCGCCCCGAGCTGGCCACGCCCGGATGGGAGCCGGCGCACGGGCTGAGGCGAGGATCGCTCCTGGCCGGGCGCCGGGGCCCCGTTGCGGGGGACGACGCCGAGTGGTCCGCGGGGCTGTGAACGCGCGATCGCCGGGGTCGCGGACGCCCCTTGTGGTTGTGAACGTGCGGCGGGGCAGCCAACGCACTCCGGGGGCGCGTCGGCAACCCCGCCGCACGTTCACAACCCCGCAGGGCGTCGAGCTCAGGCGGCAGATCGCCCTGGCGCCCGATGAGCGCCATCTGCCGGTCCTTCCCGTCGTCGGAGACCAGGTACCCCTTGGCGACCGTCGAACGGCCGCGGTACTCGAAGACGGCGACCAGCTGGTGGCGCGAGGCCGGCCGGGGAACGCTCCGGGGCCGGATCCCCTTCAGTCACAGCGCCTTGGAGCACGGGGAGGCGTCCCCACTCGGCCGGCGCCGCCGGCCCCGGCCCGATCCGCCCGTCTCCTCAGCGCCGACGGCCCGCGGGGAGGATGGCCCGGGCCCGTCAGGGGCTGCCGGGCCTGCCAGGGCTTGTCAGGGCCTGCCTGCGCGCGCCGCCCACGCGTAGCCTGACCGCATGAGCCGATCCGACGCCGTCGCGCCCCCCGCCGCTGATCCTCGCGCTCAGATCAAGGAGTTCCTCACCTCCCGCCGCGCGCGGGTGACCCCGGAGATGGTGGGGCTGCCCGTCGTCGGGGCGATCAGGCGCGTGCCCGGGCTGCGGCGGGAGGAGGTCGCCATGCTCGCCGGCGTGAGCGTCGACTACTACACGCGCCTGGAGCGCGGTTCGATGGCCGGCGCCTCCACCGAGGTCCTGGAGTCCCTGGCCGGCGCACTCCTGCTCGACGACGCAGAGCGCGAGCACCTCCTGGACCTGGCCCGCGCGGTCTCCCCCACCGGCAGGCCGCGCCGTCGCCCGAGGAAGGCCCGGCGCTCCGCCGTCCGCCCGGGCACGCAGTGGCTCCTCGACGCCATGCGCGTCCCGGCGATCGTCCGCGACGGCCTGGGCCGCTGCCTGGCCGCGAACACGATGGCGCGGGCGCTCTACTCCCCGCTGTTCGTCGACCCGATCCCCGAGATCGCCGACGACGCCCCATCCCTCACGCGCTTCATGTTCCTCGATCCGCGCGCCCGTGACTTCTTCCCGCACTGGGACACCGGCGCGGAGGACAGCGTGGCGATGCTGCGCCTGACCAGTGGGGCCGACCCCACGGAGCCGGACCTGACGGCGCTGGTCGGCGAGCTGTCCACCCGCAGCCGCGATTTCGCCGGGCTGTGGGCGCGCCACGACGTGCGCTACATCTGCCGGGGCGCCAAGGTCATCCACCACCCGGTGGTCGGCGATCTCACGCTCGCCTATGAGCCCACGGAGATGACCTCGAGCCCCGGCCTCACCCTCGTGGCCTACGCGGCCGAGCCCGGCAGCCCGAGCGCGCAGGCCCTGCGGCTGCTCAGCTCCTGGGCCGCCACCGAGCTGGTCGCCCCGGCCGAGCAGTGCGACGCGCTCAGCGCGCCTGGGGGCGCAACTGGATCATGAGGGCCTCGACGGCGAGCAGCGGCGCGGCATTGGAGCGCAGCCTCCCACGGCACTCCTCGATGGCGGCGATGCGCGCCAGCGACTGCTCGGGCCCGGTGGAGGCGGCCGCCCGCTCGATCTGCTCGGCCAGGTCGATGTTGACGCGCTCGACGTCGCTGCCCATCTGAGCGGCCAGGACGTCGCGGTAGAAGGAGAGCAGGTCGATCATGGCCCGGTCGAGCACATCGGTTCGGGCCCTCTTGGCCCGGCGCTTCTGATCCTCCTCCAGGGCGCGGATCTGGGCGCGCAGGGCGGGCGGGACGCGCCCCTCCCCCTCCAGGCCGAGGGCCCGCATGAGATCGGCGCGCTCGGCGGCGTCGCGCTCGGCCGTGCGGGCCTGGGCCTCGGCCTCGGCGCTCTCGACGAGGTCGGCGGCGGCGAGCACGGCGTCGCCCACACTGCGCAGCGTCACCGGCGCGAGCAGGAGGCGGCGACGGCGCTCCCAGGCGTCGGGGTCGGTGGCCAGGTGCCGGGCCAGTCCGATATGCGACTGACTGGCGCGGGCCGCGCGGGCGGCGAGGGCGGGATCGGCGCCGTCGCGGCGCACGAGGAGGTCGGCGACGGCGCCCGCGGGCGGAATGCGCAGCGTGATGAGCCGGCATCGCGAGCGGATGGTGGGCAGGACGTCGTCGGCGCTGGGGGTGCACAGGAGCCATACGGTCTGGGGCGGGGGCTCCTCGATGGACTTGAGCAGGACGTTCGTGGTGCGCTCGGCCATGCGATCGGCGTCCTCGACGAGGATGACGCGCCACCGGCCGGTCCAGGGGCGGCGCTGCGCCTCGCCGATGAGCTCCTTGACCTCGTCGAGGGTGATGATGAGCTTCTCGGTGGCCAGGCGGACGACGTCGGGGTGGGCGCCGCTCATGACGTCCCGGCAGGGCTTGCACTGGCCGCATCCGGGGACGGGGCCGGTGCACTGCAGCGCGGCGGCGAAGGCGAGTGCGGCGTTGGAACGGCCCGAGCCGGGCGGGCCGGTGACGAGCCAGGCGTGGGTCATGGCCGCTCCGGAGCCGGTGGGATTCGAGAGGGCCTCGGCCTGCCCGCTGCCGTCGGCGCCGCCGACCCGGGCCTCCCGCTGCTCGGCGAGGCCCCTCGCGGCCGCGGCCGCCCCGGACAGGACGGAGACGACCGCATCCTGCCCGACGACGTCGTCCCACACGCTCATGAGGCCCCCTGCGCGGTGCGGCCCATGCGCGCCGCGGCCCGGAGGAAGGCGGCGCGAGCGCCCGATGCCTCGGGGAGGAGGTCGGCGACGCGCTGATCGACATCCTCGGCGACCTCCTCGATGGTCCGTCGGGCGTCGAGGACGGCGAAGCGCTCGGGCTCGGCGGCGGCCAGGGCGAGGAACTGCTCGCGCAGGGCGGCGCGGAAGACCGCCCCCTCGCTCTCCAGGCGGTCCTTGGCGCCCCGGGCCCCGGTGCGGAGGTCGGCCACGGACGGGTCGGCGTCGAGGAGGATCGTCAGATCAGGGAGCAGGGAGTCGGTGGCCCACTCGGACAGGGACCGGATCTCGGCGGCCCCCAGCGAGCGGGCAGCGCCCTGGTAGGCGATGGAGGAGTCGAGGTAGCGGTCGGTGAGGACCACCTGACCGCGCGCCATGGCGGGCCGGATGACCTCGGCGACGTGCTGGGCGCGATCGGCGGCGTAGAGCAGGGCCTCGGCGCGCGGATCCACCGCTCCCCCGTGCAGGAGAAGGCGGCGGATCTGGGCCCCCAGCTCAGTGCCGCCGGGCTCGCGAGTGAGGCGGTAGTCGATCCTGGCGGCCGCGAGCACGGTGGCGAGGCGCTGGATCTGGGTGGTCTTGCCGACGCCGTCGCCCCCCTCGAAGGAGATGAGCGGGCCGGGTCGGTTCTGGGTGGCGGTCACGGCCCCAGGGTAGCGGCGCGCGGTCGAAGGCGCCCGGGGCGCGATCACCCCCGGCCCCGCGCGCCCTCCCCGGCGTGGCGGCCCCCTGCGGACCCGCGCGGCCCCGCCGTCCCGGATGATGGGGACGACGGGGCGGCGCGAGGCCGTGCGGGGCCGTGCGAGGCTGTGCGGGGGTTGTGCGGACCCGTGCCGGGCAGCGGATCCCTGCCCGCCACCGCCCGCCGCTCCGGGCGGCGGGACTACTTCCTGGTGGTGACGCTCCCGGTCCCCTCATCGGTGATCACGGGATCAGCGCCCTCATAGACCACGGAGGAGCCCACCGAGCTCGTGCCGAAGGAGACCGAGCCGACGCTCCCGGCGCACACCGTGTCCCCCGTGCCGTTCATGACGAGGCTGTCCACGGCGTCGACGTAGACCACCACGCCCACGCCCTCGACGGTCAGCGTCTCCGCCTTGCCCGTGATGCGCTTGACACCGCCGGTGTCGTTGATCCACATGGTGCGGCTCGCCGCCTGGACGTTGACCCCGCTCTCCCCCATGGCTGCGCACAGGCCGCTCGCCGTGCCGTCCTCACCGGGGGAGGCGGCGGTCGAATCGGCGCCACTCGCGCCCGGGCCTCCCGCGCCGCCCTGACCGGCCGTCGGCCGGTCGGAGGAGGCGACGTCGCCGGCCCTGGCCAGTCCGCCGCCGGCCGTGCCGGAGGGGGCCGGGGCCGCTGCGGACCGAGTGGGAGCGGTGCTGCCCTCCGCCGTCGGCGCGGCGCTCGCCGCGGGCGCTCCCGTCTCATCGGCCCCATGGTCCTTACTGGACTTCAGGCTCAGCGCGCAGCCGGTGGTCGAGGCGAGGGCCAGGGCGAGGGCCGCGAGCGCGGCCGCGCGGACCGCGCCCGTTCGGCGGCGGAGGAGCTGGGACTCGGGACTATTCACGGTTCGGTTCTCCTTGGGCGGGTATCGGGGCGCGGTGGGCGCTGCCCTCAGAAGGCGGGGACGAAGATCTCGACGCGCCTGTTGAGCTGTCGTCCGGCGGGGCTGTCGGAGCCATCGGCGTTCTCATTGGGAGCCACGGGGCGGGTCTCGCCGTAGCCGGTGGCATCGATGGACGATGTCGCGCCAGCGCCCTTGAGGATGTCGACGACGGCCTGGGCGCGCTGCTCGGAGAGGGTCTGGTTGAAGGCCTCGTCGGAGACGGAGTCGGTGTGCCCGTAGACGTGGATCGTGGGGGCCCCTGCCTTCGTGAGGACACCGGACAGGCTGGTGAGGGTGGTGGTGGCCTCGGGGCGGACCTCGGCCGAGCCGAAGTCGAACAGGACGCCATCGTCAAGGGTGATGACGGTGCCGCAGGAGGTGATGGGCTTGATGGATGACATGGGAGGGAAGTCCCCGACCTTGCCGACCGGGGGCAGGGGCTCCATGTCCACCGCCTGGCCGTTGACGGTTCCCGTGCCGTTGCCGTTGTTGATGATCAACAGTCCGGTCCCGTCCGAGTAGGTCCCCGAGCCGTCGCCCGCGTTGGTGTTGGTGACCTGGTCGGTGCTGTAGGTGCCCGAACCATCCGCTGAGACGGTGATCGTCTCGCTCGTCCCCGAGTTCGAGTAGGTGCCCGAGCCGTTGCCGTCGGACGTGATCGTGACCTTGCCGTCGGAGTACGTGCCCGAGCCGTCACTGTCGGTGGTCACCGTGATCTCGCCGGCCGAGTAGGTGCCCGAGCCGCTGCCGTCGGACGTGATCGTGACCTTGCCGTCGGAGTACGTGCCGGAGCCGTCGCCATCGGTGGTGACGGTCGCGCCGTCCCCCATGGTCGTGCCGCCCGCGGATCCGTCCAGCAGCGTCCGCCCGTGGGAGCTGTCCAGAGCCCCGGAGGCGTCGCAGCGGGCGGGGCCCACGGTGATGCCGGGCTGGGAGGACACGGTGGCGGCCAGGTCGGGGGCGTAGGAGGCGGGCTCGGCGCCGAGCACGGACAGATCGGGCATTGAGAACAGGGGGATCGGCGGGATCTCACCCACCTGGTAGCCGGCCACGGCGGGCAGCCCGGAGGCTTGGCCGCCCGCAGCGGCAGTGCCGGTGGCGGCTCCTGCCGGGCTCGCGGCCGAGGAGCCGGCGGTCGAATCGGCGGAGTCGCTCGACTCCGAGGACGAGCCGCAGGCCGCCAGGGAGCCGGCGACGACGAGGGCGGCGGTCAGGGTGATCAGGGGGGAGCGCCGATGAGCCGGGCGCCCGGAGAATGCGAGGTTCATGCGACGAGCATAAATGGCGTGATGTCGCCGTAATGTCGCGTCACTGTCGCGGTCCTGCGACAGGCAGTCGCAGCCACACCTGGGTCCCCACTCCGACCTGTGAGGCGATGGAGGCGCTGCCGCCGTGCCGCCGCACGATGGTGGATACGAGCGCCAGCCCCAGTCCCGATCCGGCGAGCCCGCGCGCGTTGCCGGCGCGGGCCAGCTCCTCCCAGACGCTGGGCAGGTCCTCCTCGGGGATGCCCATGCCGGTGTCCGCCACCTCGATGGTGACGACGCCGGCCTCCTGGCGCCCTCTCACCTCGACCCGCCCGGCGGGCGGGGTGTACTTCATGGCGTTGGCGACGACGTTGCGCACCGCCGAGTAGAGCAGGTCGCCGTCCCCGCGGACCGCGGGGAGCGGCTGCGGCGCGCGGGGCAGGTCGAGGTGGACCTGGGGGATGGGCCCCTTGGCCGCCCCCTCCTCGATGGCCGCGGACACGGCGTCGGAGATCGTCTCGCCGAGGTCCACCCGCTCCAGGGATAGAGGGGCGGTCTCCAGCTCGGCGAGCTTGCGCAGGTCCGTGAGCAGAGAGCTCATGCGCCGCGACTGACTGTCGATGAGCGCCAGGCGGTCCCCCACGACGCCCTGGGACGGGCCGCCCCTGCCCGCCCCCGCGGCCTGCGCGGTCTCCGCCAGGGCGGCGCGCACCGCGGTAAGGGGGTTCTTGAGCTCGTGGTCGAGGCGGGCGAGGAACTGGCGGTGCCTCGCCCGCGCGGCGTCCTCGGTCCGGGCGGCCTCGTGCCGGCGCCGGGCGGCGGCACGACGACGGGCCGCGGCGACGGCGGGGGCGGCGATCGCGATGGGCGCGACGAGTGAGGCGATGACGGTGGGCATGGGGGCCCTGATCGTCAGTTCCTGGTCGCGCAGCGCGAGGGCGGCGGTCAGGGCCGCGATCGCCAGGACGGCGAGGGCCAGGAGGAGGGCCGCTGCCAACGGCCGCGCGGCCCCGGTGGTGGGGCGCCCGTCCGGCCCGCCCGCCGAGCTCCGCCCGCGCGCCTCGGCGCTCATGGATGGACCTCGTGGCAGAACCGGTAGCCGATGCCGGGGGCCGTCTCGATGTAGCGCGGGGCGCTCGCGTCATCGCCGAGGACCCTGCGGATCTCTCGGATGCGGTGGTCGACGGCGCGCGTGGTGGTCGCGAAGTCGATGCCCCACAGGGCGGAGAGGAGCGCCTCGCGGGTGTGGAGCTCACCGGGGCGGCTCATGAGGAAGTCGAGGAGGGTGACCGCCTTGGGGGTCAGGACGAGCTCGCGCCCGCCCATCTCCACCCGGCGGCTGGCGCGGTGCAGGACGAGGTCGCCCGCCACGAGGCGCTCCGCGGCGGTCAGCGGCCGGCCGGGCCCTTGGGCGCGGCGCAGGATGGCGCGGATGCGGGAGACGAGCTCGGCGGGGTCGAAGGGCTTGGAGAGGTAGTCGTCGGCGCCGTCGTCGAGGGCGGAGATGCGCTCGTAGGTGGCGTCGAGCTGGGTGAGGAGGATGACGGGGGTCCAGGCGCCCTCGGCCCGCAGGCGCCGAACGAGTTCGCGCCCATCCATGCGGGGCATGAGGACGTCGGAGACGATGATGTCGACGGCGCCGCCGGCGACGCCGTTGCCGCCCCCTCCCGGGACGGCGCCGCGCGCGCTCGCGCCCCGCGGGCGCAGCAGGTCGAGGGCCTCGACGCCGTCGGAGGCGAGGATCACCCGGTACCCCGACCTCTCCAGGTAGGGGCCGAGGGTGGAGCGGATGGGGGCCTCGTCGTCGACGAGCAGGACGGTTCCTGCGGATGTGCCGGGGTGGTGCACGGGCGGGTCCTCATTTCGCGGGCATGGACGGGCGACGGGGCGCGGGGATGCGGCCGCTTGGGCCCAAGTATGCCCGGACGGGCATCGCGTCCCTCGTGGACCGGGCCCTGGGGGTTCGCGCCCGCTGAGCGCTCCCCCTCCGGCGGCGACCAGGCGCGGGCGCGCTCGGCGGGCGTCGGAGGCCTGCGGCATGAGTGACTTCCCTCACTCCTGTTGTAGACGCGCGTCACGATTGGTACGCTTGTACCAATGGTACGAACGTACCAATCCGAGAGGGTGACGCCGTCCCGATCAGAAACGCCCGGGGCCCCGCATCACCGCCACCCCTTCAGACCACACCCTGAACTCACCACCGCATCAGCGCAGGGCGAAGAGGCCCTGGGCCGAACCGCGTGCGCCCATGCCGGGCGCCGCGCCAGATTCCAGAGGAATAGGACGCGATGCTCACGCCATCCATCGACTCAGAGATCGGTCGACTCCAGACCGTCATCATCCACCGGCCCGGCAAGGAGATGCTGAGGCTGACCCCCGAGAACAAGGACGAGCTCCTCTTCGACGACGTCCTGTGGCTCGAGAGGGCCCAGCAGGAGCACGACGAGTTCGCGCGGGTGCTGCGCAGCCGCGGCGCCCAGGTCCTCTACCTGCAGGACCTGCTGGCCGAGACCCTGGAGATCCCCGAGGCGCGCGCCTTCCTGCTGGGGGCCGTCCTGTCCGAGGACTCCACGGGGCTGGCGGCCTCCCCCGCCATCCGCCAATGGGCCGAGAGCGTGGAGGCGCCCACCCTCGCCGAAACCCTCATCGCGGGGATCACCAAGGAGGAGCTCCTCGAGCACGTCCCGGGCATCTCCTCGATGGTGCTGGCCTCGATGGACCCCGAGGACCTGCTCATCGGCCCCCTGCCCAACCACCTGTTCACCCGGGACACCTCCTCGTGGATCTACAACGGCGTGTCGATCAACTCCATGTCGCGCGAGGCCCGGCGCCGCGAATCGCTCAACTACCGGGCCATTTACACCTGGCATCCGCTCTTCGCCGCCAAGGGCTTCCCCATCTGGTCCGATGGCACGATCAGCCCCGCACTGTCCACCGAGGGCGGGGACATCCAGATCATCGGCAACGGCGCCGTGCTCATCGGCGTCTCCGAGCGCACCTGCCCCCAGGGCGTGGAGCGCCTGGCCACTCAGCTCTTCGCCGGCGGCGTGCGCGAGATCGTCGCCGTCAAGATGAGGAAGACGCGCGCCCAGATGCACCTGGACACCATCATGACGATGGTCGACCACGGGACCTTCACCAAGTACGCCGGAGCGGGGATGCTCCCCACCTTCACCCTGCGCCCCGGCGAGCGCGAGGGCACGGTCGACGTCATCGAGAACCCCGCCGAGGCCATGCACGACGCCATCGCCGCCGCCCTGGGCATCGACGAGCTCACCGTGCTCACGACCCCCCAGGACAGCCGGGCGGCCGCCCGCGAGCAGTGGGACGACGGCGCCAACTCCCTGGCCGTCGCGCCCGGTGTGATCATCACCTACGAGCGCAACGTCAACACCAACGAGTACCTGACCTCCAAGGGCATCGAGGTGCTGACCATCCCCGGTAGCGAGCTCGGGCGCGGGCGCGGCGGCCCGCACTGCATGAGCTGCCCCGTGGTCCGTGAGCCCCTCGGCTCGTGACTACTCTTCCTCCCATCGCCCCCATTCACCTCGATTCCAACGAAGGACGGAACGACATGACCCACCCTCTGCACAACCGCCACTTCCTCAAGGAGACCGACTTCACCACCGCCGAGTGGATGAGTCTGCTGGACCTCGCCGCCCAGCTCAAGGCGGACAAGAAGGCCGGCCGGGAGGTTCAGCGCCTCAAGGGCAAGAACATCGCGCTCATCTTCGAGAAGACCTCCACGCGCACCCGCTGCTCCTTCGAGGTCGGCGCCGCCGACCAGGGCGCCCACACCACCTACCTCGACCCCTCCGGCTCGCAGCTGGGCCACAAGGAGTCCGTGGCGGACACCGCTCGCGTGCTCGGGCGCATGTACGACGGCATCGAGTACCGCGGTGACGACCAGGCCAAGGTCGAGACCCTGGCCGAACTGTCCGGCGTGCCCGTGTGGAACGGCCTGACCGACGCCTGGCACCCCACCCAGATGCTCGCCGATCAACTGACGATGATCGAACTGGTGGACAAGCCGATCACGGAGATCTCCCTGGCCTACCTGGGCGATGCCCGCAACAACGTCGCCAACTCCCTGCTGGTCTCCGGCGCGCTGGTCGGCATGGACATCCGCCTGGTGGCGCCTAAGGAGCTCCAGCCCGAGGCCGAGGTCGTCGCCATCGCCGAGGGGCTCGCCGCCATCTCCGGGGCCCGCATCACGATCACCGACGACGTCGACGAGGGCGTCAAGGGCGTCGACTACCTCTACACCGACGTGTGGGTCTCCATGGGCGAGCCCAAGGAGGTCTGGGCCGAGCGCATCGCCCTGCTCAAGGACTACCAGGTCAACGGCGAGCTCGTGAAGCGCACCGGCAACGACGACGTCAAGTTCCTCCACTGCCTGCCGGCCTTCCACGACCGCAACACGAAGGTCGGCCAGCAGCTCTTCGAGGCCACCGGCATGGACGGCCTGGAGGTCACCGACGACGTCTTCGAGACAGAGCGCAACGTCTCCTTCCAGCAGGCCGAGAACCGCATGCACACCATCAAGGCCGTCATGGTCGCCACCCTGGGCGACTGGGAGGACTGACCCATGCGCATTGTCGCTGCCCTGGGCGGCAACGCCCTCATGCGCCGGGGGGACAAGCCCGACGCCCGCACCCAGATCGCCAACGTGCAGGCGGCCGCCAAGCAGCTGGCCCTGCTGGCCGAGAAGCACGAGCTCATCATCACCCACGGCAACGGCCCGCAGGTGGGCGTGCTCGCCCTGGAGTCCGCCAATGATGACCGCCTGAGCGAGTGCTACCCCTTCGACACCCTGGGCGCGGAGACCCAGGGGATGATCGGCTACTGGCTCCTCCAGGCCATGCAGAACGCCCTGCCGGGCAGGCAGGTCGCCTCCCTGGTGAGCCAGACCCTCGTCCTGGCCGGGGACCCGGCCTTCGCCAACCCGACGAAGTTCGTCGGCGAGGTCTACGACGAGGCCACCGCCAACCGGCTGGCCGCCGAGAAGGGCTGGACGGTCAAGAAGGACGGCGAGCACTACCGCCGCGTCGTCGGCTCGCCCAGGCCCCAGCGCGTCATCGAGACCCGGATGGCCCGGGCCCTCCTCCACGCGGGCGCCGTCGTCATCTGCGCCGGGGGCGGGGGCGTGCCAGTCATCCGCAACGAGCACGGCAAGCTCCAGGGGGTCGAGGCGGTCATCGACAAGGACCTGACCGCCGCGGTCCTCGCCGAGCACCTCGACGCCGACGCCCTGCTCATCCTCACCGACGTCGACGGCGTCCAGGAGGGATTCGGGACGCCCGGGGCCAAGCGGGTGGACCGCGCGACCCCGGCCTCGCTGCGCGCCATGGACCTGCCCGCGGGATCCATGGGCCCCAAGGTGGAGGCCGTGTGCCGCTTCGTGGAGCTCACGGGCGACATGGCCGCCATCGGCCGCCTCGAGGACGCCATCGGGATCATCGAGGGGGTCTCCGGGACGATCGTGACCCCGGGAGGGAACTACGGCGGGCCGGATGACATCCGACCGCCGGTGCCCGACCGCACGACCAACTGACCGGGCGCTGATCGGCCGTCATCGCCCGGCGCGCCACCAATCCCAGGAGGGAGGTCTTCCCCGCACAGCGGATCTGTCAACCATCCATTCTCGATGCATCGATACCCGCGGCGCACCGCCGCACTCACAAAGGAGTGATTCTTCCATGACGAAGATCGTGAACTCGTGGAACGACTTCGACCCCCTCAAGCGCGTCATCGTCGGGCGCGCCGACTTCTCCGTCATCCCGCCCGAGGAGCCCGCCACCAGCGAGAAGGTGCCGATCGACTCCGAGATGCGCGGCATGTGGGGCCCCCGCCCCACGGAGACCGTCGAGAAGGCGAACGCCCAGCTCGACTACCTCGCCAAGGTCTGCGAGGACCACGGCGTCATCGTCGACCGCCCGACCCCGCTTCAGTGGAACCAGCCCGTCATCACCCCGGACTTCCGCACCGACTCGATGATGACCTGCATGCCGCCCCGCGACATCCTGCTGACCATCGGCAACGAGATCATGGCCTCGGCCAACTCCTTCCGCTGCCGCTACTTCGAGTACCTGGCCTACTGGCCCCTCATGAAGAAGTACTTCGACGAGGACCCGGAGTTCAAGTGGACGCAGGCCCCCCGCCCGCGCCTGACCGACGCCTCCTACAAGCACAACTACTACGACGAGAAGATCTCGCTGGAGGAGCGCCTCGAGCGCACCGCCGCGAAGGACTTCGTCACCACCGAGGCCGAGCCCATGTGGGACGCGGCCGACGTCCTGCGGCTGGGCAAGGACCTGTTCATCCAGCACGGCCTGACCACCAACCGCACCGCGATGGAGTGGTTCAAGCGGTACTACCCGGACCTGCGCGTCCACGCCGTCAACTTCCCGGGCGACCCCTACCCGATCCACATCGACGCCACCTTCGTGCCGCTGCGGCCGGGGCTCATCATCAACAACCCCCACCGCCACCTGCCCGAGGAGCAGAGGAAGATCTTCGAGGCCAACGACTGGCAGATCGTCGACGCCGCCATGCCGGCGCACGAGACCCCGCCGCCGCTGTGCTACTCCTCGGTGTGGCTGTCCATGAACTGCCTGGTCCTGGACCACAAGACCGTCATCTGCGAGGCCAGCGAGGTCCACCAGATGGAGCAGATGGACAAGCTCGGCATGAACGTCATCCCCGTGCCGTTCCGCGACGCCTACCCGTTCGGCGGTGCCCTGCACTGCGCGACGGCGGACGTCTACCGCGAGGGCGGCTGCGAGGACTACTTCCCGAACCAGGTCGAGGACCCCACCCTCGTCTGACGCACCGGGTCCCCGGGGGCCGCTCCTCCTTCCGGCCCCCGGGGACCACCCCCACCTGACCAGGCAATCGCGCCCGGTCCCTGTGCCCACCGGGGCCTTCCAGGCAAAGACGCCTGAACCGGATCCACCACGTGCAAGGACGCATAGGACGCACCCCAATGAACGACACCTCGACCACCCCTGATCTCAAGGCCGCCGGTTCCACCTACGTCATGGACAAGAGGCTCGGCGCCATCGCCATGCTCATCTCCGCCACAGGCATGGGCCTGGTGGGGACCTTCAGCCGGGGCGCCACCAATGGCCTGATCCCCGATGACAAGGCCGTCATCGGCTCCTTCCTCGCCTCGGGCCGCATGCTCACGGGCCTGGCGGGCTTCACCGTCCTGCTCCTCGTGACCGGTAGGACCGCGCTGTTCCGCGCCACCCGCCTCAGCCCGGCCATCATCATGGGAGGGATCTCCATCGGCCTGTCACTGGGCTGCTACATCTCCTCCACGCTGCTGACCACGATCGCCAACGCGGTCTTCCTCATCTACACCGGACCGCTGTTCTGCACGATCCTGGCCAGGATCTTCCGCAAGGAGAGGATCAGCCGCCTCAACGGGCTCTTCCTGCTCATCGTGTTCGTCGGCATGCTCATGACGATCGGGATCATCGACTACAAGGACGGGGCGCTCTCCTTCGGGCTGGACCTGTCGGTGACCTCGACCGAGTACCCGAAGAAGGCCCTGGGGGACCTCCTGGGCCTGCTGTCCGGCCTCTTCTACGGCATGGCCCTGTTCTTCAACGGGTACCGCAAGGACGTGGACTCCATCGTCCGCGGCGTGTGGAACTTCGTGTGGGCCTCCGTCGCGGCGCTGAGCATGGCGCTCGTCCTGCGCCCCTGGCACGGGGTGAGCGCCTTCACCGGCTCCAACTGGGGCTCGGCCGGGCTGCTGTTCGTCTTCAGCGGGCTGGTCGCCCTCGGATTCCTCGTCGTGGCGGGGAGGAACCTGCCCGCCGTGGAGATGTCCACGATCTCCTACTGGGAGTGCCCGGTGGCGATCATCTGCGGCCTGCTGATCTTCCACGAGCAGCTGACCCCGATCGGTATGATCGGTGGAACCCTGATCGTGGGCGGAGGCTTCGCCCCGATCATCGTCGATGCCCTCGCTCGAGCCGGTAAACGCTCTGTCGCTACCGCCTGACCTCATCGACGGCCGCCCCCGTTCCTCCATGGCACGAGGGGCGGCCGTCGCCACTGAACAGCCCCTGACAGTCCACGAACCCGGAGAGACGCCCATGACCACCGACGGCAGTACTGCCCCTCCACCCTCAACCGCGATCCCCAGCAGCGCCCGGGGGGCGACGGTGCGCCGAGCGGCGGCGGCGTCCTTCATCGGCAACTTCATCGAGTGGTTCGACTACGCCTCCTACGGATACCTCGCCGTCGTCATCGGCAAGGTCTTCTTCCCGGAGAGCGATACCTCCGTCCAGCTCATGTCCACCTTCGCGGTCTTCGCGATGTCCTTCCTCCTGCGGCCCGTCGGCGCCGTCGTCTGGGGGGCCTGGGGGGACAGGTTCGGGAGGCGCTGGGCGCTGTCGTGGTCGATCCTCATCATGTCCGGCTCCACCTTCCTCATCGCCTTCCTGCCCGGGTACTCGATGATCGGGCTGGGCGCGGCCATCCTGCTGCTGCTCCTGCGACTCGTCCAGGGGTTCTCCGCCTCGGGCGAGTACGCGGGCGCGGGCACCTTCCTCGCCGAGTACGCCCCCGCGGACAGGCGCGGCCTGTACACCTGCCTCGTGCCGGCCTCCACGGCGACGGGGCTGCTCGCCGGCTCCACCCTGGTGGCCCTGCTCCACTGGCTCCTCGACGACGCCTCCATGGAGTCCTGGGGCTGGCGCATCCCGTTCCTGCTGGCCGGCCCCCTGGGCATCATCGGGCGCTACATCCGGGTGCACCTGGAGGACTCCCCCGCCTTCCAGGAGATGAACGCGCAACTGGAGGCCGCCTCCGGCCCGTCGCGGCGCACGCCCGTGCTCGATGTCCTGAGCAGGCACGGCCGGACGGTGGCGATCGCCTTCGGGGTCTCCTGCCTCAACGCCGTCGGCTTCTACCTGCTGCTGAGCTACATGCCCACCTACCTGCAGAAGGAGATCGGCATCGGGGAGGGCACCTCCAACCTGCTGACCTCGATCATGCTCTGCGGCTACATCTCCTCGATCTTCGTCATGGGGCACTTCTCGGACACCGTTGGGCGCCGCAAGATGCTCATCGGCGCCTGCGTGGCCTTCATCGCTCTGTCCGTGCCGCTGTTCTGGATCATGGAGGGCGGCAACATCTGGGTCATCCTCGCCTGCGAGCTGCTCTTCGCGGTCATCCTGACCGCCAATGACGGGACCCTGGCCACCTTCCTCGCCGAGTCCTTCCCCACCGAGGTGCGCTACTCCGGCTTCGCCCTGTCCTTCAACACGGCGAACGCCCTCCTCGGCGGCACGGCGCCCTTCCTCGCCACCTGGCTCATCTCCGTCACCGGCTCCCCCCTGGCGCCCGCGGTCTACCTCAGCGTCGTCGCGCTGGCCGCCCTGGGCGCGATGATCGTGGCGCCGGAGCACTCCGACGCCGACCTCACCGCCTTCACCCAGGAGGGCTCGAAATCCCCGTCCCCGGTCAGTACACCTAGCTGAGCGTCCTCGCCCACGCTCTTCGGCCCGCCGGCCCGCCGGGCCCGCCGCCGGAGGGCGGACCCGGGATCTCCCAGGTCCTGGGGCCCTTCTCACGCGCAGCCATCTCGATTCACATCCCTGCGGCGCCGTTTTGGTCTTATCGTGTCAGCATGTGCAGCGCCGTGGAAACGACCAGTGACCGGCGGGAGACGGCGTCGACCGCCAAGGGGGAGGCCCGGAAGCAGGCGATCATCGACGCAGCGGCCGCCATCATTCGCGAATCGGGCCCGAAGGAGGTCACTCACCGGGCCGTGGCCGAGCGCGCCGGGTGCTCGCTGTCGGCCACCACGTACTACTTCGACGGCCTCGATGACCTCCTCTACCAGGCCGGCCTGCTCAACATCAGCCTGTGGGCCGCGCGCGCGGAGCGGGTGGCCGACGCCGTCGAGGCCCTGGGGAAGCGGCCCGGCCTCGATGAGCGGATCGAGTACCTGCTGCGCGCCACCCTGCCGGAGAGGGGCCCGTACCTCGGCCATTACCTCCAGCTGATCTCCGCCGGGGCCTCGGCGCCCGTCGGATCGGCCTACCGCGAGGGGCGCCAGCGGCTCAACGCCGCCATCAGCCGCATCGCGGAGCGCTTCTCGCTGCGCTACTCGGCCGAGGTCATCATCGCGGTCGTCGACGGCGCCGCCGTCACCGCCCTGTCCGAGTGCCGCGACGTGCGCGAGACCGCGGCCGCCCTCGTGCGCGCCCTCGCCGAGCAGGCCCGCGCCAACTGACCCCCTCCCTCTCTCGCCGAGACCGGTCGAAAATGTCATCGAGACCACTATGTTGGTTGTGGGTGGGTGGGTCTGACTCAATCGAGACCTGACGGCCCCTGGTTTGCGGGGTGTGTCCTTGGACCGGCCTGTCGGCCCTTGCCCGCCCACGGTTCA
>NZ_MVIW01000002.1 GCF_002072185.1 Actinomyces denticolens
CTACATCACCACCACCCAAACCACCCCACCCCTAACCATCCAACGCCTCATCCCCTACCTCACCGACGACGCCCAAGAACACCACAACCACTAACCCACCACCAACCGGCCTCGACGACAACAACGACCGGTCTCGATGACATTTTCGACCGGTCTCGGATATAGGGAGGGGTTATGGGGTGGGGGTGCTGGGGGAGGAGGGGGAGTCGCCCTCCTCGTCGTCGCGGCGGCGACGGCGGATGTCCCGCTCCAGGTTCCTCAGGAACTCCGGGTCATCATCCGGGCCCAGCGGCCGCTGCCTCTCGGGACGGCGGAACTCCACGCCCTCCCGGGAGGACCACAGCTTCGGCTCCACGACGCCCCCGCGCTCCTCAGCGGCCTTCACCCTCGAGGTGATGATCCACGCGATCGGCCCCACACCGGTGAGGGCCAGGATGATGAGGATCCACAGGGGCTTCGGGAGTCGCGCGGGCATGTCCTCATTCGGTGTGCGAGCGCAGTCCAGCACCGAGTAGATCGCCAGGGCGAACAGGAGGACGATGAGGACGACGCGCACGCCCCCACCATATCCGAGTCGTCGAACACGGGCAGGCCGAGTCCGGGCGGCGCGGCGGCGCGGGCGGTGCGAGGATGCCCCCGTGAGCACGCGCCCGGCCCCCCTCCTCCTGCGCGGCGGTACCAGTCCCGACGCCGTTGCCGGGCTCCGGGCGGCCCTCGCGTCCCTGCTCGATCGGGATACCACCGGCCCCGGCCCTTCCGCAGTCGCCATAGAGGGCAGTGCCGCCTCGTACCCACTGCTCGTCCCCATCTCCCCGCAGGAGGATGAGGCACTCGTCCGCGCCGACCTCGCGCGCCGTCTCGACCCGGCCGGCCCCGCCTCCCGCGCGGACATCCTCCTGCGCACCTCCGGCTCCACCACGGGCACCGGCAGTCTCATCGCCATGAGCGCCCCCGCCCTGGTCGCCTCCGCCCGCGCCACCCATGCGCGCCTCTCAGGACCCGGGACCTGGGTCCTCGCCCTCCCCGCGCACCATGTCGCCGGGCTCCAGGTCCTCGTGCGCTCGCTCGTGGCCGGGACCGAGCCCGTCGTCGTCGACACCACCGGCGGATTCAGGGCCACCGCGCTGACCGGCGGACTGGCCGGCGCCCTGGCCACCAGCAGCCGCCCCGTCTACCTCTCCCTCGTACCCACCCAGCTCCTGCGCGCCTTGGCCGACCCCGACTGCGCCCGCGCCCTGGCCCGCACCAGTGCGGTCCTCCTCGGTGGTGCCGCGGCCGACCCCGTCCTGCTCGCCCGCGCCCGCAGCGCCGGCGTCCCCGTCGTCACCACCTATGGGATGAGTGAGACCGGCGGCGGCTGCGTCTACGACGGCGCCCCCCTCGACGGCGTCACCGTCACCATTGAGGAGCCGGACGCCACCGGCGCGGGCCGCATCGCCCTGGCCGGCCCCGTCCTCGCTCTCGGATACGCCCACCGCACCCTCCCCGGCGATCCCGCCCCCGCCTCGCGCTTCGCCGCGCGCGACGGGAGGCCCCTCCTGCTTACCTCCGATCGCGGGCGCCTCGACGGAGACGGTCGCCTCATAGTCCTCGGGCGCCTCGACGACGTCATCATCAGCGGCGGCATCAAGGTGGACCCCCGCGAGGTCGAGGCCGCTCTCCTGCGCATTCCGGGCGTCGGGGAGGCCTGCGTCGTGGGGATTCCCGACACCCGGTGGGGGAGCGCCGTCGCGGCCGCCGTCGTGCCGGCGCCCTCCTGGGACGACGGCGGACTGGACGCCCAGTCCCTGCGCTCGGCCGCGCGTGCCGCCCTGCCGGGGCCCAAGGCGCCCAAGCGCGTCGTCGTCGTGCCCGAACTGCCCCAGCGAGGCCTCGGCAAGCCCGACCGGCGCGCCGTCGCCGTCCTCCTGGCCGGCTCCAGCCGGCCGGAGGCCCCCCGAGCAGGCGACTGATCCCGATCAGCAGGCAGGCCCCGGACGCAGCCCGCCCGCAGGCTCCCCCCGCGCGGCCCGCCCGCCGTGGGAGCGGACCGCCGCCCGCGATAGGCTCTAGGCCGCATCCCCTCCGAGAGGCCCTCATGAGCAGACCAGCCCACCAGGCACCCCCGGCCCGCGCCACGAACTGGGCAGAGGTCGTGCGCCTGCGAACCCTGCCTGCCGCCGTCGCCCCCGTCCTCCTGGGGGCCGGCGCCGCCACCTCACTGGGCACCGGCTCGCTGCCGCGCACACTGCTCGCCGCGGGCGTCGCCCTGGCCCTCCAGATCGGCTGCAACCTCGCCAATGATTACTCCGACGGCGTGCGCGGCACTGACGATCAGCGCACCGGTCCCCCGCGCCTGACCGCCTCGGGGCGGGTGGCGCCCCGCAGGGTCAAGCTCGCCGCCCTCGGCTGCTTCGCGATCGCAGCCGCGCTCGGGCTCGTGCTGGTGGTCCTGACCGGGCAGTGGTGGCTCATCGGCGTCGGCGCCGCTGCCGTGGCCGCCGCCTGGTTCTACACCGGCGGACCCCGCCCCTACGGATACGCGGGCCTGGGGGAGGTCTTCGTCTTCGTGTTCTTCGGCCTGGTGGCAACCTGCGGCACCGCCTACGTCCAGGGCGGGGTCGTGCCCGGATGGCTCTGGCTCGCCGCCGGCGGTATCGGCCTCATCGCCTGCTCCCTGCTCATGGTCAACAACCTGCGCGACATCGGCACCGATCCCGCCCACGGGAAGATGACGCTGGCAGTGCGCCTCGGCGATTCCCGCGCCCGTAGCGCCTACATGGTCATGGTGTTCATGCCGGTCTTCATCGCCCCCGGATCGCTCGCCTGGGCTCATACCGCCGCCGGTGGGGCCTGGGACGCCATGGCCATCATCGACATCGTCTGCCCGCTGATCGTCATCGCGCCCCTCGCCTGGCGCGCCACCACGGCCGTGAGCACTGGGGCGGCCGGCCGCGAGCTCATCGGCTCCCTGCGCGACGCCGGCCAGTACGAACTCGTCTACGGCGCGGTCATCGGCCTGGCCTTCCTCATCGTGGGGACCTGAGGCCCTCGGGCACGACGGCGCCCCGGCGCCCCGCCCGGTACTGGGCGGGGCGCCGGGGCGCCGCTGCTCACGGGCCTCAGTTATCGCTGTCCGAGCCCATGGAGTCATCGCTCATGGGGTTGGCGGGCGCCTCTGAGGCGTCGCCGCCCATGGTGCCGTCATCGCCCATGGATCCGGCCGGGTCGGTGTCGTCGCCGCCCATCTTGTTGTCGTCATCCGTGGTGGAGTCGTCCCTCATCGAGCCGCCGGGCGCGCCGGAGGCCCCGGCGTCCTTCGCGGCCGGAGCCGTGGTGGCCGCGGGGGCCGTGGTCACGGAGTCGTTGGACTCGCCGGAGTCGCCGGAGTCCGAGGACCCGCAGGCGGCCATGCCGAGGGCGGCGATGGCGATGAGGGAGGCGGCCATGGCGGTGCGAATGCGCATGTGCTTCTCCTAATGGTGGGTGGTGCGAGCGCGTGAGAAGCGCGTCGCCGGTTCGCGGCACCATAACGAATAGATCACTGTGGATTCTGTGATACTCCCCATAGACGCTGGTGGCTGCTGGAGCCCCTATGACCGCTCCTGGTCGCTCCGCGGCGCGGAATCGCGGGCCAATCCATCACGCTCCCTCCCGCTCCTCCCGGCGGGAATCTCCCGGGACTCGTCTCAAGGAGCGCCCGCGGGCCCCGCCCGCGCCGGTCCCCACGGACTTGATCGGGCCCGCCGGTGCCCTTCCCCCTCATCCCCTCTCGGGCGGAGAAGAGCGGTCGACCGCATCGTGATGCAGTCGACCACCAATGAATACGACGAGCCCTCGGCGCGGCCCTCTCCCCAACTCAGAGGCCGCGCCGAGGGAGCTTCTACTCCGTGCTCGTCATGCTCGTCGCGGGGGTCACTTCGCGGCGTCGGTCGCCTTGCCGTCGCTCATCTTGTCGTGGCCGTCCGACATCTTGCCGTGGCCATCGGACATCTTGCCGTCCGACATCTTGTCATCCTTGCCGTCGGACATCTTGCCGTCCGACATCTTGTCATCGGACATCTTGTCGTCGCTCATCTTCCCGTCATCCATCTTGTCGGCGGTGGCGGTCGCGGCGGGCTTGGTGTCCTTCGACTCGCTGGACGAGCCGCAGGCGGCGAGGCCCACGGCGGAGATGGCGATGAGGCCGGCCGCGAGAGCGGTGCGAGCGGTGCGAATGCGCATGAGTGTTCTCCTCTACGAAGGTTCGGGATCGGGCCCGCCTCGTGGCGAGCCATCACCCCTCATCCGGGGCCGGCGCCCCGCTGGATCGGAGCGATTGATGTGACGCTCGCCATGCCCCGCTCATCGTCATTCCACCCATCCACCGAGCGCCCGGCGCCGAACAAGGGATGAATCAACCGCACAGACACGCAAGGAGCCCAGATGCTCATCAGTCTTGTCCTCATCGGCTTCTTCGGAGGCCTCATCACGGGCATATCGCCGTGCATCCTGCCGGTCCTGCCCGTCATCCTCCTGTCCGGCGGCGCCCAGGGCGCCAAGGGCGAGGGTGGGAAGGCGCCCTCGCGCCTGCACCCCTACCTCGTCGTCGGCGGCCTCGTCCTGAGCTTCACCACCTTCACCCTCATCGGCTCCACGTTGCTCAACCTGCTGGGCCTCCCGCAGGACACGCTCCGCTGGGCCGGCGTGGTGCTCCTCGCCCTCATCGGCGTGGCCATGATCATCCCGAAGGTCATGGAGATCATCGAACGCCCCTTCGCGCGCTTCCAGAGCATCGGCGGTGGCAAGCGCCCCACGAACGGATTCCTCCTCGGACTCGTCCTGGGAACCGCCTACGTGCCCTGCGCCGGGCCCGTGCTCGCCGCCGTCTCCGTGGCGGGCTCCACCGGCAGGATCGGCGCCGACACGGTCGCCCTCGCCGTGTCCTTCGGCCTGGGCACCGCCGTCCCCCTGCTGTTCTTCGCCCTGGCCGGCCGCGGCATCACCGAGCGCCTCAAGGCCTTCCGCACGCGCCAGAAGGGCGTGCGCATCGCCGCCGGCGCCATGATGATCTTCCTGGCCGTCGCCCTGGTCACCGACCTGCCCGCCGTCGTCCAGCGCTCCCTGCCGGACTACACCGCCTCCCTCCAGGCCAAGACGGACGAGGCCCTCAGCTCCACCCGCCAGGTCGCCCAGGGCCGAGGGGCCTGCGTCGACGGCGCCGACCACCTGGAGAACTGCGGCACCGTCCCGGAGCTGACCGGGATCAACGCATGGTTCAACACCCCCGGTGAGCAGGCATTGACCGCGGCCGACCGCGAGGGCAAGGTCCACCTCTACGACTTCTGGGCCTACTCCTGCATCAACTGCCAGCGCTCCATCCCCGGCATCGAGAGGCTCTACGAGACCTACAAGGACTCCGGCCTGCAGGTCGTCGGCATCCACTCCCCGGAGTACGCCTTCGAGAAGGAGGTCGACAACGTCCGCGACGGGGCCAAGAAGCTCGGCATCACCTACCCGGTCGCCGTCGACTCCGACCTGGCCACCTGGACCGCCTTCGACAACCACTACTGGCCCGCCCACTACCTCGTGGACGCCACCGGGCAGCTGCGCCAGGTGAAGTTCGGCGAGGGCGGCGAGGAGACCACCGAGAAGCTCGTCCGCGAGCTGCTCAGGCAGGCCAACCCGTCCGTCCAGCTCCCCGAGCCCATCTTCACCGAGGCGGACAACGCCCCCGACGTCTCGGCGGAGCGCAGCCCTGAGACCTACCTCGGCTCCGATCGCGCCCAGTACTTCGCCGACGGCGTCCTCAAGCCCGGTCCCGGCACCTTCACCTTCCCCGCCGAGCAGAAGGAGAGCAGCTTCTCCCTCGACGGCGCCTGGTTCGTCGAGGGTCAGAAGATCAACCCCGATGGCGCGCCCGGCAAGTTGCGCCTGTCCTGGAAGGGCGAGCACGTCTACCTCGTGGCCTCCGGGGAGGGCAATGTCACCTGGAAGAACGACGGCGGCGAGGAGAAGACGATCCACATCTCCGGAACGCCCAACACCAATGAGCTCGTGAGCACGGCCAAGCCCTCATCGGGGCAGCTGGAGCTCACGGTTGACCCGGGGGTCTCCCTGTACTCCTTCACCTTCGGGTGAGGGGCGCAGTCCCCGGCTGCGAATAGGAAGAGAGGAGGAGAACGATGAGGAGGCGCCCCACCGGGCCCGTACTATGCGCAGTGTGGAAAAGCAGCGGCACACTGAGCGCGGCGACGAGGTCGACGCTCTCCTGGGACGTGTTGCCCGGGGTGACGAGCATGCCTTCGCCGAGTTGTACGACGCCTGGGCGGGGCGCCTCCTCGCCCTCATCATCCGCATCGTCATCGACCGGGCCCAGAGCGAGGAGGTCCTTCAGGAGGTCATGCTCGAGGCCTGGCGCCGAGCGCCCTCCTTCGATCCCTCGCGGGGGACGGGGCGGGCCTGGCTCGTCACCATGGCCCGCCACCGGGCCATCGACAGGGTCCGCTCCGCCCAGGCCGCGAGGGACCGTGAGGACGCCTGGCAGGACTACCTGCCCGATAGCGACGTCACCGTGGCCGAGGTGGAGGACCGCATGGAGGCCGGCAGAGTCCGCGAGGCCCTCGACGCCGTCGGCGAGCCCCACCGCACGACGATCGCCCTGGCCTACTTCACCGGCCTCACCCACACCGAGATCGCCAAGCGGATGGGCGTGCCGCTGGGCACCGTCAAGAGCCGCATCCGGGACGGGATGGCCAAGATGAGAACGCACCTAGGAGAACAACGATGAGCAGGGAGGGAGAGGACATGACCGCGGCAACGCGCCCCGGCGCCGATGATGAGGAGCTCCGCGCGCTCCTCGACGGCGAGACCGGTGCCCTCCTCGGCGCATCACTGGCCCCCGTCGAGCCGCCCGCCGGGATGCGTGCAGTGCTCCTGGAGCGGATCAAGGGCATCGAGCAGGAGGGGTCGGCCCCGACGCCGGGCACCCGCTCGGAGACGGTCCGCGCGGACGCCTCCCGGGGCCCCGGCTCCGACGACGCCGAGGCGCTCGCCCCCGTCATCCCCCTGCGCCGTCGCCGCGCCTGGCGCTACACGACCCAGGCGGCGGCCGCCGTCGCGCTCATCGCCGCGGGCTTCGGCGCCGGGTACGGCAGTGGGTACGGATCGGGCTACGACGGCGGCCACGACACCGCCATGGAGCATGTGACCCCGATGGTCGACTACACCCACCTCAATGAGGCCCAGGACGTCCAGCGCGTCACCGACACCATGTCCGACGGGCATGTGGCCACGCTGACCTGGAGCGAGGGCATGTCCATGACGGCCCTGTCCCTCCCGGCGGCGATGCCCGCCTCGACCGGCGGGGCCACTTTGCAGATGTGGTTGGAGGATCCCGCGGGCATCACCTCGCTGGGCGCCTATTCCCCCGATGAGGGCACCACCTTCACCTTCCTTCCCACGACGCCGAGGCCCGGCCAGCGCATTCTCATCACGGCGGAGCCCGCCGGGGGCTCCGCCCAGCCGACGACGACGCCGCTCGTGGTCCTCGCCGTCGGCGGTCAGGGCGACGATGAGGGGAGCGCGTCCTCCGGGCCGAGCGGCCCGGCCTCCACGCCGTCGTCGCCGGCCACCAGCCACGCCTGAGGCGCCTGGCCCGAGCAGTGAGCGGCCCCGGTACCGAGCTCGGTACCGGGGCCGCTCACGCGCGATGAGGAGTGGCGTCAGCGGGCGCCCTCGGCCAGGGGCGCCTCGGCGTCGGGCTCATGCGTGATCCGGTTGCGGATATCGCGGCGCACCACCTCGATGCTCCACAGCCAGATGATGTGTCCGAAGAACTCCGAGAAGTGCTCGGACCAGGTCTGCGCGCCGGCGACCCACGGGAAGGGGTTCGGGGCCCAGCCCAGTATCGGCATCACGACGACGTGCGCGCCCACGTAGACGAGGATGCCGAAGGCGGCGCCCTGCCACAGCTTGATGCCGGGGTAGTACTCGGCGATGACGCAGTAGATGAGCGCGAACACGATCGCGAAGCTGAAGTGCACGATGAAGGACATGATCGGCGCCGGGTTGTTGTTGAAGGTCACCGTGGCGTGCGAGGTGTCGTGGGACATCCCGAACCACTCCAGCATCGACTGCGGGGGGTTGGTCTCCGAGCGGACGCCCGGAGTGCGGGGCGGGAAGGGGACCTCCCAGCCGAACTTCACGATGGCGGAGAAGAAGCCGCCGATGAGACCGACGATGATCGCGGCGCCGATGCGGCGACGGGCCGGATCGGTCTTGGTGAGCAGTGATGACATGGGGGAGACCTCCTCGATGGATGTGCCAGCGGAATACACCTAGAAGTAATAGGGGAACGGTGACCAGTCCGGCTCGCGGCGCGCCAGGAAGGCGTCCCGCCCCTCGACGGCCTCATCGGTCATGTAGGCCAGGCGCGTGGCCTCCCCGGCGAAGACCTGCTGGCCGGCCAGACCGTCGTCGGCCAGGTTGAAGGCGTACTTGAGCATGCGGATCGCCTGCGGCGACTTGGAGGCCACGATGGCGGCGTACTCCAGCGCCCGCTCCTCCAGCTCGGCGTGGGGCACCGCCTCATTGACCACGCCCCAGCGCTCGGCGGTGGCGGCGTCGTAGGGGCGGGCGAGGAAGAAGATCTCGCGGGCGCGCTTGTCACCGCACTGGCGGGCCAGCAGCGCCGAGCCGTAGCCGGCGTCGAAGGAGCCCACGTTCGCGTCGGTCTGCTTGAAGCGCGCGTGCTCGACGGAGGCCAGGGACAGATCGCACACGACGTTGAGGGAGTGCCCGCCGCCGGCGGCCCAGCCGCTCACAGCGGCGATGACGACCTTGGGCATCATGCGGATGAGCCTCTGCACCTCCAGGATGTGCAGGCGCCCCGCCCGGGCCGTGTCGACGCGGGCCCGAGCCGCCGCCACGTCCGCCTCATGGGAATGGGGCTTCGACGGCGGCCGATGGGCGGCGGGGTCAGCGGGCTCGGCGTCCCCGGCGCGCCGAGCGGACGATGCGCCGTCGTCGGTCTCGTAGAGGTAGCCGTCACGGCCCCGGATGCGCTGGTCCCCGCCGGAGGAGAAGGCCCAGCCGCCGTCGCGCGGGGAGGGGCCGTTGCCGGTGAGGATGACGGCGCCGACGTCGCCGCTCATGCGCGCGTGGTCGAGCACGGCGGCGAGCTCGTCCACGGTGCGGGGCCGGAAGGCGTTGCGCACCTCGGGGCGGTCGATCGCCACGCGCACCACGGGAAGATCCCGCGACCAGGCGCCGTCGGCGTCCCGCTCGCAGCCGCGGTGGTAGGTGACGTCGGTGAGCTCGCCCGAGCAGAAGCCCTCGACCTCCCTCCAGCGCAGGGGATCGAAGATCTCCGAGACGCGGCGGGGCAGGGGGTGCTCGGAGCCCCGCGCGGCGCGGGCGCCCCCGGAGACGGGTGCCGGCGGCCTTGGAGGGGCGGATGGGGCTGACGAGGGCGGTACGGCGGTCATGGGCATCAGAGTAGGCGAGTGGCGCGAGGGGGAGCGCGGCTACGCTGGGGCCATGAACGAGTCCCAGCCCAGTGCCGCACCTCATGCGATGCCAGGCGCCGCGTCCGCCGGCGCCCTCCGCGCCACCGGGGCGCCCGTGGCGGCGAGCCGCGCCCACCAGCGCCAGACGATCCCCGCCGCCAGGGGCGGGGGACGGGTCGACTCCGAGGTCGGCCGATTGCGCGAGGTCATCGTCCACCGGCCTGGCGCGGAGGTCGCCCGCCTGACGCCCATCAACGCGAACAGCCTCCTGTTCGACGACGCCCTCGACATCGAGCTCGCCCAGGCCGAGCACGACGCCCTCACCACGATCCTGCGCGAGCACGGCGTCATCGTCCACGACTTCCGCGACCTGCTCGCCGAGTCCCTCGCCGTGCCCGAGGCCCGCGCCCTCGTCCTGGAGCAGGCCGTGGGCCCCGAGGAGGTCGGCCTGTCCACATCCGAGGTCCTCACCGCCTACCTCTCCGGCCTGCCCGACGCCGAGCTCGCCGATATCCTCCTGGCGGGTCTGACCCGCGCCGAGCTGCACGACCGCCTCGACGCCTCCGATTCCAGGACCTTGTTCGCCACGACCTTCCTGTCGACCCTCGAGGGGCAGTTCGTCATCTCCCCGCTGCCCAACCACCTGTTCACGCGCGACGCCTCCTCGTGGATGTACGGCGCCTGCCACCTCAACCCGATGGCGCTGGCCCCCCGCCGCCGTGAGACCGCCAACTACGAGGCGGTGTACCGCTACCACCCCGCGCTCGCCGACCGGGCCGCTCTCTGGACCACCGCGCGCCACGCCACGGGCGCCACCGTTGAGGGCGGCGATATCCAGGTGATGGGCAACCGGACCCTCGTCGTGGGACTCTCGCACCGCTCCACCGCAGCGGGGGTCGAGCGCCTGGCCTCCCGGCTCTTCACCGATGGCGCCGCGGACCGCGTCATCGGCGTCCACATGCCCGACCGCGCCTTCTACACCGAGCTCGATGCCGTCATGCACCTGGACACCCTCATGTCGATGGTCTCCCCGGACACCTACCTGCGCTTCGCGGGCTTCGACGACGTCACCACCGTGGAGATCGAGCCCGGCCCCGCCCACGGCTCCTCGACGCCGGGCCTCAAGGTCACGATCCACGACGGCGCCGAGATGGACCAGGTCCTGGCCCGGGCGGCGGGCATCGACTCCTTCCGCATCATCAGCCCCGACATGACCGATGAGGCCGAGGCCCTGCGGGAGTTGGCGCGCGATTCCTGCAATGTCGTCGCCCTCGCCCCGAACCTCGTCATCGGCTACGCCCACAACCGGCGGGCCAATGAGGCGCTGCGCGCCGCGGGAGTCGAGGTGATCGAGACCCCCGGCGTCGAGCTCGTCCGCGGCCGTGGCGGCGGCCACTGCATGACCTGCCCCGTCACCCGCGACGCCGTGTGAGCGGGCTGCGCGCGCTTCTCGGCGCTGAGCGGTGCCGCCTCCACCCACTGGTGCGTTCTGCCCGCACCAGTCGGTGAAAACGGCACCGGTCGGTGCTGGCAGCCCGGCAACGGGCCTTTGAAGCGGCGCGGTCCGCGGGGGCGTCAGGCGGCGGGCTTGGGGCGGTAGGCCGTCAGGCGCCCTGAGTTGTCGTAGACGATCATCTCGCCGTCGCCGGAGGCGACGCCCCACGAGGAGAGATCGCCGACCCTGATCGCCCCCGACTCACCGCCCGAACTGGGGTCGACCAGGTGCAGGTACAGGTCATGATCCCGTACCTCGCGGACCTCGGCGAGCGGCCCGGTTCCCATCATCGTCGCGTAGGTGACCGGCAGCAACCTGCACTCGGCGTCGTCACCAGCGGCGGCGCGGTTGCGCCGGGCCAGCGAGTTGACGCCCGGCATCGACAGGGTTGACCCGCCATGGAGGAGCGCGGCGGAGCAGGCGCCATCCGTCGCCTCCGTGGAGACCGTCATCGTCGACGGCGCCCAGGAGGTGTCCGCGCTCTCGATCCAGGCGCGGGCCTGCTCCGCGCTGATCGGTGTGGGGGAGTAGGGGAATGTGCCGTAGTCCTTCGAGGCGTCCCGGTGGGCGTCCCCGAGGGGGGCGCCGTCGGGGGAGTACAGGGAGACGCGCTCCTCATCCTCGGATTTGTCCGAGACGCCGATGAGCCAGCCGTCGGACAGGGGCGCTATGAGGGCGGCGCCCGTGATCCGGCCCATGGATCGGGTCGATCCGTCCTCGAGGTCCACGGCGAGCAGCTCCGTGGTGACCTCGTCGCTCCTCTGGAGGTTCAGGTCCTCCATCGCCAGGGCGTACCTGTTGTCGTTGAGCGCGCCGAGCCCCACGTCGATCGTGCTGTTGGACGACTCGATCGTCGTCGTCCAGCGCTCGTCGTAGCGGGAGGTCCACAGCGTGCAGGTCGGGCCCTCGCAGGCGATCGCGATGCCCTGCGCGGCGGAGACCGTCGCACCCGCCGACCACGGGGCGCGAACGCGCTCCTGGGTGTCGAGATCGATCAGGTCACCGCCGTCGACCACCCAGTTCCTCCACACCTCGGCTTCCGGCAGGGCATGGTCGAGCTCCTGCTCCCAGAGGGTCGCGACTCCCTCCTCGGACTCCTGCAGGACCGTGATGAGGGTGGACTCGCTCCGGATGATGAAGCGCACGAGCTTGGAATCGGCTCTTATGAGCTTGGCCCGGTCCTCCTTCTGGGCGCTCGGGGACTCGGGACCGTCATAGCTCCATGCCTCCTCGGTCCCATTGAGCCAATCCGCCGACCACGTACTCCTGGAGGGGGTGATGAGCTCATTCATGGCCCTCGGCGCCGAGGACCTCAGGATCGCGTAGGCGGCGGCACCGCTTCCCAGGAGCGTGCTGATCGCCAGGAGGACCGAGACCGCGGCGCGGACCCGGCCTCCCGGGGCGGGCGGGGGACTCGGTGAGGGCGGCGGACCAGCGACCATGGCATCGAGGATGCCATGGATCCCGGCAGTTCGCACCGGGTCGCCCCGCGCTGCCCCGTCCCCGCGGTGCAGCGCGGGCAGAGGCCCGCGGCCGGGTTCCCGCCACCGGGCGCGCTTGCGCGGATCTCGCCCGGCCCTCTTCGGGCCGCGAGCATCAGGTTGCGGGCATGGGGCGGTAGGCGGTCAGCCTCCCGGAGGCGTCGAAGGCGATGAGGAGAGTGCCGTCGGTGAAGTAGTCCCACGTCTTGCCGCCGCCGATCCTGATCGGGCCCGACTCGCGTGGGGAATCGGGGTCCACCAGGTGCAGGGACAGCTGATCATCGATGACCTCCCGCACCACCGCGAGCGGTCCGGTCCCCATCATCGTCATGTAGCGCATCGCACTGCGGGGATGGCATGTGGAGTAATTCCACAGGTCCACCCTCACCACGGAGTTCGCCGCGGCGAGGCGGAGGGTCCCCCCGCCGTGATTGAGCCCGGTGGGGCACGTGCTCCCGGTGGGCACGGACATCGTCGACGGCGCCCAGGAGGTGTCCGCGCTCTCGATCCAGGCACGGGCCTGATCCACGCTGATCGGTGTGGGGGAGTACGGGAAGGTCGAGTAGTCCTTCGAGTCATCCTCCCTGACCTCGCCCATGGAGGTGCCGTCCAGGGAGTACAGGGCGACGGGCCCCCCGTTGCTCTCGATGGCGCCGGAGGGGTCGTCAACGGCGACGGCCCACCCATCCGAGAGGGCGACCCACGAGGAGTCGTTGGAGATCGTGCCCAGGGAGGCCGAGGAGCCATCCTCGAGATCCACCACGAGCAACTCGGGATCGGTGTCCCAGCGAAGGTCTGCGCCCGGTATCTCAGTTCCCAGGACGTACCGGCCGACGGTGCTGGTGAGGTCGAACCCCAGCTGCTGATTGGACGACGGGATCGTCGTCGTCCAGCGCTCGTCGTAGCGGGAGGTCCACAGCGTGCAGGTCGGGCCCTCGCAGGCGATCGCGATGCCCTGCGCGGCGGAGACCGTCGCATCCGCCGACCACGGGGCGCGAACGCGCTCCTGGGTGTCGAGATCGATCAGGTCACCGCCGTCGACCACCCAGTTCTTCCACACCGCGGTGTTGCTCGCCTGCTTGCCCAGGGTCTGCTCCCAGAGGGGTTCGACGCCGTCGCCGCTCCTGCGCAGGACCGTGACGAGGGTGGAGTCGCTGCGGCGGATGCTGCGGACGAGCTTATCGCCCGCGCCCCACACGCGGGTCCGATCACCCTCCTCCGAGGCGTCGTAGGTCCACACCTCCTGGGCGCCGTTGAGCCAGTCCGCGGAGAAGGCCGGCGGTCTGGCAAGGGAGATCGCGGCGCGCGCCTGCGAGGAAGCGCTCCCCAGCAGCGCGTAACCGGCGACGCCCCCGCCCAGGAGGAGGCTGACCGCCAGCACGATGGACACGATCGCGCGCCCCCTGCTGCTGGTCCCGCCGGGCGTCGCGCCATCGGCGGACCCCGGCCGGGGCTCCGGGGAGGATGAGCGATCAACGGTCATGGCGTTGAGGATGCCAGGGAATCCGGCGGTCCGCACCGGGGCGGAGTCCCCAGCCGGGCCAACCGGGCGCGCAACACCGCCGGGCCCTCCATGACCCGGGGATCCCCATGGCCGGGTGACGGCGAGCCCTGGAATCGCCGACCTCTGGCTATCCTGGGGGCGTGACTCCCACTTCCCATGCGCGGATCCGCGGAGAGCTCGACCTGGGGGCTCTCCGGGAGAAGGACCGCACCGGCCTCCTGGCTGACATCGACAGGATCGTCGTCTGGGATATCGCCCTGACCAGCCGTTTCCGCGGCCTGACGCGCCGCGACGGCATCCTTCTCCACGGCCCCGCGGGCTGGGGCGAGGTCGCTCCCTTCTGGGACTACGACGCCGATGCCTCCGCGCCGTGGCTCGCCGCGGCCCTCGAGACCGCCACCGGCATCGGTCCCGGGGGATCCCCCGCCCCTCAGCACCCCATCGTGCGCACCCACATCCCCGTCAACGTGACCGTCCCCGAAGTGGGGGAGCAGCAGGCCCGTGAAATGGTGGCCGCCTCGGGCTGCCGCACCGCCAAGGTCAAGGTCGCCGGGCGGCGCGACTCCATGCGCAAGGACATCAAGAGGCTCGAGGCCGTTCGGGATGCCCTCGGTCCCGAGGGCCGCATCCGCATCGACGCCAACGGCTGCTGGGACCTCGACGCCGCCGCTCGCCACATCCCCGTCCTCGACCGCGCCGCCGGGGGCCTGGAGTACGTGGAGCAGCCCTGCTCCGACGTCCACGACCTCGCCGCGCTGCGCAAGCGCCTCAGCGTGCCGATCGCCGCCGACGAGTCCATCCGCCTGTCCGCGGACCCCCTCGCCGTCACCCGCCTGCGGGCCGCCGACCTGGCGATCCTCAAGGCCGCTCCGCTGGGAGGGGTCACCCGCGCCCTCGCGATGGCCGAGCGGCTCGGACTGCCCGCCGTCGTCTCCTCCTCCCTGGACACGACCATCGGCCTGTCCGAGGGCGCCCGGCTGGCCGCGGCGCTGCCCGTGCTCGGGCGCGCCTGCGGGCTGGGCACGATCCGCCTGCTCTCGCGCGACGTCGCCGTGCCCTCGGCCATCCCCGTGAACGGGTCCCTCGCGGTGCGCAGGCCCCACCTGTCCAAGGCGATCCTCGGAGCCGCGCTCGCCGGCGAGGCGACCGTCTCCCAGTGGCAGCCGAGGTTCACCCATATGCTCGGGGCACTGGCCGCCCGGCGGGAGCGGGAGGCGCGCGATGCCTCGAGCGCCGTCGGGGGCCTGCCGATCTGACCGGCGCCACCGGCGCCCGCAACCAAGCCGAGGACAGATGCAGCCCCCCTCACTGACCGCTGCCGCCGCCATCGTGGAGGCCCTCGTCGCCGCGGGCGTCCGCTGGGCGGTCCTCAGCCCCGGATCCCGCTCCGCCCCCATGGCCTACGCCCTCGCCGAGGCTGAGACCGCCGGGCTGCTGAACCTGCTGGTCGTCCTGGACGAGCGCAGCGCCGGCTTCACCGCCCTGGGCATGAGCCGTGCGGCGCTCCTGGAGGGCCGGCGCGTCCCCGCCGCCGTCGTCACCACCTCCGGGACGGCCGTGGCGAACCTCCACCCGGCGCTCGCCGAGGCCGACGCCGCCGGCATCCCGCTGCTCGTCATCTCCACCGACCGCCCCCACGAGCTCGTGGGCACCGGCGCCAACCAGACCACCGAGCAGTCGGGCGTCTTCGCACTCGCCCCGCGCGCCACCGTCGACATCCCCGCGGATCTCACCTCCCCCGCCGGACTGGGGGAGGCGGTCGGGCGGGCCGCCATCGCCGGGCAGATTCGCAGGGCCGTGCTCGCCGCCACCGGGGCGCTGACCAGAGATCCGGGTCCCGCGCACATCAACGCCCGCTTCCGCCCACCGCTCGCCCCCGCGGAGGGGGCGATCCTGGGGCGGCCCCGCCCGCATGGGGCACCCTCGGGTCCCGCGGAGGGGCCCGCCGTCCCCGTGCCCCGGATCGCCTGGGAGTCTCCTGGTGCGCCGACCGACGTCGCTGACGAAGGGGACGGCGCTCCGGGACTCGTCATCGCGGGCGACTGCCCGGATCCCGCCCTCGGCGCCCTCGCCGCCCGGGTGGCCGAGCGCCTCGGATGGCCCCTCCTGGCCGAACCGACCTCGGGCGCGCGCCACGGCGCCACCGCGCAGTCCCGCTACGCCGAGCTGCTCGCCACCCGCGCCGGGCACGACCTGGCGGCGCGGGCGCTCCGCCTGCTCGTCGTCGGCCACCCCAGCCTCAGCCGGCCCATCAGCGCCCTCCTCGCCCGCGACGACGCGCGGATCACCGTCCTGGCGGATCGTGCCAGGATCACCGACGTCGCCGGGACCGCGCGGCGCGTCATCGCCGTTGAGCCCGCCGACGCCCCCGAACGCCTGGAGGACCAGGCGACGCGGATCGCGGACATCCTCGGTCGGGCAGGGGCGTCCTGGACGGCTGACTGGACGAGCGCCGCCGCCGCCCTCGATGCTCCCCGAGAGGCGGCGTTCACCGCGGACGACGCCGCCCTCGCCGTCTGGGGCTCCTGCGCCCCCGATCGCGCGGACGCCGAGGCCCCCCTGCTCGTCGTCGGCTCATCCATGACGATCCGTCGTCTCGACCGGCTCGCGCCCGTGGGCGAGCCCGCGCCCACCGCCGTCGCCAACCGGGGTCTGGCCGGCATCGACGGGACGATCGCCACTGCCAGCGGCCTCGCGCTCGCCTCGGGAAGGCCGGTTCGCGCGGTCATGGGGGACCTGGCCTTCCTCCACGACGCCATGTCCCTCGGCCGTGGCGCGCTCGAGCGCGAGCCCGATCTCCAGGTCATCGTTCTCGATGATGCCGGTGGCGCCATCTTCAAGGGCCTGGAGTACGCGGGAGTCCCGGGGGACGAGCGATTCACCCGCCTGTTCTCCACCCCGCAGCGCGCCGACATCGCGGCCCTGGCCCGGGCCCTGGGCATGGCCGTTCACGAGGCGGGCGACGCGCACGCCCTCGAGCGCGTCCTGGCGGAGCCGGTGCGCGGGCTGAGCGTTATCAGGGTCGCCCTGGCCTGAGCCC
This sequence comes from Actinomyces denticolens, assembly GCF_002072185.1. Taxonomy (GTDB): domain Bacteria; phylum Actinomycetota; class Actinomycetes; order Actinomycetales; family Actinomycetaceae; genus Actinomyces; species Actinomyces denticolens. Next base: position 16,988 of record NZ_MVIW01000002.1, read on the forward strand.
GCCCTGGGCGCCGGTATACCAAGATGCAACCGATGCAGCGGGTGCTGCGGATTCGGCGGATGCAGTGGCCCTCATTGCCAGGATGATCGCCGGTGTGGGAGGATCGCGCACAGCCTGGCCACAGGTGGTGGGAATAGAAGTCACAGTCTTCCCGGTTTACCTTGCGGCAGTCAGCGGTAGATGATGCGGGCCGACGAGGCGCGCGCCCCATCCAGGAGGTTCAGAGGAGACCATGAGCAACTACGACGAGTCGAACGGGCAGCCGATCGGTGGCGACGGCATCACCAATCCGTACCGCTTCACCTCCTCGGGCCCTGCTCCCACTGACGGCTCGGCCCCCGGGTCGGCGCGCATGACCGACCCCGCCGCGCCCACCGAGACCTACACCTCCGCCCCCGAAGTCCCCGCCGGCTACGACTTCGGCCCGGGCCCCCACACCACCGCCGACGTCTTCGGAGCGCCCACGGCCATGGGCGCCGTCGACGGCGGGGGCCCCGCCCCCGCGGCCCCCGCGAATGAGCGGCGAGGGCCCGGCTGGGGCGCCATGATCGGCATGACCGTGGCCGCCGCCCTGCTCGCCTCCGGGGGCACCTTCGCCGCCCTCCGCTACGACGCCGATGGCGCCCCCTCCTCGAACGGCTCAGGCTCCGCGCCCACCGCCGTCGCGACCGGTTCCACCACGCAGACCGTCACCTCCCAGGGGACGACCCCGGACTGGCAGGCCGTCACCGCCGCCGTGTCGAACTCGGTCGTGTCCATCACGGCGGCCGTGGGGGACAGAGGCCCCGTCGGCTCCGGCGTCATCTATGACTCCCAGGGGCATGTCCTCACGAACCAGCACGTGGTCGCGGGAGCATCGAAGATCATGGTGACCCTCGCCGACGGGCGCATCTACGGCGCCGACGTCACCGGCACGGACGCCAGCACGGACCTGGCCGTCATCAAGCTCAAGGACGCCCCGAGCGACCTCACGGTGGCGCAGATCGGCGACTCTGACTCCGTCGTGACCGGCCAGGGCGTCATGGCGATCGGCAACCCGCTCGGCCTGTCCTCCACGGTGACCACCGGCATCGTCTCCGCGCTCGACCGCCCCGTCGTCACCACCCAGGAGAGCGCCGGGGACTCCTCCAACGGCTCCGACCAGCCCCAGCCCCAGCAGACACCGCAGTCGGGGGGGCTCGGCGGACTGCTCAACAACCTGCTCGACAGGGACAAGAAGCCCAGCACGCAGGTCTACACGAACGCCATCCAGATCGATGCCGCCATCAACCCCGGCAACTCCGGCGGGCCGCTCTTCGACGGCAGCGGCAAGGTCATCGGCATCACCAGCTCGATCGCCTCGACCGGGGGCTCCCGCTCCTCGGGCGAGCAGTCGGGGTCGATCGGCATCGGCTTCGCGATCCCCGTCAAGCTCGCCCAGAAGGTCGCCGACCAGCTTATCGCCACCGGCAGCGCCTCGCACGCCTACCTGGGGGTGAGGACCGGCAACGGCGGTGCTCAGGCCGACGGCGTCCTGCGCGCCGGCGCGGAGGTCGGAAGCGTGGAGCAGGGCTCCCCCGCGGCCAATGCCGGTCTCAAGCAGGGCGACGTGATCACGGCGATCAGCGGTAAGAGCACCAACCAGGCCGCGGCGCTCATCGGCTTCGTCCGCCAGTACTCGGCGGGGGACGATGTGGCGCTCACCGTCATCAGGGATGGCAAGTCCCAGGAGATCAAGGTCACTCTCGCCGAGAAGAGCTCCTGACCCCCTCCTCTCCTTCCGCATCATCGCGACCGGTTTCGATGGCGTTTTCGACCGGTCTCGAGGAGATGCGGGAGGGAGGGGAAGGTAGGGGACGGGTGCGGCTAGCGCAGGACGTAGGCGGTCATCCAGCGGCGCATGGCGCCCAGCACCTGCTCGCGCACGGGGGGCGCGGAGAGGACGAGGTCGTGCACGGCTCCGTCGAAGCGCGCCACGGTGACGAGCGACCCCAGGGCGACGGCGCGCCGGGCCGTCGCATCGGCGTCGATGACCGTGTCCGTCCGGCGCGACTCGGGAGTCCACGCCAGGCTCAGTCGCGAGCGCGCCGAGCCCATCGACAGCACCGGGCAGCGGATATCGAGCCCCGCAGCCACCCGGGCCTGGCCGGCGAGGATCGCCCGCAGCCACCCGGGCCGGATCGGCGCGCCGGGCCTGCGGACCCACTCGTCGTTGATCCGCCAGCCGCGCACCCACGGGTCGTCCGCCCACGCGGGATCCGGATCGCCGTCGCGCTCGTCCCAGCCATCGGTGACGCGGAAGCACTTCTCGGCGGGCAAGCTCGGCGTCGGCAGGGGCCTGCGGGGAGCGCGGCGCGCCAGGGCGCGCAGCACCGGAACCCCGAGGAGCCTGGCCGGCGCCGCCCCCTGGATCTCCAGCCATGGGGAGGCCAGGACGAGCGCCCGCAGCGCCCCCGGGTGGCGGTCCGCCCACAGCGCGGCCACGAGCCCGCCGGTGGAGTGACCGTAGCCGACGACGTCGGTCCCCTCCCCGTGCTCGGCGCGGATGATGCCGAGCGCCCGACCGATCTCCTCGTCGTAGTCATCGAGCGACGTCGTCCAGCCGAGCATCTGCCCCTTGCGCAGGGAGCGCCCGTAACGGCGCAGGTCAAGGGCGTAGAAGGCCCCGCCCAGGCGGGAGATCTCCCGCGCCAGGTGCGTGTGGAAGAAGTAGTCGTTCCATCCGTGCAGGTAGAGCCAGGCGAAGGAGGGTGTCGTGGGTGTGCCCGGCAGGGCTTCGGGGTCCTCCGCGGGCACATGCCGCACCAGGGTGGCGATGGCGCCGTCGGCCTCCTCATCCGGCAGCAGTTCCAGGGTGCGCGCCTGGAAGCCGGGGCCGAGGTGGTCAGGGCCCCAGCCGTCGGTGGGGGCGGCTCCCTCCCCGGTCATGCCGCGCCCGCCGCGTGAACCGTGACCTTATTGCTATGCCTCTCCACCGAGATGAGGCGGTCGGGGGACACGAAGTAGTACGGGGTGCGGCGAGGGCTGCCGGGCATCGAGACCTCCTGCCCGGTGCTGGTGTTCCACACACCCGCGATCTGGAATCCCCGGTCCGGCGAGCCGACGAGCCCGAAGGCGGCCGAGCCGTTGGCGCCTACGGCGTAGACGTCGTCGGTCACGCATTCGCCATCGGTGGCCAGCTCGAAGGTGGAACCGCTCTCGGTCAACGTGACCGTGGGGCAGGCATACCCCTTGTGCTCGCTGTCAGTGGTGGCCACGGCCCATGACATATCACCGTTGTTCGCCCATCTCCTGATCTGATCCGTGGAGGGCTGCATCTGCCCGGTGGTGGAGGCGAACATCTTCGTGCCCGCGGTGGCGCGAAGATCGTTCGCGCTCACGGAGCCCTCCTCCTGCCCCGTGGGGGAATAGAGAACGGTTTTGTCGCCTGTATTGTCGTAGGCCGCCCAGCCGTCAGCCATGGAATTGAGGGGCTTGGAGGTCTCCGTCTCATGGGTCTGGCCGGATTCGACATTGATGATGGTGTGCCCGTCAGGGGTGATGAATGACGGCGACCCCGAGAGGACCAGATCGGAGCGGAGGGGTGATTCGAGGCTCTTGCTGAATCTCGCTCCTGTCCATTTCTGCGTCAAATCCTCGGTATATCCCGCGCACGTCGAGGAGGAGCACACGATGATGACGCCGTCGACCACCCCGATGATGTCCATCGCGGAATCCCAGGGGATGTCGCTCACCTCGCCGGTCTCAAGATCAACGAGTTGCTGCCCGGACAGGAAGTGCTTGCCCCACACGCCGCCCGAGTAGGAGGTGTATTTCTTGACGTCCGCCTGCCATGCCATGGTCGGCTCGGAGTCCGTGATGGGGTAGCTGGTGATCGTGGCGCCCGAGCTCTTCCTCTTCACGGTGAGGAACGAGGCGCCTGCGGGAATGACGTCGTCCGCGTCGCTGTACGTCGCGTGCCACAATTCGTGCCCGCCCTCGGCCCAGGCGGGATCAGGGGCGAGAGGATCGGCGGCTGTCGATGGCGCTGAGTCGTCCTTCCACCACAACAGGTAGCCGATGACGCCGCCGCCCGCGAGCACGAGGGCGATCGCGAGCACCACGGCGATGACGAGGCCGGTCCGACGCCGCCCGGGAGGGGGTGCCATCGGGACGTACTGGCCGGGCACCGCTGCTCCTGGGGCGGGCTGGGCCTGGGCGAACTGCGCGGGCGCGAACTGGGCGGGCGCGAACTGGGCGGGCGGGTACGGGCCCGCCGCGTACGGGGGCTGTACCGGCGGGCCGGGCGCCGGCACCCCCGCGCTCGCCGCGCCGGGCGCGGTCGCACCTTGTGCCGACCAGCCGACCGGGGACCCCGCGCCGTAGGGTGTCGAGGATTCCGGGGCTGCGGAGGCCGGCGCGCCAGGGATCTGCCTGCCAGGGGCCTGCTCGCCGGCCGCCTGCGCGCCGGGGATGTAGGCCCGGATCGCGTCCGGCTCCTGCCGGCCCCCGCCCTCATGCCCAGGAGCTCGGCTGGCCGGATATCCGCCGGGCAGGGCCTCGGTGGGCGCGGAGGAGTCGTGGAGGGGCAGCCGGCCTGCCGGAGTGGCCAGGTAGGCGTCGTCGTCGCGATCGGATGCTGGGCCGCCGGGCCCGGCGCTGGACGGGGACTGGCTCATGGGACGAACCTAGCCGAAGACGCGCCCGCCAGGGCCGTTTCCCACCGTTCCCGCCGCCGCGGAGGTTCCCGGCGCCCTCACCCCGCGATGCTCCCGGCTCCCGCGCGCCGGCTCTCAGCGCCCCGGCCCGGCGTCGGCGAGGAAGTCGCGCAGCACGGCATCCATCTGATCGGCCTCGATGAGGAAGCCGTCGTGGCCGTGCAGCGAGTCGATGGTCGCGCGCCGCGCGCCCGGGATGCCCTCGGTGAGCTCGTCGGCCTGCCACGTGGGGAAGAGACGATCGGAGGACACGTCCACCACCAGCGTTCGAGCGCTGACGTCCGCCAGCGCGGCCGGGATCCCGCCGCGCCCCGTGCCGACGTCGTGGACCATCATCGAGTGGGTGACGATGAGGTAGGTGTTGGCGTCGAACCTGGCCAGCAGCTTGCCCGAGTGGTGGTCGAGGTAGGACTCCACCTGGTAGCGCCCGCCGACGGCAGGATCCTCCGCCCCCTGGTGCGCCCGCCCGAAGCGGGCGTCGAGCTCGGCGGCGCTTCGGTAGGTGGTGTGCGCGATCGCCCGCGCCAGCGCCAGCCCGCGCACCGGCCCCACCGGGTGGGAGTAGTAGTCGCCGTCGAAGAAGTAGGGGTCGCCCACGATGGCGAGCTCCTGGAGGTGGCACCAGGCGAGCTGGTCGGCCGTCGTCGAGGCGCCGGTGGCCACGAGCGCGAGGTTGCGCACCCGCTCCGGGCGGCCCACGCCCCACTCGATGGCGCGATGCCCGCCCAGTGATGCCCCGATGACCAGGTGGAAGACGTCGATCCCTAGGGCATCGGCGAGCCGGGCCTCGGCGGCCACGGCGTCGCGCGTGGTCAGCCACGGGAAGCGCGAGCCCCAGGGGCGCCCGTCCGGGGCCGGCGAGGAGGGGCCGGTGGAGCCCTGGCAGCCGCCCAGGATATTGGCGGCGACCACGAAGTACCGCTCGGTGTCGATCGCGCGCCCGGGCCCCACGAGGCCGCTCCACCAGCCGGGGGTGGGGTGCCCGGGGCCGGACTCACCGGTGACGTGGGAGTCCCCGGTCAGGGCGTGGAGGACGAGGACGGCGTTGTCGCGGGCCTCGCTGAGCTCCCCCCAGGTCTCGAAGGCCAGCACCGTGTTCGGCAGGGTCTCCCCGGATTCCAGGGGCAGCTCCCCGATCTCCAGGAAGCGGCGGTGCCCCGGGTTGTCCCCGGTGCGCCAGGCCCCGGTGGGGGATCCCGCAGCGCGGTCGACGAGCTTGGAGGCGGCCGTCCCCACGCCGGCCGTGATGGGGTCCGGTGAGGTGGGCTCGGGCAGGCCGGGGTCGGGCGATGCCGAGTGACTCATGGCGATCTCCTCGGGCTCGGCCGGCGCTCAGCGCGCGCCCAGGGCGGCCAGGCCCCGGTCGAGGTCGGCGACGATGTCGTCAATGTGCTCGATGCCGATGCTCAGGCGCACCGTCCCCGCGCCGATCCCCGCGGCCGCCAGACCGGCCGCGTCGAGCTGGGAGTGCGTCGTCGTCGCCGGATGAATGGCCAGCGAGCGCACATCCCCGATATTCGCGACGTTGGAGAACAGTTGAAGGGCGTCGATGAACGCGCCGCCGGCCTCGCGCCCGCCGGCCAGGTCGAAGGTGAGGATCGATCCGGCGCCGCGCGGGCAGTACTTGCGATGCAGTTCGTAGTAGGGGCTGGACGGCAGGCCGGAGTAGCGCACCTGGCTCACAGCGGGATGGGGCTCGAGGTGACGGGCCACGGCCAGGGCGTTGTCCACATGCCGCTCCATGCGCAGGGAGAGGGTCTCCACGCCCTGGGCGATGAGGAAGGCGTTCAGCGGGCTCGCGGCGAAGCCGAGGTCGCGCTGGCCCTGCGTGTGCGCCTTGAGGACGAAGGCCACGTTGCCCAGTGGTGAGCCCACCCCGAGGTCGCGGGCGAAGACGACGCCGTTGTAGGAGGGGTCGGGCTCGTTGAAGCCGGGGAAGCGCTCGGCATGCGCGGCGTAGTCGAAGCTTCCGCCGTCGATGATGACGCCGGCGATCGAGGAGCCGTGGCCGCCCAGGAACTTCGTGGCGGACTCGACGACGATGTCCGCTCCCCACTCGAAGGGCCGGGTCAGGAACGGGGAGGCCACCGTGTTGTCCACCACCAGCGGCACCCCTGCTCGGTGCGCGGCGGCGGCGATGGGCTCGATGTCGAGGATGTCGCCCTTGGGGTTGGGGATGGACTCGCCCAGGAAGCACACGGTGGTCTCATCGGCCAGGGCCTCCCAGGCGGCGGCGTCGGAGGGGTCCTCGACGAACCGGGTGGTGATGCCCAGGCGGGGCAGTGCGGTGGTGAGCAGGTTGACGGTGCCGCCGTAGAGCGAGGGCGAGGCGACGACGCTCGACCCAGCGCCGCCCAGGGTGAGGATCGTCAGCGTGGTGGCGGCGCTGCCCGAGGCGACGAGGTGGGCGCCGGTGCCGCCGTGCAGGGCGCAGATCCGCTGGGCGACGGCGGCGTTCGTCGGGTTGTCGAGCCGCGTGTAGATGGGGCCGAGCGAGGACAGGGAGAAGCGGTCGGCCGCCTCGGTGGCGCTGGGGAAGACGAAGGAGGAGGTCTGGTAGATCGGCAGGGCGCGGGCGCCGGTGTCGGAGTCGGGGGTATGGCCCGCCTGGACCTGCAGGGTCTCGAACTGCCAGGAGGCGAGGGTGGCGGGGGTGGTCGCTGCGTTGCTCATCAGGGGTCCTTCGGTGGTGCCGGTGCATGTCTGCTCTCGCCCTTGTGGGGCGGGGACGCGCACGTGGGCCGACGGCGGCGCGGCGGTGTGCGCGTCAGCGATGCATTCGGCGGGCGGAGCGGAAGGACATGGCGCGAAGATGCCATGGCGGCGCCGCGTCTCGCAAGCGCGTCCGGATCCCGGGAGAACCGCGGGTCACAGTGGGATCACGAGACATGGTTGTGAGGGAGGTCACTGGAATGTGGAGGTGGGGTGCTGATCCGCGAGATTCCGGGGATTGAGGGGCGTGCGAGACGGGTGTTACCAATGTGAAATTAGTGGTCACTGTTCTCAAAGGGGTGAATGGTGGCTAATGTTCCTGTTGTATCGCCGTGCGACCCATGGCACGGGAATGTCAGACCCTGGAGGATCCGTGAGCCCTAGACACCGTTCGTTCCGGACGGCACGCGTCTTCGCCGCCGCCACCGCTCTGGCCGTCGCGATGGTTCCCAGCGCGCTCGCCGACACCGTCGACCAGGACGACATCGATGAGGCGAAGAAGGCCGAGAGCCAGACGTCGTCGTCGATCGCCGACCTCGAGGTGCAGCTCGCCCAGTTGAAGTCCGACCTCCAGGCCTCGCAGATCAAGGCCGCCTCCGCCAACGAGGACTACCTCGAGGCCGCCGCCGAGCTCGAGGTCGCCACCACCGCGGCCGCTGACGCCCAGACCGCGGCCGACGATGCCGCCGCGGCCACCGAGACCGCCCGCTCCAGCCTGGGCGCCACCGTCGTCGAGACCTACCAGGACGGCGGCAACCCCCTCGACGCCCTCACCCCGTACCTGTCCTCCGAGTCGCTGGCCGATGCGACGGATACCTCCGTGGCGCTGACCCGCGTGGGCGAGAATCGCAGCGCCGACCTGCAGAACTTCGAGGCGCATCAGGCGGTGGCCGAGAACATGCGGAGCATCGCCCAGACCAAGGTGGCGGAGAAGGAGACCGCCGCCACCAACGCCCAGAGCCTCAAGGCCACGGCCGACGCCGAGGTGACCAAGGCCTCCACGGCCGTCGCCGACGCGAAGTCCAAGCGCGAGTCGCTCATCTCACAGCTCGCGACGCAGCGCAACACCACTGTCGAGCTGGAGACCCAGTATCAGGACCGCCTCGAGGCCGAGCGCCAGGCGCGCGAGGAGGCGGCCGCCAAGACCGCCGCCGAGGAGGCCGCGCGCAAGGCCGAGGAGGAGAAGCGGGCGCAGGCCTCCGCGTCCCCCGCGCCGACCGCGCCCCCGACCCCCAGCCCCTCGCCCAGCCAGTCCCCCTCCGCGACCCCGACCCCCGAGGCGACGACGGCGCCGGCCACGACCGAGGCCGCCCCCGCCACGACGGAGGCAGCGCCGGAGACGACCGAGGCCGCCCCCGCCCCGGCCCCCGAGACCGAGGTCGCTCCGGAGCCGGAGCCCGAGGCGGAGGCCGTTCCGGAGCCCGAGCCGGAGCCGGAGCCCGCTCCCGCCGTCAACGTCGCCCAGACGGCGATCGACACGTCCTACACCTTCCTCGGCGTGCCCTATGTCTGGGGTGGCGAGAGTTACGACGGCGTCGACTGCTCCGGCCTGGTGATGCTGTCCTACCAGGCTGCGGGCGTCTATCTCACGCACTCCTCGCGCGTGCAGTACGGCGAGGGGGCTCAGGTGCCCATCGACGAGGCCCAGCCCGGCGACCTCGTGTTCTGGTCCTCCGATGGGACGCAGTCGGGGATCTACCACGTGGCCATCTACCTCGGTGATGATCAGATGATCGAGGCCCCGACCTTCGGCGTCCCGGTGCGCGTGACCGGCATGCGTTACTCCGGCGTCATGCCCTACGTCGTTCGCTTCTGAGCCCGCTTCCGACCGCGCCCTCCCCTCCCCCTCGCCTCGGGAAAAAGTGGGAAGAGTAGGAAAAGGGGCGATTGATCAGTGGGCGCGGTGCTGCTGCTCGCGCTCGTAGGAGCGGCGGATCTCCGCCTCGGCCTCGTCGCGCCCCACCCAGTGGGCGCCCTCCACGCTCTTGCCCGGTTCCAGGTCCTTGTACACCTCGAAGAAGTGCTGGATCTCCAGGCGGTGGAACTCGCTGACGTCCTCGATGTCCGTGCGCCAGGAGGCGCGCTGGTCCGCTGCGGGCACGCACAGGACCTTGTCGTCGCCGCCCTTCTCGTCGCGCATGCGGAACATGCCCAGCGCGCGGCAGCGGATGACGCATCCGGGGAAGGTCGGTTCCTCCAGGAGGACGAGCGCGTCCAGCGGATCCCCGTCCTCACCGAGGGTCTCGTCGATGAAGCCGTAGTCGTCGGGGTAGCGAGTGGAGGTGAAGAGCATCCTGTCGAGACGGATGCGACCGGTCTCGTGGTCGATCTCGTACTTGTTCCGGTTCCCCTTGGGGATCTCGATGGTGACGTCGAACTCCACGCTGTGCTCCTGACTCTTGTGCGATCCGCGGGAATCCCGGGCGACCCCGGCGCTCCCCGCGGCTGCGGACGGGGCGGCGCAGCTCTGGGAGGGCTGGCCATGATGGCACTAGTGTGGACTACGACGGCGTCTCCCGCCCGCATCCCAGCGGACTGTCAAGCGCCGGCATGACCGAGCACCCCACCCGGCAACAGATCGGAGGCGCCGTGCGCCGCATCACGACCGCCGCCCTCACCGCGGCGACCCTGCTGGTCGTCGGCGGCTACTACGGCGTCGCCGACGCCCTCGACGTCGTGCCCGGGCCGTTGACCGTCACCGGCGCGGGCCGTCCCGCGGCCTTCCCCACCGCGGCAGCCCTCGACGGCGCGGCGGGCTCCACCGCCTCCCCCTACGACTCCTCCGCGCCGAGCCCCGATGGCGGGGCGGTGGCCAGCTACGCCTCCGCCCTCGCCGCCGACTCCCGAGTGGCCGGTTCCACCACCGCCGTGAGCGTCGTCGACGTCGCCACGGGCGAGCAGGTCGCCGGCGTCAGCCAGGACACCCTGCTCACCCCGGCCTCCACCAACAAGATCCTCACCGCCTGGGCCGCCCTGCGCGCCCTGGGCGCGGACCACGCCCTGAGCACCCGCACCGTCCTCTCGGGCGCCTCAGGCGGGACCCCCACCGTCACCCTCATCGGCGGCGGGGACGTCCTCATGGCCGAGGACAAGGGGGACCCGAACGCCGTCATCGGACGCGCGGGACTGGGCGACCTCGCCCGTTCCACCGCTGAGAGCCTCAAGGTCCAGGGCGTGACCTCCGTGGCGGTCGCCCTCGACGACACCCTCTTCCCCGCGGATCAGACGTGGTCCGGCGACTGGGAGGACGGCAATCAGTCCTTCGTCGCCCCGGTCCAGCCGATCATGATCAACGTGCGGGCCCACGAGGGGACCCGCTCCTACCCCGCGGATCCCGCCAACGACGCCGCCCAGGCGTTCTCCAAGCACTTGCAGGCCGCCGGCATCGCCGTCTCGGGCGTGTCCCGGGGTCGGGCCGACGCCGGCGCCACCGACCTCGCCTCCGTGTCCTCCGCGTCGCTGGGCGACATCCTCGGCGTGTCCCTCAAGACCTCGGACAACGCGATGACCGAGGTCGAGGGGCGGCTCATCGCGGCCGCCGCGGGCGAGCCGACCACCTTCGCGGGCGCCACCCGGGCCGTCATCGCGCAGCTCGAGGCCGATGGGATCTCGACGCAGGGCATCACCCTCAAGGACTGCTCGGGACTGGCCACGGGCAACAAGATCCCGGCCCGCCTGCTCACCGACATCCTCCTCAAGGCCGCGGGCCCTGACGGCGGGACAGCGGGGCGCACCCTCATCGCCGATCTGCCCGTGGGCGCCCTCGACGGCACGCTCAACGACCGCCTCGTCTCCCAGACCGGCGCCGGGACCGTGCGCGCCAAGACCGGCTCGCTGGACCAGACGGCCTCCCTCGCCGGGACCGTGGTGACCGCCAACGGCCGTCTCCTGGTCTTCGCCGTCATCATCGACGGATTCGCCCCCGGTGGCCTGACCGGCGCCCGCGCCGCGATGGATGAGGACTTCGTGGTGCCCCTGGCCAAGAGCTGATGGGCTCCGGGCGGTGGCCGCGGCCCGGCCCTGAGGAGGGCGTTGGCGCGGCGTCGACGGCGCGGGGGCTCGTCGACTGGAGTCGCGTGGAGGCATCCGCCGGGGTCGTGATCCCGGTTGCGGGGCCGCGGGCGCACCGGGCCGCCCGTGGCGCCGTGGTGGAGCTGCTGCGGCGGGGTGCCGAGACGGCGCCGGAGCGCGTCGCCGCGATCACGGGCATGCGGGGGGCCGTGCGGGGGACTGGAGCCGGCGCGCGGGTACTCGTGGTGGACCGGGCGGGCCTCGTGCGCGCCACGGCCGGGTTCCTGGCACGGCTCCTCGACGGCGTTCCCGCACCCCCTGCCGGCCCCGTGGCCCGCCAGACCTCCGCCTGGGAGGCGGGCGCCGTTCTCGGGGCCCTGTCCTGCCGACTGCTGGGCCAGGTGCTTCCGCCCATCACGCAGGCCCTCCCCGGGGATGCGGGCCGCCCGGGAGGCGCGGCATCGGACCGCGTCGAGGGCTCCGATCAGCGCCCCCTGCTCCTGCTCGTGGCGCCCAACGTCCTGGCCCTCCAGCGCCGTGAGAAACTCGACCTCGCGGACCTGGCGGCATGGGTGACCATGCATGAGGCCGTCCACGCCTTTCAACTCGACGCCGCGCCCTGGCTCGCCGACCACTTGGTGGCTCGTCTGCGCGAGGAGGTGGGCGCCGTCGTCGAGGAACTGCCCGGGGCGGGCCCCGCGGGGATCGCCGCCATCGCCAGGACCGGCGGCCCGGGGAGGGGCGAGGGGCTCGCCGGCGGCAAGGGGGCAGGCGGGGAGACTGGGCCGGCCGAGCTGCGCGCCACCCTCGCCTTCCTGGAGGGGCACGCCCGGGCCGTCCTCGACGGCGTCACCCCCGCGCTGATCCCCTCGGCGCACGTGCTCCGGACGGTGCTCGAGGCCGACCCCGCCGCTCCGACCGGGCGGAGGAGCCGTCAGGGGCGCGGGCAGGGCGGCGGGCAGGGGCTCATCGCCGATCTCCTCCGCGGGCGACTGCTCCGCGTCGCGCGGGCGGCGCGGTTCTCGCGGGCCGTCGTCGCGCGCGCCGGCCACGAGGGGCTCAACCGGGCCTGGGCGTCGCCGTGGGCCCTGCCCACGGCCGCCGAGCTGGCGAGCCCCGAGGCCTGGCTGGAGCGGGTCGGGAGCGGGGCCCACCTCTCATGAGCCCGGCTGGGGGATCTGATCGGGTGCTCCCGCCGCGGCGGGGACGGTGCCCTCCCCGCTGCCAGGGCCCTTGAACAGCCCCTGAACAGGCCCTGAACAGTCCATCTGACCAGAGTGATGATCACGGAATGGGGGCGATGGGACTCTGGGGGAGGCCCTGCGCCGGAGCGGTCTGGCAGGCTTGGCCCGCGCCGCCGCCGTCCCGACCCGGACGAGTCATCGGTGCGAATGACGAGGAATGAGGGAGGATGAGGGCATGGATGCTGCCGATATGGGCGCCGATCTCCAGCAGGTGCTGATCTCGCGCGAGGAGATCGAGAGCCGACTGGATGACATGGCCGAGAGGATCGACGCCGACTACGCCGATGAGGATCTGCTGCTGGTTGGTGTGCTCAAGGGCGCCGTGTACGTCATGGCGGACCTGTCGCGGCGCCTTCACCGCAATGCGCCCATGGACTGGATGGCCGTGTCCTCCTACGGCTCGGGCACGAAGTCATCCGGCGTGGTGCGCATCCTCAAGGATCTCGACACCGACCTCACGGGCCGCCACGTGCTCATCGTCGAGGACATCATCGATTCCGGCCTCACCCTGTCCTGGCTGCTGGGCAACCTCGCCAGCCGGGGGGCGGCGAGCGTGGAGATCGCCACGCTCCTGCGAAAGCCGGAGGCGATGAAGGTCGCGGTCGACGTCAAGTATGTGGGCTTCGACATCCCCAATGAGTTCGTCGTCGGCTACGGCCTGGACTACGCCGAGCGCTACCGCAACCTGCCCTTCATCGCGACCCTGCGCCCCGAGGTCTACGGCGGCTGAGAGCGGCGGGGCGACGGCATGCTCAGCGCGTGGCGGCGCCGACTTCTCCTTGGAATCACGTCGGCTCGTCCCTCGCTTGCAGGCTCCCGCGCGCATACGGCCCGTCAACGCACGTACGAGGCTCCGCGGCCCTTCTCCCTTCCGCGTCATTCCAACGCTTCGCCCGCCGGACCCCGTTCTGAGCGTGCCACGGCCGGCGCTTCAGCCCGACCCATCCCGCTTCGTCCCATCCCGGCCTTCGCCATCCCCCGCACGCCCGGCGCGAACGTGAGGCGCCCGGGTGCGGTGATCCGCGGCCTCATGGGATAGCGTCGGACCAGAATGACGCTCCGGGTACGTTGAAGGGACGCACCGCCCATGAAGAAGCCTGGCCAGAGCCCCAAGCCCACTCCCTCGGGGGGCCGGGGCGGCAACAGCGACCGCCGTGACCCCTCCGGCCGCGGCGACAAGAAGAACCGCAAGCGCAGGGGCGCCCTCGGCAGCCCCTTCGTGTGGGCCGCCCCCATCGTGCTCGTCGCCGTTCTCATCTGGGCCCTCTACTCCTCCCTCAGCGGCTACCGCGCCATCGACACCTCCGACGGCCTGACCATCCTCAGTGACGGCACCACGATCAAGTCGATCACCGTCATCGACGGCACCAATCGCGTCGAGCTCGACCTCGCGGCCCCCTACACCGCCAAGGCCAAGCTCCCCGGCCAGGAGGATCGGCAGGTCGGGGACAAGGTCCAGTTCACCTACACCGACGCCCAGGCCGCCCAGGTCGACGAGCTCGTTCAGAAGGCCGCGCCCGTCGGCGGCTTCAACTCGGTGGTCCCCACCAGCTCCTGGTGGAGCTCCCTGCTCCAGATCACGCTGCCCATGCTCTTCTTCCTGGGTCTGCTCTGGTTCCTCATGAGCCGTGTCTCCGGTGGCTCGTCCGGCCCCCTCGGCTTCGGCAAATCCAAGGCCAAGATCGGCTCCAAGGAGATGCCCGATGTCACCTTCGACGACGTCGCGGGTGAGGATGAGGCGGTCGAGGAGCTCGAGGAGATCCGCGAGTTCCTCTCCGAGCCCGAGAAGTTCAAGGCCGTCGGCGCCAAGATCCCCAAGGGCGTCCTCCTCTACGGCCCGCCGGGGACGGGCAAGACCCTGCTGGCCAAGGCCGTGGCGGGCGAGGCCGGCGTGCCCTTCTTCTCCATGAGCGGCTCGGAGTTCGTCGAGATGTTCGTCGGCGTCGGCGCCTCCCGCGTGCGCGACCTCTTCGATCAGGCCAAGGAGAACGCCCCCGCCATCATCTTCGTCGACGAGATCGACGCCGTCGGGCGTCACCGCGGCTCCGGCATGGGCGGCGGCCACGACGAGCGCGAGCAGACCCTCAACCAGCTCCTCGTCGAGATGGACGGCTTCGACGCCACCACCAACGTCATCCTCATCGCCGCGACCAACCGGCCCGACGTCCTCGACCCCGCGCTCCTGCGCCCCGGCCGCTTCGACCGCCAGGTCTCCGTGGAGGCCCCCGACATGGCCGGGCGCGCCGCCATCCTCAAGGTCCACGCCAAGGGCAAGCCCATGACCGGCGACGTCGACCTCGACCAGGTCGCCAAGCGCACCCCCGGCTTCACCGGCGCCGACCTGGCCAACGTCCTCAATGAGGCCGCCCTGCTCACCGCCCGCTCCAACGCGCAGCTCATCGACAATCGCGCCCTGGACGAGGCCATCGACCGCGTCATCGCCGGCCCCCAGAAGCGCACCCGCGTCATGAACGACCACGAGAAGGCCGTCACCGCCTACCATGAGGCCGGCCACGCCTTGTGCGCCGCCGCCGGCGCCTACTCCGACCCCGTCACCAAGGTGACGATCCTCCCGCGCGGCAAGGCCCTGGGCTACACCATGGTCATGCCCGCGGACGACAAGTACTCCACCACCCGCAACGAGCTCCTCGATCAGCTCGTCTACGCCATGGGCGGGCGCGCCGCCGAGGAGATCGTCTTCCGCGACCCCACCACCGGCGCCTCCAACGACATCGAGAAGGCCACCGGCACCGCCCGCCGCATGGTCACCGACTTCGGCATGACCCGCAGCGTCGGCGCCGTCAAGCTCGGCACCACCGAGAACGAGACCGTCCTGGGCCTGTCCGCCACCAACCGGGACTTCTCCGAGGCCGTCGCCGCGCAGGTCGACGCCGAGGTCCGCGAGCTCCTCGACGCCGCCCACCGCGAGGCCTGGGAGATCCTCACCCGCAACCGCGACGTCCTGGAGAACCTGGCCACCCAGCTCCTGGAGAAGGAGACCCTCCTGGAGAAGGACCTGGAGGCGATCTTCGCCCCCGTCGTCAAGCAGCCCGAGCGGCCCCTGTGGTCCGCTGATGACAGCCTCGTCCTTCCCGACGGCGTCGCCGGTTCCTTCACCGGATCGCGCCTCCCGCGCCGCCCCGCCGCCGGGGCGGACACAGCGGAGGGCACGGCGATGGGCGCTGACGCCGCTGGCTCCGAGGGCCCCCTCGCATGACCTACGACGCCGAGGGCGTGCGCCGCGCCGTGCGCGATCTCCTGACCGCCGTCGGCGAGGACCCGGACCGCGAGGGCCTGCGCGACACCCCCGAGAGGATGGCCCGCGCCTACGCGGAGCTCTTCGCCGGGCTCGATGAGGACCCGGGCAAGCATGTGGAGCGGGTTTTCGAGGTCGGCCACCACGAGATGGTCCTCGTGCGCGACATCCCCATGTACTCCGTGTGCGAGCACCACCTCCTGCCCTTTCACGGCGTCGCCCACGTGGCCTACCTGCCCGGTGAGCGGGGGAGGGTCACCGGGCTGTCCAAGCTGGCGCGGCTCGTGGAGGGCTACGCGCGCCGGCCCCAGGTCCAGGAGAGGCTCACGGCCCAGATCGCCGACGCCCTCGTCGAGCACCTGTGCATGTCCATGCGGGGCGTGCGCAAGCCCGGCTCCAACACCGTCACCTCGGCCGTGCGCGGCCAGCTGCGTAACGCCGCCACCCGCGCCGAGGCCATGAGCCTCATCCAGGGCGGGAGGCACTGACTGGCGCGGGTGCTCTGCCTGGGAACAGGCGTATAGTGGATGGGATCAGTGACATACTCCACGAAGAAATGGCCTCACCCACTTGGCGCAGCCATCCCATCCGGTGGGCGCGATGGACGAGTTGCTTACCCCCAGGTGGGTAGGAGTTGTGCTGGCGGAGGCGCTGGCAGCTGGGCACAGGACCAGCAGGCTGCTGACGATGACGGCAGGGAGGAGGCGAGAGGCGCGGGCGATCATGGGGGTTCCTTGTCCTAGCGGGGATGATGCCCCTATTTTTCGCCGCACGTGATGGCAGCGATAGTCTTCGAACGGATGATCCTCTTCTCGTTGTTCTAGGACTATCCGCCGAGCCATGGGGCACAGGGATGACGTCGGATGAACTCTCTGTACCCCGCCGGCTCATGGCATGGTGCGGACCTGGATCGGAACACTGAAGACGACGGACCACCGCTCGGCCGATCTGCTCACGGTGAAGGTTCCCCCTAGTGTCTCGATCCGACGCCGCGCCCCATCCAGGCCGATCTTGGAGGACAGCGCGTCGCTGATGGGGGCATCAGGGCTGATCGCGTTGGCGCACATGCACTCGAGGGTGTTGCCGTCAGTCTCAACGACGAGCGAGACCGCGGAGGACGGGGAGGCGTACTTCGCGGCATTAGTGATGAGCTCACCGATGACCCTCACCAACTGCTGATGCACGCCTGGGGTGATCGCTGGGCTGTCGAGGAGCTCGACGCCCTCCTCTGCCAGCGTTGCGCCGCGATCGGCGAGCGAGGCCCGGGATCTCGCGATGGTCTCGGAAAGGCGCGGTGGCGGGGAGGATGCCAGGAGGAGGAGGGCGTCGTCGCCCTTGGCGGCGCTCATCGTCTTGAGGCTCCGCCGCAACTGCTTGATAGCGGTGCGGATCGGGGGAATGATAACAGCGAGCTCTCGTTGGAGGAGATCGTCATTGGGATGCGCTAAACGGCTCTGCTCGGCGAGCATGACCGCATGGCTCAGGTCGCGGACCACGGTGTCATGGAGCTCGGAGACCACGAGGCGCCGTTGCTGCTCCAGTCTCTCCTGGCGCTTCTGCTCACTCGTGGTGATCATGTGGCGATGGCGCCGAACAGTCTCACCACCAGCGAGACAGGGGGAGGCGATGATCGTCGTCACGAGGAGGCCAATGGTGGCGCCATTGGGCGAAAAGGCCGCGTAGGCGACGAACGCGAGGGCATGAGCCCCGGCGGCCAGGTAGGTCACCCGGCGAGGGTATCCCCGGGCGAGGAGCATCGCGCAGATGAACCAGGGGACAGCGAGGGCGGAGAGGGCGATTGGCTCCGCCCCGACCAGACCGATCCAGCTGAGGAGGAGGCTTGCGAGGAGGCCGGGGGCAGGGCGCAGTGAGGACAGGGGGAGGCAACCCACGAGGAGCGCGGTGATCCCGAGAACCCAGGGCTGCCAGGAGCCGCTCGTGACCGGGGAGATGGCGAACAGGAACAGAGCGATCCCCGCGTGCATCAGATGCGCATGTCTCGTGGCCCACCACACGGGGGAGGCCTGCTCGTCAGTTCTGTGAGGACGCATGATCGCACCTCTCGGAGGAGAACGTGATGGTTACGATCATCCCATGCACAACGACGCCATTCCCGCTGATCAAGACAATGTCCGTGACGAGAAGTGCCGAGTGGTGGTCGTCGACGACGACCCGATGGTCCTGCAGGCCCTACGGGCCTACCTGAATGAGGATGAGAGGATCGAGGTGCTCCGCACCTTCAACTCGGCCAGGCAGGCGTTGGCCTTCCTCCAGCGCTACCGGGTGCATGTGCTCATCACCGATGTGCGCATGCCGGGCATGGATGGATTGGAGCTGCTCGCCGCCGTGAGGAGGGACGTGCCGGAGACGGCCGTCATCATGCTCACCTCCTTCGATGATGATGAGGCCATGAGAACGTCGCTGGACCAGCGCGCTAACGGCTTCCTCCTCAAGGACTCCTCTCCCGAGGAGGTGATCCGCGCCGTCCACGCCGCCCGCGACGGTGGCACAACGATCTCCCCAGCCACCGCCTCCCGCCTCGTGGCCCAGCACCTGCGCCCGATGTCGGGGCCCCGCCCTGGCATCACCAAAGCCGAGGCCGAGGTCCTCGCCCTCCTCTGCGAGGGGTGTTCCAACGCGGAGATCGCGGAGAAGCTCTACCTCTCCGAGGCCACTGTCAAGACCCATATCTCGCATGTCATGAAGAAGTACGGTGTGAGCTCCCGGTTGAAGCTCGTCGTTACCGTTCACCAGGAGGAGCTGTGACCTGGCCACCTGAATCGGTGATGGCCTCATGAGGGAGCTGGAGCGCCCCCGCGCCGTACCAGGTGCTCATCCCATCTCCGCTGTCCTCGCACACGAGGGTCTGGTCCTCCGGCGGGCAGGGGATCGGGGAGGCGAGGGACTTCAGTTCATCTTCTACCTCATCAGCGAGAATACCCTGTGAGAGGAGGATGGCCGCAGCCGCCGCGACCTGGGGCGCCGCGAAGGATGTACCGCTCTCATGCCAGTAGTAGCGGCAGGACGCGGGGCCTGCCGGGCAATCATGGAGGATCTCATCGGTGAGGGGCGTCCCGTCGTCGGCGAGAGCCCCGGCCCGGCGCAGGAGATCAGCGGAGGCTGCGGACAGG
Source organism: Actinomyces denticolens (assembly GCF_002072185.1). Classification (GTDB taxonomy): domain Bacteria; phylum Actinomycetota; class Actinomycetes; order Actinomycetales; family Actinomycetaceae; genus Actinomyces; species Actinomyces denticolens. The sequence continues at coordinate 36,018 of NZ_MVIW01000002.1, forward strand.
ATCGCGTCGTCCTGGCTGAGCGTGGTGCCAGCTGGGTCGTACATGACCGGGTCCCCACCGGGCGCGACGATATCAATGGCCGTCCCAGTGTTTGAGTACGGCGCCCTCGTCCCGTTCTTGGACAACGCCCCGACGGTGATGGCGTCGTCGAACTGGGCCGGCATGGTCACGCACTCATCGGTGACGGGCCTCTTGCCTTGGCCGGACCATCGCGAGTACTCGTCCTCGGTGCCGTTGTCAAGGTCGAACGCCTTGTTCCCAGAGGCGGCCACGAGGAGAACGCCGCGTGAGGAGGCGTATTCCAAGGCTGATGTGATCCTCTCCAGGTCCTCTTCCTGCTGCTCGCGCTCCTGCGGAGTGTCTTGCGGCGCATCCTCACAGAGCCGGAACCAGGGGTCGATGGTGAAGCTCATGACAAGTATGTCGAGCTCGGCGTCCGCGCCGTACCTGATCGCCTGACTCGTGGCTTCGGCGGTGAAGATCCCTTTCTGATCCCCGGCTTTGAGGCTGACGATGCGGGCGCCTGGGGCTGCCCCGACGATACCGTGCCCATCCGCGGAGGCGGCGATGATGCCGGCGACCCCGGTGCCATGGCCCGCCCCGTCGAATCCTGGATCGCCACAGCCGGGATCGTCGTCGCAGGAGTTTCCCGTGAGGAATGACCTGCTTGTGGCGGCGTCATAGGCGGGGGCAAGGTCTGGATGGTCGGAGTCCACGCCGGTGTCGATGATTCCGATGGATACGCCGGACCCGTATGACGGCGTGCCCGGGACCTCTAACCAATCCAGGTACCACTGCTCGGATAGGAGTGGATCAGGGGGGAGCGAATCGCTGGACGGCGCGCCATCCGGAGATGGGCATGCGCTCGCCGGGCCGCCCACCAGGCCGAGCAGCAATGCCATTGCTACCGGGATCGCCAGCGCCGCGCGAGGAGACCGTTGGGCGCCACGGCATCTCAGACGGGTCACCATCGGGCCACCTCCTCGTAGAGCTCGCGCACAGGGGCGGTGGTCAGGAGGACGGAGCCGTTGTGCTCGATCCAGGAGAGGAACCCGGCCTCTCCATTGTAGGGGGCGCGCTCTCGGCCGATGACGAGATCGATCAGGTGGCCCTGGCGCCGGGCGGCGTGCACGAGCGCGGCATCCTTCTCTATGTCACTGGACAGGGAAGCGCCAGTCTTGGCCAGGGCTCCTCGGAGTGCGAGGAGCCTCGCTTCGACGTGCTCGAGGCTCTCCGAAGAGGGCTGGGCGCTGCGCTGGATCCAGTCGCGCATCCCTTCCGGGGCCCTGGAATCCAGGATTGTGCTGATGGATGAGGAGAGATCGGGGCGATGAATCCTGATCATGATGCGTTTCTTTCTATGGTCGCGATGTGCTGGTTAAGGCGGCTATAAGAGCTGTCCCAAGCGCTCGTCCATCCATGTCGACTCAATGAGCCGACGATCCAGAATGGACTGCCGGGAGTTGAAGCGATGCCCTTCCCCGGGAAAGATGGATAGCGTCACATCCGCTCCGGCCACGAGCAGGTTCTCGTACAAGAAGATCGATTGCTCCGGTGTGGTCGCGGAATTCTCATCCGAATCCCCGCAGGTCAGGAGGAAGGGGATCCTTCGATGGTCGCGGCTGTCGGGGAGGATGGACATCATGCGGTAGAGAGCAGGGTCTGAGGCGGATGTCCGGCGATCGTGCTCGAACCCGGCCGGAGTCGTGTACCGATCGTATGCGCCGCTGCGCAGCAGGACGCCCGTAGGGGAGGAGGCGCCTCGCAGCACGGAGATAGCGGCGAGCGCGGCGCCGAAACTGTGCCCGCCGAGGAAAGGCGTGCCCGCCGATGGCAGTTCCTCGGCGATCATTCCCAGTGCGGCCTCCCAGGCACTGTTCAACTCGGAGAGGATGTCTTGAGCCTCGAGCCTTGACAAGGCTAGGTAATCGATGCCGACCCGGACTACCGGTCGTGATCCGGCATGGCACCATCGGACGCTGTCCGGCTGGAGCATGCCGAGATCGAGATGCGCGGGGCGGCGTTCTTGGGTAGGAAGCGACCAGGCGTTGGCGAACCAGACCAGGGGCGGGGCGCTCCTCGCGGACTCGGCCGAGGTGACGTCGACGGTGCGCTCAGGAAGGACACGGGTCACGGTTACTGCCGACTGCCCCATGCTCGGATCCTCCGTCGAGGGGCACCACAGGATCGGCGCGGAAGGCTCCTCGGGGGCCTCGCGCGAGGGCTGTGCGCTGGGGACGGCGACCAGGCGGTGGCCGCCATCAATGGTGATCACCTGGACGTTGTCATCGGTGCTGCCGGGCAGGACGCGGTCGATGGGATGGTCGCCGCTCCACGAGCCCCCAGGCCAGCGCAGGACATGGGGCGTGCGGAGCTCGACCCAGACGCCGTTAAGCCCCGGAATGCCGGTGTAGTGGCTGACGCCGTCGTCCACGACGGCCAGGACCGAGCCATCATCCACGCGGTAGGACGTGGTCTCTTCCTCGAGCCGCTCGGTGAAGACTGGAATGACGCTCTCGCCCAGTCGGCGGTGGGCGACGGAGCCGCGCGGCAGATCGCCGACGAGCGAGACTGACGGCTCAGCATCCTCCGCCTCCGGCGGGCCGCCACTGACCAGGTACTGGTGGACATGATCCTCGCGGAGGAAATCCGCCAGTTCCTGGGGTGTGCCGGCCACTCCGATGAGGAAGGGGCTGCCCGGCTCGATCAGCACCACCGAGCCTTGTGGGAGACCGGGCAGGGGGCGGTCGTCGATCATGACAGTGCACAGGGATGAGGTGAAGAACTCCTCCACCGTCGCATCTGGCCATATGGATGCCCCAGTGCTGTCCCGGGTGATGACCTCGGATGGCTGGTGCTCAGGCCGGAGCCAGACGACATGGTCGCCGAAGGACCACAGGCGCGTCGTCCCCGCCTGATTGGGCCTGAGGCCCAGGAGGGAGCGCGTGCTCGCGCCCCAGCGGACCGGCTCTGCCCCCACCTCGGCGCAGGCGCTGACATCGACACGGCCGTCGTCCCTCCAGGTGGAGAGCACCCACCCCTTCGGGCCATAGGGGAGGGGAAGCCCGTCCCCACGCTCGGAGAAGAGGGCTGGGCGATCGTTCACCACGGTGCCCAGGTATCCATGCGGGACGCTGGAGGAGACGATGTCGCCGGACTGCCGGTCGTAGGTCACGCCCCTGTACCGGAGTAGGTCCATTCGCGGCCGGGGAACGCTGCGGAACACGGGCGCCTCGAGAACGGCCCTCGCCCCGGTGCGGTGGTCGACGAGCGTGTGAATGCTCAGTTGATTGAGCCCTTGCTTGCGGTGCTGGATCGGTAGCGTGGTGATGCTCGCGCTCATGGGATGTCCTTTCTATACCCCTGACAGGGCAAGCGCTGGGACTTCCCTGAGCCTGCCGGATTCCATGCGATAGGCGCGATCGGTTGTGGCGAACAGGCGTGCGTCGTGGGTGGTGACGATGATGCAGTGGTCGCGCCGCAGGTCGACCAGCGTGGAGATGAGACGGTCAGTGGAGTCGTCATCGAGGGCGGCTGTGGGCTCGTCCAGGAGCAGTACTCGAGGATTGAGGGCGAGGACCCGGGCGATCGCCAACCGCGCTCGCTCCCCACCACTGATCCGCGCGCCGCGCTCCCCAAGCATGGTGTCCGTTCCACTGCGGTCCCCCAACTGGTCCAGGTCCAGTCCGACTCTGCGGCACAGGCTGCGGATACGCTCCTCGCTGATGCCGGGACTGACGGTCTCGAAATTCTCCATGAGGGTCCCGCTGCGGAAGAAGGGCTCCTGGGGGCAGAGTTGGACGATGCGGTTCCACCCCTCAGTCCCCGTCTCCTCAGGGGAGAGACCTGACACGGTGATGCTGCCGCGGCTGGGGTGATTCGCGCCGGCGATCAAACTCAGCAGGGTCGATTTCCCGCTTCCTGAGGGGCCGACGATCGCCACGATCTCCCCGCAGCGGGCTGTGAGGCTGACCGAGTCCAGGAGCACAGTGCTCTTGGGGCCGGTCGAGATGGAATAGTCGGCCTCCCTGACCAGAAGCGCGCCGTCGCTGGGTGCGCTGACTGGGATCCGCGGGGAGGGGTGCCATTCCTCATCGGATTCCAGGAAGTCATGGATCCGGGTGAGAGCGGCCCATGAGGTGGCCACACCCGTGCGGACGCCGGAAGCCGCTTGGAGTGGGCCGTAGAGCTGGGGCGTGAGGGTGGCCAGCGCGGCCAGCGCGCCAGGGCTCATGCTTCCCCGGATGACTGAGTGACCGCCGATGATGAGGACGGCGACGGTGCCCAGGGCGCCGACGAGGTCGAGGCAGGAGGAGAATGCGCTGTCCACGGTGATCATGCGGATGTGGGACCGGCGCACGTCGGCGGCGGCCTGCTCGGCGCGGCGCTCATCGGAGGGGATATCCGCCGTCGTGCGGGAGAAGAGGTGACCCGCGACGCCCACGCGCTCGATGACGGAGCCGCTGAACAGTGACATGGCGTCGAGCATGTGGTCGGTGGTCGCGCCAAGGGCGCGGGCCACTCTCTCGGTGGGCAGGATGAGAATCACTGCCAGCGCGAAGACCACGAGGGTGATGCTGAAGGAGCGGGACCACATGATGCCCAACAGGATCCCCAGCCGTGCCACGAGTCCGAAGCACTGGGGCAGGATCGTGGAGACGAAGGACTGCGCCTGCGCGGTGTCATTGGTGATCTGCGAGAGCAGGGCGCCGCTGGGGGCGGCGGTGACTCGTGAGGAGGGCAGATGGGTGAGCTTGATGAGCATGAGCACGCGGAGCCGCTCCTGGAAACGCTGCCCGGTGAAGGCGGTCATCCGCTGCGAGGCCACCGACACAACCGTGCTGGCCACTGCGGCCAGCGCAGTGAGCATGCCTGGGATGAGGAGATCCGAGCCGGATATGCCCGGTCTCACGCTGTCGATGATGCGCTGGAGCATCAGTGGCGACACAGTGCTCAGGGCCGCCTGGGCGGCGAGCAGGATCGAGGCGATGATGATCGAAGGTGCCGATGCTCGCAGTGCCCGGCCGCATGTGGACGACAGGACGCGGCGAGAAAGGCTCATGCCAGGGCGACGAGTTGACGGTTCCGCCATGACTGGAGCACCTCCCTGCAGTCACGAAGCCCGGAGGCGACCTGGGCATGCGCGGGATCGGTGGTGGACAGGGAGACGACAGCCGGGTAGGAGGGAATGCCGACGCCGGCGTCGCGCAGCGAGACGGCCGGATCGGAGTCGCGGTCAATCCAGTGGATCGTGCCGTCGAGCTCAGAGTCGCCGATGCGGTGGTCCTCCATCACGGCAAGTGCGGAGCAAGCGCTGCAGGTGGGGGACAGGACTACGTAGAGGCGGTTGTGATCGCCCTGGCCGATCTCCACATGCCTCCACCGGTTCCACAGCCGCATCGCTGCGGTCATGACGACGGCGGTGACCACGGCGACGTAGAGGCGCTCCGGCCGCGGGCTTGCCGCCTCCGGGCTGCTCAGGGCGCTGGCCACCAGTGCGACCGCGGTCAGGGCGCATCCCCAGATATGCGCCGCACCGACCCGCATGCCGGCAATGCCGAAGCATCCGCATTCCTGTCCTCTCAGGGTGGTGGCGCCGACGACGAATCCCGCGTAGATGATCGCCAGCGCCAGGAAGGCGATCCGCTGGTCTGCCGCAGCCAGGGCCAGGAGGGACACGAGGATCTCTGCGGTGATGACAAACGCGCTCGACAAATGGAGGGTAAGGAAATTTGCCCCCTCGGGCCATGCCAACTCCCTGTGGGCGGCAGCCCAGATCTTGGCGCTGGCAGTCCCCAGGAGTACTCCTGTGGCCCCGCCGATGAGCATGGTGATGAGAATGCTGCTCATGAGGATGTCTCCTTGGTGTCGCCGCCCTGCGGGGCGTGAATGAGGATGCCGGATTCCGTTGCGGCGCTGACGATCGGGGGTAGAGGGGTGGGTATTGGATGGCTCAAGGCGTGATTAATGAGGTCTCCGCTCTCCTCGTCCAGTTCGTGAATAGCGAGATGGTGGAGGTCGGCGATGGTCCAGCCGCCGTTGTCCAGGTGCGTCAGAATCATTCCGTCAGCGAGCCGCCATTGTTGATCCATGATGTCACCCACCTTTCAATTTCAACGGTTTTCTTCACGTCGTGCGCGTACTTCTGTCTGAGGAAGGGATCCTGGCCGATGATTGCCAGTCCGTCAGGATCGATGCAGCTATTTGCGGCTAGAGTCCCATCCCTCAGTTCCTCCTGCCAGGAGGGCCACATCGACACAGCTTCCGAGACGGCTCGTAGACGGGCCGCCGCATGATCGTTGACTGGATCGCGACCCTGGGCCCGGAACAGGGCCGCATCGAGGGTGCGAATCCCATTCCTGATCTCTTCCGAGCGCTGGGCGTATGGGACTCGGGCGAATGCTGTGAGGACCTCGGGATCATGCGCGGGGCGGTACGGGGCTCGGGACGACCCGGGGGATCCGGCGGGATCATTGGAGGCGGTCCATAGGAGCTGACTGACCCGGGGGGACAATCCTGAGAGTGCGTCCTCCCAGGAGGACAGGGAGATGATCCGGGCGACATCGATCGTCTGGAGAGCGTCGATACTGAGCCACTGCGGCTCCATCTCGACGACGGTGAGGCCTTCCTCCGCCTCGTTTCCCGCTCCGTGATCGTGGCCGTGCGCGTCGTCCGCTTTCCCAAGGATCCGACGTAGAAGGCCCCTGGTGGCAGCTGGAGCGGACTGCTCGCTGGAGATGGCGCCGATCACGTCGCGGATGCCGCGGGCGTCGATCGCCGTCGCCGGCCCGGTCTTGGGTGAAGTCTCCGGCTGGTGCCGTCTCATCAGGGACGTGAGGTAGTGCGGGATGGCCGTGTCGACGGGAGTCAGGGAGTCGATCGTGTCGCTGTCGCTGTGGCGGGCCAGCGCGGCCCCGAGGACCTCCTCCCCCTGGCGGAGGCTGCTTGCGCCCACGGAGTCATACAGATCCTGGGCCATGGGCTGAACATTGTCACCGACGAGCGCGGTGCCGGGAGTCAGTTGAAGGGCGCCGATGAAGACCGACTGGCCCAGCGGTGGGCGGACATCGGCGATGCGGGCGAGGAGGAATCGAAGGGAGACCGCGGTGTGCTGCTCGGCCAGGGATTTCTCCGTGGTCGGCTGCCAGGATCCTGTGCTCTTGGACAGGAGTGTGCAGGCACTGGCCCAGGGGGTATGCTTGAGATCCATCGGTGTGAGCCTTGATCTAGGAGATTGGTCGGGGCTCGGGGCCCGTCCCGCGCCGTGCCAGCGGCGCGGGACGGGCCCCAATGCTCGCTGCGGACTCAGCGGTAGCAGACGCAGGTCTGGCGAACGAGACCGCGGCAGTAACCGCCGCGACGGCCAATGCTGAGGCAGTGGCTGTGGCACTGATACGCGTTGAACGGGCAGCCGAAGCCCTCGGCGTCCTCGAGGGGGGTGCGGGTCTCGGCGTTGATGTCGTCGCCGAGCTCGTTGGCGGCCAGGTCGGCGGTGCGGCGGGTGAACTTGTCCATCAGTGTGTTCCTTTCTGGATCTCTTCCGGTCGGATTATCCGGAAGGGTCTTGGTGCGCGAGAGGCTTCCGCGCACCTTCCCCGGATCGGGGAAGTCTGTGGTTTGTGTTCCTGGTTCTGAGTTCTTCGGAGATCAGTGGCAGCGGCATGAGAGATTGAGGAATCCCCCGCAGTAGCCGCCCCTGTAGCCGATGGCCTTGCAGTGCATGATGCAGGGGTAGTCGGTCATGGGGCAGCTGAATTCGGCCCCCTCGGTAGGGGGTTTGGTCTCCGAATCGAGGGCTTGGGTGAAGGTGGCGTCGGCGAGAGTCGCGGTGCGGCGGGCGAACTGTTTCATGCCCGGTGTCCTTTCTCTTTCTTGAGGGAGCGTCTTATGCCTGGGGGACTCCCGTGCTGTCAGAGGGGTCGTTGCTCAAGATCGTCGTGGATTCGGCTTCGCAAGGATTCTCTCCATGGTCGGTGAGGGTTCCCTGAAGGTTTCTCATCTCTTGGTGATGATTGAAGTCTAGGGAATACGTAAATGCGGAGGAATGGGTGGAAGGAAGGAATTGAAGAGCCGGTGTCACCCTTATGGCTGAGAAGTGGGAGAGCAGAAGGAAGGATGGAGTGGCGGTCGACCTGATCATGCGTCGCGCCGCGGCAACGCTCGAAGGCGTTGCCGCGGCGCAAAGGGGTGGCGTCGATGAAAGCGGGGCTCGGTCGGTGCGACCCGTTCAGTCCTCCGCGAGTGCCATCACCGGTGGGATGGAACTTGCCCGCCCAGCTGGGCGCAGGGATGCCGACATAGCCACAAGCAAAGTGACGATGATGATGCCGGCGAGCTCCGCGTAGGGGAGGGCCAGGGTGACCCCGCCGTCCTTCAGCGCTGCTAAGGTCCCGGCGCCCCCCAAAGCGGTCCCCGCGACCAGCCCCAGGACGCCTCCGACGGTGGCGATGAGGACGCTTTCGGAGATGATGAGGCGCTTGATCTCCGATCGGCTGGAGCCAGTGGCGCGCAGGACCCCGATCTCGCGTGTGCGCTCCAGAACCGAGATGTCGGTGGTGTTGGCCAGGCCGGACAGGGAGATGACGAAGGCCGACCCGATGACGAGGCACACGATGAGCACCATGCGGTTGATGTTGTCCTCCATCTGCTCCCGCGCTGCCGTGCTGCTCACGACCATGAGGCCCTGCCCCCGGGTCGCTTCGCGGATGGCCTTCTCCGTCGTCTCGAGGGAGCTTCCACTGGTGCGGATCCAGATCATGGAGTCCGTGGGGGCACCGGCCGTCAGACGCTGCGCCGTAGCAGGGGTGATCGCCGCCCCCCAGCCCTCGCGCACGCGCGCCGTCAACGTGGTCTGACCACCCGGCCCCTTGAGGGTGACCTGCGCGCCGTCGGGAATGTGGTAGATCTTGCCCACGATGAGCGTGTCATCGGACAGATCCTCCAACCCGTGGGTGGACCGGACGACGGCGGCAGCCTCGGTTTTGTCGATGGCGACGGCGTAGAGCTTCTCCTCGCGGCCGTCCACGCCCTGGGTCAGTTCGAGCGAGGGAACCTCCATGGTCCTGGCCACCCCATCGACGGATGCCAGGGCTGACGACAGCTGCTCGGTGTCGGTCTGCGGCGTCACTCCATGAACCTGAGCATCAACCGGCGAGCCGCGGTAGACAATCTCGTTGAAGGAGGAGCGCAAGGAGAACAGGCCGACGAACAGTGCCGAGCCCACCAGCACGCAGACGAAGAGCGTGGCCGCTGTAGCCGCCGAGCGACTGGCGTTGCCGGCCAGGTTGCGAGTGGCCAGGTGGAGGACCGGTAACCGCCCCGATGCGCCAAGGCGCCCGATGAGGCTCACGATCCCCACGGTGAGCAGGGGCAGCATCGCCAGGAGCCCGGAGATCACGATGACGCCTCCGCCGGCAGCGAGGTACAGGTTGCCGCCGAGGCCTCCCATCGCGGCGAGGACTGCCCCGACGAGGGCCAGGACGGCGCCGATCGCCGCGGCCCACCGGTGCTGGCGCCCCGCCTGCTTGACGTCGGCCGTCTGGCCCGTCAGCGCCACCAGTGGGGAGACACGGGTGGCTCGTCGGGCGGGACGCAGCACCGCGACAAGTGTGGTCAGGGTGCCCAGGGCAACGGTGATCGCGACAGAGACGGGGGAGATCGTGAGGAACTCGCCGGACAGGTCGGCGAACGTCCCCGAACGCACGAGGGCCGTGGCACCGCCGACTCCGACGGCTGCGCCGAGAATGGAACCGATCGCCCCGGTAACGAGGCCGGTGCGCAGGATAGCGAGCATCACCTGGCGCCGGCTGCTCCCAATGCAGCGCAGAAGTCCCACGGTGCGGGTCTGCCGGGCCACGAGGGTGGTGAAGGTCGTGGCGATGACGATCATGGCGACGATGGCGCACACAGGGGCCAACAGGTTGAGGACCGTTGCGATGGTCGTGCCCCCCTGCTCGCTGCTCGCGCGCTGGACGATCTCCTCATCCGCGGTCTGCGTGGAGGCCGAGGGCTGGACCGCGTTGACGGCTTCAGCGACCTTCCCGCGCAGATCCTCGGGGCTGGTGCCCGGCGAGCCGATCACGTACAGATAGTGGTAGTCGGTCCTCGCGCCGAGTGCCGCGTTCTGGTCGGCCGTGGCGTAGACCGCCCCGATCCCGGAGTAGTTGGAGTCGGCGCCCGGCGAGATGATGCCAACGATTGAGGAGGATGTGCGCGTGCCCTCATCGGCGCTCTTGGTGCGAATGGAATCGCCCACATCAAGGCCCTGATTCTCGGCCAAGTCGGTGCTGACGGCGACCTCCCCGACTGCCGAGGGCAGACGGCCGCTGGTCAGCTTCGTGTGGTCGCTGAGCGTCGGCACATCCTGGAGCGCGATGCTGCTGTTGATCGAGTTGGCCAACTGCGGCGGCAGGTCGAGTTTGAGAATGTCCCAATGGGCGCCGCGCACCGAGGCGATTCCGTCAATCGCGGAGATCTGTGACACGAGCGCCTCGTCCAGGCCTCCCTCAGTGCTGTCGGCCTTGCGCCCGTCGGTGACGACCACGGAGGCGTCGCCCACGGACAGGCGGGCGCCCTCCTGGGTCCGGGTGCGGAAAGAATCGGAGACGACGAAGGCGAAGGCGATGAGGGCAGCGCTCATCGTGACGGCCACCAGGGCGGCGACGGTGCGCCGCAGATCGAGGATCGAGGGCATCAGCGGGCCCCCCGTCCCATGGCGTGGGTGCCGCCGCGGTGCGCCGCGGGGGCGTCGTCGATGATGCGGCCATCGCGCAATCGGATGATGCGGTGGGTGGTCGCAGCGGCGTCCTCGTCGTGGGTGACCATGACGATGGTCTGCCCGAGGGTCTCGCACATGCGGACCAGGGTCTCCAGGAGGTTGGCGGTCGAGGCGGTGTCCAGGGCGCCGGTGGGCTCATCGGCGAAGATGACATCGGGCCGACCCACGAGCGCCCGGGCCACCGCGACGCGCTGCTGCTGGCCCCCTGAGAGCTCGGTGGGCTTGTGGGACAGGCGGTCGCCGATGCCCAGGGTGGTGACGACGGCGTCGTACCAGGCCTTGTCCGGCTTGCGGTGCGCCAATCGCATGGGCAGCTCGATGTTCTCCTCGGCGGTCAGGGTCGGCAGGAGGTTGAAGGACTGGAAGATGAAGCCGAGCTTGTCGCGGCGCACCTGGGTGAGCCGCTTGTCGTTCATGGCGGCCAGGTCATCCCCGGTGATGAGGATCCGGCCGGCCGTGGGGATGTCGAGCCCGGCGAGGCAGTGCAGGAGAGTGGACTTGCCGGAGCCGGATGGGCCCATGATGGCGGCGAACTCGCCCTGCCGGATGGCCAGGCTCACGCCGTCGAGGGCGACGACGCGGGCATCGCCCTGGCCGTACACCTTCGTCACGCCCCGGGCCTCGACCACGGGGCCCGCTGGTGCGGTGATGTGCTGCGATTCGATAACGCTCATGGGGCGCTCGACTCCTCGATTCAGTGGATGATCGGACCCCGTTGACGTTAGAAGCGCCCGAGATCCGTGGGAATACTGCGATCGAGGGGTTCGGCGGGCCCGTCTCAGCCTTTCGATGGACGCCCGCGCGGCGCCCGCCCGCAGCGCCCTCCGGGGCGAGCCGGCGCTCACAGTGGCCGGTGAAACAGCCCATCTCGGCCGAGAACCGTTAGCCTGGGGCGGTGACTGAGCATCAGGACGCCCCCCGACTCAGGCCGGAACCACTGCCCGGCTCGCTCGCCGACGGCCGATGCCTCCTCATGGGGATCGTCAACGTCACCCCGGACTCCTTCTCCGACGGCGGCCGCTGGTCCAGCCCCGAGGCCGCCATCGCCCACGCGCGCCAGCTGCTGGCCCAGGGCGCGGACATCCTCGACATCGGCGGGGAATCCACCAGGCCCGGCGCTACCCCCATCACCCCGCGCGATGAGGCCGAGCGCGTCCTGCCGGTCATCCGCGCGCTCGCCGCCGAGGGCGCCGTCATCTCCGTGGACACCATCCACGCCTCCACCGCGGGCGCCGCCCTCGATGCCGGCGCCCTCATCATCAACGACGTCTCCGGGGGCCTGGCAGATCCCGCCATGCACCCCCTCGTGGCCTCCTCCGGCGCCGTCTACATCTGCCAGCACTGGCGCGGCACGCCGGAGACCATGAATGAGCTGACCGACTACCCGGACGGCGTCGTCGCCGGGGTGGAGGGCGAGCTGCGGCGGCGCCTCGACTCCCTGGCCGCCGCGGGCGCGCGCGACTCCCAGATCGTCGTCGACCCCGGGCTGGGCTTCGCCAAGACCCACCCGCAGTCCTGGGAGCTCCTGGCCGCCACCGCCCGCCTGCGCGAGGACCTGGGCCTGCCCGTCCTCATCGGCTCCTCCCGCAAGCGCTTCCTCGCCGCCGCCGCGCCGCCGGGCGCCGAGCCCACGGGGCGCGACGCCGCCACCGCCGCCACCACCGCCCTGGCCGCCGCGGCCGGGGCCTGGGCCGTGAGAGTCCACGAGATCCCGGCCAACCGGGATGCCATCCGCACCGCCTCCCTCTGGAAGGACCCCCGATGAGCACCGTCACCACCACCTCCTCCGACAGGATCCGCCTCACCGGTCTGTCCGCCCGCGGTTACCACGGAGTCCTCCCCTTCGAGCGCTCCGAGGGGCAGATCTTCACCGCTGATATCACCCTCGACCTCGGCCCGCGCGGCACCGCCGTCGCCGCGGTGACCGACTCCCTCAACGACGCCGTGGACTACTCCGCGGTCGCCAACGCGGTGGTCACGCTCATCGAGGGCGAGCCCGTGGCCCTCCTGGAGACCCTCGCCGAGCGGATCAGCGAGACGGTCCTCGCCTTCCCCCGCGTCATGGCCGTGGAGGTCACGATCCACAAGCCCAACGCGCCCCTCGAGGTCGCCTTCGACGACGTCTCCGTCACCATCACGCGCCTGTCCGAGGCGGCGGCCTCCGTGCTCTCCTCGGCGACGAGCGCGCCCGCCGTCGGCTCCGCCCCCGCCGTCGGCTCCGCCCCCGCCGTCGGCAGTGCGCCCGCCGTGGCCAGTGCGCCCGTCATCGGCAGCGCCCCGGCCGCAGCCAGTGCTCCCGTTGCGCCATCCGCGCCGTCGGCGGCCCCCTACGCGGCCGGCGCCCCCGCCCCGGAGCCGCCTCTGCCCATGGAGCTCCCTGCGCCTCCGGAGCCCTCAGCCCCTACCGGGGCCCACTCGGCCGAGGCGGTCAACGGCGCATCCCCGTATCCGGGCGCCTTCACCGGCCGTCTCGACGCCGTCGGCGATTCCTGGTCCGGCGCGCCGGAGGCCCCGCTCGCCCAGGATTTCAGCGCTCCCGAGCCGCCGGAGGCGCCCGCCCCGACCGCTGTCGGCCTCGGCGCAGTCCCGGCCGACCAGTTCGGGCAGGCCCTGGCCTCCTCCACGGGCAGCCCCATCGGCGGTGCGGAGCCGCTCGCGCCCGGGCCGTCGACCGACTCCGCCGGTCGCGCCGAGGCGCCCGATGCCCTGCGGGGCGAGCCGGGGCAGGCCGGTCCCCTCCAGGCCGACTCCGCGGACAGGCCCTGGGACGCCGCCCCGTTCGATCCCGCTGAGCCCGTCGGCGGCGCGCTGCCAGAGGACTCCCAGGAGACGTGGGCCGAGGAGGCGGGCTTCGACGGCGCCGCGCCCTCCCACGACGGGGCCCCCCATGACGCCGGCGCACTCGCCCCCGAGGACCCCGCCCCCTCTCACGACGCAGCCCCCCAGTACCAGGCCGTCGAGCCCGGCTATGCAACCGGGCCCGGCTACGCGGCGGCGGAGGGCCAGGTCCCGGCCGCCCCCGCCGTCGACCCCCTCGCGGAGGCTCCTGCGGCCCCCGTGCCCGTCGTCATCGGCTTGGGAGGCAACCTCGGCGAGGTCGTCCCCAGCCTGCGACGCGCCGTCCACACCCTCCAGAGCGCCGATGGCATTGAGGTGACGGCCATCGCCCCCCTGGCGCGCACCGCCGCCGTCATCGAGCCCGGCGCCGCCGAGCAGCCCGACTACCTCAACACGGTGGTTCTCGCCCGCACGAGCCTGTCCGCGAGGGACGTCCTGGCCCTCTGCGAGCGCCTGGAGGCCGACGCCGGGCGCGTGCGCCTCGAGCCGAAGGGCCCGCGCACCCTCGACGCCGACATCATCACCTACTCCGACCTGCGCTCGACCGACCCCGGGCTCACCCTCCCGCACCCTCGCGCCGCCAGCCGCTCCTTCGTGCTGCTGCCCTGGTCACAGGCGGACGCCTTCGCCGAGATCGACGGCCAGAGCGTCGCCGCCCTGGCCGAGCAGGCCCCGGACCGCGACGGGATCCGCTGGCTCGCCCTTGACTGGATCGACTCCGACGCCCTGCCCAAGCTCCCCACCGGCCAGTACGTGCCCGCCGACGCCCTTGCGGACTCCTCGCAGGAGGGCGGCGAGCGGGCCTCGCAGTCGCAGGGCGTTCCCGACTTCCTGTCCGCGCCATCGGCCGCACTGGTGGGGGACGAGGAGGAGCCCTTCAGCGAAACCGTCCCCGCCTCCATGGTCAAGGACGCCCTCGCCGCCGATCCCTCGATCGGCGACGCCGCGCCATCGGGCCCCGGGATTCCCGGCGCCCCCTCCGTGCCGGTTCCGCCCGCCCCGCCCGCCCCGAACCCCTTCGTCGACCAGGTCCCCCGGGTCGCCGAGCCTGTGATCGAGGAGGCGCCCGGCCAGGTCGGCCTGCCGGATCAGGCCGCGCAGGACGGGAAGGGCCCCCAGCGCTCGGATGACCACACATGGTCGGCCTCCTCCGGCTGGGAGGACGTCCTCGGCCAGGGCGGGCAGGGGATCTGATGCGGCGCACGCGCTGGACGGTGGTCCTCGCGTGCTTCGCCACGACGACCGCCCTCTCCCTGGTGGCCTTCGATCTCACCCTGCGCAACCGGGGCTGGGTGCCGGCCCTGACCGCGTGGGGCGCGGCGACCGGTGCTGTCATCGCCGTGGTCATCCTCATCGCCGGGCTCGCGGTGAGGCGCCTGCGCGCCAAGCAGGCGACCTGGATCACGCCGACCGGCGCCGCAGCGACCGCCGCGGGCGCCCAGGCCTCCGCTCTGGCGGGATCCTGCATCGGCGGCGTCTACGCCGGGGGCCTGGTCTGCGCGTTCCTCGCCCCCGCCTCACCGGCGATGAGCGACCTGGCCCTCACCAGCGGGCTCTGCCTGGTCGCCTGCGCGGTCTGGTGCGGCGTCGGGCTCCTCGTGGAGCACTGGTGCGCCATCGATTCCTCCGACGACGACGATGACCGCCCAACCGGCCCCGCGCGGTCGGGCGGCGCCGCCACGCCCGGGGCCGCTGCCTGAGCCCCGCCGCGCGGCCGGGAGCGGGCGTCGTCCTGTCCCTCCTCCTGTGGGATGAGAGAACCGCCACCGCGCCTCGGGCATGATGGGAGTTCCTGAGAGGACGAGGAGATCCATGACCGCCCACCCAGTTCCAGGCCCCGCTGATCAGCGTCGGACCGCCGCGCCGAGGCCCTCCCGCCTCACCGACGCCGCCCTGGGCGCCGGCGGGCCCTTCGCCCCTCGGGGCATCTCCTTCTCCCCGGTCTCACCCTCCCTGGCCACCGCCCGCGTCATGGCGGTCCTTCCCAGCCTGCTCATCCTGGCCGCGGGCACGGCCATCCCCGCCATCCTCGTGAGCCCATGGTTCTGGGCGGGAACCGTCGCCGCGATCCTCATCCTGGCCTGGCTGCTGTGGATGATCCCCCGCCAGGTGCGGGCCATGGGGTACGCCCTGGCCGGAGAGCATCTCCTGTGGCGCAAGGGGATCATGTGGCGCCGCATGTCAGTCATCCCCTACGGCCGCATGCAGTTCGTCGACACCTCCCAGGGCCCCATCGGGCGCCGCCTGGGCATCGCCGAGGTCAAGCTCCACACCGCCAGCGCCGGCACGGACGCCACCATCAACGGGCTCCCCGTGGCCGAGGCCGAGCGCCTGCGTCAGATCCTCGCCGAGCGCGGCGAGGAGAGGATGGCCGGCCTGTGAGCGGGACCGCCGAGGAGGGCGGTGCCCCCGAGGGCCTGGCGGCGGCCGGCAGCGCCGTCGCCCGCAACCGGCGCGCGGGAGGCGGCGCACCGAAGGGCGCCCGTCAGCGCGCCATGAGCCTCCCCAAGGGCCTGAGCTGGCGCCACGTCCACCCCATCACCCCGCTGGTCCGCGGATGGAGGGTCGTCGCCGCCCTCTTCGCCATTGTCTCCTGGCAGGCGCGGGACAACATCGGGCGCGCGATCGAGCTCTACCACCAGCTGCGCGAGGTCGACCCCGGCCAGTACAGCCAGACCGTGCGCGACTGGGCCGCGGAGGCCTCCGGCGGCGACCCCACGACCTGGCTCGTCGGCGCCGGGATCATCCTCGGCCTGATCGTGCTCGCGATCCTCATGATCCCGTTCCTGTCCTGGCGGGCGATGAGCTACGCCGTCGACGCCGACGCCGTTTACCTGCGATCGGGGATCCTCGCCAAGCAACTGCGCATCGCCCGGCTGCCGCGCATCCAGAGCATCGACATCACCCACCCGCTGCTCGGGCGCATCGTCGGCCTGGGGCAGCTCTCCGTCGAGGTCGCCGGCGGCGCGGACTCCAAGGTCCTCATCGGCTACCTGCGCACCCGCCAGCTCGAGTCACTGCGCCGGGAGATCCTCGACCTCGCCGCGGGCGCCTCCACGGCCGCGCGACCCGGCGCCCCGGTCGGCGCGGGCGAGGCGGGCGCCGGCGCCGGTGGCGGCTCGAGCCCCGAGATCAAGGGCTTCGAGGACGTCGTGGGCGCGCCCCGCATCTCCGAGGGCGTCCTGACTGAGGCCGAGCACCCCCTCTACGCCGTCGAGCCCCGCGTCCTC
Organism: Actinomyces denticolens; assembly: GCF_002072185.1. GTDB lineage: Bacteria > Actinomycetota > Actinomycetes > Actinomycetales > Actinomycetaceae > Actinomyces > Actinomyces denticolens. The sequence continues at coordinate 52,863 of NZ_MVIW01000002.1, forward strand.
ATCGCCTCCCTCATGCGCTCGGGGACAGCGGTGGCCCTGCTCATGTCCGGCATTCTCACCGTCGTCGCGCTGTTCTTCGTCCTCCGGCAGGAGGCGGACGTCCTCACCGCCCTGCCCGCCATCATGGGTGTCCTCACGCTTCCCATGGCGCTCATCTCCCTGCAGTGGAGCACCCTCACCTATGGCTGGGGGTTCCGCGCGGCGGCGACGCCCGCGGGCATCCGCGTGCGCTACGGCCTCACTGACGCGACCTCCACGACGCTGCCCCCGGGCCGCGTGCACGCCGTCGGGCTCGTCCAATCAGTGCTATGGCGGGGCAAGGACTGGTGGCGCGCGGATGCCACCGTTGCCGGCCGCGCTGTCACCCCCTCCGCCTCGAAAGGCGGGAAGAAGGTCTTCACGCGGCTGCTGCCCGTCGGCCCGCGCGACCACGCGCTGCGAGCCCTGTGGCTGGTGGTGCCCGACCTGGGGGCCCCTGACCCCGATGGCCTCCTCGCATCGGCTTTGACCGGTATCGATGACGACGGCGCCGGTCCCACCGCCGCGCCCGTCGGCTCGACGGGGCGCGGCTTCATCCCCCTGTCGCGCCGCGCCCGTCCCTTCAATCCCATCTCCTGGCGGCGCAAGGCCATCGCCCTGACCGACACCTGCGTCATCCTGCGACTCAACCGCTGGTCACGGCGCGTGAGTGTCATCCCCTACGAGCGCATCCAGTCCTTCCGCGTCCTCCAGGGGCCCCTCGCGCGGCGCCGAGGCCTGGCGACCCTCCATTTCGACATGGTCGACTCCGATGTGCCCGCCCGCCTGACCAACCTCGACGCCCAGCACGTCACCGAGCTCTCGGCGCTCATCGCCGCGCGGGCTGCGAGGCGGGGCCACGATGAGCACCTCGACCGCTGGCTCGCCCGCGTCACCGCCCACGCGTCGTGAGCCGGCCGCGCGTGAGACGATCCGGGCCATGAGTGACGCATCCGGATGCCCCAGCCCCGAGCCGCCCGCCACCGGCGGGGGAGCGATCCGCCCCGGGCGCCTCGGGGTGGGGATCATCAGCGCGGGCCGCGTGGGCGCCGTCCTCGGCTCGGCCCTGCGGGCCGTCGAGCACCAGGTCGTCGGCGTCCACGCCGTCTCCCAGGCCTCGCGCGAGCGCGCCGAGATGCTCCTGCCGGGCGTCCCCGTCCTGGAGGTCGAGCAGATCGTCGAGCGCGCCGAGCTCGTCCTCCTGGCCGTCCCCGACGACGCCCTGGGCCCCCTCGTCCAGGGCCTGGCCGACCTGCGCCGCTGGCAGCCCGGCCAGCTCGTCGTCCACACTTCGGGCGCGCACGGCGTCGCCATCCTCGAGCCCGCGCGCCAGTGCGGGGCCATCCCCCTGGCGATCCACCCCGCCATGACCTTCAGCGGCTGGTCCACGGACATCGCCCGCCTCACCGGATGCCCCATGGCCGTCACCGCCCCCGCCGCCGTCCTGCCGATAGCACAGGCCCTCGCCGTCGAGCTCGGCGGCGAGCCCTTCGTCCTGGAGGAGTCCGCGCGTCCCGCCTACCACGCCGCGCTCGCCCACGGCGCCAACCACCTCGTCACCCTCGTCACTCAGGCCGTGCGCACCCTGGAGGCCGCCGGCGTCCCCGACGGCGCCGCCGCGCTCCGCCCGCTGCTCGCCGCCGCGCTCGATGGAGCCCTCCATGAGGGGGAGTCCTCCCTCACCGGTCCCATCGCCCGGGGGGACGCGGGCACGATCACCAGGCACCTCGCCGCTCTGGAAGCGCTGGAGGACGCCTCGGGCGACGTCCTCGACGATGTCACCGCCGCCTACAGGGCGCTGGCCCGTGCCACCACGGATCGACGTGAGAGCACAGGGATGCTCGGCGCCGAGCAGGCCGGGGCCATCAGGCGCGCGCTGGAGGCCGACGAGCCAGGGTCCTGACGAGGCGCTGCGCCTGTGAGCGCGCGGCGCATGCGCCCCGTCGGCCGCCCCGCGCCGTGAGGAGCGCCCCGAGTGCGGATCGGTCCGAGTCTCAGCGCGCAGTAGTGTGAGCGCCATGACTGGCACCGCCGCACCATCCCCCGCTGTCCTGGCCCGCACTTGTGCGGAGCTCGCCGATGCCCTCGCGGGCGATGCCGCGCCGCGGGCCGTCGTCATGACCATGGGCGCCCTCCACCAGGGTCATTTCGATCTCGTCGCCGAGGCCGCCCGCCGCGTGGGGGAGGCCGGGACCGTCGTCGTCACGATCTTCGTCAACCCCCTTCAGTTCGCCCCCGGAGAGGACCTCGACGCCTACCCTCGCACCCTCGATGCCGATGTCGCCGGGCTCACCCGTGCGCTCACGGCGCCCGACGGTGCCCTGCGGGTGGGCAGGCTCATCGTCTTCGTGCCCACCCCTGAGGTCATGTACCCGGGCGGTGAGCCGCAGGTGCGCATCGACCCCGGTCCCATCGCCACGGTCCTGGAGGGGCGCACCCGGCCCACGCACTTCGGCGGCGTGTGCCAGGTGGTGCTCGCCCTCCTGCACCTGACCGCCCCCAGGTGGGCGATGTTCGGGCGCAAGGACGCCCAGCAGCTCGCCATCGTCAGCGCCATGGTCCGCGACCTCGCCGTGCCCGTGGAGATCGTGCCGGTGGACATCCGCCGTGAGCCCGATGGCCTGGCCATGAGTTCGCGCAACGCCTACTTGGGCCCCGACCAGCGCTCGCAGGCGCTCGCACTTTCCGCCGCCCTGGAGGCCGGCCGTGCTGCCGCCGGCGCGGGGGCGGACGCGGCGCGCATCCGCACCGCCGCGCTGGCCCACCTGGAGGCCGCCCCTGGGGTCGAGGTCGACTACGTCGCCATCGTGGACCCGGAGACCTTCGTGGACCTGGCGGGCGCCGGGCTCGGGCTGGCCGGGGGCCCTGAGAGGCGGGATGCGCAGGGTGAGGGCGCACCGCGCCAGGCGCTGCTCGCGCTCGCTGCCCGCGTGGGCACCACCCGCCTCATCGACAACGCGCTCGTGCCCCTGACGCGCTGATCGGTGCAGACCGGCGCTGACGCCCACGGCCCCGCCCCTGGAGCACCGTCTCGGTCCCGCTTCGCGTCCTCGAACGACGAGGATGAGGATGGCAGGCCCGGGCTGAGGGGCGAAGCGGGGCGCGGGCAGGGAGACGGGAACGGGCGTTTGATGAACGGGCGATGGCCGAGCGGGAGTGGTGCAGACCTCTCATCCGGGGGTCGGCGCGGCCCCCGCGGCCGTCTAGGCTGTTTCACGATGAGCACCCGCACCCGGACGATGATGACGTCCAAGATCCATCGCGCCACTGTCACCCAGGCCGACCTCGACTACGTCGGCTCCATCACCGTGGATGCCGCTCTTCTCGAGGCCGCCGACCTCCTTCCGGGCGAGCGGGTGGACATCTGCAACTGCGCCAACGGCAATCGCCTGTCCACCTACGTCATCCCCGGTGAGCGCGGTGGCGGTCAGATCTGCGTCAACGGCGCGGCCGCCCACCTGGTCGGCCCCGGTGACGTGGTCATCCTCATCGCCTACGGGCAGATGAGTGATGAGGAGGCCCGCGACTACCTGCCGCATGTCGTCTTCGTCGATGCTGAGAACCGGATTGTTGAGCGCTCCGCCGAGCCCGGCGGCGTGCCCGTGGACTCGGAGGCCGCGCGCCTCCAGGGGCTGCGGCCCTCCGGTGTCCCCCTGTCTGAGGCCCGCGCCTGAGCCGGCGCCCCGTTCTGCACGCTCAGCCTCGGGACGCTTCTCCTACTCCGGTGGAGAAACGTTGGAATCTCGCGGAATATTGTGATCGGCCTCCACCGCTCGATAGACGCTCGGAGTCTCCCATGTGCAAACAGGATGTGAATGCACATCCGAGCCCGTGGCCTTCAGACATGGATCCCTCGTTTCCGCAGAATCTCAACGTTCTTGGGAAGAGAGATGCGTGGTGAGCGTGCCAACCCGATCATGAAGTCGCTGAAGGTCCTCACCACGTGCTCCTCCCCGGCCCGGATATCCTCGTGCGTGAGTCGCAGCGTCGGGTATCCCAGCGCTCCCGCCGCGCTGACGCGCCTGCGATCGGCCCGGAACTGCTCCTGGGAGCAGTGGAACTCGAAGCCGTCCTCCTCGAGGATCAGCCAGCCGTCAACGACGTGGTCCACCTCGCCAACGCCCTCGATGGGCACGCAGCACTCAACCTCGAAACCAGCGCGTCGCAGCCAGACTCGGACAGGAGCCTCCAGAGGGGATCGCGTTCTTGGCTCGACCTCCTCCAGTCGTTTCCGGGCGGTGGCGTCATAACGGCTGGTCAGTAGATCCCGCAGTTCCTCGACGGTGGTGTCACCCCGGCTCAGGGCACCAGCGGTCACTGCGGCGTTCACGAGCTCCTTGTCGGACAGCGTCTCGGGCAGCTCATCCAGATGCGCGGCCCCCCAATGACCCTCGACCGCGGAGATCAGTGCCGGAAGATCGTCATTGGTGGCTGAATCGGTGAGGAGCATCCATCCATCGTGGGCGGTCACCAGCCACTCGGGGCCGTGGGTTGTGGATTCCCGATGAGGAGGCCGGTTATCCACAATCCCACGGCCCGAGTTCGACACGGATCACGGCGCGCGCCGGTCCGGCGCCCGTGGAGGGGCCGTAGACTCGGGCCGTGATCGACGAGACCCCCACTGCCCCCGAGGCATCCCCCCTGGCCGACGCCCCTGCGACCTCCTCAGCGGCCCCTGCCGCCGGCCCCTCCGGGCCATCCAAGTCGAAGCAGCCCAAGGCCGAGCCGAGCCCCGGTGAGCAGTTCGCCATCCGCGCCGGCAAGCGCGAGCGCCTGCGCGCCGAGGGCTGGGACCCCTACCCCGTCCAGCTCCCGATCACCACCACGATCGCCGCCGTCCGCTCCAAGTACGCGGATCTGGCCACCGGTGAGGAGACCGAGGACGTCGTGGGCGTCGCCGGCCGAGTCGTCTTTCTGCGCAACACGGGCAAGCTGTGCTTCGTCACCCTGGCCGACGGCGCGGGCACCACCCTGCAGGCCATGCTGTCGGCCAAGTCATTGCCGGGCCACGGCCACTCCTCGCTGGCCGCCTTCAAGACCGACGTCGACCTCGGCGACCACCTCTTCGTCCACGGCCATGTGGGCACCTCCCGCCGCGGCGAGCTCTCCATCTTCGCCGAGCCGATCCTGCGCGAGGGGCATGACGCCGCCGACCTGGCCACCGCCGGCGACGACGCCCTGGCGGTCCCTGCCTGGCGCATCGCCTCCAAGGCCCTGCGGCCCCTGCCCAAGACCTGGACCAATGAGGCCGGCGAGGCCGTCACTCTGTCCGAGGAGCAGCGGGTGCGCCGCCGCGAGCTCGACCTCCTCACCCGCCCGGCGGCCCGCGACATGGTGCGCATCCGCGCCGCAGTCGTGCGCTCCCTGCGCGAGAACTTCCACCGCCGCGACTACGTGGAGCTGGAGACCCCTATGCTCCAGGTCATCCACGGCGGCGCCGCCGCGCGCCCGTTCGTCACCCACATGAACGCCTTCGACATGGATCTCTACCTGCGCATCGCCACGGAGATCTACCTCAAGCGGGCGGTCGTGGGGGGCGTGGACCGCGTCTTCGAGATCAACCGCAACTTCCGCAACGAGGGGGCCGACTCCTCCCACTCCCCGGAGTTCGCCGCCCTGGAGGCCTATGAGGCCTACTCGGACTACAACGGCATGGCGGATCTGACCCGCAACCTCGTCCAGCAGGCGGCCCGCGACGCCTTCGGCCTGCCCGAGGGCGGGGAGGTCGTCACTCTGGCGGATGGCACCGAGTACGACCTGTCCGGCGAGTGGACCAAGATCGATCTCTACACCTCCATCTCCGAGGCGGTTGGCGAGGAGATCACCGTGGACACCCCCCGCCAGGATCTCGTTCGCATCGCCGAGGGGCTGGGCCTGGAGGTCGACGACTACGCGGTGGCCGGCAAGATCGCAGAGGACATCTTCGAGGTGACCGTTGGCGACTCCCTGTGGGCCCCCACCTTCGTCTACGACTTCCCCGAGGACACCTCGCCGCTGACCCGCTACCACCGCTCCAAGCCGGGACTGACGGAGAAGTGGGACCTGTACGTGCGCGGTTTCGAGCTGGGAACCGCCTACTCCGAGCTGGCCGACCCGGTGGTCCAGCGCGAACGCTTCGAGGCGCAGGCCCTCGCGGCTGCCAACGGCGACCCGGAGGCCATGGTCCTCGATGAGGACTTCCTCGTGGCCATGGAGCAGGGCTTCCCGCCCTGCGGCGGCATGGGCATGGGCATCGACCGCCTCCTCATGGCCCTGACCGGTCAGGGCATCCGGGAGACCATCACCTTCCCCATCGTCAAGCGCGGCTGATCATCCCCGAGGCGTCTCAGCGCGAGGCGCCGGACTCCCAGGCCTTGAGGGCATCGACCACCTCGTCGAGGTACTCATCGACCTCGTCCTGGTCGTATCCGGCCCGCAGGGGCATCCACAGCGGGTTGAAGACGGCGCTCAGCAGTTGAGCGGCGGTCAGGATGCCGGCCCCTCCCGAGGCAGCGCTCATCGAGGCCATGAGAGTCGGCGCCCTCCTCGCCTCCCAGGCGCGCAGGGCCTGCTCGGCCCGGGCCATCGTCGCGTCCACGTCCTCGACGACGTAGCGGGGCCCCAGACGGGCCTTCTTGAAGGACTTGAGCTGGACATCACGGCTGGTGATGGAAGGAGTCACGGGTATCCAATCCGGTTCGGGAACGGGAGGAGGGGCGGCCCGATTATAGGGGAGGGGCCATGAGCCGACCCCGGCCCCGATGGAGTCGGCAGACCCATGATCGGGGCCGGGGCCGGGAGAGGCGACGCGGTGCCGGTTGCCGAGTCGGCCCGCGGGTCGAACCGCAGCGGCCCGCTGCTCCCCCCCTAGTCGCGCGTGGCGATGCGCAGGTCGTTCATCTGGCGCTGCGTCCAGGGGGCCAGGGCGTAGAGACCGAGCGCCACGAGGATCGTGATGGTGCCCAGGCCGTAGTAGTACGTCGAGTCCGCGATGCCCGCCGTGCGCTCGATGACGACGGCTGCGATGCCCTGGCCGGTGGAGGATGCCAGCAGCCACAGCGCCATCGCCTGGGAGGCGAAGGACTTGGGGGCCAGTGCCGTCGTCGTGGACAGCCCCACGGGGGACAGGAACAGCTCGCCGATGGTCTGGACGATGAACACGAAGGCGAGGAACCACCAGGGCGAGAGCGCATCACCGCCGGTCCAGGTGGCGAAGCCGAGCCCCATGAGCAGGGCGGAGAGGCCGATGAGGAGGACGGCCGAGGCGAACTTGACCGGGGTGGAGGGGAACTTGCCCGCCCGGCGCGTGAAGATCCACCCGACGAACGGAGCCAGGGCGACGATCACCAGTGGGTTGACCGACTGGTAGGCCTCGGGCGTGAGGGTCCAGCCGAAGAAGGGCGTACGGCCGTCGGTGTGCGCCTCGGCGAAGGTCGCCATCTTGCCCGCGGCCTGCTCGAAGATCATCCAGAACAGGACGGCGCCGATCCACAGGGGAACGTAGGCCCGCAGGTGGCCGCGCTCGGCGGCGGTGACGCTGGGGGAGCGGAACATGACGACGAAGTAGGTGATCGACGAGCCCGTGGCGACGAGGAAAAGGGCGTAGGCGATCGCGGAGGACAGGGAGTGGGTGATGACGAAGATGACCCCGGCCAGGGCCGCGAAGCCGGCCACCGCGCCGACGCAGATCAGCAGCAGGCGCGTCAGGGCCGCGCCACGGATCGGGCTGGGCACGTCGAACGCGAAGGCGGAGAGCTTGTGCCGTCCGTAGATGAAGGCCACGAGCGCCAGGGCCATCCCGATGGCGGCGGCCGCGAAGCCCGCGTGGTAGCCGTAGTGGCCCCTGAGCCAGCCGGTCACCAGTGGGGAGAAGAAGGAGCCGACGTTCACCGACATGTAGAACAGCTGGAAGCCGGCGTCGCGGCGCGGGTCATCGTCGTCGTAGAGCCCGCCGACGATCGTCGACAGGTTCGGCTTGATGAATCCGGTTCCGACGGCGACGCATACGATCCCCACCCACGCCAGCGGCGCCACGGGGACCGACAGGCACAGATGACCGATCATGATGATGACCCCGCCGTAGAGGGTCGACAGCCACGGGCCGATGACGCGGTCGGCGAAGATGCCCCCGGGGATTGCCAGCAGGTACACGGCGGCGCCGTAGGCGGCGAGGATGACCTGCCCGGTGTTGGTGCTCAGGCCCAGGCCGCCGTTGGCGATCGTGTCGGTGATGAAGTAGAGCAGGATGGCGCGCATCCCGTAGTAGGAGAAGCGCTCCCACATCTCGACGTTGAGCATCCACGGCAGGCCGCGGGGATGGCCGAAGAAGGGGCCGCGATCATCCCGGGACGGGCCGGTGCGCAGGGTGGTCGGCGTCCATCGGGACGCGATGGGCGCCCGATCCGCCGTGGCCGAGGCGGTGGTCTCGGTCGTCATGTGTGTCTCCTCAAGGGGGTGAGACGGCCGGTGGCGCCCGCCTCGTGAGCGGGGCCACCGCGCTGTGACGTGGGGCCACTGGGGGTCCAGTGGTCCAGCCCGGGCCCGATGGCGCCCCCGGCGACCGCTGTGAGGGCGATCTGCCGGGGGCGCGCGGGCGCGAGGACTGCGGGCACGATACCCCCGGGGTGTAACGAATTGTTTTCCCCGTGGGGTGGGGACGGGGGCGGCCGCATCCCAAGCCGCTGATCGCAGTGTGCCGGGCCGAACGGCCGGAGCGGCATACCGGGGCCCGTCCTCGTCCGGAGTGATCCGTGGATGCGGGACCCTCAGCGGCTGAGGTTCGCCTCGGCCGCGGCTACCTGGCTGCTCACGGGGACGAGTCGGGTGAGCTGGGTGACGTGGCGGGGCTCCAGCTCCTCGATGGTGGCGACCCCGAGCAGGCGCATGGTGCGCACGATCTGGTCGGCGAGGATCTCGATCATGCGGTCCACCCCGGCCCGCCCGCCGGCCATGAGCCCGTAGAGATAGGCGCGGCCCACCAGCGAGAACTTCGAGCCCAGGGCGGCGGCGGCGATGATGTCCTGGCCGTGCATGATGCCGGTGTCGATCATGACCGTGGTGTCCTCGCCCACTTCGCGCAGAACCTCGGGCAGGAGGCGGAAGGGGACGGGGGCGCGGTCCATCTGGCGCCCGCCGTGATTGGACAGCAGGATCCCGTCGACGCCGAGGTCGACGAGCCGCTTGGAGTCCTGCACGTTCTGGACCCCTTTGACGATGATCTTGCCCTTCCACATCGAGCGGATGACGGAGAGGTCGGCGTCGGAGATCGTGGGGTCCATGACGGAGTCGAGCAACTCGCCCACCGTGCCGCCGGTGGACGACAGGGATGCGAACTCGAGCTTCGGGGTGGTCAGGAAGTCGAACCACCAGCGCGGGTACATCGCCGTGTTGAGGACTGTCCCGGCGGTGATCTGCGGCGGGATGGAGAATCCGTTGCGCTTGTCCCGCAGACGGGCGCCCGCAGTGGGCACGTCAACGGTGAACATGAGGGTGTCGAAGCCCGCCTTCTGCGCGCGCTCGACCAGGCCGTAGCAGATCTCGCGCCGGCGGGTGACGTAGAGCTGGAACCAGTTGCGGCCGGTGGGATTGGCGGCGGCGACGTCCTCCATGGACGTGGTGCCCAGGGTCGACAGGCTGAAGGGGATGCCGGCGGCACTGGCGGCGGTGGCCCCGGCGATCTCGCCCTCGGTCTGCATGAGGCGGGTGAATCCGGTGGGGGCGATGCCGAAGGGCAGGGAGGAGCGCCCGCCGAGGATGGAGCAGGAGGTGTCGGTCTCCGGCGCGGGGCGCAGGATGTCCGGGTGCCATTCGATGTCCCGGAAGGCCTGGCGGGCGCGGCGCAGGGAGATCTCCTCGTCGGCGGAGCCGTCGGTGTAGTCGAAGGCCGCGGCCGGCGTGCTGCGCTTGGCGATAGTGCGAAGGTCCCAGATCGTCTGGGCTGCGGCGAGGCGGCGACGGCGCCCGTTGAAGTCTGGAGTCTTGAACTGCAGGAGCTCGAAGACCTCGGATGGTCTGGGGAACTGGCGCTTCACCACGGGGCTACCTCTTTGTCGACTGGTGGTGCCGCAGTCGGCGATGGCCGCTGCGGCGATCGGATAAGGCCGGGACCTTGGTCTAGGTCTGGCGCACGCCGAAGTATGCTCTGCGACAGTCAAAATGGCAAGGCAAGCCTTACCTGTGTGGGCGCCGGGGCGCGGATGCCCCGGCGCCCTCCGGGACAGGGGGCGTCGGGGCCTCCGGTATCGCCGGCGAGCCCGATCATGGGGATCGGCGCGCTGGGGCTCTCCTGGGCCGTGGGGCGCCGTGACCGCGGCTCAGTCCTCGTTGAGCGTGGCCTCCATCCGGGCGCGCGCGCCCTGCTCCTTGATGGCGGCGAGCTCGGCGAGGAAGGCGGAGCGGAATCGCTCGTCGGCGTCCAGACCGGAGAAGATGTCGTCGTTGCTCAGGAAGGCGTCCTCCTCGCCGTCGCGCTGGCGCCGCCCGTAGTCCTCCAGGTGGTCCTGTGCGTCCGGGATCGGGTTCCCGGCCTCGTCCATGCCCTCGGCGCACCAGGCCCATGCGGCGCACAGCGCCGCGCCGAGGCGTATGGAGCGGCCCGCCTCCAGGTTCTCCCTGATGGTGGGCAGGACGAACTTGGGCATGCCGGAGGGCCCGAAGAAGGCCAGGCGCGCCAGGGTGTCGGCGATCGCCGCGTTCGTGAAGCGCTCGAACAGCGAGTCCACGTAGGCGGGCAGATCGATTCCCGGCACCGGGCGCAGTGTCGGCAGGGCCTCGCGCTCCAGGTAGGCGCGGGTCCAGGCGGCGATCTGCGGGTCGGCGGCGGCCTCGTGCCCGTAGGTCATCCCCAGTGGTCTCCCCCAGTGCGCCAGCGCCTGGTGGGAGGCATTGAGCAGGCGCAGCTTCATGAGCTCGTAGGGGACGACGTCGGTCACCATCTGCACGCCGACCTCCTCGTACGGCGGGCGCCCGGCGGGGAACCCGTCCTCCAGCACCCACTGGGTGAAGGGCTCGGCCACGACCGGCCAGGCGTCGTCGACGCCGAGCTCGGAGCGCACCAGGGCGATGTCCTCCTCCGTGGTGCGGGGCGTGATCCGGTCCACCATGCAGTTGGGGAAGGAGACGCTCCTGTCGATCCAGTCGGCCAGCTCGGGGTCGCTCAGCCGGGCCTGGGAGACGATGGCGGTGCGGGCCACCTTCCCGTTGCCCGGCAGGTTGTCGCAGCTCATGACCGTGAACGGGGCCGTGCCCTCCTCACGGCGCCGCCGCAGGGCCTCCACGATGTAGCCGAAGGCCGTCGTCGGCTCGCCGGGGTTGGCGGCGTCGTGGACCGCGCCCTCGGCGTCGGCGCGGAAGACGCCGGTGGCGTCATCGATGTTGTAGCCGCCCTCGGTGACTGTCAGGGAGACGATGCGCGTGGTCGGCGCGGTGAGCGCGTCGAGCACCTCGTCGCGGGCCTCGGGGGCGTAGAGATAGCGGTGGATGGAGCCGATGATCGAGGGCTCCAGATGGCCGTCGGGGTGCTTGAGGGTGAGCGAGTACAGGGTGTCCTGGCTGGTCAGGGCATCGCGCATGACGGCGTCGGCCGGGAGGAGCCCGACGCCGCAGATGCCCCAGTCCAGCGCCTTGCCCTCGCGCATGAGGCGGTCCACGTACATGGCGTGGTGGGCGCGGTGGAACCCCCCGACGCCGAAGTGGACGATCCCGGTGGTGATCGCCGAGCGGTCGTAGGTGGGGGCGAGGGGCGAGTCTGCGAGGCTGGTGGTCATGGTGCTCTCCTTGAGTCAGTAGGGGCGATACGGTGCAATATGGCGCAGTACGGGGATGGATGGCGAGGGATCTGGACGGCTGCCGCGCCCATGGGCCGCCCGGCGGATGTCTGGGACCGCTCGTGCGCGGGCCGGGCGGTGCCCATGGGGCGCGGTCGCGTCAGGCGGCCGCGTGGCCGGCCTCCTCCTTCGGCTTGTCGGACAGCGCGGGCGCCGAGTGGAGGATTCGCGCGTTGCCGGGCAGTTTGAGTGCGAAGCACAGCAGGAAGGAGACGGCGTAGATGAAGGCCAGCGCCATCCCGGGCCAGAAATAGCCCTGCGCGGTGTTCTCGTCGCCCAGGAGCATGGTGACGATGGCGGGGCCGACGAATGCTCCCAGACCGGCCCCGAGGTTGAGGATGGCCAGGGCATTGCCGGTCTCGCCGTGCGCGTGGGCGACGAGCAGGGGAGTGGTGGGCACGTGCGCGCTCAGGCCGATGCCGATCCCGGCGGTGCCGATCGCGATGAGGAAGAAGTTCGGTCCTGCGATGATCGGGATGAAGTACATGTACACCAGGGACGCGAAAGTAATCGGCGTGGCTGCCCACTGCAGGGTGTTCCTCCATCCGATCCGGTCGCCTGCCACGCCCCAGAAGACGTCGCCGATGATCGCGACCAGGCCGAACACCGAGAACTCGAGGATCGCCTGGGACTCCGGCATTCCGAATACCTTGTGGAGGTAGACGACGTAGTAGGCCTGCATTCCGTACTGGCCGGAGAGGTTGATGATCTTGACGATGCCGCCGATCGACACCTTGGGGTAGCGCCAGAGGACGGACACCGCCGAGCCGACCGACTTGGCGATCGAGATCCCGGAGGTCTGCGTCGCCGAGGGGTGCAGTCGCAGGAAGAGCATCGTGATAATGCCGCCGATGGCCGCGAGGATCCAGCCGGCCCACAGAGTGGCGATGTGGCCGATGGCCGGCAGGAAGAAGCTCGAGAAGTAGGAGCCGAGGAACTGCATGCCCAGGGAGAAGGCGAACCAGAACCAGCCGGAGACCGAGGACTGGCGCTCCGGGGGCGTGACCATCATGGTCCAGGTGAGGTAGCCGTAGGCGAACATGGGGTAGCCGAATCCGCGCAGCCCGTAGAACAGGAGGACGAGCGGCATCGAGTGGCTGGGGATCCCGACGAGGATGAACAGGGCGTCGAAGATGAGGAAGGACATCAGGCCGGTGAGCATGACGGCGCGGCAGCCCAGGGCGTCGCACAGCGCTCCGGAGAGGAACGCGGCGATCGCGACGATGACGCCGTAGAAGGAGACGATGGTCGACCCCTGCGCCACCGTGAACCCGACGTCGTCGGAGGAGAAGTAGTTCGTGATCCACACGGCCTCGATTCCGTCGCCGATCACGAAGATGACGACGCCGAGGAAGCCGAGGGCGAGGTTGGTGGGGAATCCAGTCTTCTGGATCGCTGCGATAACAGGATTGGAGCTAGGCATTCAAGGCTCGTTTCGACGGGACTGCGTTGTCTTGGATGTCGTGTCAGATCCTTCTGACGGATCCAGCATCGCCGATCGGAGCATGCCTGGTAGTGACCAGTCGAGGATTCCCGACTGCCGATTCACCGTTGGGGGCCGATCCTCGCGTCGATTCCGCCGGCGCGGCTGAGCGGCCCCGGTGATGCTCCGGGATGACCGGTTCGCCGTGCCCGGATGACCGTTATCGACCGGATCGGTGCCCGCTGAGCGGCAGGGCCGGGCCGGGCGGGCCGACCCGCCCTCGAGGGGGGCGGGGGGGGCGGCCCGCCGCGGCCACTGGGCGGATCCTGGTCAGACCCGATCCAGCCGTCCCCCGGCGTCGACGATCCGGCGGGCGATCGATGAGCGCAGCTCGGTGCCGGTGATGATGCGCTCGAACTGGCGCGCGTGTCCGAAGCGGCACAGGGTGGAGCGCGCGAACTTCGTATGCGAGCCCACGAACAGCGCCCGCTGGGACACGGACAGCGCCGTCTCCTTGACCTCGGCCACTGAGGCATGGGGCGTGGTGAGCCACCCATCCAGATCCACCCCGTTGGCGCCGATGATGGCCAGGTCGGGCTGCATGTCGCGCAGCATTCTCGTGGCCCACCGCTCGACGCTGGCAGCGGTCACATGGCGCACCCGGCCGCCCAGCACGATCACCGTGGTGCGGGGGCGCTCGCACATCTCCAGGGCCGTGGGCAGGGAGGCGGTGATGATCGTCAGATCCCGGTCCGTGGGCAGGGTCCGGCCGACGAGGAGCGGGTGGAAGCCCTCGTCGAGGAAGACGGTGTCGGCGGCGCCCAGCCGATCGACGGCGGCCTGGGCGATGCGCTCCTTCTCATCGGCCAGGTGGTCCTTCCTGTAGGTCAGGGTCGACTCGAAACTGGAGGCCTCGGCGATCCTCACCCGCCCGTAGGAACGGGTGATCGCATGCGTGTCCTCGAGCTCGCGCAGATCGCGCCGGATGGTCTCCACGGAGACCCCGAAGAGGCCGGGCAGGGAGGATACGGCCGCCTCGCCGGTGGCCCTGAGATGGGCGAGGATCGCCTTGCGCCGCTCGGGCGCACCCAACTGCTCCCCGTGCCGACCGGTCGGCGTGAGGGGCCGCCTGCCCTCGAGATGCGACGGATCCGCTGTGATCTCAGTGCCCATGCCCTCCATCGTGGCATGTCAGCGGCGGATATGGGAGGGGAGCGGGGGATGCGCGGAGGCCCCGGCGCCCTCTGGGACAGGGATGGGCGCCGGGACCTCCGGTTCTCCACGGCCCGAGGGTGAACATCCCGGGCGGTGGAGCCTTGGGCGGGGCTGGATCGCATCCGGCCCCGCGGTCAGTGCGCGATCACGACCCCCAGGTTGCGGGGCCCGTGGACCCCGTTGACGCGGATGAGCTCGATGTCGCTCGTGGCCGACGGGCCGGCGACCCAGGTGGTCGGGCGGGTCGGGTTCTCCCCCAGGATGTCCACGGCCTGCGGCACCGTGGGCTGGATCGACTCGCGCTCCAGGATGATGACGTGGCGGTCGGGCACCAGGGAGATCGCGCGGCGCCCCTGATCGGGCTCGCCATCGAGGCAGATCGTGCCCGACAGGGAGATCGCGGTGCGCGAGCAGGTGACGACGGCGTCGATCCCGTCGAGCTCGAGCGTGGGGATCGGGTCCTGACGGGAGTCCTCGCGGACGGTGCGCCCGTTCCTCGCCGCGGCCTCCTTGTAGGCCTGCGGGAGCCCTGAGGGGACCACGACGGTTGTCGCGTCGGCCAGGAGGGCGTCGATGGCGTCGAGGATGCCGGCGTCCTTCGTCTCGACCCGCACAACGGCGTTGTAGTCCTCCAGTTTCTCCACCATCTCCGCCACGACGGGCTCGGAGCCGGGCGGATTGACTCCCTGGCGCGTGTAGGCGCGCGGGACGGGCGCGGCCGGGGCGGTCTGGGAGCGGGAGATCGCCTCCCGGGCTCGCGAGAGGATCACGCTGCGGGCGTCCATCACTTGGCCTCCTTGCTGCTCGCGGTCGACTGCGGGTGCGTGCGCCTCCACCACTCGCGGAAGGTCTCCGCGGGGGCGGCGGGCACGTCGCGAGTGCCCGTCCACATCGAGGCGGGGAAGGGCAGGGAGCCGATCTTGCCGTCACGGTCGATCAGGCGCGTGGCCTTGATCGCCTTCGTGGCCGTGGTCCAGACCCTGCTGCTCTTCATCACGGGGGTGGTGACCCCCATGGCCACGTCCCACATGTCGGGGAGGATCTTGCGCTTGACGTCGACCGTCCTGGCGCGCAGGTGGACGAGGATCGTCGGGATGTCGATCTTGACGGGGCAGACCTCGCCGCAGGCCCCGCACAGGGTGGAGGCGTAGGGCAGGGTGTGGACCGGATCGTCGTCGGACAGGCCCTGGGTCAGCTGGGGGGTGAGGATCGCGCCGATGGGCCCGGGGTAGACCGATCCGTAGGCGTGGCCGCCCGTGTGCTGGTAGACGGGGCAGATGTTCATGCACGAGCCGCAGCGGATGCAGTGCAGCGCCTCGCGGCCGATCGGGTCGGACAGGGCCTTGGTGCGCCCGTTGTCCATGAGGATGAGGTGGAACTCCTGGGGGCCGTCGCCCTCGGTGACGCCCGTCCACATGGACGTGTAGGGGTTCATCCGCTCGCCTGTGGCCGAGCGCGGCAGGAGCTGGGAGAAGATCTCGACGTCCTGGAAGCGCGGGACGAGCTTCTCGATGCCCATGAGGGTGATGAGCGTGTCCGGCAGGGTCAGGCACATGCGGCCGTTGCCCTCGGACTCGAACACGGAGACGGTCCCGGTCTCGGCCACGCCCATGTTGGTGCCGGAGACGGCCACCTTGGCGTGGAGGAACTTCTTGCGCAGATGGGCGCGGGCGGCGGCCGTGAGCTCCTTGGGATCGTCGGAGAGATCGGCCGGGGCGTCGCCCATGCGGTCCAGGAAGATGCCGCGGACCTCGGAGCGGTTGCGGTGGATGGCCGGGACGACGACGTGCGAGGGCATGTCGTCGGCGAGTTGGACGATCATCTCGGCGAGGTCGGTCTCGTTGGCGAAGATGCCCTCGGCCTTGAGGTGCTCGTTGAGGTTGGTCTCCTGGGTGGCCATCGACTTGATCTTGACGATCTCGTCGACGCCCTTGGATTTGATGATCTCGGTGACGATGGCGTTGGCCTCGGCGGCATCGCGCGCCCAGTGGACGATTCCGCCCCGGGCGGTCACGTTGGCCTCGAACTGCTCCAGGAGCTCGGGAAGGTTGCTCATCACCTCGTTCTTGACGGCGGAGGCGGCGTCGCGCAGGTCCTCCCAGTCGGGCATCTCCTCCACGCGCATGGCGCGCTTTCCCCGGATGGTGCGGGTGGCGTGGCCGAGGTTGCGGCGCATCTGCGTGTTCTGCAGGGTGCGGTGCGCTCCCTTGGTGAAGGTGGTGCCCCAGCGCAGGGGGTCCGTGGGGACGTCCACGGTGGTCGCCCAGCCGCCGGTGTGGGGACGGTCCTCGGGGCGCTGGTCCGCGCCCGCGGGCATGCCCAGGAATGTCTGGCTCATCGGGCCACCCCCGCATCCGCCTGGAAGGCGACGTTGCCGATGAAGGGGGCGTCCTTCGTCGAGGCGAGGATCTCCGCGAGGTGCATGATCCGCACGCCCGAGTTCAAGCGGGACAGCCCGCCGCCGATGTGCATGAGGCAGGAGTAGTCGCCCGCGCACAGGATCTCGGCCTTCGTGGCCTTCACATTGGCGACCTTCTCGGTGAGCATCGCCGTGGACGTCTCGTGGTTCTTCATGGAGAAGGTGCCGCCGAACCCGCAGCAGACGTCCGCGTCGGGCAGGTCGACGAGGTCGATGCCCTCGACGGCGCGCAGCAGCGTGTAGGGGCGGTCCCCGACCTTCGCGATGCGCATCGAGTGGCAGGTGGGGTGGTAGGTGACGCGGTGGGGGAAGTAGGCGCCGACATCCGTCAGTCCGAGGACGTCGACGAGCAGCTCGGATAGGTCGTAGGTCCGCTCGGCGACGGCGTTGGCCCGTTTGGCCAGGTCGTGGTCGCCCACGTGCTCGGCCACGAGGGCCTGCTCGTGGCGGGTCGCCCCGGTGCAGGAGCCCGAGGGGACGACGATGGCGTCCCACTCGCCGTCGAGCACGGGCTCGAAGGTCCTCACATGGTTGCGGATGAGCTTGGCGCCCTGCTTGAAATACCCGGTGTTCGCGTGCATCTGGCCGCAGCAGACCTGCCCCTCGGGGAAGACGACCTCATGGCCGAGCCTCTCCAGGAGCGTGACGGTCGCCTGCGGCGCTTGCGGGAACATGGTGTCCGCGATGCAGGTCGCGAAGAGCGCGATACGCACGATGAGGACCTCCCTGTCTTCTGTCTCGCGGCGTCGTTGTCCGATGTTGCCCTCACCCTAGGGCCTTCGTCCCTACTCCAATGACCGCGATGGCCGCGCCTCAGCGCCGGGTGGAGCGAGATCGGGACGCGACCCTTGGCATGCTGCGGAAACTCGGCGCCGTCGTTGGGCGGGGGCCGGCCAGGGGCGGGGGCCGCGTCGGCGTCGTCAGCTCCTTCCGCGCCGGTTATTACGAACGTGTGTCGTGATGTTTTGCCGGCGGGCTCTCAGCGAGCCGTCCCCTCGCGCATGGCACGAGGGGACGGCTCGGGTGGTGGGGAGCGGTGTGGGGCGCCGCCGCAGGCGGCTCAGCGGATGGGCATGTAGGCGCCCAGCCAGCCCTGCGAGCCGACGAAGACCAGCGCGCACAGGAGGAGCAGCAGGCCGATCGAGTACGGGGCGACCCGCTTGAGGATCTCGGCGTCCGACCCGGGCTCGTCGATCGCGGTGGAGGCCACCGCCAGGTTCTGCGGGGAGATGATCTTGCCCAGGCCGCCGCCGATCGTGTTGCCCGCCAGCAGGATGCGCGCGTCGAGACCGGCGCCCTGGGCGGCTGTCGCCTGGAGCTTGGCGAACAGGGCGCCGGCGGAGGTCGCCGAGCCCGCCACGCCCGTGCCCACCCAGCCCAGGATCGGGGCGAGGAAGGCGAAGAAGGCGCCGGTCGACGCCAGGGCCGCGCCGATCGCCGTGGTCTGGCCGGAGAAGTTCATGACGTAGGCCAGTGCCATGACGGAGGCGATGGTCAGGATCGCCAGGCGCAGGTTGTGGATCGTCTTGGGCAGGACGGCGAACATGGCGCCCACGCTCGTGCGGTAGCGCCCCCCGGAGGAGACGGTGCCGTAGACGATGGCCACGATGATGCCGGTGACGAAGATCCAGGTGCCCGGGTTGGACAGGATCTGAAGGGTGTAGGTGCCCGAGTCCCAGGCCTTCCCATCGGCATCCAGCAGCTGACCGTGGACTCCGGGCCAGTGGATCGGCAGGTCCTTCGACTCGAACAGCGCGGGCAGGTCCACGCCCAGCTTCCACAGCTTGGTGATGGCGATGATGACCACGACCAGCACGTAGGGCAGCAGGGCGAGCCCCACGCGGGCGCCGTCGGGCTTGTCCTCCTCGGCGATGGAGGTGCGGAACTCCTCGGGCGTGGTCGGGGTCCACACGAGCAGGAAGACGTAGCCGGCGGCCAGGCCGAGCAGGGAGGCGGCCACGGCGGTCAGCTCGTAGGAGCTCGAGGAGACGAGGAAGTGCCCCGCGCCGGTGGCCAGGCCGATCGCGATCGCCAGCGGCCACAGCTGCCTGATGCCCCGCATCCCGTCGATGATCTGCAGCAGGACCAGGGGGATGAAGGCGGCGAAGATCCAGGTCAGGTGCCCCATGCGGGTGGCGACCTCGACGGCGTCCTCCCCGCCCAGCTGGCCGGCGGTGGTGACGGGGATGGCCATGGCGCCGAAGCCGACGTTGATCGCGTTGCCCACGATCGTGGCCACGGCCGCCTTGATCTTGGGCAGCCCCAGGCTCACCAGCAGGGCGCAGGTGATGGCCACGGGCGCGCCGAAGCCCGCCAGGCCCTCCATGAGCCCGCAGAAGGAGAAGGCGATGATGAGCGCCTGGGCGCGCTGGTCGCCCTTGCCGATGACGTTGAAGATCGCCTTGAGGTCGGCGCTGCGCCCGGAGGACTCGGTGAGGTTGTAGAGCCAGACGGCGGCGATGATGATGTAGACGATCGGCATGAGGCCGAAGACGGCGCCCTGGGTGGCGCTCATGATGGTCAGGCCCACCGGCATCCCGAAGAGGAGGGCGATGACCATGGAGATCGCCAGGGAGATGAGCGCGCACCAGTGGGTCTTGACCTTGAAGGCCCCCATGAGGACGAAGAAGGCCGCCAGGGGCACGAGTCCCACGAGGGCGGTCAGGTAGACACTGTTCCCGACGGCGCTCGTCGACGGTGTGAAGCCCGTCGCGAGGACCGCTGGGAGAGCGCTGGTGGGGAAGGCTGGTGCCATGAGGACCTCCGGCGTCGTTGCTGGTCAGTTAGCGGGTCTGCGAGGTGGGGCGGGCGTGGCGCCTCGTGCCATCTGAAGGCCCGGGAAGGGGCGGATCCTGCCGTGCCGAGTCGCCCGGGCGCGGCAAGTGGACGAACGTCCTAGGCGAGAGTACCCGACATCCCCGGCGCGCGGTGCGAGCCGGGGATGCCGGGAGCGGGTGGGGCGATGGGCCCGCGCCTGGAGGCGCTCCGAGGCCGGCCCGCCGTCGCTCAGCGCCGGGGACCGGGGGCCAGGCGCGCGGAGTTGAGGATGAAGGCGCTCTCGGAGCCCACGTGCACGAGCGCGGCGGCGATCGGGCCCAGCATGCCCAGCGCGGCCAGCCCCATGGCGACGGCGTCCACGGCGATGGTCCCGATGAAGTTCGCCATGATGACCCGCCGGGCCCTGCGGGCGATGCGGATCGTGCGCGCCAGGGAGAGCGGGTCGGAGCCCACCAGGACGATGTCGCCCGCCTCTCGGGCAACATCCGTGCCCGAGCCCATGGCGATGCCGACGTCGGCGGCGGACAGGGCGGGGGCGTCGTTGACGCCGTCGCCGACCATCGCCACGCGATGGCCCGCCGCGCGCAGCTCGCCGATGATCGCGTCCTTGTCGTGGGGCAGCAGCCCGGCGCGGATCCGCTCGGGGGCCAGGCCCAGCTCCGCCCCGATCCTCGCGGCCGTCGACGGCGCATCCCCTGTGAGCATGAGGACGTCGATGCCCATGTCCCGGATCCGGGAGAGCATGAGGGCCGATCCCTCGCGCAGTTCATCGGCGACGAGGATGGTCCCCGCCGTGGCGCCGTCGACGACGACCTGGACGGCGGTGGTGCCCGCGGGCAGGCCCGCCGCGGAGCCCGTCGGCCCGGCGAGCCCTCCGGGAGCCTGATCGGCGTCGAGGCGGCCGACCCTCACGCGCCGGCCCTCGACGAGGGCCTCGACCCCCATGCCGGGGGTGTAGCGGTTGGACTCGGGCGAGGGGATGGGCAGGCCCCGCTCGCGGGCCCGCTCGACGATCGCCCGCCCGATGGGATGCTCCGTGTTCCACTCCGCGGCCGCGGCCAGGCGGAGCATGGAGTCCTCGGCGCCCGGGCCGCCGTCGGCGGGGTGCAGCGCGACCACGCGCGGCGCGCCAGTGGTGAGCGTGCCGGTCTTGTCCAGCACGACGGTGTCGACGGCGGACAGGACCTCCAGATGCGCGCCGTCCTTGACGAAGGCCCCGGTGCGCGCGCACCGGGCGATGGCGGCCAGGACGGCCAAGGGCGTGCCGGCCGCGACGCCGCAGGCCCCGGCGGCGATGATGACGGAGATCGTGGCCTGGGTGTCCCGCGTGATCAGGAGGGTGATGACCGCCAGGCCGAGGGCCAGGTAGACGATCCGGGCGGCGAGCACGTCCGCCAGGCGGTGGACGGGGGCGCGGCTGTCCTGCGCGGCGCGCACGGCAGCGATGATCCTCCCGAAGGAGGAATCCTCGCCCGCCTTCGTCACCTCGAGCTCGAGGGGCCCCTGGGTGATCGAGCCCGCGGGCACGGGATCGCCCTCGCCCACGGTCACCGGCATGGACTCCCCGGTGATCCGAGACTGGTCGATGTCGGCGCTGCCCCTGCGCACGACGCCGTCGGCCGGGACCCGCCCTCCCGGGCGCAGGGCGATGACCTGGCCCGGGGCGAGGTCATCGATGGGGATCTCGCGCTCCTGGCCGTCGATGATGACGCGGGCCGTGCTCGGCAGGAAGGTCATGAGGCCGGTGAGCGCGTCGCGCCCCCGCTCCATGCACAGGTCCTCCAGCACCTCGGCCACGAGCACGAACTGGGCGATGAGCAGGGCCGTCCCCCACTGGCCGATGGCGGCGGCCGCGGCGATGGCCAGCAGCATGGACAGCTCCATGCTCATGCGCCGCTCGCGCAGATCCCCCCAGGCCTCGACGACGATGGGCCAGCAGCCCGTCACCAGGACGACGGTGCCGATCGTCGCCAGCGCCCACCCCGGCGCGCCCGCCAGTCGGGTGATCCAGGCGGCCAGGGCGCCGATGGCGACGAGGATGATGCGGGAGGCGTCGGCGATCTCGATGCGCTCCAGGAGCGGTTTGCGGGCCTCGGCAGGAGCGGGCTGCGCGGGTGAGGGCGCGGTGGAGGGCGCCTCGCTCGGGGCGAGGGGTGCGGGCGCAACGCGTTCGGGCGCTGTCTCAGTCATGATCCACTCCGATCCGGTGGTCGGCGGGGAGATTCCCGGTGACGTGCTGGGCCTGGAAGACGGCCTGGCGCACGAGGATGCGGGCGTGCTCGTCGATGAGCCGGTAGTAGACGCGGGGGCCCTCGTTGCGCGAGGCGACGACATGCCCCAGGCGGAGCTTGGCCAGGTGCTGGGAGACGGCCGCGGCGCTGCGGCCGGTGCGCTCGGCCAGGACGCCCGAGGAGAGCTCGCCCTCCTCCTCCAGCAGGGCGATGATGCGGATGCGCGTGGCATCGGCGAGCAGGGAGAAGACCTCGGCCGCGAGCTCGGCGGTCTCCAGCGTCTCGGCGTCGCTCATGGCGGGGCGTGGAACGGTGCCGTCGTCGCGCACGAGCGAGAGTTTAGTGTTTGCGTGCATGCTTAAATGGTAGGAGGGTGGCGGCCCGTCCGCAAGGGCCGGGGCTCCCGTTCCTACCGTCTCGGCCCGCACCTACCGTCTCGGCCCGGCCTTGCGCCCTCACCCCCGAGATACCGTCTCGGCCCATTCCTACCGTCTCGGCCCGGCCTTGCGCCCTCGAACTGCGAGAATGAGGGCGCAACGGCGGGATGAGACGGTATCTCGGGGTCGAGGGCGCACCGAGGCCCCCGGCGCGCGGGCGCCAGGGGCCTCAGGGGGCCGGCGGGGAGGGGTGGGAGAACGGCCCAGCCGGCCGATCAGGGGGTGGTGGTTACTTGACGTCCTCGTCCACCCAGTCGAAGGTCCGGGTCACGGCCTTCTTCCACAGGCGGTAGGTGCGGTCGCGCTCGGAGGCGTCCATGGACGGCGTCCAGCGCTTGCCCTCCTGCCAGTTGGCGATGACGTCGTCGGTGGAGGCCCAGAAGCCCACCGCGAGGCCGGCGGCGTAGGCCGCGCCCAGCGCCGTCGTCTCCACCACCGAGGGGCGCACGACGTCGCAGCCCGAGATATCCGCCTGGAACTGCATGAGGAGGTCGTCGTGGGTCATGCCGCCGTCGACCTTGAGCTCCTTGAGCGGCACGCCCGCGTCGGCGTTCATGGCATCGAGCACCTCGGCGGACTGGAACGCCGTCGACTCCTCGACCGCCCGGGCGATGTGGCCCTTGGTGACGTACCGGGTCAGGCCCACGATCGCGCCGCGGGCCTCATCGCGCCAGTAGGGGGCGAACAGGCCGGAGAAGGCCGGGACGAAGTACACCCCGCCGTTGTCCTCCACGCTCGCGGCGAGTTCGCCGATCTCCGAGGACGTGGCGATCATGCCGAGGTTGTCGCGCAGCCACTGCACCAGGGAGCCGGCCACCGCGATCGAGCCCTCCAGGGCGTAGACCGGGGCGGCGTCGCCGAGCTTGTACAGCACGGTGGTCAGCAGGCCGTTGTTGGAGAAGACCGGCTCGGTGCCGGTGTTCATGAGCGTGAAGCAGCCGGTGCCGTAGGTGTTCTTGGCCATGCCCTTCTCGAAGCAGGCCTGGCCGAAGGTCGCCGCCTGCTGGTCGCCGAGGATCCCGGAGATCGGGGTGTCCACCAGCAGGCCGTTCTTGCGGCCGTACCCGTAGATCTCGGAGGAGGACTTGATCTCGGGCAGCATGGAGGTCGGGATGCCGAAGTCGGCGCAGATGTCCTCGCGCCAGGTCAGGGTGCGCACATCCATGAGGAGGGTGCGCGAGGCGTTGGTGACGTCGGTGGCGTGGACGCCGCCGTTGATCCCGCCGGTGAGGTTCCACAGGACCCACGTGTCCGGGGTGCCGAAGAGCAGGTCGCCGGCCTCCGCGCGCTCGCGGGCGCCCTCGACGTTGTCGAGGATCCACTTGATCTTCGTGGCCGAGGGGTAGGTGGAGACATTCTCGCCGGTGATCTGGCGGTAGCGCTCGGTGCCCAGCGGGTCGCCGTCGGCGATCTCCCGGACGATGTCCCCCGTGCGCACGTCCTGCCACACGAGGGCGTTGTACACGGGCTTGCCCGTGCTCTTGTCCCACACGATCGTGGTCTCGCGCTGGTTCGTGATGCCGACGGCTGCGATCTCGTGGCGGTTCGTCTCGGCCTTCTGCAGCGCGTCGGCGACGACGGAGCGCACGGACTCCCAGATCTCCACGGGGTCGTGCTCGACCCAGCCGGGGTTGGGGAAGATCTGCGTGAACTCCTTCTGGCCCACGGAGACGATCTCGCCGGAGCGGTTGAACAGGATGGCTCGAGACGACGTCGTGCCCTGGTCGATGGCGATGACGTACTTCTTCTCGGTCATGGGATTTCCTTTCACTTCTTTGTGAGGGGGGCGGGTGCCGGGGGCGGTCCCGTGAGGGGGCCGCCCCCGGTGCGGGTCAGGCGAGGTCGCAGGCGAAGACGATCACCGTGGCGACGATGGCGCCCAGGATCGGGCCGACCACCGGGACCCACGAGTAGCCCCAGTCGGATCCGCCCTTGCCCTTGATGGGCAGGACGGCGTGCGCGACGCGCGGGGCGAGGTCGCGGGCGGGGTTGATGGCGTAACCGGTCGGGCCGCCGAGCGAGGTGCCGATGACGACGATGATGAGGGCCACGCCGAGGGGGCCGATGGAGCTCTGCGTGTGACCGGACACGAAGACCCAGATGATCAGGACGGCGGTGCCGATGGCCTCGGTGAGGGTGTTCCAGCCGTAGGAGCGGATCTCGGGGGCGGTGGAGAAGACGCCGAGCTTGAGGGCCGGGTCGCAGTCCTCGTCGAAGTGCTGCTTGAAGGTCAGCCAGCACAGGACGGCGCCGACGAAGGCGCCGAGGAACTGGGCGACGATGTAGACGAGCACATTGGCGGCGCTCACGGCGATGCCGCCGGCCCCCAGCTCCGGTCCGTTGAGCGTGACGCTGGAGTCGAACATGTGGCCGACGACCTTCGCGATCGTCACTGCGGGGTTGAGGTGGCCGCCGGTGTTGTAGGCGACGTAGACGCCGGCGAACACCGCCAGGCCCCAGCCCCAGTTCACGAGGAGCCATCCGCCGTCCTTGCCCTTGGACTTGGGCAGCAGGTTCGTCGCGACGACGCCGCCACCGAGGAGGAGGAGGATCGCAGTTCCGAGGAACTCCGAGAAGAAGATCTGAGCAAGGCTCATGGGAGATTCACTTTCTGCACGTCAACGTGCCATGAGGGGTTATCAGGGGGAGGGAGAGGGACATGCGCCCGCTCGGGTGAGCGGGCGCACGCGCTGATCAGATGGGCCGGGTGACCTTGGCGACCGCTTCGGCGTCGGTCGTCTCGGCCTCGGCGGCGGCGATCTGCTCGACCCTCTCGGCGTAGGAGGCTAGCTCGGCAGCGGCGTCCTTGTCAGACCAACGGAGGAGCGGGGCCATGATCCCCAGGATCTCCTCGGCGGCGGACAGGCCGCGGTCGCGGTGGGAGACGTCCAGGCGCACGCGGTGCAGCAGGACGTCCTCGAGGTGCTCGGCGCCCTCGTGGGTGACGGCCCAGGAGACCTCGGCGCGCAGGTAGGTGGGGGCCCCGGCCAGGGGCTCCCCCAGGCGCTGGGAGTTCTCGGCCTCGGCGTCGGCGTCGATGAGCTCCAGGATGTCGGCCGTCTCGTCCCCGTAGCGGTCCAGGAGGTGGGTGATGCGCGCCAGCGTCCAGTCGCGCTCCGCCGCGAGCTGGGCGGCGCGGCCGGCCAGCTCCTCGTAGCCCTCGGCGCCCACGAGCGGCAGGTTCTCGGTGCGGCTGGGGTGGGCGTGGGCGAGGGCCTCGCCCAGGGCGTGGTCGACGGCGTCGACGCCCATGACGCGGTAGGTGGTCAGCTTGCCGCCGGCGATGGCGGTCAGGCCGGGGGCCACGCGGGTGACGGTGTGCTCGCGGGAGACCTTCGTGGAGGCCGCCTTGGCGCCGGGCTTGAGGCGGGGCTGGAGCAGCGGGCGCAGGCCCGCGTAGACGCCGATGATGTCCTCGCGGCGGATCGGGCGGGTGAGCACGGAGTTCGCGTGCTCGAGGACGTAATCGATGTCAGCGCTGGTGGCCACGGGCTTGGCGACGTCCTCGGCCCAGGGGGTGTCCGTGGTGCCGATGACCCAGTACTCGGGCCACGGGATGATGAAGAGCACGGACTTCTCGGTGCGCAGGAAGATGCCGGTCTCGGCGTCGATGGCGGTCTTGGGCACGACGATGTGGATGCCCTTGGACGCCAGCACCTTGAGGCCGCCCTCGGTGGTGGCCATGTCCTGGACCTCCTCGGTCCACACGCCGGTGGCGTTGATGGTGCGGGTCGCGCGGATCTCGATCTCCTCGCCGGAGGCGAGGTCCGTGGCGGTCACGCCGGTGACGCGGCCCTCGCCGTCCTTGAGGAAGCCGGTGACGCGGGTGCGGTTGGCGGCGTGGGCCCCCAGGCCGACGGCGGTGCGCACGAGGTCGATGACCAGGCGCGAGTCGTCCACTCGGGCGTCGTAGAAGCGGATGGCGCCGGCCAGGTGGCTGGTGTCCAGCGCGGGGGCCAGGGCTGCGGTGCCCTTCTTGCCCAGGTGCTTCTGGATGGGCACGGTCCTGTGCCCGCGGGCGCCGGCGACGGCCAGGGCGTCGTACATGCCCACGCCGACGGCGGAGTAGGTGCGCTCGTAGTGGTGCTTGAGCGGCCACAGGAAGGGCTGGGCCTTGACGAGGTGGGGCGCGTTGGAGGTCAGGAGGCGGCCGCGCTCGGTGAGGGCCTCGTGGACGAGGGCGAAGTTCGCCTGGTAGAGGTAGCGCAGGCCCCCGTGGACGAGCTTGGAGGACCACGACGACGTGCCGGAGGCCCAGTCGCCCATCTCGACGATGCCGGTGCGCAGGCCGCGGGAGGCGGCGTCGACGGCGATCCCGGCGCCTGTGACGCCGCCTCCGATGACCAGGACGTCGAGGGGCTCGTCGGTGGGGCCGTTCGCGGACAGGGCGGCGAGCGCCTCGGCGCGCTGCTCCCGGTTGAGGGCTGTGGATCGTAGTGGTGCGGGTGCGGGGGCTGGGCTTGACATGGTGGCTCCTCGGTCTCGACGGTGAGCGGCTGCGTCTCGGGCGCGGCTGTCAGGGCGGCGGTTGTTCCCTGTGACACATCGTCGAGGCTTATGAGAGGATGGGCAAGCAGGCTGCACGAACGTGCAGAACTGGTGTGCGGAGCGGAGGAACATGACCACTCGGAGTGACGATTCTCCCCGGAATCCCGGCGGTTCTGGTGAGAATTCCACGCAACTGCGGGCCTATGAGGCGGCGTCGATGTACTACGTTCAGGGCGAGACGATGGAGGTGATCGCCCATCATCTGGGGGTGTCGCGCTCGACCGTCTCGCGGCTCCTGGATCGCGCCCGGGCGACGGGCATCGTGCGCATCGAGCTCACCCAGCCCGGTGGCGCCGGCTCCATCGAGGGGAGATTCGCCTCGCTGTTCGGCGTGCGCGCCCAGATCGTGCCCGTGCGCGAGGGGGCCACGGAGATCCATCGGCTTCAGCAGGTCGCGGGCGTCGCTGCGGCCCGGATGGTCGAGCTGGCCGCCGAGCTGGCCGAACGGCGAGATGCCGAGGCTCCGAGCGCCCCGGCCGGCACCGGCGCCGAGGCGGCAGGCGCGGAGGAGCTCGGCGAGGGCGGTGGCGGCGGCAGGGGCGGATCCGCGGGCGCGCCCTCACCGGGTGGTGCCGAGGGCGCGCTGGGCGCGGGCGGCCGGGGCGTCGTCGTCGGCGTCGCCTGGGGGACCACCATGTCCGAGGTGAGCGCGGCCCTGCCGGCGCGGCAGGTTCCGGGGGTGACTGTGGTCCAGCTCAACGGCGCCACGGACCCGATGGAGATGGGGCCCAGCGCCGGCGAGGTGCTCTCGCGGGTCGGCCACGCGTTGGGCGCGCGCGTGGTGGCCTTCCCCGTCCCCGCCTTCTTCGATCACGTGGCTACCCGCGAGGCGATGTGGTCCGAGCGCTCCGTGCGCCGGGTGCTGGCGCTGGCGCGCAGCGCTGACCTGGCGGTCTTCGGCGTCGGGTCGGTGGTCCAGGGCGTCCTGCCCTCGCAGGTCTACGAGGGCGGGCATGTCAGCCGCGCCGACCGCGTGGCGCTGCGCCGGGAGCGGGTGGTGGGCGACGTGTGCACCGTGCTGCTGCGCGCTGACGGCTCGTGGAGCGATATCGCCCTCAATGCGCGGGCGACCGGCCCCACACCCGCCCAGCTCGCGCGCATCCCGAGGCGCCTGTGCGTGGTGGCCGGGCGGGCGAAGGCCCCCGCCCTGCTGGCGGCGCTGCGGGCACGGGTGGCCACGGACCTCGTCGTCGACGACGCGACCGCCCGTGCCGTCCTCGATCTGGCCTCCGCCTCATAACCTCCCCCTCCCCTCCCCTTCGCCGAGACCGGTCGAAAACGTCATTGAAACCGGTCCGCCGACCGGTTTCAATGACGTTTTCGACCGGTCTCGGCGAAAAAAGGGCGGGTCAGGGGCGGGGCGCCAGGGCCCGGGCGGCCACCTCGGCGACGTGCTCGCCGGTGAAGCCGTACTCCTCGAACAGGCGCGGTCCTGGCGCTGAGGCTCCGTAGTGGTCGAGGGACACGATCGCCCCCGAGTCGCCCACGATCTCGCGCCAGCCCATCGCGATGCCGGCCTCCACGGAGACCCGCACGGCACCGGCGGGCAGCACCGAGGCGCGGTAAGCCTCGTCCTGCTCGGCGAACCACTCCAGGCACGGTGCGGAGACGACGCGGGTCGGGGTGCCCGCGGCGCCCAGGCGCTCGCGCGCGTCCATAGCCACACCCACCTCGGAGCCGGTGGCGATGATGACGACGGCGGGGTCGACCGTCGCCCCGGAGGCGTCAACGGCGTCGGCCAGCACGTAGGCCCCCCGGCGCACCCCCTCGGCGGCGGCCTCGGGGGTCGCGTGGACCGTCAGGTTCTGGCGCGACAGGACGATGCCCGCCGGCTCGCGGCGACGGCGCAGGATCTCCGCCCAGGCGGCCGCGGTCTCGTTGGCGTCGGCGGGCCGCACGACGGCGAATCCCGGGATCGCGCGCAGGGCCGCCAGATGCTCGATGGGCTGATGGGTGGGGCCGTCCTCGCCGACGCCGATGGAGTCGTGGGTCCAGACGAACACCGAGCCGATCCCCATGAGCGCCGCCAGGCGCACGGCCGGGCGCATGTAGTCGGAGAACACCATGAAGGTGCCGCCGTAGGGGCGGGTGAGCCCGGCGAGGGCGATGCCGTTGAGGATCGAGCCCATCGCGTGCTCGCGCACGCCGAAGTGGATGGTGCGTCCGTAGGGGCCGTCGGCCGCGCCAACCGCCAGGGAGGACGGCAGGAAGGAGGGCTCGCCGGCCATCGTCGTGTTGTTCGATCCGGCCAGGTCCGCCGAGCCCCCCCACAGCTCGGGCACCACGGGCGCCAGGGCGGTCAGGGTCTTGCCGGAGGCGGATCGGGTGGCGACGGCGTCCCCGAGCGCCCAGTGGGGCAGGGCGGCCTCCAGCCCCTCGGGAAGCCGACCGGCGCGCAGGCGCTCCAGCAGCGCGGAGCCCTCGGGGGCGGCCGTCCGCCAGGCGGCGAAGCGGGCGTCCCAGTCGGCGCGCAGGGCGGCAGCGCGCTCGGCGGCCCGGGCGCGGGTGTGCTCCAGGACTTCGGCCGGCACCTGGAAGTCAGCCTCCGGGTCGAGCCCGAGGGCGCGCTTGAGGCCGGCGACCTCCTCGGCCCCGAGCTTGGCGCCGTGCGAGGACTCGTCGCCCTGCTTGGTGGGCGAGGGCCAGGCGATGATCGTGTGCAACCGGATGAGCGTGGGCCGGGCGGTCTCGGCGCGAGCCGCCTCGAGGGCGGCGTGAAGCGCGTCGTAGTCCTCGCGGTACTGCCCGCCGGCCTTCCAGTCGACGTCGATCACCTGCCAGCCGTAGGCGGCGAAGCGGGCGGAGGGGTCCTCGGTGAAGGCGATGTCCGTGTCGCCCTCGATGGAGATGTCATTGTCGTCGTAGATGGCGATGAGGTTGCCGAGCTGCTGGGTTCCCGCCAGGGAGGCGGCCTCGGAGGCCACGCCCTCCTGGAGGCACCCGTCGCCCACGATCGTGTAGACGTAGTGGTCGAAGACGGACTCGCCGGCGGGGGAGGCGGCGTCGAAGAGCCCGTGCTCCCTGCGCGCGGACATGGCCATGCCCACGGCGTTGGCGATGCCCGCGCCCAGCGGCCCGGTGGTGGTCTCGATGCCGGCGGTGTGCCCGAACTCGGGGTGGCCGGGGGTGAGCGATCCCCAGGTGCGCAGGGCGGCGATGTCGCTGATCTCCAGGCCGTAGCCGGCCAGGGCGAGCTGGATGTACTGGAGCAGTGAGGCGTGCCCGATGGACAGCACGAAGCGATCGCGGCCCAGCCAGGCGGGGTCTGCGGGGTCGCAGGCCATTTCCTTCTGATAGAGCAGGTAGGCGACGCCGGCCAGGGAGATGGGGGTCCCGGGGTGGCCGGATCCGGCCTTCTCGACGGCGTCGGCCGCCAGTGCCTTCGAGGCGGCGATGGCCTTGAGATCGAGGTCGGTCAACAGCGCGGGCGTGGTCATGCGTTCCTCCTAGGACGGCGGTCCCTGGGCTGGGCTGGTGCGGTTGTCGATTCACACACTAACGAAGCACGCCGATGCGCCGGGCGCCAGTACCGCAACGCTCATATGTGCGCAGGACCGGCGGAGTGCCGGGACGCAGGCGGTGTGGGGCGCCTCACGATACCACCGGCCCCGGCGCAGCGGCAGGGGCCCTGCGGAAATTGCTCATGTGTGCAACCGATTGTCGAATTCGGCGCCATTCAGGACCATGAGAAGCGCATATCAACCACCGCATCATCCGCCTCTCCCCGGGGCGTCAACAGCTCCGGACGGAATGGTGCGGGCGAGCGAGGAGGCCGCATATGGGATACAGAATCGTCATCGCCTGCGATGATGCTGCCGTCGAGTACAAGGATGTGCTGGCTCGGGATCTCGGGAGCGATCCGCGCGTCGATGAGGTGATCGACGCCGGCGTGTCGAAAGGGGAATGCATTGATTACCCCCACGTCGCCGTGAGGGCCGCCCGTATGATCTCCGACGGCGACGCCGATCGCGGCCTCTTCCTCTGCGGTACCGGCATGGGCATGGCGATCAGTGCCAACAAGGTCCCCGGTATTCGCGCCTCCGTCGCCCACGACTCCTTCTCGGTGGAGCGCCTCATCAAGTCCAATAACGCCCAGGTCCTCACCCTCGGCCAGCGCGTCATCGGCATTGAGCTCGCCCGAAGGCTCGTCAGCGAATGGCTCGGCCACGACTTCGACCCCTCCTCGCCGTCGGCCCGCAAGGTGGCCGCCCTGGAGTCGTACGAGACCGGCTCCTGAGCCCCGCCCCAAGCCCATCGCCCCAACCCCCCTCGCCCGCGCGCCCGGGTGAGGAGCTCCCTGACCACCGCAGCACTTCAAGGACGAAGAATGACACCCGATACAACAATCCCCCTGCTGGAGAACCTGGACTTATTCTGGCTCCTGGCCGCCTGCGTCGGAGGCATCATCGGCGGCATCGTAGGAGCGAACAACGCCTTCGGATTCACCGGCGTCATGATCCTGACCGGTTTCGGGATCGCCGCCTCGACGGGCAGTACCTTCTTCTTCGACTATGTCGCCTTCGGCCCCGTCTTCGGCCCGCATATCGCCTTCGCCGGAGCCGCCGCCGGATCCGCCTACTCGGCGAAGAAGAAGTTGCTCGACACCGGACGGGATATCGATACCCCGCTGGGCAGCCTCAAGGATCCGACGGTCCTATGGGTGGCCGCAGGATTCGGCGTTGCGGGTTTGATCGTGCAGCGCCTCATCGCCCTCATCCCCTGGTTCGGGACCCACACCGACTCCGTGGCCCTGACGGTCTTCCTGTCCGGCTGCGCCTCCCGGCTCGTCTTCGGATCCACCGGCGTTGTCCACGCCCCGACCCCGCCACAGGGATCGCATCGCTGGCTCGATCACCAGGAGACGCCGGGGCAGCTCGGCACCGTCGCCCTCGGCGCAGCCGTCATGGCCTCCGGCGGCGCGATCGTGCTGACCTCCTACGCCCGGGCCCACCTGCCCGAGGACGCGGCAGCCGCGGTGGCGGGCAATGCCCACACCCTGCCCTTCGCCATCTCGGCCCTCTGCATCTTCCTACTGGTGGCAGGGCAGAGGGTCAATGTCACCCACCACATCACCATCATCGCGGGCCTGGCCGGCGCGCAGTTCTGGCTCGCCACCGGCAACGGATGGGCGGCCCTGGCCATCGGCACCGTCTTCGGCGTCCTGTCGGGCTTCGTCGCCGAGTTCATCATCGCTCGCCTCACCTACTACCACGGCGACACGCACATCGACCCGCCGGCCGGGACGATCTGGATCATGACCACCCTCATCCACCTGACCCTGCTCGCCGTTTGACCCCTCCGCCCCGACCGGGCGTTCCCGGGGCAATCCCGCCCGGAACGCCCCCATGACCCCCAGGAAGCACTCATGAGCGACCCGCGTCCTCCCAGCACCGCTCCGTCCGCCGTCCACGACTGGCCCACCGAGCTCTACGACGCCTACGTCTTCGACATGGACGGCACCATCTACCTCGGTGATCACCTCCTGCCGGGCGCCAAGCGCCTCATCACCGAGCTGCGCCGCCGGGCCATCCCCGTGCGCTTCCTGTCCAACAATCCCACCAAGGACCCCGACCAGTACGCCGAGAAGCTCGCCCGCCTCGGTCTGCCGACGCCGGTGGGCGAGATCGCCAACACGGTGGTCACCACCGTGCGCTGGCTGATGACCCACCACCCCGGTGCCACCGTCTTCGCCATCGCCGAGGATCCGCTCAAGCGCGCGCTGGCCCGGGCCGGCATCGCGCAGAGCGAGGTTCCCGAGGAGATCGACATCGTCGTCGCCTCCTACGACCGCGCCTTCGACTACCGCAAGCTCCAGATCGCCTTCGACGCCATCTGGTTCCACAAGAGGGCCTTCCTCATCGCCACCAACCCCGACCGCTTCTGCCCCTTCCCCGGTGGGCGCGGCCAGCCCGACTGCGCCGCCGTCATCGCCGCTATCGAGGCCTGCACCGGCACCACCTGCCGCACCGTCATCGGCAAGCCCAACGCCTCGATGCTCCAGGCCGCCATCGGTGACCTAGACCTGCGCCCCGAGCGCTGCATGATGGTCGGCGATCGGCTCGGCACCGATATCCAGATGGCGGTGCGCACCGGCATGCGCTCCGCGATGCCTCTCACCGGTGAGTCCACCCTCGCCGACGCCCGGGCCCTTAACAGCGCCGACCGACCCACCTACGTCCTCGACCGCATCGACCGGCTCATCCCCGCCGCCGGCTGGGAGGAACTCGGTTGGAGCGAGGAGGCCGACCCCGTCCCCTGAACCGCCCCGACCCGCCCGACGCCGCTCACGCGGCGGCACCGCTGCCACGACATGAAGAGACGACACGAAGAACGGAGACCAACGATGGTCAGTCCTGGATACGAAGGCCCCTACCTGCTCGGCATCGATTTCGGAACGGAGTCCTGCCGCGCGGCGATCTTCGACCTCGCCGGTCACCCGATCGCCTTCACCGCCGCCCCCTACCCCACAGCCCACCCCCGCCCGGGCCGAGCGGAGCAGAGCCCCGGGGACTGGTGGGACGCCCTCAGGGCCGCCGTCTACCGAGTCCTCAACGAGACGGGCATCCCCGGCCGTCACATCGCCGGCATCTCCTATGACGCCACCACGATGACCGTCGTCGCCATGGACGCCAATGGCCAGGAGCTGCGCCCGGCGATCATGTGGATGGACGTGCGCGCCTCCGAGCAGGCCTCTCGCGCCGAGACGATCGACCACTGGGCCCGTCTTTACAACGGCGGCGGCACCATGGGGGCGACCGCCGAGTGGTACCCCTTCAAGGCCGCCTGGCTCAAGGAGAATGAGCCCGAGATCTACAGGGCCGCTCACCGGCTCGTCGACGCCCCCGAGTGGCTCACCCACAGGCTCACCGGCGAGTGGACCCTCAACATCAACTCTGCGGCCCTGCGCATGTACTACAACCGCGACAAGGGCGGTTGGCCGGTCGAGTTCTACGAGCACATCGGCTGCGGCGACGTCTTCGACAAGATCCCCGAGCGCGTCCTCGACCTCGGCATGCCCGTCGGCGGGTTGACCGCCGCCGCCGCCGGCGACCTCGGCCTGCTGCCCGGTACGCCAGTCGCCCAGGGCTGCGCGGACGCATGGGCGGGGCAGATCGGCCTGGGCGTCGTCGAACCCGGCAAGACCGCCATCATCACCGGATCCTCCCATGTCATCACCGGCCAGTCGCCCAGTCCCCTGCATGGCAGCGGCTTCTTCGGCGCCTACACCGACGGCGTCCTGCCAGGCCAGTACACATGCGAGGGCGGCCTGGTCTCCTCGGGGTCCGTGCTCAAGTGGTTCAAGGACAACTTCGCCGCCGACGTCGCCGCCGCCGCGGAGCGCCTGGGCTACAACCCCTACAAGATCCTCGACGAGCGCAGCGCCCATGTGCCGGTCGGCTCCAACGGCCTCATCATCAACGAGTACTTCCAGGGCAACCGCACCCCGTACACCGACTCCAAGGCGCGCGGCATCGTATGGGGCCTCACCTTGGGCACCACGCCCGAGGAGTTCTACCGGGCGATCCAGGAGGCCGTCTGCTACGGAACCGCTCACGTGCTGCAGGCGTTCAAGGACGCAGGCTTCGCCACCACCGAGCTCGTCGCCTGCGGCGGCGCCACCAAGTCCCGCGACTGGATGCAGATGCACGCCGATGTCACCGGTGTTCCCGTCACCCTCACCGAGGTGGGCGACGCCGTCGTCCTGGGCTCGTGCGTGCTCGCGGCCGTCGGCGCCGGGCAGTACCCCTCCATCCAGGACGCCGTCCGAAACATGGTGCGCGAGACCGACCGCATCGAGCCGCGTCCCGATGTCCACGAGGAGTACCGGTTCTACCTCGAGAAGTACATGGAGACCTACCCGCGCCTGCGGGATCTCTCCCACGGGATGGTCGACCACCTCGTCTGACACGTCCGAATCCAAGGAAGGAAGCACGATCCATGACACGGTCCTCGGACACCGACCTCATCACCCGGGCCCTGGCCACCGCGACCGATACCAGGCGGATAGCCTTCGGCGACGACGTCCTGAGCGCCACGGGCCCCCTCTTCGCCGATCTCTTCCCCGGCAAGCGGGTCATCATCGTCGCCGATGGGAACACCTTCGCCGCGGCGGGCCGGCCCGTGATGGACTCGCTGGCGGCCGCGGGGGTGGAGGCCATCGAGCCCTATATCTTCCCGGGCGCCCCCACCCTTTACGCCGACTACGAGAACGTCGAGATCCTGCGCGAGCGCATCAGGCCCCTGACGGACGCCATCGTGTGCTCCATCGCCTCGGGCACGCTCAACGACATCGCCAAGCTCGCCTCCGGGGAGCTCTCCCGCCCCTATATGAACGTGTGCACCGCCGCCTCCGTGGACGGCTACGCCTCCTTCGGGGCCTCGATCTCCAAGGACGGCTTCAAGATCACCCGCAGTTGCCCTGCCCCTGCCGGTCTCGTGGCGGACCTCGGCATCATCGCCGCCGCCCCCGGGCGACTGACCGCCACCGGATACGGCGACCTCATCGAGAAGGTCCCCGCCGGGGCCGACTGGGTGCTCGCCGACGAGCTCGGCATCGAGCCCATCGACGACGACGTGTGGGACCTGATCCAGGGCCCGCTGCGCGACGCCCTGGCCGACCCCGGGCGCATCGGCGCGGGAGACCCCGGGGCCATCAGAGGGCTGGCCGAGGGCAACATCATGTCCGGCCTGGCCATGCAGGCGGCACAGTCCTCCCGCCCCGCCTCCGGAGCGGGGCATCAGTTCTCCCACGTGTGGGAGATGGAGGGCCACGGCCTGGACTGGGAGCCGCCCCTGTCTCACGGCATGAAGGTCGGTATCGGCACCATCGCCTCCTGCGCCATGTGGGAGGAGATCCTGAGCCGCGGCCCCGGTTTCGTGGAGGCGATCGACGTCGACGACGTCGTCGCGCGCGCGCGCTCCGACGAGGAGGTCGAGGCCGCCGTGCGCCGGGCTCTCATCCCGCGCATCGCGCAGGAGGCGGTGGGGCACGCCGTGGGCAAGAACCTCACCGGCGATGCCCTGCGCGAGCGCATCACCGCCATCAAGAGGGCCTGGCCGCGCATCGTCGAGCGGGTTCGCCCCCTGCTCATGAGCCCGCAGGAGGTGGCCGACCGCCTCAAGGCCGTGGGCGCGCCCCATCACCCCGAGATGATCGGGATCGATATGGGGCGCTTCAGGGCGACCCACGCCAAGGCCCAGATGATCCGGCCCCGCTACACCATCCTCGATGTCCTGACCGACCTCGGGCTGCTCGACGACGTCGTCGACGCCCTCTTCTCCCCGCGGGGCTACTGGGGGCGCCATCCCCACGAGGAGCGGGGCTGACCGCCGACCAGGACCCGGCCGGACCCCGGGCGCCCCTGGCCCCTGATCGACCACCCACCGCGCGACCCTGAATGCGAAGGAGCGATGAGCACCATGACAACCACCCGAGTGCCCTCCAGGGAGGGGACATGCACCCTGGGTCTCGACTTCGGCACGCTATCCGTGCGCGCCGTCGTCACCCGCGTATCCGACGGCGAGATCCTCGCCGATGCCGTGAGCGAGTACGCCACCCCGATCATGGACCGGCGCCTGACCGCCGGTGACAACCGCGAGCTGCCCCCGGAGTTCGCCCTCCAGGTGCCCGGCGACTACCTGGAGTCCATGTGCGCCGCCAGCGCCGCCGCCGTGCGCGCCTCCAGGGTGAGTGGCTCCGATATCATCGGCGTGGGACTCGATGTCACCTCCGCCACCGTCGTCGTCACCGACTCCGACGGCGTGCCCATGTGCGACAAGCCCGAGTTCGCCAACAACCCCCACGCCTACGTCAAGCTGTGGAAGCACCACGGGGCGCAGGGCCAGGCCGACCGCATCGTCGAGCTCGCCAGGAAGCGCGGCGAGGCATGGCTGCCCCGTTACGGCGGCATCCTGTCCGCCGAGATGCTCCTGCCCAAGGCGCTGGAGACCCTCGAGAAGGCCCCTGACGTCTACGCCGCTGCGGGAGAGATCGTCGACATGCTCGACTGGCTCACATGGCGCCTGACCGGCACTCTGGCCTACTCGGCCTCCGATTCCGGCTACAAGCGCATGCTCCAGGACGGCGTCTACCCCTCCGAGGAGTTCCTCGGCGCCCTCAATCCCGACTTCGCCGACGTTTACGCCACGCGAATGAACCACCCGATCGCCCCACTCGGATCGGCTGTGGGAGGCCTGACCGCGGAGTACGCCCAGGCCTTCGGGCTGCGCGAGGGCACCCCTGTGGCCGCGGGCAACATCGACGCCCATGTCCACGCCGCCTCGGTCAACGCGGTTCGCCCCGGTCAGCTCACCGGGATCCTCGGTACCTCGACCTGCTGGGTCCTGCCCGCCGAGGAGTGCGTGGAGGTGCCGGGCGTCTTCGGCGTCGTCGACGGCGGCATCTCCGAGGGCACATGGGGCTACGAGGCCGGTCAGAGCGCGGTGGGCGACTCCTTCGCCTGGTTCATCGAGAACAACGTGCCGCGCTCCTACTTCATCGAGGCCGAGTCCGAGGGCGTCTCGATCTTCGCGCTCCTGGCCCGCCTGGCCGCTGAGCAGGAGATCGGCGAGCACGGCCTGGTGGCCCTCGACTGGTGGAACGGGAACCGGTCCCCACTGGTCGACTCCCAGCTGACCGGTCTCATGATCGGCCAGACGCTCGTGACCCGCCCCGAGGATCAGTACCGCGCGCTCCTGGAGTCCACCGCCTTCGGCGCTCGTGTCATCATCGAGAATTTCGAGTCCCACGGCGTGCCCGTCACCGAGGTGCGAGTTGCCGGGGGACTCATCAAGGACGGGTTCCTCATGCAGATGTACGCGGATATCACCCGGCGACGTCTGCTGACCGCATCCACCATCCAGGCCGGGGCCCACGGCTCCTCGATCTTCGCGGCCGTCGCCGCCGGCGCCCACCCGGACCTGCCCACTGCGGCGACCGCGATGGGCGGCGTATCCGAGCGGGTGTATGAGCCCGACGAGAGCGCGGCGGTTCAATACGATCGCCTTTACGAGATCTACCGCCATCTCCATGGGCTCTTCGGGCGCGGGGACGAGACGATGCACGCCCTCAAGGCTCTGCGGGCCGACGCCCTCCGGCGCCGGGCGGAGGAGCCGACGCCGAGCGAGGTCGACCGGGACTGAGCGATACTCATGGCGCTGCGCGGCGCCTGGTGGGACCGGGACCGCGTAGCGCCCGGCGCCGGGGGAGGATGATGATGAGCGACGCCGAGCGCGAGGCCCTCATGCTGCGGGCCGCCGAGCTCTACTACTACGAGCGCCTCACGCAGGCGGCCATCGCCGACCGCCTCATGTGCTCGCGATGGACCGTCGGGCGCCTGCTGGAGGAGGCCCGGGACTGCGGGATGATCACCATCTCGATCGTCCACCCCCACGCGCGCGACCGCCCCTTGGAGAACCGGCTGCGCGATGCCTTCGCCGTGTCCGATGCCATCGTCGTCACCTGCGCGGAGGAGTCGGGAACCGCCCGCCGCGTCGTCGCCTCCGCGACGAGCGACTACCTCACCGGGCTGCGCCCGCGCCCGGCGACCCTCGGCGTGTCCTGGGGGCGCACTGTCGCGGCGGTCGCCCAGGCCATGCCCGACCGCTGGACGAGCGGGCTCAAGGTCTACCAGGCCTTCGGCGGGCTCATCCGCTCCGATGACGATGACGACGTCATCGGGCGATCGATCAGCCTCATCGCGCGCAAGGGGCAGGGAGTCGGGCGCCTCCTGCCCGCCCCGGCCTTCGTGCGCGACGTTGAGCTGGCCCAGCGCCTGCGCCAGGAGCCGAGCATCGCCCGCACGCTCCGCGATGCCGCTGGCGCCGACACCATCCTCTACTCGCCCGG
This sequence comes from Actinomyces denticolens, assembly GCF_002072185.1. Lineage (GTDB taxonomy): Bacteria > Actinomycetota > Actinomycetes > Actinomycetales > Actinomycetaceae > Actinomyces > Actinomyces denticolens. The sequence continues at coordinate 91,584 of NZ_MVIW01000002.1, forward strand.
GGCGATCCGCGACGATTCCATTCTCGTGCGCTCGGGATACCTCAAGAAGGGGGTGATGGAGCGACTGCGCGCCAAGGGGGCGGTGGCCGACTTCTTCTCCCACTTCGTCGACTCTAACGGCGTGCCCGTCATCCCCGAAGTGGAGGACCGCGTGATCTCCATCGGCCTGGAGGCGCTCGCCGGGCCGGGTAGGCGGATCATGGCGGGCTACGGGCCGGACAAGGCGCTGCCGATGCGAGTTGCCCTCGCCGCCGGCTTCGCCACCGCCGTCGTCACCGATTCGCGCACGGCCTCTGCGATCCTGTTGCGCTGAGCCGGCCGGAGGCGGCAGCCGCGCGCCCCTCGGCTCAGGGGCGAGGGGTGCGCGAACTGCGGGCCATCAGGTCTCAGGGGGTCGCCAGGCTGTGCGAGGCGTTGTTCTGGTAAAGGTCGAGGAGCAACTGGGCCTCCCCGCCCGCGATGACCTGGGTCCGGCCACCGTAATACGAGTTCTCGTAAACAGTGAGTGTCCTCCCTGACCTGTTCCAGACGTACTTGGCGTTGTTCTTCAGGCACTCACCGGCGCCAGTATCGCTGCCCTTGAACTCATAGCACGACGGCTGGGATGCCCCATAGTTCGGCACGTCGCTGCCGGCGTCGAAGTCGGACACGGCCCCGTCGAACCAGACTCCAGGCATCCCGTGAGTGTTGAATGTATCGTGGTAGAAGCAGACCTCCCCCTCATCGCAGACTCCGTCGCGCGCGGTGCCGGCCTGAGCCGCGGGCGTGGCGAGAGCGGAGATGCCGAAGGCGAGGGTGGCGATGGAGAGCGCCCCGGTGAGGCGGCGCTTGGGGGTGATGCTCATGAGTGCGGACCTTTCTGGGATCTGTGCTCCAATGCGTCGTTGACGTCGAGCGCCGGTGCTCGACGTCTCCAGGCTAAGGAGGAGGCCGTGACGGCCTCCAGGGTGCGCCTACCCACTTGACGCGAGGGGCTGCCTGCCTCATCATCCCCGATGACCTGGGATGATGGAGCACCCGGTGATCCCTGGGGGATGAACGGATGGGTATGGTAATCCGATGACCTCCATCCCTGACGACCAGTCCGCCACCACTGGCGTCACCGCCAGTGCCGCCACCGGTGCGGGTGCGACCGCTGCGGTTCGGGCGCTGCCGATCCTGCGGCCCGCGCGCCCCGTGGATGTGCGCGCCATCGCCGAGCTGGTCCGCCCCTTCGCCGAGAGGCGGATCCTGATCTCCAAGGACCTCATCGCCTATTTCGAGGATGTCCAGGAGTTCACGATCGCCGAGCTCCCGCCGCCCCCCGGGGTCGAGCGCCCCACCGGGATCGAGCCGGGGCGGATCGTGGGCTGCGGCGCACTGCACGTCATGTGGGATGACATCGCGGAGATCCGCACGCTGGCGGTGGACCCCCGCGTCAAGGGGAGGGGTATCGGCTCGGCGCTGCTGCGCTCCCTCATCATCCGGGCCCGTTCCCTGGACCTCAAGCGCCTGTTCTGCCTGACCTTCGAGGTTGACTTCTTCAGCAGGCACGGCTTCCAGGAGATCTCGGGGACACCCGTGGGCACGGACGCCTTCGCCGAGATCGTCCGCTCTCATGACGACGGCGTCGCCGAATTCCTGGACCTGGCCCGGGCCAAGCCCAACACCTTGGGCAACACCCGGATGCTCCTGGAGCTCTGATCCGGTGCCGGACCCCGAGCGCTGTGATCGCCGACGTGCAGCGTGGTTGTGAACGTTCCCCGGGGACGCGTCCGCAACCCCGCGGCGCGTCCGCAACTCAGTCGTGCGGGTTCCGGTGCCCGGTTCATGGCCGCCCAGCCGCTACGATGCGGGCCCAGGAGGCGCACGTGGATGGAGCAAGCGGATCGGGCACTCTGGGCCGCGGGGGCTCCCCGGCCCGAGGCCGTACCGGGAGTCCCGCGGGCAGTGCCGGCAGTGCTGCCGACGGTACTGGCCGCGCCGGTGCCACTGGGGGAGACGACGCCGCCTCGGAGATCATCGCGTGGTACCGGCTCCATGCCCGCGACCTGCCCTGGCGCCGTCCCGGCACTTCGCCCTGGGCGGTCCTCGTCAGCGAGGTCATGAGCCAGCAGACGCCGGTAGCCCGCGTGATCCCGGCCTGGCAGGAGTGGCAGCACCGCTGGCCGGGTCCCGCCGAACTCGCCGCCGCCCCCACCTCCGATGTCCTGCGCGTCTGGGGCCGCCTGGGCTACCCCCGCCGGGCACTGCGCCTGAAGGAGTGCGCGGGCGTCGTCGCCGCCGAGTACGACGGCGTGCTGCCCGCTGAGCGAGAGCGCCTCCTGGCCCTGCCCGGCGTGGGGGAGTACACGGCCGGCGCCGTGCTGGCCTTCGCCCACGGGCGCCGTGCCCTGGCCCTGGACACGAATGTACGCCGCGTCCTGGCGCGCAGCGTGGGCGGGGAGGCGCTGCCCGCCCCTCACCTGGGTCGCGCCGAGCGCGAGCGCGCCGAGTCACTTCTGCCCCGCGGGGACGCGACGGCGGCCAAGTGGTCCGTGGCCGTCATGGAGCTGGGGGCGCTGGTGTGCGTGGCCCGCGATCCGGACTGCGGGGCCTGCCCCTGGCGCCGGCGCTGCGCCTGGCTGGCCGCGGGGCGTCCTGCCGACGCGCATGCGGGCAGGCGCCGGACCCAGGCCTGGGCGGGCACGGACCGCCAGGCGCGGGGCCTGGTCATGGCGGTCCTGCGGGAGGCCCCCGAGGGGCGCGGCGTCGTCGCCGAGGCGCTACTCGCCGCGGCCGCAGGCGCGGCCAGGAGGGGAAGCGCCGATCCCGGGCAACCCGCTCGCGCCCTGGCGGGCCTCCTGGCCGACGGCCTCATCGCCACCGACGATGCCGGCTCCACCTACCGCCTGCCGTGAGCGGGGCACGGCGGGTGAAGAACCGGCATTCCCCGCTGCACCGGATGCGTCCTGCGGCGTGGCGGCGATTCCTGCGGGGGCGTCCTTGATGGGAGCGTCGCGCGGGCATCGTGGGGAGCCGAATTCGTCTCCAGGCGGTCCGCATGGAACTGACGCTGGGTTTTCGTTGAGATGGCGATGAGATCAGCGTGCCGAAGCCGGGCGGTACGGGGTCCGTTCGAGCCGTTCGAGCCGTCCGAACGGCCAGGGGCGGAGCGGCAGGGACGACCTGGGCAGCGCTGGGAGGTCTTGAGCATCGCTGGGACGTTGAGGGCACCACGGGGAGCGATGCTTTCAACGTCCCACCGCTGCCCATAACGGTCAAGTGCTGCCCAAGACCCCCAGCACTGCTCTCGACGCGACTCGACTCGGGGCGGACCGGGGGCGCCGCTACCCATCCAGAGGTTCCCGTGCGCCGGCTCGTCCGTGCGCCGATGACGCCACCGACGGCCACCCCGCCTGACGGACCGAGCGAAGAGCATCACGCCGAGGGACATGATCTGAGAAGCGCATACGAGCGGTCGACCCCAGCGCAGTGGAGCGAGTTGCGGGGCGCCCAGTCGGTGCGCGAGGACCCCGGGACACGCCATCGGCCTGGCGGGCCGCTCGCGGGAGGGGTGGGATCCGGGCGGTACAGTCGGCCGCATGGCACATGGACGCGGAGGGGGCAGTGGGAGCAGCGGCGGTTCGGCCAAGGGCCGGGGGAACGGCCGACCGCGCCCCGCGGGCTCTGCGCGCTCCTCGGCCCGGGGATCAGCCGGCGGGCGCTCTTCCGGCTCATCGTCCCGGATCAGGGGATCCTCCGCGGGCCGGCAGGCGCGCTCGGCCAGGAGCGGCGGGGACGCGCGCACCGGGGGCGGCCCCGACCCCCGGCGCCGGCAGAAGGCCTCTTCCCGGCGCGCCGGCACCGCCGCAGGGGACTCCAAGGACCGCGGCTCCGCCCCGTCCCCCGGTCAGGGATCGCGTCGTGGGCGATTGGACCGCACCGCCAATGCCCTGAGCACCCAGCGCCACCCCCGCGCCGGGGCCATGGGAGCCGTAAGGGGAGCACTCGCCGCCCTCGTCTCCTCCCGGCCCCAGAGCCAGAAGGGCCCCAGGCCCTCGTCCTCGCGCGCCTCCGCGCCGAGGCCGTCCGAACAGCGGCCCAGCGGGGGCTCCCGCCGCGCCGCCAGGAGCGCTACGGCGGGAGCGGGAGGCACTCAGGGCCCGCGCCGCCCGCGCGGGCAGAGCGGTCAGCGCAGCCAGCACAATCAGCGCGTTCAGCGCAGCGAGCGCGCTCACCGCAGTCCGCGCCCCGCGCCGCCTCCTCAGCCCCGCTACTGGCTGCGGCGACTGGTGCTGCTGGGCGCCGTCGTCCTGCTCCTGCTGGCACTCGTCTTCGGCATCGTCAAGGGCGCCTACGCGATCCGCGACCGGATCCGCGAGCAGGACCGTCGGCAGGCGGCTGAGCAGACGGTCACCCCCTACCCCGCCCCGCAGGCCTGCGCGGCCGACGGCCTCGGCGTCTCGGTCAGCGCCCCGGAGGAGGTCGCCCCCGGCGAGGGCATGAGCATCGAGGTCACCGCGACGAACAACGGCGCGGATGCCTGCCTCCTGGATCTGGGCGGCCAGTCCCTGGGCGCCTCGATCACCTCCGGGGGGAATCCCGTGTGGGCCTCCGACACATGCTCGCCGTCGGCCGATAGCCGCCGGCTTCTCATCAAGCCCGGCGGTTCCGCCTCCGCCACCATCACCTGGGACGGGCGGCGCAGTGGGACCGCATGCGCACCCGCCACCCCGACGGCGACCGCCACTGCCGCCGCCTCGGAGTCGGCCGGCGCGACCCCCGCGCAGACTCCCTCCGGGGACCCGAGCGCTTCGCCGAGCGCCGATCCCAGCGCTGATTCCAGTGCCGGCACCGACCCCGCTGCCACCCCGACGGCGTCGCCCTCGCCCTTGGCCCCTGCTCAGTCCAACGGGGATGTCGCGACGACGGGCGTCTACAAGTTCCAACTGCGCCTGGGCGACGCCGCCATCGGCGACGAGAGGGTCTTCGTCGTCAAGTGACGCGGTTGGCGCGGCGCGGGATGGGGGAATCGGCTCGCGGGGCCTGCCGGCGGTGCCGCCTGAGAGCGCCTCGGCGCCCGATGACGCCGGGGCCCGGCCCGGGCCGACTCCGCGGGCCGAGGCCCGCAGCACTGTCTCAGCGCTCGTTGAGGGAGACCTCGGCGAGGCGGCTCAAGCCGTCGCGCAGAGTGCGGGCGCGGCGCGGCCCGATCCCCTCGACGGCCTCGATCTCCTCACTCGACGCCCCGAGGATGCCCTGCAGGGACCCCCAGTGGTCCACGACGGCCCGGATCGCTACCAGCGGCAGCCGCGGGATCTTGGACAGCAGGCGCAGGCCGCGCGGGGAGATGGCGGCGTCGAGGTCCTGGCCATCAGGACCCCCCAGGCTCATGGAGCGGGCCACCATGGCCAGGTCGAGCAGGGCGGGTGAGCCCACCCACTTCAGGCGCGCGTCCACCGTGGCGACCTCGAGGCCGTCGGGCAGGTAGTCCGCCAGGAGGAAATCGCGCTCGGCCATGAGGCCGCGCGTGAGTTCCTCGAGCTGCAGGTCGAGCAGGCGGCCGTCGGTGCCCAGTTCGAGGACGTAGCCCTCGATATCCGAGGCGATGCGCCGCACCATCTCGAGCAGTTGGAGGACGCTGGTGACGTCGCGGACGGAGACGATGTCCTCGATCTCCAGGGTGTTGAGCCCGGAGGTGGTCTGGGACAGGCGCGTTGTGTAGCGCTCGAGGGTGGCCAGGGCCTGGTTGGCGCGGGCCAGGATCGATTCGCTGGGCTCGATGACGCGGCGCTTGCCGTCGATGTACAAGGAGATGATCTGCATCGACTGGCTCACCGAGATCACCGGGTACCCGGTCTGGCGGGCCACGCGCTCGGCGGTCCGGTGGCGCATGCCCGCCTCCGAGGTCTCGATCGAAGCACTGGGCAGGAGCTGGACATTGGCGCGGCGGATGCGGGTGGCGGTGGAGTCGATGACGACCGCGCCATCCATCTTCGACAGCTCGCGCAGCCGGGCGGCGGAGAGCTCTGCGTCGATCTGGAAGCCGCCCGAGGAGATCTCCTCAACCGTCTCGTCGTAGCCGATGACGATGATCGCGCCGGTGCGGCCGCGCAGGATGCGCTCCAGGCCGGCGCGCAGCTCGGTGCCGGGGGCGACGAGGGAGAGGGTCTCACGCATGAGACTGCTCGTATCGCTCATCAGTGCTCCTGGTCTGGTGCTCGCTCAACGGATGAGTGGCGCCGTCGTGGCTGATCCTCCGCCATCGTAGTGGCGGGTCGGGGGCCCGCCCCGGCAAGGTGTTGAAGACCACGGGTTCCGACGCCGAGTTGTTGTCTTCCGGGATCATCGCCGCTCCTCGCCGCCCTGCGCGGGTGGGCCGGCCTCAGCGATGGGGGAGCGCCGCGCCGATGGCCTCGCCCACATGGCTCACCGGCAGCACCCGCATGCCGGGGACCTCCCGCAGCTCCTCGGAGCCGGCCAGGGGGACGAGCGCGCGGTCGAAGCCGAGGCGCGCCGCCTCCGCCAGGCGCCGCTGGATGCCGACGGTGGCCCTCACCTCCCCGGTCAGCCCCACCTCCCCGAAAGCCACGAGCCCCGGCGGCGTGGGCAGGCCCTGGGCGGCGGAGACGATGGCGATCGCCACCGCCAGATCCGTTGCCGGCTCGACGGCGCGCGCCCCGCCGACGGTGGAGACGTAGACATCCGAGCTGGACGTGTCCACCTTGAGCCGGGCGGCCAGCACGGCCAAGCCCATGGCGACACGGGCGTGGTCCACTCCGGACGTGGTGCGGCGAGGCGACCCGGCCCCCGCCCCGGCCACGAGGGCCTGGATCTCCACGGGCATGGGCCGGCGCTCCTCCAGGGTGACGGTGGCGCAGGTGCCCGGCACCTCGGATCGGGCGGCCGACAGGAAGAGCCCGGAGGGATCGGCCAGCCCCACGATGCCCCGTTCGCCGAGGTCGAAGCAGCCGACCTCATCAGTGGGCCCGTAGCGGTTCTTCGCCGCCCGCAGGAGCCGTAGGCGGGCGTGGCGGTCGCCCTCGAACTGGGCGACGACGTCGACCAGGTGCTCCAGGACGCGGGGTCCGGCGATCCCGCCGTCCTTCGTCACATGCCCCACGAGCAGCACGGGGATGCCGCGCCCCTTGGCCACCGCGATGAGCGCGCCGGCCACGGCCCGCACCTGCGTCACCCCGCCCGCCGATCCCTCGACGGCCGCCGAGGCGATGGTCTGCACCGAGTCGACGACGAGCAGCGAGGGGGAGGCGTCCTCCACATGGCCCAGCAGCGCGCCCAGCTCCGTCTCCGCGGCGAGGAGCAGGGCGTCGTCGATGGCCTCGATGCGCTCGGCGCGCAGGCGCACCTGGGAGGCGGACTCCTCACCGGTGACGTACAGGACGGGGCCCTCGCCCCGCTTCCGGGCGACGGCGGCCGCCTTGGCCGCGACATCGAGCAGGAGGGTGGACTTGCCGACGCCCGGCTCCCCCGCGAGGAGCACCACGGCCCCCGGCACGATGCCGCCGCCCAGCACCCGATCCAGCTCGCCGACCCCGGTGGGGCGGGCCCGGGCCTCCTCCGCGCTCACCTGCCCGATGGGGCGGGCGGGGGAGGCGGGGCGCGCTGCGGGCACCGCTCGGGCAGCCCCCGGGCCCCCGGCGCCGGTGACCTCCTCCAGGGTCCCCCAGGCGCGGCACTCCCTGCACTGGCCCAGCCATTTGGGGCTCGACCAGCCGCACTCGGAGCAGCGGTAGGAGGGCTTGGGCGCCTTGGTGAGGGATGCGGTGTTGCTCGGCATGCTCCGAGAGTATCGAGGGGCCCTGACACGAATGACGGGCGCCTCGGGGAGGCGGGACGAGGCCCGAGCACGGGAGGAATAGTTCAGTCAATCCCCGTCACAATACTTGCATGGAGGTAAGGCTCACCTTTCTGAACAGGGTTCTTTCAGGCATTATTTCCCTGCCGCGCACCGCTGGCCTCCGCCCTCCGTCGATAAGGATCTCCCGTGGCCCCTCGCCGACACCTGCTCGCACCGCTCCCCCTCACCCGCCGTGGCGCCCTCGCCGGCGCCGGCGCGCTCTCCCTGGCGGCCGCCCTGGCCGCCTGCGGCTCCAAGAAGGAGGGCGGCTCGCAGGCCGACGGAGGCGCCACCGCCGCGGACGGCTCCGCCTCGGCGGCCCCCACGTCGGTCAGCATCGAGGACAACCACGGCGCGGTGACGATCAACCTGCCGCCCGCGACCGTCGTCTCCACCGACAACCGAACCTTCGAGGTCCTCGCCGACTGGGGCGTCGCACTCGCGGCAGTGCCCAAGAAGATCATCCCATCGACCATCACCGCCTACTCCGGCGACGGCGTCGTCGACCTCGGCAACCACCGCGAGCCCGACTTCGACGCCCTCATCGCCACCGCGCCCGACCTCATCATCATCGGCCAGCGCTTCACCCAGCACTACGACCGCATCGTCCAGGACAACCCCGAGGCCGCCGTCATCGACCTCGAGCCCCGCGAGGGCCAGCCCATCGACGCCGAGCTCGGCCGCGAGGTGACAGCGCTCGGGCAGATCTTCAACAAGACCGCCGAGGCGGACAAGCTCATCGCCGACCTCGGCTCCGCCATCGAGAGGGCCAAGGGCGCTTACGACGCCTCCCACAAGGTCATGGCCGTCAACGTCTCCGGGGGCAATATCGGGTACGTCGCCCCCGGCAAGGGGCGCACCTGGGGCCCGCTCTTCGATCTGCTGGGACTGACCCCCGCCCTCCAGGTCGAGGGCTCCACCGATGACCACCAGGGGGACGACATCTCCGTGGAGGCCATCGCGGAGGCCAACCCCGACTGGATCCTCGTCCTCGACCGCGACGCGGCGATCAAGGCGGACGACCCCTCCTACGTCCCGGCCAAGGACGTCATCGCCGGCAATGCCGCGCTGCAGAGCGTCACCGCGGTGAGCAAGGGGCAGATCGTCTACGCCCCCGCGGACACCTACACCAACGAGTCGATCATCACCTACACCGAGATCGTCACCTCCATGGCCGACGCCTTCTCCGGCAAGGCCTCCTGAGTGGCGCCGATACCGGGCGCCGATCGGAGGACCCGCCCGCCCCTGCTCGGGCGCAGCCAGCTCATCGGCCTCGTCGTCATCCTCGCCCTGCTCGCCGCGAGCCTGGCCGCCGGCGAGTACTCCATCCTCAGCGGGGCTGACGGAGCCCGGCTGTTCCTGGACGTGCGCGTCCCGCGCACGATCGCCCTCGTGCTCTCGGGCGCCGCCATGGCCATGTCGGGACTCGTCATGCAGGCCCTGACCCAGAACCGCTTCGTGGAGCCCACCACCACGGGCACCACGGAGTGGGCGGGGCTGGGACTCCTGGCGGTCATGATCCTCCTGCCGAGCGCCACGGTGCTCACGCGCATGGTCGGGGCGGTGACGGCGGCCTTCGCCGGCACGATGATCTTCTTCCTCATCCTGCGCCGCATCAGCCTGCGCTCCTCCCTGCTCGTGCCCATCGTGGGCATCATGCTCGGCGCGGTGGTCAGCGCCGTGTCCACCTTCATCGCCCTCGAGGCCGACGCCCTGCAGTCCCTGGGGGTCTGGTTCCAGGGCTCCTTCACCTCGGTCTACCGCGGCCAGTACGAGGTGCTGTGGATCGTGCTCGCCGTCGTGCTCGCCGTTTTCGTCTACGCCGACCGGCTCACAGCGGCGGGACTGGGGGAGGACGTGGCGACGACGATCGGCCTGGACTACCGGCGCGCCGTCATGATCGGCACCGGCCTCATCGCGATCGCCACGGGGGTGGTGACGGTCGTCGTCGGCTCCCTGCCCTTCCTGGGCCTCATCGTGCCCAATATCGTGTCCATGCGGCGCGGCGATGACCTGCGCTCCAACCTCCCCTGGGTCTGCCTGCTGGGCGTCGGCATCGTCACCGTGTGCGACCTCGTGGCGCGCACGATCATCGCCCCCTTCGAAGTGCCGGTGGCCGTCATCCTCGGGCTCGTCGGCGCCGCGGTCTTCATCGGCCTCATCATCGGCCAGGTGAGGAGGGGGACCGTATGAGCGCGACCGAAGAGCGGCGCTCCGGCGCCTTCGCCTCGCGGGCCGACAGGCGCCGCTGGTGGCTCCTCTTCCTCGGCATCACCGCGCTCGCCGCCACCTGCGTCGTCGGCCTCGTCCTCTACGGGAATCCCGCCGTCGTCGGCTCGCGCGGTTTCTGGAGGATCGTCGACCGCCGCATGGACGCGGTCATCGCCATGGCGGTGGTCGCACTGTGCCAGGCCATGGCCACCGTCTCCTTCCAGACCGTCACCGGGAACCGGATCCTGACCCCCTCGATCCTCGGATTCGAATCGCTCTACCGGGCGATCCACACCACGACGATCTTCCTGTTCGGCGTCGCGGGCCTCAACGCCGCCCGCACCACGAGCATGTTCCTGCTCCAACTGGCCCTCATGATCGGGCTCAGTCTCCTGCTCTACTCCTGGCTGCTCCTGGGCTCGGTCAAGGGCCTCTACCCCATGCTCCTGGTGGGCATCATCATCGGAGCGGGCCTGGGGAGCCTGTCCACCTTCATGCAGCGCCTGCTCACCCCCAGCGAGTTCGACGTCCTCACCGCTCGCCTCTTCGGCTCCGTCAACAACGCCGACCCCGACTACTACCCGGTGGCGATCCCCCTCATCCTGGGGGCGGCGATCGTCCTCTACGCCCTGTCCAAGCGCCTCAACGTCCTCTCCCTGGGGCGCGACACGACGACGAGCCTGGGGGTCGGCCACGCCAGGATCTCCCTGACCGTCCTCGTGCTCATCTCCGTGCTCATGGCCACCTCGACCGCCCTCGTCGGCCCCATGACCTTCCTCGGCTTCCTCGTGGCCACCCTCGCCTACCAGCTCTCGCCCACCTACGACCACCGCTACGTCTTCCCCATGGCCGTCAGCCTGGCCATGCTCACCCTGTGCGGTGCGTACTTTCTCATGAGGAACGTCTTCTCCGCCCAGGGGGTCGTATCCATCATCATCGAGTTCGTCGGCGGGGCCCTCTTCCTCATCGTCCTACTGCGCCGGGGGCGGCTATGAGCCCCCGGCTGAAGGAGACGCCATGATCGACCTGTCCGATGTCCGCAAGGTCTACTCCTCCGAGGTCTCCATCGGGCCGGTGAGCCTGGAGATACCCGCAGGCGGGATGACCGCCTTCATCGGCCCCAACGGCGCCGGCAAGTCCACGCTCCTGACGATGATCGGACGACTGCTGGGCATCGACGAGGGCGCCATCACCGTGGCCGGCAAGGACGTGACCACCACGAGGTCCGCCGAGCTGGCCAGGATCCTGTCCATCCTGCGCCAGGAGAACCACTTCATCTCCCGCCTCACCGTGCGCCAGCTCGTGGGCTTCGGACGCTTCCCCCACAGCCATGGGCGCTTGACGGCCGACGACGAGCGCGTCATCAGCCGCTACATCGACTTCCTCGGCCTGGCGGACCTGGAGTCCCGCCACCTCGACCAGCTCTCCGGCGGCCAGCGCCAGCGCGCCTACGTGGCGATGGTCCTCACCCAGGAGACCGAGTACGTCCTGCTCGACGAGCCCCTCAACAACCTCGACATCGCCCACAGCGTGGAGATGATGACGCACCTGCGCCACGCCGCCACGGAGCTCGGCCGCACGATCCTCATCGTCCTGCACGACATCAACATCGCCGCCCGCTACGCGGACCGCATCTGCGCCATCAAGGACGGCGGCGTCGCCTTCTTCGGCACCCCGGCCGAGGTCATGGACCCCGCAGTCCTCTCCGAGGTCTTCGGCACCGACATCACGGTCATCGAGGGCCCCCACGGCCCCCTCGCCTGCTTCTGAGGCGCGGAAGCGGAAAGGGGCCGGGCTGCGCTCCTCTCGCCGACCGGCGCCTCGTGCCCCGAGCGGTGCCGTTCGCACCGAGAGGTGCGGGCTGCGCCGAGAGGTGCGGGCTGCCCGCTCCAGTGGGTGCGAATCGCACCGGTCGGCGTCGGGGCTCAGCGCCTCGCGGCCTCCAGCGCGAGAACGGCGCGGGCGGTGGGCTCGTCGGTGGCCAGCGCGGAGAGGTAGCCGCTGCGCAGGGCCGCCAGGATCGCCGTCGTCTTATCGGCTCCGGCCGCGACCCCGATGACCAGTGGGATATCCGCCAGGCGCTCCAGGCCCAGGCACAGCGTGCGCTCGCAGATCGCGGTATGCACATGGCGGCCCTCGGCGTCGAGGTGGTGCCCGCAGATGTGGGCGACGACACCCTTGGCCCGGCACTCGGCGATCACCTCCGGCGTCATCCACCGCCGAAGCAGTGGGCTGACCCCCAGCCCATCGCCGACGGCGCCGATTCCGGTCAGCGCCGCGTCCGAACGGGCGGCGAGCTCGATCGTCGTCGAGACCTGCTCCTCCTGTCGCATGCCCGTGGCCATGGCCAGGGAGTCGAAGACGAGCGGCACGGTGAGATTGCGGTAGTGCCCGCCCAGGCGCAGGGCCATGGAGCGGGAGATGTTGGGGCCGTCCTCCAGGTTGAAGGACTCGCCCGCGCTGCCCACCATCGCCACCACCATCGAGTCCGGCCAGATCTGCTCCGGCAGGTGGTGCGCCACCGCCCCGACCGCGCGCCCATTGGACACGGCGACGACGCAGCGCCGTCCCACGTGCTCCAGCAGGAGCTGCCCGGCCGAGCGTGCAAGCTCCGCGCTGACGCCCTGCTCGCCCGCGGGCCGCGCCTCGCAGACCCGGGCCTGCTTGAGGTCGAAGACCCGAGCCAGCTCCTCCTCGAGCCCTATGAGGCGCTCGATCGGATGGGAGACCGTGATCGTGACGACCCCCTCGCGCCGGGCCTCGGCGAGCATTCGGGAGACCGTGGGGCGCGAGTAGCCCAGGCGGGAGGCGACCGCCGCCTGGTCGAGCCCGTCCTCCCAGTACAGGCGGGCGACATCGAGCAGCAGGGACAGTCGGGATCGACTAGCAGCGGCGCACATCTGTTCCTCCTCGACTCATCAGGGGTGCGAGCGGGCGGCATTTCCGAGGCCCGTGCTGCGATTCTAGGAACCGCCGGTCGGAGAGTGCATCGGAGGTTGTGAACTTATGTTCACCGCCCTGATTCGGTCCCCACTGGTCGACTCCTAGGTTCATTCATGCCGGCCGCGCATCGGGCGCGGTCCGTTCGAAGGAGAACCCGCATGAGCATCGTCCGCACCATCCACGGCGACGTCGAAGCCTCCACCCTCGGCGTCGTCAACGCCCACGACCACCTCATCCGCGTCGGCGCCGGCGAGGTCTACATCGACCCCGACCACCTCCTCATCGACGAGGACAAGGCCGTCGAGGAGGCCACATCCTTCGTGGCCGCCTCCAAGCGCTTCGCCACCTCCGGCACCATCGTGGACATGTGCCCCGCCTCCTCGGGGCGCGGCGTCCTCAAACTGCGCGACGTCGTCGACCGCGTCCCCGATCTCCAGGTCATCCAGGCCACCGGCTTCCACCAGCAGAAGGTCTACCTCGAGTGGCGCCAGTCCTGGGTCAACCAGTACACCGTCACCGAGATCGCCGACCTGCTCATCGCCGACATCGTCGAGGGCGTCGACGCCAACGACTACATGGGGCCGCTCGTCAAGCGCACAGACATCCGCGCCGGCGTCATCAAGTGGGCCACCGCCTACGGCAGGATCACCGACTGGGAGGTCAAGACCGGCCAAGCCGTCGCCATCGCCTCCAAGGAGACCGGCGCCCCCATCAACACCCACGTCACCGCCGGCACCTGCGGCCCCGAGCAGGCGCGCTTCCTCGTCGACCACGGCGTGGCGCCCGAGAAGATCGCCATCGGCCACATCCAGCGCAACTGGGACCCCTGGGTGCACGAGCAGATCACGTCCCTCGGCGCCTACGTGGAGCTCGACGGCACCAATCGCATCAAGTACGTGCCGGACAACGCCCGCGTCAACCTCATCAAGACCCTGGGGGACAAGGGCTACGGCAAGCAGATCCTGCTGGGCACCGACTCCGGCAAGGCCTCCTATCAGAAGGCCTACGGCTCGGTCTCCGGCATCGACTACGACCCGGCCGTCTTCTGCCCGCGCCTCATCGACGACGAAGGGGTCGATCCCGCCTACGTCCAGGACCTCCTGGTGAACAACGCGGCGACCTTCTTCGCCTTCGAGCCCCTCGCCGGCTGAACGGGGGAGAGGATCATGGCACCAGAGCCCAGGCTGCAGATCGCCCTGGACACCTTCGACCTGGCCAGCGCGCTCGGGCCGCTTCAGAAGGCGGCCCCCCATGTCGACGTCATCGAGTGCGGCACCATCCTCGTCCTCGCCGAGGGATTCCATGCCGTGAGGGCCGTGCGGGCCCTCTTCCCGGACAAGGAGATCCTCGCCGACGTGCGCATCGCCGAGGCCGGCTCCAAGATCGCCCGCATGGCCTTCGAGGCGGGGGCCTCACTGGTCAGCTGCGTCGCGGGGGCCTCCATGGCCACGATCGCGCAGGTCTGCGCCGTCGCCGCCGAATTCGACGGCGAGGTCCAGGTCGAGCTCGCCGACGAGTGGTACGACGCCGACCGCGCTCGCGCCTGGCGCCGGGCCGGGGTCCAGCACGTCATCGTCAAGCGCTCCCGGGACCGCGAGGCCGCCGGGGACCTGTCCTGGAAGCCCGAGGACCTGGGGCGCATCGACGAGCTCGCAGGCATGGGATTCACCGTGACGATCACCGGCGGGGTCACTCCTGCTGACCTGCCGACTTTCGCCGGCCACCCGGTCGGCATCGTCATCGCCGGGCGCTCCATCGTGGCCGCCGCCGACCCCGCCGCCGCAGCGGCCGAGCTCAAGCGGGCCATCGGGGAGGTGTGGCCATGAGCGCGAGCCTCCTGGCGCCGTCGGCGCCCCCGGCCAGTGCCGCGCGACCTGCCGGCCCGCCCCCGCCCGACGATCCCCTGGCCAACGGCCTCAGCCTGGGGATCTACGAGAAGGCCCTGCGCGGCCCCGCCCCCGTCGCGCCCCCGCAGTGGCGGGACTTCCTCGCCCAGGTGGCGCAGGGCGGGTTCTCCTTCCTGGACCTGTCCATCGATGAGTCCCCCGAGAGGGAAGCCCGCCTGGACTGGTCCCGGGAGCAGTGGCGCGCCGTGCGCCGCGCCGCCGAGGACGCCGGGGTGATGATCGGCGGGATCTGCCTGTCCGTCCACCGGCGCATCGCGCCGGGCTCCGCGGACCCCGCCACGCGCCGTCGCGCCCGCGAGGTCATGGCCCAGGGTCTGCGCGCCTGCCACGAGGTGGGAGCCCCGGTCCTCCAGATCGCCGGCTACTACTGCTTCTACGAGGAGCCCGGGCCGGACTCGGCGCGTTGGTACGCCGAGCTCCTCACCGACTCCGTCCCCCTGGCCGCCCGGCTCGGGGTGGTCATGGGCATCGAGAACGTCGACGGCGTCGGCGTCACCTCCATCACCCGCGCCATGGAGCTCGTTGAGGAGATCGACTCCCCCTTCCTCCAGGTCTACCCGGACCTCGGCAACATCGCCGAGCAGGGTCTCGACCCGCGCATCGAGGTCCCCGCAGGGCGCGGCCACATGGTGGCCATGCACGCCAAGGACGTGCGCCGAGGGGAGCCGCGCCGCGTCGAGATGGGCGCCGGGATCGTCGACTGGGACCTCTCCTTCTCCCTCCTGGCCGACCAGGGCTGGGCCGGGCGCCTCATGATCGAGATGTGGAACGACGACGCCCCCGACTCCGTTGCCAGATGCGTGGCCGCCCGGGCCTTCATCGAGGAGCGGGCCCGCGCGGCGGGCATCGCCATCGTGGGGCCCGAGGCCCCCTGATCCTCCGGGCCAACCGGCCCGGTACCACTCCACCAGTCCCTGCCCGCACGCGGCCAGCGCCGCACGACCCCACCACTCGCACGATCCGTACCACCGCACCACTCGGGCCGGACCCGGCCCAGCCCGGAGAACGAAGGAGTTCGCCATGACCTATGACCTATCCACCATCGGTGAGGGGCAGATCCGCCTCACCTGCGAGCGGGGCGACCGGCTCGTCACCGCCCGCACCCTGCGCATGACCGCCGCCGGCTCGGAGGCCAATGTGGCCGGCCTGCTCTCCGAGCTCGGACGGTCGACCACATGGGCATCCAAGCTGCCCAAGGGGGAGCTCGCCGATCGCATCGCCCTGGAGTACTCCGCCGTCGGCGTCGATATGAGCCATGTGGTGCTCACCGAGGAGGGACGGGTGGCGCTGTACTTCCTCGAGCCCGGGGAGTTCCCCCTGCCCGGGAAGGTCACCTACGACCGGCAGCACACGCCCTTCCGCTCCATCACTCCCGCCGACTTCGACTGGGAGTCCCTGCTGGACACCCGCGTCGTCTTCCTCACCGGCATCACGGCGGCGCTCACCCCCGAGACCGCCGGCGTCGTGCGCTACTTCGCCGACGCCGCCCGCGAGCGCGGCGTCGACATCGCCCTCGACGTCAACTTCCGGTCCCTGCTGTGGAGCGGGGAGCAGGCGCGCGAGGTCCTCGAGCCCATCGCCAGGATGTCATCGATCCTCTTCTGCTCGCGCACCGACGCCCGCATCGTCTTCGGCGTCGACGGCGAGGGCGTCGAGGCGTGCCGCAACCTGCGCGAGGCCATGGGCGTGCCCACCGTGGTCTCCACTGATGGGCGCGCCGGCACCTACCTCTCATCCGAGGGCGGCGAGAGGGTCTTCGACATCAAGTCCGTCACCGTCGTCGACCGCCCGGGGGCGGGGGACTCCTTCGTGGCCGGCACCCTCCACGGCTGGCTCGACGGCGACGTGGTCGCCGGCATCGGGATGGGCACACGGGTCGCCCAACTGGCCCTCACCCACCACGGCGACCTCACACATGTGCGTCCCGGCGAGCTCGCCCTGCTGGGCGGCTCCGACATCGTCCGCTGAGGCGGCCCGGGGCCGGGCGGGCGGCCTTCTGCCCTCCCGGCCCCGGCGGCCCGGCCCACACACATTGGTTCAGCAAGGTACAGATAGGTTCAATGATGAGCGCATCGACTCTCACCCCTCCGCGCGGGGCCACCGCCGCGGAGCAGATCGACAACCATCGCCTCACCGGCCATCAGAAGTCCCTCATCTCGATGGCCATCGTCGGCAACGTGTCGGAGTTCTTCGACATGTTCCTCATCGGCTTCATCATCAACATGCTCTCCAGCGCCCCGGGCTGGAGCCTGACGGGGATGCAGTCCGGCATCATCCTGGCCGGAGCGGGCCTGGGAACGGTCCTCGGCTCGATCATCTGGGGGCGCCTGGCGGACAGGATCGGCCGCAAGCAGGCCTTCATCTGGTGCATCGTCGTGCTCGTCGTCTTCACGGCGGCCTCGGCGCTCACTCCCGTCAACGGCTGGATTCTTCTGGCTGTCCTGCGCACCGGCGTGGGATTCGGCGTCGGCGGCCTCAATATCACCTCCGTGCCCTACGTCCAGGAGTTCGTCCCCGCCAAGCAGCGCGGGCTCCTGTCCGGCCTGACGAGCGTGTTCATCCCGGGAGGCATCCTGCTGGGCAGCCTGGTGACGAAGTACTTCGGGGACGCGCTGGGCTGGCGCGGCCTCATCGCGGTGGGCTGCATCCCCATCGTCCTGCTCGCCTGGACGCGAGTGGTGCCCGAGTCGCCGCGCTTCTACCAGACGCACGGCCGTGAGGCCGAGGCGCGGGAGGCCTACGCCTGGGCGATGGAGATCCCCGTGGAGCAGGTGGCCGCCCTGCCGGAGATCCCTCAGGAGAGCTCGGTGGCCTACTCCACCATCCTGACGCGGTACCCGCGCCAGCTGCTCGTGGTTTCGCTGGGCTCCTTCTGCTTCATCCTGGGCTCGTTCACCGTGCAGTCCTGGGGGCAGACGCTGCTCGGGCAGTCCTTCAAGTTCGACGGCGGCATGGTGGCGACGCTGTTCATCCTCGTCTCGCTCGGCGACCTCCTGGGGCGCCTGGGCTCGGCCTGGATCTCCGACCGCATCGGACGGCGCCTGACTATGCTCGGCTGCGGCATCATCGGCGGCATCGGCGCGCTCATCGCGGCGCTGTCCACGAGGATGGTCGGCGACGACGGCGCCGCGAGCAGCGCCGGGAGTGCCGGCTGGGTGTTCTTCATCGGGATTCTCATCATCATGACCTTCGGCGACGGCGCCTTCGGGATCCTCAACGCCTTCGGCGGCGAGCAGTTCCCGACCTCCGCGCGCTCCACCGGCCTGGGGCTCGGCTATGGGATCGGTGCGATCGCGAAAGTGGCGGGGCCCTACCTCGTGGGAGCCCTCATCGGTGGGGACAAGCCCACCAGCACCGACGTCGTCTTCGTGCCCTTCCTCATCTTCGCCGTGCTGCTCGTGCTCGGCGGGGTGACCTACATGTTCGCCACCGAGACCAAGGGCGCCTCCCTCGACGACATCTGACCCCTCCGCTCTTCGCCGAGACCGGTCGATAACGTCATCGAGACCGGCCCACTGCCACAGTGGGCCGGTCTCGATGACGTTATCGACCGGTCTCGGTTATAGGGAGAGGTGATGGGCCTGCGCGATCTGTGCCGATCTGTGCCGATCTGTGCCGATCTGTGCCGATCTGTGTCGATCTGTGCCGATCAGTGCTGGCCGTAGACGTTCTGGTAGCGGTCGTTGAGGCTGTCGATGGCCGCCTGGTCGATCGGGACCGGGGTGCCCCCATCGCGCGCGATGTGCACTGTGCGCGCCACCTCCTCGCACATCGCCGCGGCCTTGACCGCCGCCCGAGCGTCGGCGCCGATGGTGAACGGCCCGTGGTTGGCCATGAGCACCGCGGGTGAGCGAGACCCCGACAGCGTCTCGACGATGCCCCGGCCGATCGAGTCGTCCCCGATGAGCGCGAAGGGACCCACCGGGATCTCGCCGCCGAACTCATCGGCCATCATCGTCAGCACGCAGGGGATCGGCTCGCGCCTGGCCGCCCACGCCGTCGCGTATGTCGAGTGCGTGTGCACCACCCCGCCCACGCGCTCCATGTGCCGGTAGACGTAGGCGTGCGCGGCCGTGTCCGACGACGGCGCGAGCGAGGCGGGCGTGCCGTCGTCGATCTTGGCCCCGTCCAGGGTGCACACGACCATCGTCTCGGGTGAGAGCTGGTCGTAGGTGACGCCCGAGGGCTTGATGACGAACAGGTCCGTCTTCTCCGGCCCGTCGCCGCGATCCACGACCACCCTCTCGGAGACGTTCCCAGCCGTCCACACCACGAGGCCCCATCGGGGCAGCTCGGCATGCAGGGCGGCGACCCTCTCACGGGTGACGGCGACGGCGGAGCGCAGCTCCTCATCCAGCTCGGCCAGGATGATCCGGTGGCCTGAGGGCGTGTTTGATGGCATTGTCGGCATGGTGGTTCTCCTCACTGAGATAACTGGTGGGCCGAGGCGAGATGCAGTCGCCCGGTGATGGCCCGGTCGGGGTTCGCGAGTCCGCTCACATGCTGATTCGGTGGTTTCCCTGACGGCTCCCGATTGTCACACTGGTGAGAAGGGGATCTCACTGGGCTGCGCGCACATCGGTGCAGGTCCGCGCGATCCCCGACAGGCGCAGTGACGCGCTCGCCGCGCAGCCCCACCGTTTCAAGGGAGAAGGCTCCATGACTTTGGCCGCTGGTGTTGATTCGTCGACGCAGTCGTGCAAGATCGTTGTTCGGGATTTGGTTACCGGTGCTCTGGTGCGTCAGGGGCGGGCTTCGCATCCCGATGGCACTGAGGTTCATCCTGATCGGTGGTGGCGGGCCCTGGGACAGGCCGTCGACGCCGTTGGGGGGCTCGATGACGTGGCGGCCCTGAGCGTGGGCGGTCAGCAGCACGGCATGGTGCTGCTCGACGCCGGTGGTGAGGTGATCCGCCCGGCCCTGCTGTGGAATGACACCCGCAGCGCCGGCGCGGCGGGCGAACTGATCAGCGAGTTGGGCGGCGGCGACCGGGCCGCCGGGCGCGCCGCGTGGGCCGCCGCGGTGGGCAGTGCGCCGGTGGCCTCGCTGACCATCACCAAGCTGCGCTGGGTGGCCGACAACGAGCCCGAGGCGGCCGCCCGCATCGCCGCCATCTGCCTGCCCCATGACTGGCTGACCTGGCGTCTGCGGGGCACCGGGCGCTTGGAGGACCTGGTCACGGACCGCTCCGACGCCTCGGGGACGGGCTACTTCGATTGCGTGTCCAACACCTACCGGCGCGATCTGCTGGCCATGGCCCTGCGCCGCAGCCAGGAGGGGGTCGAGGACATCGTCCTGCCGCGCGTGGCCGGCCCCAACGAGGCCGCGGGCGCCGGCGGGGCGGATGCCGCGGGCCGCGGCCTGTCCCACCTGGTGCTGGGCCCGGGATGCGGGGACAACGCCGGGGCGGCCCTGGGCCTGGGCCTGCGCCCCGGGCAGACCTGCCTGTCCTTGGGCACCAGCGGTGTCGTGGCCGCGGTATCGACCACCCCCACCCACGACCCCACGGGCCTGGTCACGGGCTTCGCCGACGCCACCGGAGCGTTCCTGCCGCTGGCGTGCACCCTCAACGGCGCCCGGGTGCTGGACGCCGCCAAGACGGTCCTGGGCGTGTCCTACCAGGAGTTCGACTCCCTGGCCCTGTCAGCCGCCCCCGGGGCCGGGGGGCTGGTCCACGTGCCCTACCTCGAGGGCGAGCGCACCCCCAACCTGCCCGACGCCACGGGGATCCTGGCCGGCATGACCCTGGCCAACCTCACCCCGGCCAACTACGCGCGCGCCGCGGTGGAGGGCCTTTTGTGCCTCATGGGCGCCGCCCTGGACGCCGTGCGCGCCCAGGGCGTGGACATCACCGAGGTCACGCTCACCGGCGGCGGGGCCAAATCGGCCTGCGCCAAGGCCCTGGCCCCCGCCATCCTGGGCCTGCCGGTCAACGCCCCCGCCCCCGACGAGTACGTCGCCAACGGAGCCGCCAGACAAGCTGCCTGGACCCTCGCCGGCACCGACGAGCCCCCCGCATGGGCCCCCACCACCACCGAGCGCCTCACCGCCACCCCTCAACCTCACATCCGCGCCGCCTACAACAACACAGCACAACTCCTGGAACGAGGGTAGGAAAGTCGGAGGCCGCCAGCGCCCGGCGAGGGCGGGACGTGGGCGGGCGCCGGGGCATCGATCCTCCGGGACATCTGATGATCGCCGTCGGCTGAAGCCGCGGGCCGCGCGCCCGCCTCCGCCCCGTGCGGCGCTGAATCCCGCCGATCCGCCTGCGCGTCGGGCCCGGGACGAGTAGCGTCGGTGTCATGAAGAAACTCATCAACGCCATCGACGCCGTTGTCCCTGAAGCTCTGGCCGGAATGGCCGCCGCCCACCCGGGTGAGCTCCGGGTGGATCCCGAGCACCGCGTGGTCTATCGCGCCACCCCGAAGGCCGAGGGCAAGGTCGCGCTCGTCTCCGGAGGCGGCAGCGGTCACGAGCCCCTCCACGGGGGCTTCGTCGGCACCGGGATGCTCGACGCCGCCTGCGCCGGGGAGATCTTCACCTCCCCCGTGCCCGATCAGATCGTCGCCGCCACCACCGAGGTCGACCGCGGCGCCGGGGTCCTGCACATCGTCAAGAACTACACCGGCGACGTCATGAACTTCGAGATGGCCGCCGAGATCGTGGACATGGAGTCCGGCATCAAGGTCGCCACCGTCGTCACCAACGACGACGTCGCCGTCGAGGACTCCCTCTACACCGCCGGGCGCCGCGGCGTCGGCGTGACCGTGCTGGTGGAGAAGATCGCCGGCGCCGCCGCCGAGGAGGGCCGGCCGCTGGAGGAGGTCGCCCGCATCGCCGGCGCGGTCAACGCCGCGGGCCGCTCCATGGGCATGGCCCTGACCTCCTGCACCGTCCCCGCCAACGGAAAGCCCTCCTTCGACCTTCCCGAGAACGAGATGGAGATCGGCATCGGCATCCACGGCGAGCCCGGCCGCCACCGCGAGCCCATCGCGCCCGCCGCCGAGATCGCCAAGAGGCTCGTCGAGCCGATCCTCGCCGAGCTGCCCGCCGCCGACGGCGAGGACCGCGGCGTCATCGCCTTCCTCAACGGCATGGGCGCCACGCCCCTGCTCGAGCTCTACCTCATGTACGGCGAGGTCGCGAAGCTCCTCGACGCCGCCGGCATCACCGTGGCGCGCAGCCTCGTGGGCGACTACATCACCAGCCTCGACATGGCCGGATGCTCGCTCACCCTCGTGCGCGCCACCGACGAGATGCTGCGCCTGTGGGACGCCCCCGCCGTCACCCCCGGCCTGAGGATGGGCGCATGAGCGACGTTCCCGCCGGATCCTCGGAGGCGGCCGCTCCCGCCGCCCCGCCGGCCCGGTTGACGGTGGAGGATCTGAAGTCCTGGCTGCGCGTGACTGCGTCGCGCATCGCCGAGCGCGCCGATGAGCTCACCGAGCTCGACGCCGCCATCGGCGACGCCGACCACGGCGCCAATATGCGCCGGGGCATGGCCGCCGTCGTCAAGGCCATCGACGCGGCGAACGGGGCCGACGGCGCCCCGGCGCTCGACACCGCCGACGCGCTGCTGAAGAAGACCGGCATGACGCTCGTCTCCTCCGTCGGAGGGGCCTCCGGGCCCCTGTACGGCACCTTCTTCATGCGCATGGGCGCCTCCCAGGCCGGAGCCACCGAGCTCGGTGCCGGCGCGCTCGCGAGCGCCATCGACGCCGGAGTCGCCGGAATCGTGGCCCGAGGCAAGGCCGGCGCGGGGGAGAAGACCATGCTCGACGCCTGGTACCCCGCCCTGGAGGCCCTGCGCGCCGAGGGTGAGGACCTGGCAGCCGCCACGGCCGCCGCCGCGAGCGCCGCCGCCGAGGGCCGCGACGCCACCGAGCCGATGATCGCCACGAAGGGGCGCGCCTCCTACCTGGGGGAGCGCTCGCAGGGGCATATCGACCCGGGCGCCGCCTCGACCGCGATCATCCTGGGGGCACTGGCCGACGTCGTCGCCGGGACCGCCGAGGCTCCCGGGGCCGAGGTCACGGCCGCGGAGGAGCCCGTCGCCAAGGCGGCGCGGCCCCAGGAGACTGGGACGGCTGGGACCGCGGCCGCAGTGGAGCCACCTGACCCGGCTCCCTCCCCTGACTCTGAGGAGAAGGGGAGCGGTGCCGCCGACTCGGGCGCCGCCGTCGGCATCGTCCTGGTCTCGCACTCCCGCGCCCTGGCCGAGGCCGCCCGTGAACTCGCCACCGGGCTCATGTCCTCGGTGAGCGCGCCGATCGAGATCGCCGCTGGCCTGCCCGACGGCGGGCTCGGCACTGACGCCGGGGCCGTCGCCGCCGCCATTGAGCGCCTGGCCGCCCGGCCCGGCAACCGCGGCGTGCTCGTCGTCGCGGATCTCGGCAGCGGCATCATGAGCGCCGAGGCGGCCCTGGAGCGGCTCGGCCCTGATACGGCCTCCCGCGCCCGCCTCAGTCCGGCGCCCTTCGTCGAGGGTCTCATCGGCGCCTACGGCGCCGCCGGGATCGGCCTCGAGCTGGAGGCGGTGGCCGCCGAGGCCGCCAAGGCGGCCCCCGCCAAGGCCGCTCAGATCTCCGGAGCCTGAGCCCCCGCCCGGGACGGGTCCGCCCCGGTGAAGACACCCACCGGGGCGGGAACCACTCCGGGCCGCTATCGGCGTGCGCCTTCAAGCCGCAGATACCGTCTCACCCCGCTCTTGCGCCCTCGAACTACGAGAATGAGGGCGCAAGAGCGGGGTGAGACGGTATATCGGGGGTGAGGGCGCATGATCCTGCGTAGGATGGAGCGGCAACCGGCGCGCGAAGGACAGCGGCATACGCGGGAGGAACACCGATGATCAACGGAGAGCTCATCGACCTGAGGGCGGGCGACTACGCCGCCCGCATCGCCACCGCGGGGGCCACCCTCGTCCATCTGCGCCGCAGTGATCGCGACCTCGTCCTCCCCTTCGACGCCGCATCCGAGCTCCCATCGGGTTGGCAGGGCAAGACCCTCGCCCCATGGCCCAACCGGACCGTCGGCGCCGCGTACGCCTACGGGGGCACCGGCTACCTCCTGCCCCGCAACGAGCCGGAGACGGACTCCGCCCTCCACGGACTGGTCGGCTGGCTCGACTGGCAGGTGGTCGATGCCGCTGAGGACTCCGTCGCCCTCGAGGTGCTGCTGCCCGCCTCCTACGCCTACCCCTGGTCCCTCGAGCTCTCCAGCCGCTGGGAGCTCGACGCCGAGGTCGGCCTCACGATGACGCTCACCGCCACCTGCGTAGGCGCGGCACGGCCCTCCACCGCCGTCGTCGGCGCCCCGCTGGCCGATGGGGCCCTCCTCCCCGCCCCCTACGGTGCGGCCTTCCACCCCTACCTCTTGCGCGGCGCGGGCGCCGATGACTGCACCCTCATCGTCCCGGCCGCCGCGGTGCTCACCGCCGATGAGCGCATGGTGCCCAGCGGCCTCGTGGACGTGGCCGGCACCGACTGGGACTTCCGCTCCGGGTCCCCCATGACCGGCGTGAGCGTGGACAACGCCTTCACCGACCTGCCCGAGGGCACCTGGCAGGTGCGTGTCGAGGGGGAGGAGGGCGCCGTCGTGCTGGCCTCCGACGCCCCCTGGGCGCAGGTCTACACCGACGACGGCCTCGGCCGCCGCGCGATCGCCGTGGAGCCGATGACCTGCCCGCCCAACGCCCTCAACTCCGGCGACGGCCTCCTCACCCTGGCCGTCGGCCAGTCCCACACTCTCGCCTGCTCCCTGCGCGAGGAGCACTGAGGGGCGCCGGAGATCGCGCGGGGCGCTCAGGAGGACCGGAGGGGCAGGGCCCCCGCTCTCAGGCACGGTTGGCGAAGCGCTCCAGGAGGTTGGCGTCCCCGCCTACCACGAGCACGTCGTCGGCGGAGACGAGGGTGTCGGTGCGGGCGTACTCGAAGGGCTCGCCGGGGCTCATGAGGCCGAAGACCGTCACTCCGTAGCGGGAGCGGATGCGGGCCTCGCCGATGGTGAAGCCGTGCAGCTCGGCCGGCGGGCGCATCTTGACGATGGTGAAGCCGCCCTTCTCCATCTCGATGTAGTCCAGCATCCGGCCCGACACGAGGTGCGCGGCGCGCTGCCCGGCGTCGAACTCGGGGTAGACCACGTGGTGCGCGCCGATGCGGCGCAGGATGCGGCCGTGCGCCCGGGAGATCGCCTTGGCCCAGATCTGGGGGGTCTCGAGGTCGACGAGGTTGCCGGCGATGAGCACGGAGGCCTCCAGTGAGGAGGCGACGCCGACGACGGCCGTCCCGAACTCGGTGGCGCCCAGCTGCTCGAGGGCCTCGACATCGGTGGCGTCGGCCTCGACCAGGGGGATGCGGCCGGTCCACTGGCGCACGATGCCCGGGTCGCTCTCCACGGCCAGGACCTCGCGGCCCAGGCGGTCGAGGGTGGCGGCGACGGCCGAGCCGAATCGGCCCAGGCCGATGACGAGGGTGGAGTCGGTGCGTGAGGCGGCGGGTGCCATGTCTGCTCCTGAGGAAGATCGGCGGCGGAGTGCCCGCCGCAGCCCCTAACGGTAGCGGCTCAGCCGATGAGGGGGCGCTCCTCGGGCATTCGGATGACGCGGCGCCGCTCGCGCAGGGCCAGGGCGGAGGCTGCGGTCATCGTTCCGACGCGGCCCACGAACATGAGCGCGATGATGACGTACTTCCCGCTCGTCGGCAGGATCGGCGTGATGCCCGTGGACAGGCCGACCGTCGCGAAGGCGCTGATGACCTCGAACAGCACGCGGTCCAGGGACAGCCCCGTGATCTCCAGGAGCAGCAAGGAGGCCACGCCCACCACGCAGGAGCCGATGAAGGCCACCGCCACGGATAGGCGCACGGCCTGCGGCGTGATCCGCCTGCCGAAGATCTCGATGTCCTCATCGCCGCGGGCCTCGGCGACGATCGCCATGAGCAGGATCGCGAAGGTCGTCACCTTGATGCCGCCCGCCGTCGACGCCGAGCCGCCGCCCACGAACATGAGGGCGTCCTGGAGGAACCAGGTGGCCTCGTGCATGTGGTCGGTGCTGAGGAGGCTGAGCCCCGAGGAGCGCGAGTCCACGCCCATGACGAGGCCGTTGAGGATCTTTCCCCCGATGGGCATGGGGCCGAGCGTGCTGGGATTGGCCCACTCGAAGGCGGTGAGCGCGATCGCCGATCCGGCGGTCAGCAGCGAGTAGGTGGCTAGGGTCAGCTTGGTGTGCAGCGTCCACTGCCGTGGGCGACGGCGGCGCCTGACCATGTCGAGCACCACGGGGAAGCCGAGCGCGCCGACGAAGGTGCCCACCGCGATCGGCAGCCCCATCCACCAGTCCGAGGCGTAGGGCGCCAGTCCCTCGGGCATGATGACGAATCCGGCGTTGTTGAAGATCGACAGGGACATGAACGCCGAGTACCACAGCGCCTTGGGGAGGGACTCGCCCAGCGTGAGGAACCGGGGGAGCAGCACGATGGCGAGGACCGCCTCGGCTCCCAGCGCCGTGATGACGACGGCGCGCAGCAGGGCCGCGACGTCACCCAGTCGGGACTGGTTCTCGCTGGCGGCGAGCATGCGCTGGGTCAGGCCCACGTGCCGGTTGACGGCGAAGGACAGCAGTGAGGCCAGGGTCATGACGCCCAGGCCTCCGATGGCGGCGCCCAGGATGATGACCGCCTGGCCGAAGGTGGACCAGTAGGTGGCGGTGTCCACGGTGGTCAGTCCGGTGACGCAGACCGCTGATGTCGCGGTGAACAGCGAGTCGACGAGGCTGGCCGCGCGCCCCGACGCCGTCGAGATCGGCAGGGCGAGGAGGGCCGCGACCGCGCCGATGATCGCGGCGAAGATGACGACGGCGAGCCGCGCGGGGGAGAACCGGGCGGCTCGCGCCAGGCGGTCGTAGAGTCCCAGGCGCACCAGCAGTCCCCGCAGTCCGGTGGTGGGACCGCGGTCGGCGGGCATGAGCGCTGCGTCCTCGGGCGCGGTGCTCAGCGCGGAGAGGGGGCCCTGGGGGTGCCGGGGCGACTTGCTGGATGAGGGCACGGGCACATTGTGTCCCCTTCCGCGGGGTCCGCGTGTGATCGCGGCGCCGCTTTCGCCTCTTGACCTCGAGCGTTGTTGTGACCAAAATGTGATCTGCAACGAGTGGTGCGTTTGGGGACGGGATTGACGTGTGCGCCTGGTGGGACAGGCGTTATATTGAGCCCAGTCCTGCGCGGCGCCGACCGCCCGAGCGGGAGGGCGCACGCCCCGCGGGTTCCAAGCGCCCTCCAGTGCCTGGGGCCGCCCGCTGCGCACATATCCGAACCTGAATGACGGGATCCGCATCCATGGCACCTGCCCTTCCCAGTCCTGCCGCCTCCGGCGCCCCCTCCTTCCTCACGGTCGCGGAGGTCGCCGCCATGCTGCGGGTCTCCAAGATGACCGTCTACCGCATGGTCCACTCCGGCGATCTGCCCGCCATGCAGGTGGGACGCTCCTTCCGGGTCCCCGAGCGCGCGGTGGCCGAGTACCTCTCCGCCGGCCTGGGTGACTGGGGCCACGAGGAGACGGAGGCCTCGGGGTCCTGAGACCCGCTAGACTCACCGGGTCACATGAATGGCCGGGTCGAGACATCCCATGAGGGCCCATCACCGCCCTCGTCCTCACCCGATCATCAGGCCCGTCCGGCCGTGCGCCGGCCCGCTTCCGGCTCCCCCGGGGCGCGGTCGGGCCCCGGCAAGCAAGACTGCGAGGAAAACCCATGGGTTCTGTCATCAAGAAGCGCCGCAAGCGCATGGCCAAGAAGAAGCACCGCAAGCTGCTTCGCAAGACGCGTCACCAGCGCCGCAACAAGAAGTGACGCCCTCTCCGGAGCCCTTCGAGGCTCCCGCCCCGGGCGTGCCCACGCGCGCCCGGGCGCTGGGCGGCCCCTCGCCGTCCTCCCTCGCCGAGCTCACCACCCTGCGCATCGGCGGGCGCATCGGCCGCTACCTCGAGGCCTCCACGGAGGAGGAGATGATCGAGGCGATCCGCCGGGCCGATGCCTCGGGGACCCCCCTGCTCGTGGTCGGAGGCGGCTCGAACATCGTGGCCTCCGACGCCGGATTCGACGGCCTGGTCCTGCGCGACGGCCGCGAGGACGTCCGCGTCGTCTCCGAGTCCGCCTGCGGCGGCGTCGAGATCACCGCCACCGGTGGCGTCGCCTGGGACGACCTCGTCCGCCAGGCCGTGGCCAGCGACTGGGCCGGGTTCGCGCCCCTGTCCGGCATCCCCGGCAGCGTGGGCGCGGCCCCCGTGCAGAACATCGGGGCCTACGGCGCCGAGGTCGCCGAGCTGCTCGCCTCCGTGCGGGCCTGGGACCGCCTCGCCGGCCGCGTCGTCCACCTGCCGCTGGCGGATCTGCGCCTGGCCTACCGCGACTCCGCGATCAAGCGCTCCCTCACGGATGCCGCCATCGGCGGCGGGCGCACCTGGGGCCCGACGGGCCGCTGGGTGGTGCTCTCCGTGGGGTTCCACGTTCGCCAGGCCGCCCTCGCCGCCCCCATCGCCTACAGCCAGCTCGCCACCGCCCTCGGGGCCGAGCTGGGCGCGCGCGTGCCCGCCGCCGACGTCCGCCGGGCCGTCCTCGGCCTGCGCCGCTCCAAGGGCATGGTCCTCGACGACGCCGACCACGACACCTGGTCCGCCGGGTCCTTCTTCACCAACCCGATCCTCACCGCCGAGCAGGCCGCGAGCCTGCCCGACGACGCCCCCCGCTTCCCGGTCGCCGACCACTCCCGCCCTACCGACACGGTGTCGGGCGCCCCCGTCATCGAGGGCCTGGTCAAGACGAGCGCCGCCTGGCTCATCGACCGCGCCGGCTTCCCCAGGGGCTTCGCCCTGCCCAGCGCGCCGCGCGCCTCACTGTCCACCAAGCACGTCCTGGCCCTGACCAACAGGGGCGGGGCCAGCGCCGCCGACCTCACCGCCCTGCGCGATGCGGTGGTCGACGGCGTGCGCGAGCGCTACGGCGTCACGCTCGTCCCCGAGCCCGTCCACGTCGGCTGGTGAGCCAGCCAGTCGTCCACCTCGGCCAGCCAACGCCGCTTGGACGACTCGCCGGCCAGGCTCGCCCGGATCGAGCCGCGCGCCAGCTCCGCCAGGGCGTCGTCGTCGAGCCCCTGCGAGCGGGCGATCCCGTACTGATCGGTCAGGCGCGAGGAGAACAGCAGGGGGTCGTCGGCGCCCAGGGCGACCTGCGCCCCGTGCTCGATGAGCGCCCTCAGCGGCACATCACCGGTGCGGTGGTAGACCCCGAGGCACACATTCGACGCCGGGCACACCTCCAGGCTGATGCCCGCCTCCACGATCGCGTCCAGCAGGGCCGGATCCTCGCTGGCCCTCACTCCGTGGCCCAGGCGGTGGGGGCGCAGGGCCGAGACGACGTCGCGAACGTGCTCCGGCCCCAGCAGCTCCCCGCCATGGGGGAGTGAGGCCAGGCCCGCGCGCCGCGCGATGTCGAAGGCGGGGGCGAAGGCGGAGGTCTCCCCGGCCCGCTCATCATTGGACAGGCCGAAGCCGACGACCTGTCCCGGCCCGTCACCTGCGTGGCGGGCGGCCAGCCTGGCCAGGGCGCGGGCGTCGAGGGGGTGGCGGATGCGGGAGGCCGCCACAATGATCGCCACCTCGACGCCGGTCAGGGCGGTGGCCTGCGCCGCGGCGTCGAGGATGATCTCCAGGGCGGGCGTGATCCCGCCGACGAAGGGCGCGTAGGAGGTGGGGTCCACCTGCATCTCCAGGCGCCTCGAGCCCTCCGCGGCGTCGTCGAGCGCGGCCTCCAGTACGAGGCGGCGCATGACTTCCTCGGAGTCGACGAGGTGGCGGGCAGTGTCGTAGGCGCGCTGGAAGCGGAACCAGCCCCGGTGGTCCGCAGGGACGTGCAGGGGATCGCCGTCCAGGAGCGAGGAGGGCAGGCGCGTGCGCGACGTCGAGGCCAGCTCGGTGAGGGTGTCCAGGCGCATGGAGCCCGTGAAGTGCAGGTGGAGGTGCGCCTTGGGCAGGGCGGCGAGGTCGCGCGGGCCGATTCCGGACCGCCGGGTGGCAGCCGGCCCGGCGGGGGATGCGGGCCCCGGGGGCCCTGGGGGGTCTGGGGGCGTGGCTGGCTCTTGGGGCACGGCGGCGATTCTCCCACGCGGACTGCCCCTGATCGGATGTGCGTCGGCGCCGAGTACGGCAGACTTGTCGGCATGAGTCCATCGTCGGCATCCCGCGAGCCCGAGGAGGTCGCGCTCCTCACCGGGCCCCGAGCGGCCTCCGTCTTGTCCGCGGCCCTCGCCCCCGCGGGCAGGCGATTGGACTCCTGGGAGGTCCATTCCGTCCACCACCGCCCCGGCGCGGGCGTGTCCGTGGGCTACACCGCCGTCGTCCTGTCCGCGGATGGGCGTCGCTCCACCGAGTACCTGTGCGCGACGACGGCGCGGCTGACCAACCCGCAGGCGCCGGGCCTGACCCGCGTGGCGCCCACCGGTGGGGATGGGCCGGCCGTCCACGTGTGGCGCCACCCCGGGGACCCCGAGCTCCCCGCCCTTCCCGTGGCCTGCACGCCCTCACTGCTCTCCCAGCGCCTGGGCTCCCCGGTCAAGGCGATGATGGTGGCCTACCGGCCCACCCGCCGCGCAGTGGTCAAGGTGACCTTCGCCGACTCCTCGACGGCCTACGCCAAGGTGCTGCGCCCCTCCCAGTCGAAGGCCTTCGCGCACCGGCACCGCCTCCTCACCGCGGCCGAGGTCCCCGCCCCCGAGGTGCTGCGGGACGATCCCGACGGGCTGGTGCTGCTCTCCACCGGCAAGGGGACGTCCCTGTCCGGGCTGCTCAGCCGCGGCATGGATACCGAGCAGGCCACCCGCGTCTTCTCCCACCTCACCGGCTTGCTCGACGCCCTTCCGCGGGCATCCCTGGACCTGCCGGTTCACCCGGCCTGGTCCGATCGCGCCCGCCACTACGCGCATGCCGCCGCCACGGTGCTGCCCGAGCACACCGCCCGGGCCCGGGCCATCGCCGACGGCGTCGCCCAGCTCATGGCCACCTCGGACCCGGGCCCGGTGGTGCCGGTCCACGGCGACTTCTACGAGGCCAACGTCCTCATGGACGGCGAGTCCGTCTCCTGCCTGCTCGATGTGGACTCCCTCGGGCCCGGGCGGCGCGTGGATGATCTTGCCTGCCTGCTCGGGCACGTCAGCGTGCTCGACCACCTCGCCCCCGCCTCCTACCCGCGCCTGCGCCCGGCGCTGGAGACCTGGACGCGCCTGGCGGAGAAGCAGGTGGATCCCGTGGCGCTGAGGGCGCGGGCCGCCGGCGTGGTGCTCTCCCTCGTGGCGGGCGCCCGGCGCGAGGACGGCGGCCCGTGGCGCGCTGACGCCGAGGGGCGCCTGGCCCGCGCTGAGACCTGGCTCGCGCAGGCCAGGGAGCTCCAGGCCCGCCGCGGTCCCCACTGATCTCGCCGAGACCGGTCGAAAACGTCATCGAGACCGGTTCACATTGCGCATGGGAGTGTGCGCTAATTCCAGCTCGGGCGCCTCCGCGGGGTGATCGGGCGGTGCTGGCGGTGCCCCGGTCCCCGCGCGCCGCGGTCCGGGATCGGGGGTCCCCACATCGTTCGATTCGCGAGTCGGCAGGAGAGCGTCCCTCGGCCCCATCGGCGCCCGGGAGCGCGCCATCCCCGCGAGGAGAACGGCTCTACGATCCGGATATGTCTCTGCCCCACGACGGCTCCCCTCCGTCCGCGGGCTCTCCCGAGCCCGATGATCCCAACGTCTCCTCGCCGATCCCGCCCCCGGGCGCGCAGGTCGTCCCCAGCGATGCCCTCACTGCCGTCACTGCGGGGACGCCCTCGATGGCCGCGATCCCCCCGCTGATCTCGACACCGTCGTGGATCCCGGTCAGCCCCTCCGACGGATTCCCCCGGTCGGCCCCCACCGGCTCCCCCTACGCCCCCTCAGGCTCCGACCCCTTCGGAGCACCGATCGGCCGGCCCATTGGGCCCGCCGCTCCGGTGGCGTCGGTGCCCGTTCCGGCGCCGGCCCGGCAAACCCCGCCCGCCCCTGCGAAGAGGGGGGAACGCGGTCGCACGCGCCTGCTCCTGGGCGCGCTCGTGCTCGCACTGGCCGTCGCGGGCGCCTTCGGCGGCATCCTCCTCGGCGAGCGCGTCGGCGGACACGGCCGCGCGTCCTCCATCACCGGCGCCTCCGGTGCGGGGGCGCCCTCCTCCACCGCGCCCCGTGGGGAGTCGAGCGGGGCCCCCTCGTCGGCGCAGGACCAGCGGGCGCCCCTGCCGGTCGCCCCTACCCAGACCGTCGGCCCGGCCATGGTCCCGGTGGACGCTCCCGCCGGCTCCCTGCCCTACGCCAGCATCTACTCGCCGTCGTTGAACATCAGTTGCGAGCTCACGGCCACCGAGGTCGGCTGTCACGTTTACGAGCGCGACTACCTCTCCGCCGGTCTCGTGGACTGCTCCTCGCTCACCTTCGCGATCTCCGCGGACTCCGCTGGGAGCCGGCTGCGCTGCGGCGAGCACTTCCTCAGCGAGGCCGGGATCCCGTCCCATGAGCTCGCGTACGGGCTGACAGCGGCCTACGGCGCCTCCGCCTGTCGCTCGGAGCAGTCGGGGATGACCTGCTGGAACCTGGCGACGGGCCACGGATTCACCGTCAGCCGGGCCTCCTACTCGCAGTTCTGAGCAGCGGCGAACCGCGCCCGGGAAGGAGGCCCCGGCGGGAGAGCCCTCAGGCGACCTCGGCCAGGAGCCTCTGGAGACGCCCCACGCCCTCGGTGATCGCGTCGTCGCTCGTGGCGTAGGACAGGCGCAGGAATCCGGACCGACCGAAGGCCTCGCCCGGCACCACCGCGACCTCGGCATGCTCGAGGGCCAGGGAGGCCAGCGTGGCCGAGGAGTCGATGACCGTCCCGCGCAGGGATCTCCCGATCAGCGCCTCGATGCTCGGGTAGGCGTAGAAGGCTCCTCGCGGCGTCGGGACGGCGAGCCCCTCGATGGCCGAGAGCATCTCCACCATGACCTTCCGGCGCCGGTCGAAGGCCTCGCGCATCCGTCCCACGGCGGACAGGTCGCCGCCGACGGCGGCCAGTGCGGCCCGCTGGG
The DNA here is from genome assembly GCF_002072185.1 of Actinomyces denticolens. GTDB lineage: Bacteria > Actinomycetota > Actinomycetes > Actinomycetales > Actinomycetaceae > Actinomyces > Actinomyces denticolens. Next base: position 124,576 of record NZ_MVIW01000002.1, read on the forward strand.
ACACGTTGGCGACGTTGGAGGTCAGGTGCGACTGGAAGTTCGTGGCGGCCTTGATGACGTCGCTCGGGCCGATCATCCAGCCCACCCGCCAGCCGGTCATGGCGTAGGTCTTGGCGACGCCGTTGAGGACGATCGTGGTGTCCGCCAGCTCGGGGACGAGCGCCACAATGTGGGCGGGCTCGGCGCCGTCGTAGAGGAGGTGCTCGTAGATCTCGTCGGTGATGACCCAGATGCCGTGCTCGAGGGCCCACTGGCCGATGGCGGTCAGCTCGGCGGGCGTGTGGACCGCGCCGGTGGGGTTCGACGGCGAGCACAGGAGCAGCAGCTTCGTGCGCTCGGTGCGAGCGGCCTCGAGCTGCTCGACGGAGACCTTGTACTCCTGGTCCGCGCCGGCGAAGACCTCCACCGCGACGCCGCCCGCCAGGGCGATGGCCTCGGGGTAGGTGGTCCAGTAGGGGGCGGGCAGGAGAGCCTCATCACCGGGGTCGAGGATGGAGGCGAAGGCCTGGAAGACGGCCTGCTTGCCGCCGTTGGTGACGAGGATGTCGTCGGGGGAGACCTCGTAGCCGGAGTCGCGCAGGGTCTTGGCGGCGATGGCCTCGCGCAGCGCGGGCAGGCCCTTGGCGGGGGAGTACTTGTGGCAGGCGGGGTCCTTGGCGGCGGCGATCGCGGCCTCGACGATGTAGTCAGGGGTGGCGAAGTCGGGCTCGCCGGCACCGAAGCCGACGACGGGCCGGCCAGCGGCCTTGAGGGCCTTGGCCTTGGCGTCGACGGCGAGAGTGGCGGAGGGGGCGATGGCGGACAGGCGCGCGGAGACCCGGCGCGCGGGGGAGGTGCTCACTGTGCTCACGGCGCCCATGGTCCCACGGGCCGTGTTATCCGCCTGTCACGCGCAGGCCCCTCGCACCAGTGGTGGTCTCATGCCAGGGACATGAAGAGCTTCTCCAGGCGCGTGGCGTCCAGGGTCTCGCCGGAGGGATCCTCGGCGAGGCATGTGCGCATTCCGGAGGCGATGATGGCGAGCCCCGCGCGGTCCACGGCCTTGCTCACGGCCGCGACCTGCACGACGACCTCCTCGCAGTCACGGCCCTCCTCCATCATGCGGATGACGGCGTCGAGCTGCCCGCGAGCCCGCTTGAGGCGGGTCAGCGTGGGTCGCAGGTCCGTGGGGTCGAGCGCGGTGCCCATGGTCATTCCTCCTTCATCGGGGACGGGACGGCATGGTCCCGAGCGCCTTGCCCGCCCCCTGCTGACCAGGTGCGGTAGCCGCCGTCGAGATTGCGCGCCTCGCGCCCCTCCTGGAGGAGGATACGGGTTGCGACGTGGCCGCGCAGGCCCACCTCGCAACTCACCACCAGTGGCCGGTCGGGGAGATCTTCGAGGTGGTCGCGCAGGGTGTCGACCGGGATATTGAGTGCGCCGGGCACATGCCCCCGGGCGTATTCCTCCGGTCCGCGGACGTCGATGCAGGCCGCCCCTGCCGATAGTGCGGCGTCCAGTTCGTGCCACTGGATGGTGGGGGTGGTTCCCGATAGCGCGTTGTCCGCCACGAGTCCGAGCATGTTGACCGGATCCTTCGCGGCGCCGAACTGGGGCGCGTAGGCGAGCTCGAGATCCGCCAGCTCCGGGCCGCTCAGCCCGCCCCGCATGGCGGTCGCGACGATGTCGATGCGCTTGTCCACGCCGTCCGCGCCCACGCCCTGCGCGCCGAGGATCCTCCCGGTGCCGGCCTCCATGACGAGCTTGAGGCTCATGGGGCAGGCGCCGGGGTAGTAGGTCGCGTGGTCGGCGGGATGGATGTGGACGACGACGGGCTCCAGCCCCGCGGCCCGGGCGCGTCTCTCGCTCCAGCCGGTCATGGCGACCTGGAGGCCGAGGATGCCGACGATCGCGGTCCCGAGCACGGGGGCCGCTCGCCCGCCCCGTCCCATGATGGAGTCGGCGATGAGTCGCCCGTGGCGGTTGGCGGTCTGGGCCAGGGGGACGAGCGCGGGCCGCCCGTCGACGGCGTCGCGCTTGACGGTGGCGTCTCCGGCCGCCCAGATCGCGGGATCGGAGGTGCGCTGCTGGTCGTCGACGACGATCGCCCCGCGCTCATCGACGTCCAGCCCCGCCCGCTCGGCGAGGGCGGAGTCGGGGCGCACGCCCACAGCGGCGATGAGGAGATCGGCGGCCACCCGTGCGCCGTCGGTCAGGGTCGCGGTGGAGGGCCCGGCCTCGGCGACGCTGACCCCGGTGCGCACGGCGATGCCCTCGGCCTCGAGCCGCTGGCGCACGGGGCCCGACATCTCGGGGTCCAGGGGCGGCAGCACGTGGTCGGCGAGTTCGACGATGGTGACCGCCAGGCCCCTGCGGTGCAGGTTCTCGGCGACCTCCAGGCCGATGAAGCCCGCGCCGAGCACGAGGGCGCTGCGCGCGGGGGCGCCCTGGGGGCCGCCACTGGTGACGGCGCGCGCCAGGGCGTCGGCGTCGGCCACGTCCCGCAGCGTGAGGGCGCGCTCGAGGCCGGGGATGGGCGGGCGGACGGGCCGGGCGCCGGGGGCGAGGACGAGCGCGTCGTAGTTGAGGGACTCGGGGGCGGCGTGCGTGCCGTCGGCGCGGCGGATGGTGACGCGGCGCGCGGCGCGGTCGATGGACACGGCCTCGGTGGAGGTGAGGACCTCCAGGTTGAAGCGGGCCCGCAGGGATTCGGGCGTCTGGAGCAGGAGGGCGTCTCGCTCCTCGATGACCCCTCCCACGTAGTAGGGCAGCCCGCAATTGGCGAAGGAGACGTGCTCGCCGCGCTCGACGACGGTGATGCGGGCGCGCTCGTCGAGTCGGCGCAGTCGAGTGGCGGCGCTCATGCCCGCGGCGACGCCGCCGATGACGACGACGCGGCGAGGGGCGCCTGCGGGGACCTCCGTGCTCTTGCCCGTGCTCACGGTGCTCACGGCCTGCTCCTGCGGCCGAGGATGCGGGGCAGGAGGCCCGAGGCGCCGACCTGGGAGGAGCCCGCGCCGCCCGCGCCGCCGTCGCGGTCGCAGGTGCAGCGCTGGGAGGCGGGGACGCCCCGCATGACCCGGTCGACGTGCTGGCCGCATCCGGCCCAGGTGGTCTTGCCGCAGGCGCGGCAGGTGACGGCTCGGCACATAGTGCGCTCCTTCGGTGAGGGGCTCGACGCCGAGCAATATACCCCTGGGGGTATGTATCGTCCAGCCCACCCCGCTTCCTCCCGCCTCTTACGCCGAGACCGGTCGAAAACGTCATTGAAACCGGTCCACGGACCAGCGCTCCTATGTTGTGGGTGTCAAGGTGGTGGGGTGGTAGGTGGGGTTGTTCAGGGCTTGTTTGAGGGCGTGGTGGAGGTTTCGGGCGACGGCGCGTTTGAGGCGTCGGGTG
>NZ_MVIW01000020.1 GCF_002072185.1 Actinomyces denticolens
CGCCCGCGCCGCCGCCTCGGCGCCCCGGGTCCCGGCCACCCGCAGCGAGCGCCTCCGGCAGGCGCGCCGGCGGGCCGAGCGGGAGGCCGTGAGCAGCGCGCTCAGCGCCGCCGGAGCCCTCCGCACCGCGCGTACCGCCGACGCCGCCATCCAGTTCCCCGACTCTCCTCTCCACGCCGGCGCGATCGAGCCCGTCGTCGCGCTGCCCGAGGCCGCAGCGCTCCGGGCGGATCAGCCCCCGTCCGCCCCCCGGGCCCCCGAGCCCTGGGAGCACCGGGCCGAGCGCCGGAGCCGGCGGTCGGCCCCGGTCGGAGACGACGCCCCCGCGATGGTCGCCCGCGACGACGCCCGCGAGTCCGTCGCGCTCGACGCGCTCAAGCCCTTCGTCGCCCCTGCCGCGAGGGATGGGGGCGATGCGGCGCCCGCAGGTCCTGCCTCGCGCTCGCGTCGCGGCTCCGAGGGGCCGACGGTGGAGATCCCCGCCTCCGAGCAACCCACCCCCGCCGACTTCGACACCCCTGGGGGCCTCGAGGGCGCCGACGCCGCCGTCCCGCCGGCGCGCGCCCGTCGCCGCACCCTGCGCGGCACCACGAGCAGGGTCGCCGTGCTCGTCTCGCTCGCCGTCGTCACCGTGGTCGCACCCCTGGAGGCGCGCGTGCTCGGCAACGGGGTCGGGTCCTCCTCCGCCTCCGCGGCGGCCCCCACCTACGCGGGCGTCCCGATCGGCACGCCGTCGTCCGTATCAGCCGGCGTGCTGGGCTCCGACGCCGACCTCGAGCCCGGCACGGACGCCGAGCTCTCCAACGCCCCCGACGCCGCCACCCTGGCCCGCATCCGCGAGGCCTACGAGAACGCCGCGGTGACCTGCGCCGCCCAGCCCTCCGGCGCCTCCGGGAACACCAGCGCCTTCACCAAGGCCCCCGAGCTCTTCTACCCGATGGTCTCGGGGACCTACGAGCTGTCCTCCGACTACGGCTACCGCATCCACCCGACCCTGGGCTACCAGAAGCTCCACGCGGGGCAGGACATGTCCGCGCCGGTCGGCACGCCCATCTACGCGATCGCCTCGGGGACCGTGGTCGAGGCCGGCATGGTGGACGGCACCGGGACCGTCACCATCGAGCACACCATCGACGGCACCACCTGGTACTCCTCCTACCTGCACATGTACGAGGACGGGATCTACGTCAAGAAGGGCGACACCGTCGAGGCCGGCAAGCTCATCGCCGGCGTGGGCTCCACGGGATACTCCACCGGCCCGCACCTCCACTTCGAGATCCGCACCAAGAACGACACCGCGGACTCCTCCACCGTCAACCCGTGGACCTGGCTCCAGGAGAACAAGGCCGCAGAGCTCACCACGGACTGCTCGTGAGGCCCGGCCCTCGGCGCCGCTGCGCCGTCATCGCCCATCGGGGCGGGGGAGGCGAGGCCCCGGAGAACACCTGGTCCTCCCTGGAGCACACGGCCGGACTGGGACTGGACTGGATGGAGACGGACCTGCGCGCCACCGCCGACGGCGTCGTCGTCCTGTCCCACGACCCGGGCCTGGAGCGCACCACGGGCGATCCCCGGATGATCGAGGAGTTGCGCTGGGCGGATCTGGCCGCTGTCGACGCCGGTGATGGGCGCCCGCCCGTGCGCCTCGACGAGGCCCTCGAGGCCCACCCGGGCCTGGGGCTCAACACCGACCTCAAGGACGACGGCGTCGTCGAGGCGGCGATCGCCGCGGTGAGACGGGCCGGCGCGCTGGAGCGGGTGCGCTTCTCCTCCTTCTCCTCGCGCAGGCTCGGCCGCGCCAGGGCCCTGGAGCCCTCCATCCGCTCCTCCCTGGGGATGCGGGACATCGCCGCGCTGCTCCTGTCCGCCGAGGCGTCTCTCCCGAGGCGCCTGCTGCGGCGCGCGGTCCTCGACCGCCTCTCCCACGGCGGCCGGGCCGATGCGGTCCAGATCCCCGTCGTGCAGTGGGGCGTGCCCGTGGTCACCCGGCGCCTCATCGCCGCCGCCCATGCCGCGGGCATGGAGGTCCACGTGTGGACCATCGACGAGCCGACGGAGATGCGGCAACTGGCGGGCCTCGGCGTGGACGCGATCATCACCGACCGCCCCGCCCTGGCCCTCCGCTCCCTCTGATCGAGACCGGTCGAAAACGCCGCCGAGACCGGTCCGCTATCCACAGGCAGGGCGCTCAGCCCCGTGTGAGAGCGCCTGTGGTCCCGCGTCCGGGCGCGGCGGGGCGCGCTCGTCGCCACCCGCCGTCATTTCCCAGGTGCTTCCCAGTGCCACAGGGGGTGTGCTCCCAGGTCCGGCGGGTTACATAGTCACTGCCGCCGAACGGTGCGGGGCGCGAGGGTTGGGGAACCCGGCGACCGCTTCGGATCGAGATCGGTGCGGGTCTTAGGGAGCCCGTCCCGATCGCTTCGGTGAAGGAGGACCGCTCCTCCCTTGTCATGGGAACCGGGGGAGTCGAGCGGCCTCGTGAGCGAAGGGCCCGTGGGCCCGGGTGAGAGCCCGGGCCCACGGGCCCTCAACTCTCCCCTCATGCCCCGACCGCGCTGGGCGGGCCGCCGACGAGGACTGGTGCCCCGGACAGGATTCGAACCTGCGACCTTCTGCTCCGGAGGCAGACGCTCTATCCACTGAGCTACCGGGGCCCGATGCGCGACTGTACCAGCGCCCGGCCTCGGGGAGAAACCGGCGGGCGGCCCGCGGCCCGTCCTGCCCCGCCGACCGGCGCCGGCTCACATGAGCGTCAGGACGATAAGGGCCCCGTTGAGCGCGATGATGAGCCCGGCGACGGCGCGGGAGGACCAGCGCAGCGCGGCGCCGTCGCGCCAGGGCCCCATGACCTCCTCCGAGCCGGTCAGCCGCATGAGCGGCACGATCGCCAGCGGGATGCCGAAGGACAGCACCACCTGGCTGAGGACGAGCGCCCAAGTGGGCTCGGCCCCCGCGCCGATGATGAGCAGCGCGGGGATGAGGGTGATGGCGCGCCGGGCGAGCAACGGGATACGCAGGCGCAGCAGCCCCGCCATGATCTCGCTGCCCGCGTAGGCGCCCACCGACGTCGAGGCCAGGCCCGAGGCCAGTAGGCCGACGGCGAAGACCGCGCCGACCACGGGCCCCAGGTTCGCGGCGATGGCGGCGTGCGCCCCCTCGATGGTGTCCGTCCCCCGCGCGCCCGCCAGCGCGGAGGCGGCCAGGAGCAGCAGGGCGATGTTGACCGTCCCCGCGACGGCCAGCGCCCATACGACGTCGACGCGTGTGGCGTGGATGAGGCGGCGCGCGCCGGGGCCGCGGTCGGGGCGATCATCCGCGCCGGTCAGCCCGCGGTTGTGGTCCCGCACCAGTGAGGAGTGCAGGTAGATCGCGTGGGGCATGACGGTGGCCCCCAGCATGGAGGCCGCCACCAGCAGACTCCCGCTGCCCTCCAGGCGCGGCACGATCCCCGCGGCCGTGGCGCCCCAGTCCGGCGGCGCCACCACCAGGCCTCCCACGAAGCCGATGGTCACGAGCACGAGGAGCCCCACGACGACGCCCTCGAAGGTTCGCTGCCCGCGCCTCTCCTGGAGGGCGAGCAGCACCATGGAGACCACGCCGATGCACACGCCGCCGACGATGAGGGGCATCCCGGTCAGCAGGTGGAGGGCGATGGCCCCGCCGATGATCTCCGCCAAGTCGGTGGCGGCGGCCACGAGCTCGGCCTGCGCCCAGTAGGCCAGGCGGGCGGGGCGCGGGAGCCGGGCGCCCAGGATCTCGGGCAGCGAGCGCCCGGTGACGATGCCGAGCTTGGCCGACTGGTACTGGATGAGGATGGCGGAGGCGTTGGCCGCCAGGAGCACCCATACCAGGAGGTAGCCGTAGCGCGCGCCCGCGGTGATATTGGCGGCCACGTTGCCCGGGTCCACGTAGGCGACCGCCGCGACGAAGGCAGGGCCCAGCAGGGCCAGGAGCCGGTGGCGCGGCGGGCCGGGCCGGGGCCGGTGCCGCGCCGCGATCTCGTCGACGGCGTCACGGCCCGCCGCGGCGTGCGGCGCCATGGCGGGGAGGGCGGCGTGGTCGGTCGGGCCGGGGGGAGTGCGGATGTCCATCGTGCGCGAGTGGGTTTCGGTTCTCCGAAAGTCTACTCGGATCGGCGCGCCCGGGCGCGCCCCTGCTCGGGTTCCGGCTCCCCCGGGGCGCTCCGGCCCGGGTCCGGTACTCTTGCGGCCGTGACCCCAGAAGAGCTCTCCGCAGCAATCCGCACTGTCCTCGCCTCCGCCGTCGACGACGGCTCCCTGGCCCTGGCGCGGGAGGACATCGGGCTCCCCAAGGTCGAGCGCCCCCGCAACCGCGACCACGGGGATTGGGCCACCAATGTCGCCATGCAGCTGGCCAAGAAGGCCGGGACCGGCCCCCGCGCCCTCGCCGAGCTCCTCGCCCCCCGCATCGAGGCCCTCGACGGCGTCGCCTCCGCCGAGGTCGCCGGCCCCGGCTTCCTCAACATCCGGCTCGACGCCGCCTCCGCCGGCGAGCTCGCCCGCGCGATCGTCACCGCGGGCGAGGCCTACGGACGCAATGACACCCTGGCCGGCCAGCACATCAACCTCGAGTACGTCTCCGCCAACCCCACCGGCCCGGTGCACCTGGGCGGTGCCCGCTGGGCCGCCGTCGGGGACTCCCTCGCCCGCATCCTCGCCGCCTGCGGAGCCGGCATCACCCGCGAGTACTACTTCAACGACCACGGGACCCAGATCGACCGCTTCGCCCGCTCGCTGCTGGCCTCGGCCCGCGGCCAGGAGACCCCGGAGGACGGCTACGGCGGCGCCTACATCGGCGAGATCGCCCAGCAGGTCACCGAGGCCGAGACCGCCGCCGGCCGCCCGGCCCCCGCCGACCTGCCCGACGCCGAGGCCGCCGAGGTCTTCCGCGCCCGCGGCGTCGACCTCATGTTCGCCTCCATCAAGGCCGAGCTCCACGCCTTCCGCTCCGACTTCGACGTCTTCTTCCACGAGGACTCCCTGCACGCCTCCGGCGCCGTGGACCGCGCGATCGAGCGCCTGCGCTCCCGCGGCGTCATCGACGACCACGACGGTGCCGTCTGGCTTCGCACCACCGACTTCGGTGACGACAAGGACCGCGTGCTGATCAAGTCCGACGGCAACGCCGCCTATTTCGCCGCGGACCTGGCCTACTACCTGGACAAGCGCGAGCGCGGTGCCGACTGCGCCATCTACCTGCTCGGCGCGGACCATCACGGCTACATCGGCCGCATGATGGCCATGTGCGCGGCCTTCGGGGACACGCCACAGGTCAACATGCAGATCCTCATCGGCCAGCTCGTCAACCTCGTCAGCAACGGGCAGCCGGTGCGCATGTCCAAGCGCGCAGGCACGATCGTCACCCTGGAGGACCTCGTCGACGCCGTCGGCGTGGATGCCGCCCGCTACGCCCTGACCCGCTCGTCCATGGACTCGATGATCGACATCGACCTGGACCTGCTGGCCTCCTCCTCCAACGACAACCCGGTCTACTACGTCCAGTACGCCCACGCCCGTACTCGCAATGTGGCGCGCAACGCCGCCGAGCACGGGGTCGCGCGGGAGGCCGGGTTCGACCCCGCCGCCCTCGACGATCCCGCCGACGCCGCGCTCCTGGGCTCGCTCGCCCAGTACCCGGCGGTGGTCGCCCAGGCGGCCGAGCTGCGCGAGCAGCACCGCGTGGCCCGCTACCTGGAGTCCCTCGCTGCCGTCTACCACGCCTGGTACGGCGCCACCCGCGTCACCCCGCGGGGGGATGACGCCATCACCCCCGGCCACGTCGCCCGGCTATGGCTCAACGACGCCGTCAGCCAGGTCTTGGCCAATGGGCTGGGGCTGCTGGGGGTCAGCGCCCCGGAGAGGATGTGACCCCATGAGCCCTGCGAACTCGACGGCCCCGGGCGCCCCCGATCGGACGGGGCGCGTCCCCGACGGCGAGCCACCCCTGGGCTCGCTCGCCTGCCCCGAGCCCGCCGAGCGCCCCGATCTGTGGCCCACCACGGCCCACCGCGGTGACGACGGCCAGCTGATGATCGGCGGGCGCTCCGTGTCCGAGATCCTCGCCGGCGCCCCCACTCCCGTCTACGTCCTCGACGAGGCCGATATGCGCGGGCGGGCGCGCGTATGGGCCACCGCCATGGCCGAGGAGTTCTGGCCGGGCTACGGCATGAACGGCGGTGACGCCTTCTACGCCGGCAAGGCCTTCCTCACCACTGGCGTGGCCCGGTGGATGCTCTCCGACGGCCTCGGCATCGACACCGCCTCGCGCGTCGAGCTCGCCATCGGCCTGGCCGCCCTGAGCGGGGAGGGGGACGACTCCGAGTCCTTCCCGCCCTCGCGCCTGGGGCTGCACGGCAATGGTAAGACCGCCGCCGAGGTCGCCGTGGCCGTCCAGCAGCGCCTCGGGCACCTCGTCGTCGACTCCCCCGAGGAGATCGCCTACGCAGCTGAGGCCGTGCGCCGCCTGCGCGCCGAGGGGATCTACGGCCCCGATGAGCGCGCCGGGCTCATGGTGCGCCTGACCACCGGCATCCACGCCGGCGGGCACGAGTTCATCTCCACGGCCCATGAGGACCAGAAGTTCGGCCTGTCGATCCACACCGGCGCCGCCCGCGCCGCCATCGACGCGATCATCGTCGCGCCCGAGCTCGAGCTGCGCGGCCTGCACTCCCACATCGGCTCCCAGATCACCGACCCCGCGGGCTTCGAGGCCGCCGCCGAGGCGGTCCTGCGCCTGCGCCACGAGGTCGCGGCCGACACCGGCGTGCTGTGCGAGGAGATCGACCTGGGCGGCGGCCTCGGCATCGCCTACACCGGCGCCGACGCCCCCGCCCCCTCACCCGCGGTGCTCGCACGCGCCCTGGCCGCCGTGGTGCGCCGCCTGTGCGACGAGCTCGGCGACGCCGTTCCGCACGTCTCGGTGGAGCCCGGCCGCTCCATCGCCGGCCCCGCCCAGGTCACCCTCTACACGGTGACCGGCCTCAAGCGCGTCGAGCTGGGGCGGGGCGCGAGCCGCCTCTACGTGAGCGTCGACGGCGGCATGAGCGATAACCTGCGCCCGGCCCTCTACGGCGCCGACTACACCGCACTGCTGGCGGGCCGTCGCCCCGACCCCGCCGCCGGTCTCGTGCGCTCCCGGCTGGTCGGCAAGCACTGCGAGAGCGGGGACATCGTCGTTCGCGACGTCGACCTGCCTGCGGACCTCGTCATCGGTGACGTGCTCGCCGTGCCCGCCACCGGCGCCTACGGGCGCTCCATGGCCATGAACTACAACCTCTTCACCCGCCCGGGCGTGGTCTGGGTGGCGGGGGGCGAGCAGGGCTGGGTCCTGCGCCCTGAGACCGTCGAGGACCTCCTGCGCCTGGAGGGCTGAGGCCGCCGCGGGGCCGGGCCCGCCGTCGGCTCTGCTCCCCGTCCCGACGGGCGGCTTACTGGAGGCGGAGGGGATCCTGCTCCGGCGCGCCCGCCGGGCGCTCCTGGGCGAGGAGGTCGAGCCGCGCCGTGAGGCGGGCGACCTCGCGGTGCAGGGCCTCGACCTGCGCGCGGGTGGCCGTCGCCTGCTCCTCGGTCTCCTCGGCCACGAGGGAGACGATCCATGAGGCGAGGGTCGCCGTGACGACGCCGATGAGGGCGATGCCGCCGATCATGAGCAGCGCGGCGATCCAGCGGCCCGGCGTCGTCACGGGCGCCAGGTCCCCGTACCCGACCGTCGTGATGGTGGCGAGCGACCACCACGCGGCCTGCCCGAGCGTGGTGATCGTGGCCCCCTCGGCGTCCCTCTCGACGTCGAGGACCGCCAGTGCCGCGACGAGGGTGAGCAGGCACACGGCGCCTACGGCGTAGCTCATGATCCTCCCGCGCAGCGCGCTGCCGGTGCCCTGCTGGATGATGCGGATGAGCGCGATGAGGCGCAGCAGTCGCAGGGGCCTGAGCAGTGGCAGGGCGACGACGGCGAGATCCACGAGGTGGGTGGCGAACCAGTGCAGGCGCCTGGGGGCGATGGCGAGGCTGACGACGTAGTCCACGCCGAAGGCCAGCCAGATGAGGTTCATCGTCATCTCGGCGATCTGGCGCTGGCCGCCGTCGAGGCGCCCCAGGACCTCCCAGGCGTAGACGGCCAGGAAGACCACGGCGAGCCCGGTCAGGGGCCAGTCCGTGGCGCGCTCCCAAGCGCGCAGTCGCCTGCCGTCGCGCTGCTCTCCCATGCCCCAAGTCTAGGGATGGGGCGGTGGATCAGACAGGGGCATCCCGGGCGATCCTCCCATCGCGCTCTGCGCCGGCGGGGGAGAGGAGCCGGGCGAGCGCGGCGGCGGCACTGGCGACATCGGAGCTGCCCGTCGAGACGAACTCGATCATGAGCCCGAAGGACATGCTCTGGATGATGGCCGCGATCTGCTCGGCCGTGATCTCCTCGGTGAGGGTGCCGAGCTCCTGCCATCGCCGGCTCAGGCGCGTGAGTATCTCGCGCACGTTGTGATAGCGCTGATTCGATCGCTCCCGGAGCTCCGGGCTGCGGGAGAGATCGCTCCAGATCGCCACGACGAGGAACGGCCAGGGGACGTCGTCGCGCTCGGCGCCGGCGGAGTCGCTCGCGCCTGACCGCCGAGCTCGCCGACGCCGCCCGCATCCACGCCTACTCCGGGAGCTTCACCCTCCTGGCCTGCGTCCTGGCCGCCGTCGCCGCCGTCATGACCCTGGCCGTCCTCGCCCTGCGCCGCCGCCGGCAGCGCGCCGCCCCGTGAGCGGGCCCGCGCTCGGTCCCATCCCGGGCCCCGTCGGGCCGACGGCGTCCGCGAGACCCGCGCCGCGGGGCGGGGCCGGTGCCCCTATGCTGGGCCGGACAGGCTCGTCGTCGCCCCGGGCGCCCCGCAACCCACCGCTCGGACGCCCCCGCGTGCTCCGCGGCCCCGACGGCGCGCCCACCCAGCCCCGGCGCCCGCGCGCCCTGAGAACCAGGTGGTCAGACGTGACTGAGACTCCCCAGCGCCCAGCGGCGCGCGCCCTCACCGTCGGCGTCCTCGGCGCCGGCACCGTCGGAAGCCAGGTCATCCGCCTGCTCGGCGAGCAGGCCGACGACTTCGCCGCCCGCTCCGGCGCCCGCCTCGTGATCACCGGGGTCGCCGTGCGCGACGTGAGCGCCCCGCGCGACACCGACATCCCCCGTGAGCTCCTCACTGACGACGCCACCGCCGTGGCCACCGGCAACGACCTCGTCATCGAGCTCATCGGCGGCATCGAGCCGGCCCGCACGCTCATCCTGGCGGCCTTCAAGGCCGGCGCCTCCGTCATCACCGGCAACAAGGCCCTCATCGCCGCCCACGGCCCCGAGCTCTACGCCGCCGCCGCGGCCGCCGGCACCGACTTCTACTACGAGGCCGCCGTCGCCGGCGCCATCCCCGTGGTCTACGCCCTGCGCGAGTCCATGGCCGGGGACCGCGTCACCTCCGTGCTCGGCATCGTCAACGGCACCACCAACTACATCCTCGACGAGATGAGCACCAAGGGCCTCGGCTTCGAGGAGGCCCTCGCGGCCGCCCAGGCCCTCGGGTACGCCGAGGCGGACCCCACCGCCGACGTCGACGGACTCGACGCCGCCGCCAAATGCGCCATCATCGCCTCGCTCGCCTTCCACACGCGGGTGGGCATCAACGACGTCGACGTCACCGGCATCCGCTCCATCACCGCCGACGACATCCGCGAGGCCCATGCCTCGGGCTGCGTCCTCAAGCTCCTGGCCGTCGCCCAGCGCCGCGAGGACGACCACGCCAACGGCGTCTCCGTGCGCGTCCACCCCGCCCTCGTCCCGGCCGACCACCCCCTGGCCGGCGTCCACGGCGCCTTCAACGCCGTGCTCGTCGAGGCGGAGTCCGCCGGCCGCCTCATGTTCTACGGTCAGGGCGCGGGCGGGGCGCCCACCGCCTCCGCCGTGCTCTCCGACGTCGTCGCCGCCGCCTTCCACCGCGTCGGCGGGGGGCAGGCGCCCCGCGAGCTCGCCTACGCCGACCTGCCGATCCTCGGCCCCGAGTCGGCGCTGACCCGCTACCAGGTCCAATTGCGCGCCGTCGACGCTCCCGGCACGCTCGCCGCGATCATGCAGGCCATGGCCGACCACGGTATCTCCATCAACTCCGTGCGCCAGGCCTCCTACGTCTCCGACGGCGTCGATCCGCTCGTCACGATCGTCACCCACCCGGCCGCCGTCCTCCACCTCGACCGGGCGGTCGATGCCCTGTGCGGCATGGAGCAGGTCCGCGAGGTCGTCTCCGTCCTGCGTGTCGAGGGGGAGTGACGATGCGCATCGCCCACGAGGAGGCGCGGGTCCGCGTCCCCGCGACCACCGCCAACATGGGGCCGGGCTTCGACTCCTTCGGCATGGCCTTCCGCTTCCACGACGAGGTCAGCGTCCGCCCCATCATCGGCGTCACGAGCGTGCGCGTCGAGGGCGTGGGCGAGGGCATCGTCCCCACGGATGACGACAACCTCGTCGTGCGGGCCCTGCGCGCCGGGCTCGAGGCCGCGGGCGCCCCTCAGGCCGGCTTCGAGATGCGCTGCGTCAACCGCATCCCCCACGGCGGGGGGCTCGGCTCCTCGGCGAGCGCCGCCGTCGCCGGCCTCATGCTCGCCCGGGGCCTGCTCTCAGACCCCCGGGCCCTGCCCCTTGACGCCGTCTTCTCCCTGGCCACGCGCTTCGAAGGGCATCCGGACAACGTCGCCCCCGCCGTCTACGGCGGCGCCACGGTGGCCTGGATCGAGGCGGACGGGACCCCCCGGTCCGCCCCCATGCCCGTGGACGGCTCCCTGCCGGTGACGATCCTCGTGCCGCCCCCGGCCACGCGCCTGTCCACCGAGGAGGCCCGCCGGGTCCTGCCGGACTCGGTGCCCCGGGCCGACGCGCTGTTCAACACCTCCCGGGCGGCGGTCCTCATGCTGGCCCTCGCCGGGCGCCCCGACCTGCTCATGGCGGGCACCGAGGACCGCCTCCACCAGGAGTACCGCCGCGATGTCCTGCCCGGCTCCATGGCCGTCATGGACTCCCTGCGCGAGCAGGGCTACCCGGCGGTTATCTCGGGGGCCGGCCCCACCGTGCTGGTCCTGGCGCGCCTGGCCGACCAGACCCGCTTCACCCTGGAGCAGCACGGTTGGCAGGTTCTGACCCCCGGCATCGACACCCAGGGCGCCCGCCTCCTGTGAGCAGCCCCGTGGCCGACCGCGCTCAGACCCCCACCCCCCTCTCGCCGAGACCGGTCGAAAACGACATCGAGACCGGTCGCCCCACGGCGCCCGGGGGAGGGGAGGCGGCGTCGTGCGGCCCGGAGTGCGGGGGCGCGGCCTCCCGCGCGGGTGAGGCCGCGGGAGCCGTCATCATCCTCATCCTCGGGATCCTCCTGGGAGCGCTCGTCCTCACCGGGCGCAGCCACCACTACGTCCAGCCGCTGCTCACCCCCGTGCTCGGCCTGACGGACGCCCTCCTCCTAGCCCTGGCGGCCTGGAGCCTCTGGGCGACGGCCGACTCACGACGGCGGGGCCCCGGCGCCCACCGCCCGCGGGCGGCCTCCTGGCTGCTCCTCCTCCCCGCCGTCCTGGCGGCCGCCTCACCCGCGCCACTGGGAAGCGCCATGCTCGCCTCCACCGCCGTGGGCGGGGGAAGGGCGGCAGTCGCCCACGGCGAGGCCGGTGGCGCGGTCGCCGTCGACGTCTGGACCGGTGAGCGCATCGATCTGGCCGCGCGCGCCGCCCGGCGCGCCGCCGCATTGCCCGCCCTCGACCCCGGCGCGGACAACCCGCTCACCCTGGCCGAGCTCGGCCAGTACTGGGACTCGGCGCGCCGCGGGGAGCTCCTCGGCGAGCGCGTGACCGTCGTCGGATTCGCCGCCCCCGATGGAGGGGGCGGCTGGGTCCTCGGCCGTTTCCAGATCATCTGCTGCGCCGCCGACGCCGTGCCTCACCAGGTGGGGCTGCGCCCCGGCGGGCCGGTCTCCGGCGCCGACCCCGGCGGCCTGCGCACCGACCGCTGGTACGAGGTCACCGGCACCGTTGTCGAGGACAGTGGCGGGCCCGCGATCGACGTCGAGCGCCTGCGTGAGATTCCCCAGCCCGAGGAGCCCTACCTGTGAGCGCGATGGGCACGGCGGCCGCGGTGCCCATCGCTCCCGCCGCCCTGGGATCCCCGGCCCCTCAGTCGCTGTTCCCGCCCGGGCTCGATGGGGCGGCGCGCTCGTGGGCGACCATCGTCGTGGCCATCACGGTTCAGGCCCTGCCCTTCCTCCTGCTGGGAGTACTGGTCTCCGCCGCGCTCTCCGCGCTCGTGCCCGCCCGCCTGCTGCGTCGCGCCGCGCCGTCCAACCCCGCGCTCGCGGTCCCGGTGGCCGCCGGGGCGGGCGTCCTCCTGCCGGGCTGCGAGTGCGGCTCCGTGCCGGTGGCCCGCTCGCTCATCCAGCGCGGCGTGCCGCCTGCTCCGGCCCTGGCCTTCCTCCTGGCCAGCCCCGCGATCAATCCCATCGTGCTCGTGTCGACCGCCGTGGCCTACCAGGGCTCGCCCGGCATGCCGATCGCACGCCTGGCCGCCTCGCTCCTCGCCGCTGTGCTCGTGGGCTGGGCCTGGATCGTTCTCGACGGCGATGCCCGCCTCGCCCTGGGCGCCAAGGACCCGGGCCACGAGGAGCCCCGCGCCTGCGGTGCGCGGGAGGGCGACGACGAGGTACCCCGCGGCCGGCACCGGCACGGGGGCGCCGGAAGGCTGGACGCCTTCCGGGCGGCGGCCGTGCACGACCTGCTGGAGGCCGGCGGCTTCCTCGTCGCCGGCGCCATGGCGGCGGGCCTGCTGAGGGTGGCGGCGCCGGGGGAGTGGTTCGCCGCTCTGGGCGAGCGGCCCTGGGCGGCCGCGCTCGTCATGGCCGGACTGGCCATCGTGCTGAGCCTGTGCTCGGAGGCCGACGCCTTCGTCGCCGCCTCGTTCACGGGCGTGCCCGCCACGGCCCAACTGGTGTTCCTCGTGGTCGGCCCCATGGTGGACCTCAAGCTCATGGCCATGCAGTACGGCGCCTTCGGACGGCGCTTCGTGGCCCGCTTCGTCCCGCTCGCGCTGGGCGCCGCCATCCTCTGCGCCCTCACCGTCGGCCCCCTCCTCCCCCTCCTCTGATCGAGACCGGTCGAAAACGCCATCGAAACCGGTCCGGCTCGGAGACGGCGGCAGGGGTGTGATCGAGGCACCACTCCCAGATAGTTGCATTCTCAACTAACTGGACTAGAGTCGGGCCATCACGCACAGGCGTGAGAGCCATGAAAGGACAGCGCCATGAGCAGCGCGCAGACCACTCCGGGCGCGGCGCCCGCCGCAACCGCCGTCGGCCACCGGCCCCGGGCCATCCAGGTGGGTCGGGCCGCCCAAGTCGACCGGGCCGCCCCCGCGCCCCGCCACCGGATGCACTTCGGCATCTTCACCGTCGGCGAGATCGTCGCCGACCCCGCCACCGGCCGTGCGCCCAGCGAGCATCAGCGCATCAAGAACACCATCGAGATGGCCGTGGCCGCCGAGCAGCTCGGCCTCGACTTCTTCGGCACCGGCGAGCACCACAACCCACCCTTCGTCCCCTCCTCCCCGGTGACGCTGCTGGGCAATATCGCCGCGCGCACATCCCGCCTCCTCCTGTCCACCGCCACCACCCTCATCACCACGAACGACCCCGTGCGCCTGGCCGAGGAGTACGCCTACCTCCAGCACGTCGCCGACGGCCGCGTGGACCTCATGATGGGCCGGGGCAACACCGGTCCCGTCTACCCCTGGTTCGGCAAGGACATCCGCAAGGGCATCTCGCTCGCGGTGGAGAATTACGACCTCCTGCGCCGCCTGTGGCGCGAGACCAACGTGGACTGGGAGGGCGAGTTCCGCACGCCGCTGACCGACTTCACCTCCATGCCCCGCCCTCTCGACGGCGCCGCTCCCTTCGTATGGCACGGGTCCATCCGCTCGCCCCAGATAGCCGAGCAGGCCGCCTACTACGGCGACGGCTACTTCCACAACAACATCTTCTGGCCCCTGGACCACACCCGGCGGATGGTCGACCTCTACCGGCAGCGCTTCGAGCACTACGGCCACGGCAGGGCCGAGCACGCCCTCGTCGGCCTGGGCGGCCAGTTCTTCGCCGCAGACTCCGAGGCCGCGGCCATCGAGCGCTACACCCCCTACTTCCGCTCCAGCTACGTCTACCAGGGAGCATCCCTGGAGGACATGACCGACCGCACCCCGCTGACGGTCGGCACTCCCGAGCAGATCGTCGAGCGCTACCTCACCTATCGCGACGCCGTCGGCGACTACCAGCGCCAGGGCTTCCTCATCGACGCCGGCGGGGTCCCGCACTCCGTCGTCATGGAGCAGCTCGAGATCCTGGGCACCCGGATCGTGCCCGCCCTGCGAGCCGAGCTCGAGGGCTCCCGCCCCGACGGCGTCCCCGACGCCCCGCTCCACCCGCGTCACGAGGCCGCCCTCATCGGCGGGCAGCCCCCGGCCGAGGAGCCCTTCGAGCTCGTGAACGACTTCGACCCGCTCACGGGCCGGAAGGTGAGGATCTGACATGAGTGGGACGACGCATCGCAGCGCGCAGGGCCAGGGCTCGCGGCGCCCCGCCCCCGTCGGGGAGTACGGCGAGATGTCCGACGCCTACGAGCACACTCAGATGGACCGCATCCCCCGGATCGTCGCCGTCCACGCGGGCCTGGGATCGCCGTCGACCTCCGCGATGCTCGCCGAGCGCCTCGTGGAGGCCACCCGCGCGGCCCTCGAATCGCGGGCGCGCCTGGCCACCGCCGAGTTCATCGCGCTGCGGCCACTGGCGGCTGATATCGCCCTGGCCGGGGTCGGGGGCCCGATCGGCGGAGGGCTCCAGTCCGCCATCGACTCGCTCTCCTCGGCCGACGGCGTCGTCGCGGTCAGTCCCGTCTTCCAGGGCTCCTACACGGGCCTGTTCAAGGGCTTCTTCGACGTCATGCCCGACGGCGCCCTGCGCGACGCGCCCATCCTCATGGGCGCCACCGCCGGCACCGCGCGGCACAGCCTCGTCACCGAGATGGCGCTGCGGCCGCTGTTCACCTACCTCAAGGCCCGCCCGACGACGCTCGCAGTCTTCGCCGCCAGCGAGGACTTCGGCGCCGCATGGGCCGAGGGCTCCGACGGCGACGGCCCCCACCGCGAGGCTCCCCTGGCCGATCGGGTCGCCCGGGCGGGCGCGGAGCTCGCGGATCTCATAACACGGCTGAGCCGCCGGGCCCCGGTGGACGCGCTCGCCGACTTCACCCCGATGGCCGACCTCCTGCCGGGGCGGCCGCGCAGTGGGCCGCGCAGTGGGGATGCGGCGGCTGGCATCTCCTGAGCCCTCTTGCGCCCTCGGCCCGGCTTTGCGCCCTCGAACTACGAGAATGAGGGCGCAGGGCCGGGCCGAGACGGTATCCGCGGCTTGAGGGCGCAACGGTGGTCGCGGCTCCCAGGGATGGTGCGAGGCGCCGGCCCGGACTCGCCGCATGTTGGCGGTCGCACTGGGGATGGCCGCCGATCCCTGCTATGCTGCGTGCAGCGGCCGAGCCATAGCGCCTCCCCGTGGCGACGCAGCCAGCCCGCCGCGAGCACTGAACCACCGGACCGAGGGAACACCCTGGCGCCGCGCAGTGCATCACCTCTCCCGTGAATGAAGCCGGGATTTTCCCCATCCGCGCGCAGCCATCGCGCGCGCCACACCATGAGGACACTCGTGACTGAGACTTCCAGCGCCCCCGCCCTGACTGCCATGCGCCTGGCCGAGCTGCAGCAGCTCGCCTCCTCGATGGGCCTCAAGGGCACCTCCCGTATGCGCAAGAGCGAGCTCATCGCCGCGATCCGCGACGCCGGCGCCTCCGCAGTGCAGGGATCGACCGCTCCCAGCGCCGAGGATGGCGCGGCCCCTGCCCCCGAGTCGGCCGGCACCCTTCGACCGGCGAGCGCCCCCGAGTCGGCCGCCGCCTCCGCCGAGGCCCCCGCGCAGGGCCCGACCCGCCCCCGCCGTCGCCGCGCCACGGCTGCCGCCGGCGCCCCGAGCGACGCCCCGGTCTCCCTCGAGCTCGACCTCCCGACCCGCTCGGAGCGCGGCGGGGAGACCCCAGCGCAGGGCTCTGACAGCGGCCTCCGCCCTCGTCGTGAGCGCGCCGACCGCACTGATCGCGGCGAGCGGTCGGATCGTCCTGAGGAGGGCTCGCGCCGCCGCCGTCGCGCCGAGCGCGACCAGCGCCCGGCCGACGCCCCCGATTCCCCCGAGGACCACCTCGATGCCAAGGCCGCCCTCATGCGCGACCTGGCCGATGCCACCGGCACCGCCGCCGTCGAGCCCGCTGAGCGCGGCCGCCGCGACGACCGCCCTGAGCGCGAGGGCCGCGATGGGGAGGACGAGGGCCGTCCCGGGCGCCGTCGTCGGGGCCGCAAGCGCGGCCGCGACCGCTACGAGGACGACGGCGAGGGCCGCGACAGCCGCAACCAGCAGCAGGGCAGGCAGCGCGCCCCCCGCGAGGACGAGGTCCTGCTCCCCGTGGCCGGCATCCTCGACGCCTCCGACCCCAACCACGCCTACCTGCGCACCTCCGGGTACCTGCCCGGCCCGAAGGATGTCTATGTCTCGGCCGCCCAGGTCAAGGAGCACGGCCTGCGCCCGGGCGACGCCGTCTCGGGCTGGGTCCGCGAGGGCGGCGAGTCGGCGCAGTTCGGGGGCGGTCATGGCGGGCGCCAGAATCGACGGCAGAATCGCGCGGGCCGCGTCAAGTACAACCCGCTGGTCTCCGTGGAGACGATCAACGGCATGGATCCCGAGCGATCCAAGCGCCGCCCGGAGTTCGCCAAGCTGACCCCGCTCTACCCGCAGGAGCAGTTGCGCCTGGAGACCACGCCGAAGGCCGTCACGCCGCGTGTGATCGACCTCGTCTCCCCGATCGGCAAGGGCCAGCGCGGGCTCATCGTCTCCCCTCCCAAGGCCGGCAAGACGATCGTCCTCCAGCAGATCGCCAACGCCATCGCGGTGAACAACCCGGAGGCCCATCTCATGGTCGTGCTCGTCGACGAGCGCCCCGAGGAGGTCACCGACATGCAGCGCACGGTCAAGGGCGAGGTCATCGCCTCCACCTTCGACCGTCCCGCCTCGGATCACACGATCGTCGCCGAGTTGGCCATCGAGCGCGCCAAGCGCCTCGTGGAGCTCGGGCAGGACGTCGTCGTGCTCCTGGACTCCATCACCCGCCTGGGGCGCGCCTACAACCTCGCCGCGCCCGTCTCCGGTCGCATCCTGTCCGGTGGTGTCGACGCCGCGGCGCTCTACCCGCCCAAGCGCTTCTTCGGCGCCGCGCGCAATGTGGAGAACGGCGGGAGCCTGACGATCCTGGCCACAGCACTGGTGGAGACCGGTTCGAAGATGGACGAGGTCATCTTCGAGGAGTTCAAGGGCACCGGCAACATGGAGCTCAAGCTCTCCCGCCAGCTCGCCGACAAGCGCATCTTCCCCGCCGTGGATGTCGCCGCCTCGGGCACGCGCCGCGAGGAGTTGCTCATCGACCCCGCCCAGCTGAAGATCATGTGGCGCTTGCGCCGCCTCTTCGCGGGCCTGGAGCAGCAGCAGGCCCTCGAGCTCGTGCTCTCCAAGCTCAAGGACACCCAGTCCAACGCCGAGTTCCTCATGGTCATCTCCAAGACGACGCCGCAGGGCACGTCCCTGGCGGACGCCGACGACGGCGAGTGATGCGCTGACATGACGGGTTGCCCCTGATATCGGGGACCTCCGCAACACAACCGATGGGCCTGTCCGCCTCGGAGAGACGGACAGGCCCATCGCTATGCGTAGGGGGAAGGTGACGCGCACGGCCCAGGGGGCCTCGGGGTCAGTTCCCTCCACGCGGTGACGACGACGCTCGTGAGCGGAAGATGCTCCATGGGGCGACGGTTGACGACGGCAGTTTGATTCCCTCCTGCGCGAGGTGGCGCCGCAGGGCGACCTCGCCGCCGAGGATGACGACGACGCCCGCCACTCTGATGATGATGTTGACAATCCCCGCAGTGCCGAGCTCGGCCAACTCATTCAGGTTCATGAGGAAGGCGATGCAAACGGCTAGCGTGAACGGGAATCGAGCTCGCAGGAACCACCTCAGTAGCATCCGTCGCTCCCGTATTCGACTTCATCCGGGTCCAGCCAATAGTGGATCTTGATGCAATTGCCGTGACCGTAATAGCTGGAAGCCGCAGCGGCCCAGCTTCCCTAGATGAGGGTCCCTGCCGTTGCGAGTGGCCGGCGAGGCATGATCCCTCCTCAGGTGAAGCGGCTCTGCTTATGCCTTTATGTTACGCCTGACCTGCGGGTTTTTCAAGAGGTGTGGAGGGGATGGGGTTCGAGAACGGGGCTCTGCCACGCGATTCCAGGGGAAAGTCTCAGTGGTGTTGTGGTGATAGTGGAGATGTGTTCAGGGGAGCGATGAGATCTTCCCGATGATCGCCCTGACGGCCTGCTGTGCGCTCGGAACCTGGCTCATAGGACGTCTTTTGCGGGCATGCGTTGTCCTGGCCGGGTTTGACGGGCTCGTTGGTGGGGCGCGGTCGGGTCGTGGGAGGCGAGGGCGTTGCCGTGGCGCTGGCGGCTGCGGCGTCCCCGCTCGCCGCTCATCGAGGGCAGCGCCGGGCCCTCCGCAGCAGCGCTGGAACGTCCAGGGCAGCGCCGGGCCGTCCAGGGCAGCGCTCCCCGCGATGCTCTGGACGGCCCACCGACGCCCCAGACGGCCAAGCGCTGCTCTCAACTGCCAACCAGTGCCCAGGATGAATCCCACACGCATATTACGGGGCGGCAGCGCGGTTGCAGCGGTTGCACTGGCGCAGCCTCGGAGCGGTCCCAGGACGCCCCTGGACGGCTCACGAGTGGACCGGACGGTGGCGCCGGGCCGCGGCGAGCGCCGACCCCAGTGCCACCGCAGAGAAAACCCCGGTTCGGCCAACGCGGGACATCCGGGATCGCCTCCCGCCGATAGCTGGGCCGAGAAGCGGGTCCGGCCGCCACCGCAATGAGACTCCGGCTCCCGACCAGCAGAGGGCGTCCTATGGGTCCGGAATCCGGGCGACGGGGCCCGATACGGCGCCGGGTCGAGGGTGAGCGTGGACAACCGTCCGAGAGGAGCGTCCGAGGAGGCGTCGGCTCCGGGTGCCCGGTGTCACTGGCCGTCGCGTTGTGCCGCCGGGGTTCGCGGCGGCATAATCGCCCACGGCCTCCGGTTCACCTCCGCGCCCGCGGGGGACCCGGAACCCTCTGATCGCTGAAGGAGATTCCTATGAAGCAGGGTATCCACCCCGAGTACGTGGCGACCACGGTCACCTGCACCTGCGGCAACACCTTCGAGACCCGCTCCACCGTCACCTCCGGTGAGATCCGCGCCGATGTGTGCTCCGCCTGCCACCCGTTCTACACGGGCAAGCAGAAGATCCTCGACACCGGCGGCCGCGTCGCCCGCTTCGAGGCCCGCTACGGCAAGCGCAAGAAGTAAGCATCCTGACCGGCGCCGGCGCCCGGCTCTCCGAGAGCCCGGCGCCGGCGCCGTCGCATTCCAGCAGCCGCCACCGGACCGGCCCGTCGGCGCGAGCCCCACGAGAGGACCACTATGAGCGAGGACTTCAGCGCCGTCGAGCCGCTGCTCGCCGAGCACGCCCAGCTGGAGGCGGAGATGGCCGGGCCGGCCGCAGCCGATCCCACCGTCATGCGGCGCCTCGGGCGGCGCTACGCCGAGCTCGGGCAGGTCGTCGCAGTGCACCGCGCCTGGGCGAGCGCGCGGGCCGACCTGGACGACGCCGTCGAGCTCGCCGCCGCAGACCCCGACTTCGCCGTCGAGATCGCCGGTGAGCTCCCCGCGCTCGAGGCTGCCGAGGCTGAGGCCGCCGACCGCCTGCGCCAGGTCCTCGTCCCCCGAGACCCCGACGATGCCCGCGACGTCATCATCGAGGTCAAGGCCGGTGAGGGCGGCGAGGAATCCGCTCTCTTCGCCGCCGACCTGGCCCGCATGTACACCCGCTATGCCGAGCGCATGGGCTGGAGCGTCACCATCATGGACGCCACCGACTCGGACCTGGGCGGTTACAAGGATGTGCGCCTGGCCGTCCGGGCGCGCGGCGCCGTCGAGCCCGCCGACGGGGTATGGGCCCGCCTGAAGTACGAGGGCGGCGTGCACCGCGTCCAGCGCGTCCCCGTCACCGAGAGCCAGGGCCGCATTCACACCTCCGCCGCCGGGGTCCTCGTCATGCCCGAGTCCGATGACCCCGGTGAGCTCGAGATCGACCCCGCCGACCTGCGCATCGACGTCTTCCGCTCCTCCGGTCCCGGCGGTCAGTCCGTCAACACCACCGACTCCGCCGTGCGCCTGACCCACCTGCCCACCGGCATCGTCGTGTCCATGCAGAACGAGAAGTCCCAGTTGCAGAACAAGGAGGCGGCGCTGCGGGTCCTGCGCTCGCGACTGCTCGCCGAGCGCGCCGCCGCCGCTGCGGCCGAGGCCGCTGAGGCCCGCCGCTCCCAGGTGCGCACCGTGGACCGCTCCGAGCGCATCCGCACCTACAACTTCCCCGAGAACCGTATCGCCGACCACCGCACCGGCTACAAGGCCTACAACCTGGACGCCGTCCTCGACGGCGACCTGGGACCCGTCATCGATTCGGCCATCGCCCTCGACGAGGCCGAGCGCCTGGCGGCCGTCGGGGATCAGGCGTGACGGTGAGCGCTGAGGGCGAATCCCCGCAGGAGCCGCTGGACCGATTCCAGCTGCGCCGCCTGGTGAGCGAAGCCGGGCGGGCTTTGGGGGAGCGGGGTGTGAGTTCGCCGGAGCATGACGCCCGGGTCCTGGCCGAGCACGTGATGGGAGGGCCTCTCGTGATGTGCGACGGCGCGAGCGCAGAACAGGCGGAGTCCTTCCTGGGCCTGATCGAGCGGCGGGCGGCGCGTGCGCCGCTCCAGCACCTGACGGGGGCCATGTGGTTCCGGGGGCTGGAACTGGCGTGCCGACCGGGCGTGTTCATCGTTCGTCCCGAGACCGAGGTCGTCGCCGGTGCCGCGATCGAGGCCGTCCGCCGGATGGCGGCCGACGGCGTCGCCGCGCCCCTGGTGATGGACCTGTGCACCGGTAGCGGCGCCATCGCCGCCGCCGTCGCTGCTGAGGTGCCGACGGCGCGGCTCATCGCCATTGAGATCGATGAGGCTGCGTTGAGCCTCGCGCGCGAGAACTGCGAGCGCCTGGTCCCGGGGCGAGTGGCCGTCCTGCGCGCTGACGCCACCGATGCCGCCGCCCTGGCCGAGCTCGACGGGACGGTCGACGTCGTCATCTCCAACCCGCCGTACGTGCCCGCCGGCGCGCTGGAGGACGCCGAGACAGAGTTGCACGACCCGGACCTGGCCCTCTTCGGCGGGGGAGCGGACGGCCTGGTGGTGCCGCGCGCCGTTGTCGCCCGTGCCGCCGCGCTCCTGCGCCCGGGCGGCGTGCTCGTCATGGAGCATGACGCCTCCCAGGGGCCAACGCTGCGAGAGGCGGCCGGTGCTGCAGGATTCCGCGAGGCGGTCACCGGTCAGGACCTGACCGGCCGTGACCGCTACCTGCGCGCCCGGCGCTGACCACCGGCCGTGATCCGGGGAAGCCGCTCCACCCGGCGCCCCGCCCTCGAGATGCGATCCGGCCGACCGTCCCTCTGACTGGGCGCGGCTTCCGAGGGGCAGCTCACTGCTGAGGCCCTTCGGGATGCTGGTGATGGGGGCGACGGTCACCTTCGTCATAGCGCCCCGCGCGATCACGGGTGGGAACCAGGACCGGACGCGTCTTATCGAGCTGCGCCAGCACGATCTCCCGCATGGAGTCAGTACTCGACACGAGCGGTCATGACATGAGTTCATCCGGTCGAATCCCACAGTGGGATGCGCTCGCCCGCGCCAGGCCGGTGACGGATGCCGGTAGGTGGGGCGGGACCATGGATGGCGCGAGCGCGCCAGGCTCGCCGCCGCTGGCTACGGGAGAGCCGCCGAGCGCGGGCCCAGCGGATCGGCACGCTCAGCACCCCGCGGGAAGATGTGCAACCGCATGATTCCAAGGCTTCTGCCTCTCGCGGCCGACGCGGTGAGAACCTCCCGTGTGCACAAGCGCCGCTGATGCACATTCGAGGAGTTGCCGGCTCCTCGTCGATTCAGAAAAACGTTGGAATCATGCAGAACTTGACGAGCGCGTCGAGTTCCGAGCGTGCCGAGCCGCGATCCGCGCCGGGCTCGCGCCCACCAGGGGCGCGAAGTCCCGGCACATATGGGCCTGATCGGCATAGCCCGCCTCGGCCGCCGCCCGTGCCAGGTCTGTGCCGGCGGAGATGAGCGCCCGGGCGCGCTCGGCTCGCCGGATACGCAGCAGCGTCGCATAGCCGTAGCCGAAGGCGCTCAGCATCCGACGGCGCAGCGTCCTGTCGGAGCAGCCCAGGTGATGCGCCGCCTCCGAGGCCCGCAGCCCCGCGTCCGCTGACCTCGATACCAGGAGGGGCCACGGCTCAGGGGCGTCCAATGCCGGTCGTAGGGGAGCGAGCTCCGCGTGAGGTGCCGCCGACTCCCACGCCCTCAGCATGAGATCGCGCAGGTTCGGAGGCCCACTGACGACCGAGTCCAGGCTGATGGACTGGTCGCGCAACTCGGGTAGGCAGTCCGGCAGGAGCCGCAGGGCCGTGCCAGCGGACAGCCTCAGGCCGAGCATCCCCTGATCGCCGGTCGCCGAGGACCGCAACCAGCGGGTCTGCGGACCGCATATCCATACGTCCCCGCTGTCGGCGATGAGGTCGACACAGCCATCGGCGGGGATCTTCGCGGGGGCTCCGTTCCGGGAACGCCACACGACTGCCCCGGGTCCCAGGGGAGTCTCGGTGAGCACGCCACCATCGTGGCACGGGCCGGTCCGCGTATGCGGGGCGCCGGGCGCGGACCTGTCCGTTTCATCCAAGACCGCCGTGGCTCCATGCGTTTACCGTGGTTTCGTTGAATGGCAGCCGCTCAGAGGAGGAACCGGCATGGCAGCCAGGCAGGAACGAGGCGCAGGCGGGGCTGCGCGTGCCGATGGCCGCGTCCTGCCCGACGCCGCGGCCAAGGCCGCGGCTAAAGCGGCCGATGAAGCCCTGGTCGAGGAGCTCCTCGAGGCCCTCGAGCCCTTGGATGCCCGGGCCCGCGCCATGTTCGGCGCATGGATGGTCTACATCAATGACAAGCCCCTGGGGATCGTCGGGGACGGCGGCATCTACATCAAACGGTCGGGCGCTGACGGCCGCTTCGACGGAATCGCTCGCCTGGCACCGCCGTATCCAGGGGCCAAGGACCATTGGCTGCTGGATCCGGGGCTCCTGCGCGAGCGCCCCGACAACACGCGCGACCTCCTCGCCGCCGTCGCCGCTGCCCTTCCCCCGCGCCCCGGGCGCAAGCGACCGTAGCCCCTGGCCCGACGCGGCGGGCGGGATGGAGCGCTGCCAGGTTCCGTCGGATCTGAGACACTTGCGCCATGGCTCCCACAGATGAGGCCGAGGAAGCGATGCGGGCCCTCGTTCGCGACCTCCGCGAGGCCCTGGCCGCCGCGGGGGACCCGGCCCGCGCCGAGCAGCAGCGCGCATACCTCAAGTCCGAGATGGAGATGCACGGCGTCGGCGTGCCCGACACCCGCCGCATCGCTCAGGGGATCGCTGCCGCTCATGCGGATCTCTGGCGCGACGCCGCCATCTGGGAGGCCGCGCTGCGCCGCCTGTGGGACGGCGCCACCCGCCGCGAGGAGCGCTACGCCGCCCTGGCGATCATCCGCTCCAAGCACTCCGCCGCGCACGCCGCCCGCATGGAGTCCCTCGTGCTGTACGAGCATCTCCTGCGCACCGGGCAGTGGTGGGACCTGGTCGATGAGACCTCCCACGCCGTGGGCCTCGTGGTGCGCGCCCACCCCGGGGCGGCCACTCGCATGCGCGCCTGGGCGGTGGACGCGGACATGTGGGTGCGCCGCAGCGCGATCATCTGCCAGCTCCAGCACAAGGCGGGCACCGACCTCCGCCTCCTGACCAGCGTCATCGAGTCGAATATCGACGACGGCGAGTTCTTCATCCGCAAGGCCATCGGCTGGGCCCTGCGCGACTACGCCCGCACCGACGGCGACTGGGTGCGCGCCTTCGTCGACGCTCACCCCGGCCTGTCCCCGCTCAGCCGCCGCGAGGCCCTCAAGCGCCTGTGACCCGGGCCCGCCGTCGTGCGCCCGCCGTGCGCGGCGGGGTGAGAACGGGGTCTTGATCATCAAGCACGTAAACGTTTACGCTCTTGTGTGCAGGCACCTGCACCGCTCATCCGGAATTCAAGGAGGAATCATGAGCGACCGGCTCTCGATCGGCATCATCGGCACCGGGGTCATGGGCTCCGACCACGCCCACAACCTGGCCAGGGGCGTGCGCGGCGCGCGCCTGGCCGCCATCGCCGACGCGGACGAGTCCCGCGCCCGCGCCCTGGCGGACAGCCTCGGCGGGGCCCAGCCCGACGGCGGCCCCCGCGTCTTCACCGACGGGCGCGAGATGATCGCCTCCGGCGCCGTCGACGCCGTCATCATCGCCGCCCCCGACCCCTTCCACGCCCCTCTCGCCCTGGCCTGCCTCGAGGCGGGCCTGCCCGTCCTGTGCGAGAAGCCGCTGGCGCCCACCGCCGCCGAGGCCGCCGAGGTCGTGCGCGCCCACGACGCCCTGGCGCGCCCGCTCATGACGGTCGGCTTCATGCGCCGATTCGACCCCGGCTACCTCGCTCTGCGCGACCGCCTGGCCTCCGGGGCCGACGGCGCCCTGCTCATGACCCACTCCGTGCACCGCAACGTCGAGGCCTACCCCGGCCAGGACTCCTCGGCCACCGTCACCAACTCGGCCGTCCACGAGATCGATATCCTCCCCTGGCTCTCCGGGCACGAGGTCGTCGAGGTCCAGTGGGCGGCCGGCCGGGCCTCCTCGCTCATCTCCGAGCGCCACGACCCCCAGCTCCTCCTCCTGCGCGACGCCGCGGGTGTCCTGCACACCGTGGAGCTCCAGGTCCACGCCCAGTACGGCTACGACGTGCGCTGCGAGCTCGTGTGCGAGCGGGCCTCCGTCGAGCTCCCTCCCGTGCCCGCCCTCGTGGAGGCCGACGAGGTCATCGTCTCCTCCGGCCTGGCCCGCAGCTCCGCCTACCCGGCGGACTGGCGGCCCCGCTTCGCCGCCGCCTACCGCGCCGAGCTCGCCGCATGGGTGGGCGCCAGCCTGGAGGGCCGTCTGCCCGACGGCGGCGCCACCGCGCGCGACGCCCTGCGCACCACCGTGGTGGCCGAGGCCATCGTGCGCTCCATGGAGCAGGACGGCGCCCGCATCACCGTTCCCTCCATCGACGACGCGCTCAATGGGAGGGCCTGACATGGAACTGGGAATCGTCACCGACTCTCTGGCTCACCTCCCCTTCGAGGAGATGCTGGACACCGTCGCCGGATTGGGCATCACCAGCGTCGAGTTCCCCACCGGCGGATGGTCCTCCGCCCCGCACATCGACCTGGCCGCGATCCTGTCAGACGCCGCCGCGCGCGACCGCTTCACCGGAGCCATCGCCGATCGCGGACTGCGCATCAGCGCCCTCAACATCAACGGCAACCAGCTCCACCCCGTCATCGGCCGCCAGATCGACGAGCTCGTCCACCGCACCGTCGACGCCGCGCAGCTGCTGGGCGTGCCCACCGTCGTGCTCATGTCGGGCCTGCCCGGCGGGGCCGCCGGGGACGTCACCCCCAACTGGGTCACCACCTCCTGGCCGCCGGAGACCCAGGCCATCCTGGACTACCAGTGGAACGAGGTCGCCATCCCCTACTGGCGGGACCTGGCCGCCTACGGGGAGGCGCGCGGGGTCCGATTCGCCGTCGAGATGCACGGCTCCCAGCTGGTCTACAACACCGCGACCCTCCTGCGACTGCGCGAGGCGGCGGGCGAGGCCGTGGGGGCGAACCTCGACCCCTCCCACCCCATGTGGATGGGGGCCGATCCCTGCGCCATGACGGGCGCCCTGGCCGGCGCCATCCACCATGTCCACGCCAAGGACGCCCGCATCAACGAGCGGATCACGGCGGTCAACGGCCTGCTGGACACCCAGGGCGTCGAGCGCGCCGCCGATCGCGCCTGGAACTACGTCACCCTCGGCCTGGGCCGTCCCGGCGGCCGCCAGTTCTGGGGCCGCCTCCTTTCCGATCTGCGCGCCGCCGGCTACGACGGCGTGCTGTCCATCGAGCACGAGGACGTCCTGCTCGACGCCGTCGAGGGCGTGGCCGCCACGGTCGCCCTGCTCCGCGAGGTCATGCCGGTGGCCCCGGCGAGCTGGAAGCCCCAGGACATCTGAGGGCCCGCCCCAGCGGCCCGGGAGCACAGCCGGGCCGCTGGGCGCGGGACGGGGCGCGAACCGGGACCGGACCCGGCGCCCAGGTCCTATGAGCTCGGCCGTCCGCCCATCGTCGAGGAGCGCGCGATGAGCTCCACCGGCAGCACGACGTCCCCGGGCTCCTCGCCCTCGAGGAGCCCGGGGACCGCCGCGACGGCCCGCCGGCCCAGCTCACGGGCCGGCTGGGCGACCGAGGTCAGCGCCGGGGTCACCAGGGACGCCCAGGGGATGTCGTCGAATCCGCAGACCGCCACGTCCTCCGGCACGCGCAGGCCCCGGCGCGCCAGCGCGCGCAGGAGGTGGACGGCGAGGAGGTCGTCGCCGGCGAAGAAGCAGTCGATGGCCGGATCGGCGTCGAGCATCCCCAGGGCCTGATCGACGGCGTCGCCGGTGCGCCGGTGCGCCGTCCCGATCGCGGGCACGCTCAGCCCCAGCTCGGCGGCGCGCTGGACGAAGGACTCGATCCGGGATACCGAGGTGGGCATGCCCTCGGGGGCGCCCAGCACGGCCGCCCGCTTGCGCCCGATCGCGGCGAAGTGCTCGGCCACCAGCCGCCCGCCGGCCCTGTTGTCGACGCTCACGCTCATCACCGACCGCCCCGCCACGGGCTCATCGATGAGGACGAGCGGGGGATGGGGGCCACCGTCCTCATCGAGCGCGGCCAGGGCGTCGGGGGTGAAGGGCGCCAGCAGAACCGCCGCGCAGTCCGAGGCCAGCGCGTCGGCCAGGTAGCGGCGCTCCCGGTCGGCGTCGAGCTGGGCGTTGCGCAGCCAGAGGCTGAAGCCGATCCGGGCGGCCATCTCCTCGGCCCCCACGAGGATCTCGGTGTAGAAGGGGTTGGTGACATCCGGCGTGATGAGGGCGAGAGCGGAGGAATGGCCGTCGCGCAGGGCCGCCGCCGAGAGATTGCGCCGGTAGCCGAGCTCCTCGACGGCGGCCAGCACCCGCTGCCGCGTGGGCTCGGCGACGGCGCGCTTGCCCGACAGGACGTAGCTGACGGTCGCCACGGACACACCCGCCGCCCGCGCGACGTCCTTCAGACCCGCGCGCCCCCGCGCTCTGGCGCCCTGTGACCTCATGGCCCGAAACCTACCGCGAAGCACCCCCTGCGTCCCGGCAGCGCGGCGCAACCGGGGCGCTTCGGGCGCCGGTGGGCCTGTGGGGGATTCTGACGGCGACTCCGGCTGGTCGCCGACGCCCGCGCGCCCTCCCGGGTGACGGAATGGCATCAATGATGCCCGCAGGCCCGCGAGAGGCTCGGCGGGGGCCCGGACGACCGTAGGATGCCGCCACCCTTATTCCCTGAATCGAAGGATCCCAGAATGAGCAAGCTTCCCCGTCTTGCCGCCGGTGGCGCCGCCGCCGTCCTCTCCCTCGGCCTCATGGCCGCCCCGAACGCCGCTGCTGAAGGCGCCGGCGGCGCCAGTGATGCCACCAACACCTCGAATGGCGCGTCCTCCACGATCAACGACCCGAGCATCGCTGACGATCCCGGCAAGCAGGGCGCCGACGACCCGAAGAATGCGACCCCGACCATCACCGCCTCCGCCCCCTCCGTCGAGGTCGGCAAGGCGATCACCATCACGGTGGCGGGCCTGCCCCCCGCCGCCGCGTCCGAGGTCATCGCGAACCCCGGCGGCATTGCCCTCGGCACAGTGACCCCCGACTCCAAGGGCGCCGGCACTGTTGACTGGACGGTCGGCAAGGAGGTGAAGCCCGGCGACTACACGATCTCCTTGAAGGACAATCCGAAGGCCGGCGCGAGGATCATCGTCACCGCCCCGAAGACGGGCGCCGACGCCGCCAACCCCGGCTCCTCCTCCAAGGACGCCGTCCCCGGCGGCGCCCCGTCCGCGGCGCCCTCCACCTCGGCGACGCCGAGCGCCTCCTCCGCCCCCAGCGCGACCCCTGCGGCCACCGCCACCCAGGCGGCACCGTCCACCGCAGCCGTGTCCTCGGCCCCGGCGGCCTCGGCCGCCGCCACCCCGAGCGCCACCGCCGACACCGCTCCGAGCATCACCGCCGGCGCCGGTGCCCCGGCCGACTCCGCCGCCTCCCAGTCCGCCTCCCTGGCCCGCACGGGCGCCTCCACGGTCCTCGGCGTCCTCGCCGTCGGCCTCGTGACGGCCGGCATCGTCCTGCGGGCCGCCTCCCGCCGCGCCTGAGCGCGGCGACCCGGTTGTAACCATCGCCGCTCATCCCTGATCAGCCGCTACTGGCGGGGGCGGGGCCATCATGGCCCCGCCCCCGGCTGCCTCGCCGCCGTCGACGGCGGAGCGCCGAGCACCACCATGGCCCTGCGAGGCCGACCGCGGCGGGCGTGCCCGATTCATGCCAGTGCCCTGGCCTAGGCTTGTGCCCACGATGAGCAACGCGACGAACACCCTCTTCTCCGGCCTTGCCATGCCCGGCGCCACGGCGGGCCCCGGGCATGGCCCCCGCCCCCCGGCCGAGGCCGCCCTGCCCTCCCTCGCCCCCAGCGCCTCGGGCTGGGACGGCTGGGAGGACGATGACTCCTGGGCCGGCGTCGAGCCCCCCGACGACGCCGCGCCGGACCCCGAGGAGACCATCCCGCCGGAGGACGCCGACGCCGTCGCCCCCACCTGGGAGGAGCGCCAGGCCGAGGTCGCCGATCTCGTCGCCCGCGCCCAGGCGGGCGCCGCCCGTGCCCGCGCAGCCGCCGAGGGAGCCCCCACCGCCGCCCCCCACGGCCGGGGCACCCGGGCCTGGGACTCCCCCCTGGCCGTCGGGAGCCCGGACGGGCTCGTCGCGGGTCTCAACCCCGCCCAGGCGGCCGCCGTCACCCATGCCGGCGCCCCCCTGCTCATCATCGCCGGCGCCGGGAGCGGCAAGACCCGCGTCCTGACCCACCGCATCGCCCACCTGCTGGCCACCGGCCGTGCCCGCCCCGGCGAGATCCTCGCGATCACCTTCACCAATAAGGCCGCCGCGGAGATGCGCGAGCGGGTCACCGCGCTCGTCGGGCCCGCCGGGGGGCGCATGTGGGTCTCCACCTTCCACTCCGCCTGCGTGCGCATCCTGCGCCGCGAGCACGAGGCCGCCGGCCTGCGCTCCACCTTCTCCATCTACGACGCCGCCGACTCCACGCGGCTGGTCACCCTCATCGTGCGCGAGCTGGGCATCGACCCCAAGCGCTTCACTCCCAAGGCCTTCGCCCACCGCATCTCCGACCTCAAGAACGAGCTCGTCACCCCCGCCGAGTACGCGGAGAAGGCGGTGACCGCCAATCCCTTCGAGCGCTACCTCGCCGAGGTCTACACCGCCTACGCCTCGCGCCTGGCCTCCGCCAACGCCCTTGACTTCGACGACCTCATCATGCGCACGGTCCAGTTGCTCCAGGCCAAGCCCGCGGTGGCGGAGATGTACCGGCGCCGTTTCCGCCACATCCTCGTCGACGAGTACCAGGACACCAATCACGCCCAGTACGTTCTCGTGCGCGAGCTCGTCGGCGGCCCCGGCACCTCCGGGGAGGGCTCGGCGCTCCCGCCGGCCGAGCTGACCGTGGTGGGGGACTCCGACCAGTCCATCTACGCCTTCCGCGGCGCCACCATCCGCAACATCGAGGAGTTCGAGCAGGACTACCCGTCCGCCCGCACCATCCTGCTGGAGCAGAACTACCGCTCCACCCAGAACATCCTCGACGCCGCCAACGCCGTCATCTCGCGCAACACCGGGCGCCGCCCCAAGAAGCTCTTCACCGACTCCGGGCCCGGCGCCCCCATCACCGGCTACGTGGCCGACTCCGAGCACGACGAGGCCCGCTGGATCTCCTCCGAGATCGACCGCCTCGCCGACGAGCACGGGGTGAGGCCCCGGGACATCGCGGTCTTCTACCGCACCAACGCCCAGTCCCGCGCCCTGGAGGAGGTCTTCATCCGAGCCGGCCAGCCCTACAAGGTCATCGGCGGCACCCGCTTCTACGAGCGGCGCGAGATCAAGGACGCCATCGCCTACCTGCGCGCCGTGGACAACCCGGATGACGACGTCTCCCTGCGCCGCATCCTCAACGTCCCCAAGCGCGGGCTGGGGGAGAAGGCCGAGGCCGCCCTCGCCGAGCACGGCGCCCGCCACCGCGTGTCCTTCTCCGACGCCATCGCCGATGCCGCCGGGGCGCCCCGCCCGGGCCCGACCGAGGCCGAGGCGCAGGGAGCCCCGGAGGTCGAGGGCCTGGCCACCCGCGCCCGGGCCCAGGTCACCCGCTTCCATGAGCTCCTCGAGGGCCTGCGTCACCAGCAGGCCTCGGGCGACGGCGTCGCCGACATCCTCGACTCCGCCCTCGACGCCTCCGGTTACCTCGCCGAGCTGCGCGCCTCCGACGATCCCCAGGATGCCACCCGCGTGGAGAACCTTGCCGAGCTCCACTCCGTGGCCGCCGACTTCCAGGCCGCCAACCCCGAGGGGAGCCTCGCCGACTTCCTGGAGCGCGTGAGCCTCGTCGCCGACTCCGATCAGCTCCCCTCCGCCGAGGGCACCGCCAGTGAGGAGGCCGCGGCGCAGGCCCATGAGGCGGCCGAGCAGGGCCAGATCACCCTCATGACCGTCCACACCGCCAAGGGCCTGGAGTTCCCGGTCGTCTTCATCACCGGCATGGAGGACGGCACCTTCCCGCACTCCCGGGCCCTGGCCGAGGACTCCGAGCTCTCCGAGGAGCGGCGCCTGGCCTACGTGGCACTCACCCGCGCGCGCGAGCGGCTCTACGTCACCCGCGCCGCCGTGCGCTCCGCCTGGGGGCAGGCCACCGCCATGCCCGCCTCCCGCTTCCTCGACGACATCCCGCCCGAGACCATGGACTGGAAGCGCCTGGCCTCCTCCATGGACGCCCTGAGCGGGGGCGGCACCGGCTGGGGGAGGAGGGCCGGCGGGACCGGCCAGGGGGGCTCGCGCGGCTCCTGGCACTCCGACGACGACGATTTCGCGCCCCCGATCGGCGCCCGCCCCGCGCGCACCGGCAGGATCGGGCGCGTGGAGACCGCCAAGGACCGGGCCGCCAAGCGCGCCGCCGCGAAGAAGGGATCCGCCCCGGTCCGCCTGGATGGCAGCGAGAGGTCCTCGGGCAACGGCGGGGAGGAGGAGCTCCCCGCGGCCGTCCAGGGCCTGCGCGTGGGGGACGGCGTGCGCCACGACTCCTACGGCGTCGGCACCGTGATCGCCCTGGAGGGCACGGGCCGCTCGAAGGTCGCCCGCGTCGAGTTCACCATTGACGGTGCCCGCGCCGTCAAGCGCCTCATGCTGCGCCTGGCGCCCCTGGCCAAGGCCTGATCGGATCCCTCCCGCCTCCGGCGGCTCCTCCTCGGCGCCTACCGAGCGAACGACATCCGCTGGGATGCCGGGACACTCGGCGCCCTGGGGACAGGGATCCTGGCGGGAGTGGGCGAGGAGATCCTCATGCGCGGCACGCTTCAGCGGATCCTCACGGGCTTCGTCGGACCCCTGTGGGCACTGGGGATCATCTCCGCCCTCTTCGGCGCCGGCCATGTCCTCAACGCCGGCGCCACCACTCTCGGCGTCGTCGCCATCGCCCTGGAGGCAGGGGCGCTCCTGGGCGCCGCCTATCTGCTGACGGGGCGCCTGTGGCTGCCGATGGGCATCCATATCGCCTGGAACGCCGTCCAGGGCGGGGTGTTCGGCTCCACCATCTCCGGCATCGACGGCACCCGGGGCCTCGCCCGGGCCTCCTGGTCCGGTCCTCAGTTCCTGACCGGCGGGACGATGGGGATGGAGGGATCGGTCGTGACCGTCATCGTCGGGCTGCTCGCGGGGATCGCGCTGCTGTTCATGGCTCACCGCCGGGGCCGCCTGCTCCGCGCTGAATGACGGTGCTCAACCTCCTGGGAAGACAGGGAACCGCGCCGCGCGCTTGAGGGCGCGCGGCGCGGTCGAGGACGAGCGCCTGAGCGGCGCGGCGCGCGGTTCAGGCGCGGCGGATGTCGGGCTCGAGGAAGATCGTGGCGCTCAGGCCCGGTAGCGCCTCGCGCACCCGCGCCTCGGCGGCGTCGATCGACTCGGCGATCGCCTCGCCCGTGGCCCCGGCGGGCACGGCCACCTTGGCCGCCACGAGGAGGGTCTCGGGCCCGGTGTGGATGGTGCGCAGGTAGACCACGGAGTCCAGGGCCCCGCCCGGGATCGCCGCGAGGATGGCATCACGGTGCTCGGGGGCCGCCGACTCCCCCAGGAGCAGGGAGGACATCTCGAAGGCCAGGAACAGGGCGATGATGACGAGCAGCAGGCCGATGGACGCCGATCCGATGGCGTCCCACCGCCCGTCCCCGGTCAGCAGCGTCATCGACACGCCTCCCAGGGCGAAGACGAGGCCGACCAGGGCGCCGATGTCCTCCAGGAGGACCAGGGGGATCTCCGGGGAGCGGGAATCGCGGATGTAGCCGAGCAGGCTGCGCCTCCCGCGGGCGGCGTGAGCCTCGTGCAGTGCGGTGCGCAGGCTGAAGCTCTCCATGCCGATCGACACCACGAGGACGGCCACCGGCACCCAGTGCCAGGAGTCGATGGCGTGCGGATGGCTGAACTTCTCCCAGGCCTCGTACAGGGCGAACAGGCCGCCCAGGGTGAACAGGACGATTGAGACGATGAACGCCGCGAGGTAGCGGGAGCGCCCGTAGCCGAACTGGTGCTGCTCATCCGCCTGCCGCTTGGCCCGCTTGCCGCCGAGCAGGAGGATCGCCTGATTGCCGGAGTCCGCCAGGGAGTGGACCGACTCGGCGAGCATCGACGATGAGCCGGTGAGCAGCCAGGCGACGGCCTTGGTGACGGCGATGCCGACGTTGGCGGCCAGCGCCGCGATGATCGCCTTGCCGCCAGAATGGTCGTGGGCCATGGGTCCTCCTTGGATCGAATGGGCACGCCGCCGAGCGCGCATCACGGCGAGGCTACCGCGAGCGGGGGCCGGCACTGCCGCCATCTCACGTGAGAGGGGCCGCCATCAGCGCGAACATCGGATGTCTGTTGAGTTGAAGATCACAGAAGGGTTGCTCGCAAGGTGACCGAAGTCGCTAGTCGACCGATCTACTGTTACCTAGGTCATAGTCGTCGATGCCTGTGGCCGATGCGCGGGCGCCCGCAGCCCGCCATCGATGAGGTTCAAGGAGGAGGCTCATATGACGAGCTCGCTACCCCGCCGCCGATTCATCCAGGGCTCCGCCCTGGCGGCGGCCGGCGCCGCCGTCGCGGCCTGCAGCGGAGGAGCAGGCGCCAGCACTGAGATCACCGGAACCGGGCCGATCACCTGGGTCCAGGGCAAGGACAACTCCGGTGGGATGGTCAAGAAGCGGATCGATCAGTGGAACGCTGAGAATCCGGGCGAGGAGGTCACCCTCATCGAGCTCTCCTCCGAGGCTGACCAGCAGCGCCAATCCATGATCAACAACGCCCAGACGAAGTCCGACGCCTACGACGTCATCTCCGTGGACCTCGTGTGGATCGCCGAGTTCGCCGCCCACCGCTGGATCATCGAGCTGCCCCAGGAGCAGCTCAGCAGCCCGGATGTCATCGAATCGGTGTGGGACACCGGCATCTACCGCGACAGGCTCTTCGCGATGCCCTTCGCCACCGACTCCTCGATGATGTACTACCGCAAGGATTTCCTCGCCGAGGCGGGGATCAAGGAGCCGCCCAAGGACTGGGAGGGGATCAAGAAGGCGATCGACGCCGTGCGCGCGCTGCCCGGGCACTCCTCCATCGGGGGCTTCGGCGGCCAGTACGCCAAGTACGAGGGCCTGACCTGCTGCTCATCGGAGTTCATCAACACCGCCGGGGGCTCCTTCTACGACGAGCAGGGGGAGGTCACGATCAACTCCCCCGAGGCCGTCACCGGGCTCCAGAACCTCATGGACGCCTTCACCGGCGGCTACATCCCCAAGGAGTCCCTGGAGTGGAAGGAGGAGGACGGCCGCAACGCCTTCGAGTCCGGAAACCTCCTCTTCTACCGGCAATGGGCCTACCAGTACAAGAACGACATGGAGTCCCTGGGCGAGGACAAGTTCGCCGTCGCGCCCCTGCCGATGATCGATGGCAAGAAGTTCGTACCCACGCTGGGCGGTCACAACTGCGCGATCTCCGCCTACTCGAAGAACAAGGCCACCGCGCTGAGGTTCATCCAGTGGTTCACCTCCCTGGACTCCGAGCGCTACGCGCTGGAGACCCAGACGCTGGCCCCGATCGTCGGCTCCCTCTACGAGGATCCCGCGCAGCTGGAGACCTTCCCCTTCCTGCCCACGCTCAGGGAGTCCCTCGACTCCGCCAGGAGCCGTCCCAAGGCCGTCTACTACGGCGATGTCACCGCCGCGATCCAGGACGCCTTCTACCCGGCGATCACGGGCGCGACCACCGCGCAGGCCGCGATCTCCGGTCTGGAGGCGACGCTCAAGAGCCTGTCCTGAGCGCCCGGCGGCGATCCACTAGTCGTACCAAGTCCTCAGAAGGAAACGAGAAGAGCCTATGAGCACGGATATGCAGGCGGCGCTCAAGCACCGCTCCCAGGCGAGCCGGGCGCAATCGCGCCTCGCCTGGCTCCTCATCACACCGACGATCCTCATCCTGGGCGTCGTCATCGTCATCCCCGTCATCCAATCCCTGTACCAGTCCTTCTTCGCCCCGCCCGAGCTGAACAAGTCGACGGGTTTCTTCGACGAGGCCGAGCGCTTCGTCGGGCTCGAGAACTACACCAGGATCTTCTCCGGCTCCGGGGACCGGTTCTGGAACGCGGTCTACAACACCACCCTGTTCGGAGTGGTCACCGTCGTCCTGGAGACCCTTCTGGGCATCGCTATGGCGATCATCATGCACAGGGCCATGAGGGGGCGCGGCATCGTGCGCGCCTCGATCCTCGTGCCCTGGGCCATCCCGACCGCAGTGTCCTCCATCCTGTGGGCCTGGATCTTCAACCAGAACGGCGTCGCCAACGCCATCCTCGGCCATCACATCATGTGGGCATCCGGCGACCTGACGGCGAAGATGGCCATCATCATCACCGACGTGTGGAAGACCGCCCCCTACATCGGGCTGCTCACGCTCGCCGGCCTCCAGGTCATCCCCGACGAGGTCTACGAGGCCGCCAAGATCGACGGTGCCACCGCCTGGCAGCGCTTCACCCGCATCACACTGCCTCTGGTCAAGCCCGCCCTGGCCGTGGCCGTCCTCTTCCGCGCGCTGGACGCCCTGCGCATGTTCGACCTGCCCTACATCCTCATCGGGCCCCGAAAGGCGAGCGTGGAGACCATCTCCATGCTCGTCCAGGACGAGGCCTCCAACCTGCGCTACGGCTCGGGTGCGGTCTATGCGCTCATCCTCTTCCTCTACGTCTTCGCCTTCGCCCTGGCCTTCACCAAGATCACCCACGCCGACCTGGGCACGGGACCCGAGAAGAAGCGCAGGAGGAAGAGGAGCGATGGGAGGCTGCCGGCCTCCGCCTTCCT
Organism: Actinomyces denticolens; assembly: GCF_002072185.1. Taxonomy (GTDB): domain Bacteria; phylum Actinomycetota; class Actinomycetes; order Actinomycetales; family Actinomycetaceae; genus Actinomyces; species Actinomyces denticolens. The sequence goes on from NZ_MVIW01000020.1 coordinate 35,911, forward strand.
GCCCAAGCGCACCACATCGGCCCCGGCCGTCGCAGAGAGGAGCGATTCATGAGCGCCACCGCATCGACCACGCCCGCGATCGAGCGGCCGAGCAGGAAGCACTCCTGGGGCGAGATCGCCTCGACATTCGGCATCGTCCTCATCGTCATCTATTGCCTGGCGCCCTTCTACTGGATGCTCGTCTCCTCCCTGCGCCCGGACACCGAGATCTTCGACAACTCCTGGTGGCCCGCGCACCCCTCCCTGGAGAACTACAAATCGGTCTTCTCCTCGGGGAACTACTTCGGGCAGGGCCTGCTCAACTCGCTCATCGTGTCCGTCGTCGTCACGATCGTCGCGCTGGCCGTGGCCACGTTCACCTCCTACGCCCTGGCCCGACTGGACTTCCGGGGCAAGGGGATCCTCCTCATCATCGTGCTGGCGACCTCCATGTTCCCCCTCGTGGCGATCATGGTGCCGCTGCTGAAGAACTTCACCGACTGGGGCTGGATCAACACCTACCAGGCGATGATCGTCCCCGACCTGTCCTTCTCGCTGCCCCTGGCGGTGTGGAACCTGACGAGCTTCTTCCGCCAGATGCCCCAGGAGCTCGAGCAGTCCGCCATGGTGGACGGCTGCACCCCCGGCCAGGCCTTCCGCAGGGTCATCCTGCCGATCGCCGCCCCCGGCATCTTCACCACCGCGATCATCATCTTCATCGGCGCCTGGAACGAGTTCCTCGTGGCCGTCACGATGATCAACAAGCCGACCATGCAGCCGGCCACGGTGCTGCTGTCCAAGTTCACCGGCGACTCGCAGTTCAACACTCCCTTCGGCTCCCAGATGGCCGCCGGCGTCATCATGACGATCCCGCTGATCATCATGGTGCTGCTCTTCCAGCGCCGGATCGTCGCAGGCCTGGCCGCAGGCGGTCTCAAGCAGTGAACGCCTGAAGCGCCCCGTCGGCTCGGACCGCGCCCGGCCCGCCGCCCCGCTGGGGGAGGCGGGCCGGGCGGCCTTCCCGGGCGGCCGCTCGCCGTGGGCCCGGGCGGGAGCCGACAGCGCCGCCTCGCGGCGCCGCGGGGGCCCTCAGCGGCGCGGAGCGAAGGTGGAATCGTCCAGGCGGCGGATGACGCGCGCGGGATTGCCCACCGCCAGCGAGTAGGGCGGCAGGTCCCTGGTGACGACGGCGCCCGCCCCCACCACGCAGCCCTCGCCGATCGTTACGCCCGGGCAGACGATGACGCCGCCGCCCAGCCACACGTTGTCCCCGATGGTGATCGGGTCGGCAGCCTCCAGGCCCGCCCGGCGGGCCGTCGGCTCCAGGGGGTGGACCGGGGTGAGCAGCTGGACGCCCGGCCCGATCTGGCAGTGCGCGCCGATGCGGATCTCGGCGACGTCGAGGGCCACGAGCCCGTAGTTCGCGAAGGTGCCCTCGCCGACCGTGATCCGGTCGCCGTAGTCCACGCGCACCGGCGGAAGCAGTTTGCAGCCGGGGCCCAGGCCCGGGATCGCGGCGCGCAGGTGCTCCTCGGCCCCCGGCTCGCCGAGGTTGAAGGTCTCCTCGTAGAGGTGGAGGGCGCGGCGCGCGGCCGCGGAGATGCGGGAGTTCTCCGGATCATCGGCCACGTACCAGTCCCCGGCGATCATGCGCTCGCGGTTGGAGCGGTCGTCCCCGACGAGGAAGGGGGCGGCCTCGGGGAAGCGCGCGGAAGTCCCGGCGTGGTCGGGTCCGCCGCTCGGCGTGGTGCTCTGGGTGTCCGGCATGGGGCCGAGCCTAGCGAGCGGCGGCCCGATCCCGCCTGGGACCGGGCCGCCGTGCCTGGGGCGGGAGGGCGCTACTGCTGCCAGGTGAGCACCACCCTGCGGTTGGCGGCCTTGCCCTCCTCGGAGGCGGAGCCGTCCTCCTTGGTCTCCGAGGCGGCCGGCTCCGTCTCGCCCTTGCCGGACGCCGTCACCTTGAGTCCCGGGGACTTCGAGGTGAGGTAGTCGGCCACCGCCTGGGCGCGCTGCTCGGACAGCGTCTGGTTGTGCGCGTCGTCGGCCACGGAGTCCGTGTGCCCCACCACGGTCACCTCGGCCGGCGCCGTGCCCGCCCAGCCGGTGACGATCGAGTCGAGGACCTGGGCGGCACGCGGCGTGAGCGTCGCGGAGTCGACGTCGAAGGTGACGTCGTTGGACAGCGTCGCCGTGGTCGTATTGCCGACCGTGCTCGTGCTCACCGCCCCATCGGCGCTGGCCACCGGGGCGATGATGTCCAGCACCGGCGGGGCGAAGTCGAGCACCGGGGCGGCGATGTTCGTGACGGTCGAGGCGGTCTCCGGGGGCGCCGCCTGGGTGAGCGAGGGCAGGGTCGAGGCCTTGGGCGAGTACTTCGAGGAATCGTCGTCGCTCGGGGTGGGTGTGGCCGCGCTCGCGGCGCCCCCGAGGGCCAGCGCCCCCGCGAGGGCGACGGCGCAGGCCGCCGCGCGCAGTGATGCCCGATGGGCCGGGGCGGGGGCGCTCATCGTGTCACCGTCGCGTTGCTGAAGGTCCCGGCTCCCGGGATCGAGACATCCACCGTGGTCACACCGTCGGGCAGGGCGGCGAAGGAGGTCTGGAAGACCATCGTCCTGCCCTCCCCGACGAATGCCGAGCTGAGATTCCCCGAGCACAGGCAGCCCCCGGCGGTGTCATAGGCGGCGCGGTACACCTTCTGATTCGCGGTGTCGGTGATGTAGACGCCGTCGGTGTTATGGCTCTCTCCCGAGTCCTCGGACTTGTGGCCGGTGGAATCGATGGGGTACTTGCTCTCGCCGTCGGAGAAGAAATCAGAGGCCTGCCAGCGATTGCTCCCACCAGTGCCGTTGTTCGTCGCGGAGAAGAGCACGGTGGTGACGGAGCCGCTGACGGTCACGGCATTGAGGGTGACGGTCAGCGGGGTGCCGCTGTCCGTGGTGGTGCGCGAGTCGATGGAGGGCAGCTCGGTGGAGACATCGATGGGCTTGTCCGCGCCGACGTTCGCCGCGGTCAGATCGAGAACCTGGGCGACTGCCGGGTCCACGGGCTGAGCCTGAGCGGTATCGGAGACGGCGTCGTCCTTGCCGCCGATATCGCAGGCCCCCAGGCCGGTCGCGCTGAGCGCCGTGATGAGGGCGACCCCCATGAGGGCGCGGCGGTGCCGCCTGGGGGCGGGACGGGATACGGCGGCCGGGTCGCTGCCGGGCGCGGGCTGGTCGATGCGGTTCATGATTCCTCCTCTAGTGTGCGGCGCGCAGTGATTCTCAGTGAATCGTGCTCTCGTTCTGTCTTCGCTGCTGCGCTGATGCCTTGAGATTAGGAGAATGGCGCGGAATCGGATATGGGAAGGATGCTCCGATTCCACGGGCAGTCCCCAACTCCACGGGGACTGCCCATCCGCTCCCCGTGGAGCCGCCCGGTGGCCCCGTGATCGACGGCGCTCCGCGCGGGCCCGGTGCTCACGCGCTCCCGCGCCTCGAAACGCTGCGCCTCCGCGCTGATCGCGGCAGAATCGCCTCCATGAGCTTCCCTCCGATCGTCACCTCGCCCCGGCATGTCGGCCTGGACGCCGACTGGTGGCGCCACGCCGTCGTCTACCAGATCTACCCCCGCTCCTTCCAGGACACCAACGGCGACGGCGTCGGGGACATCCCCGGCATCACCGAGCGCCTGGACTACCTCGACGCCCTGGGCGTCGATGTCGTCTGGCTCAGCCCCGTCTACCGCTCCCCGCAGGACGACAACGGCTACGACATCTCCGACTACCACGACATCGACCCGGTCTTCGGCGCGCTGGCCGATCTCGACGCGCTCATCGCCGGCCTGCACGCCCGCGGGATGAGGCTCGTCATGGACCTCGTCGTCAACCACACGAGCGACGAGCACCCCTGGTTCGCCGAGTCGCGCGCCTCCAGGGACTCGGCCAAGCGCGACTGGTACATCTGGCGGCCCGCCCGCCGGGTGCCGGGCCTGGAGCCCGGGCGGCCCGGCACCGAGCCCACCAACTGGGGCTCCTTCTTCTCCGGGCCCGCCTGGGAGTGGGACGAGGAGTCCGGTGAGTTCTACCTGCACCTCTTCTCCCGCAAGCAGCCGGACCTCAACTGGGAGAACCCGGAGGTGCGCCGCGCCGTGCACGAGATGATGACCTGGTGGCTGGACCGCGGCGTCGACGGCTTCCGCATGGACGTCATCAACCTCATCTCCAAGACCTACCCGCTGGCCGATGGGGACCAGGGGCCGGGAGACCTGTTCGGGGACGGGTTCCACGCCGTCGCCAACGGGCCGAGGATCCATGAGTTCCTCGCCGAGATGAACCGGGAGGTCCTCGCCCCGCGCCCCGGTCACATCATCACCGTGGGGGAGACCCCCGGGGTTCGCCTGTCCGACGGGCCGCTGTACACGGGCTCCGATAGGGGCGAGCTGGACATGGTGTTCCAGTTCGAGCACGTGGGGCTCGCCGATGGGCCCGGCGGGAAGTTCGACGCCGTCCCCGTGGACCATGTGGCGCTCAAGGCCAACCTCGCCTCCTGGCAGGCCGCCTTGGCCCCCGAGGAGGACGAGGACGGGGCGCTGACGGAGCGCGGCTGGAACTCGAACTACTGGGACAACCACGACCAGCCCCGCGCCGTCTCCCGCTTCGGGGACAACCACCACCGCCTGCGGGCGATGAGCGCCAAGACCCTGGCCTCCATCCTGCACATGCACCGCGGTACGCCCTACATCTACCAGGGCGAGGAGCTGGGCATGACGAACACCGTCTTCCCGGACATCTCCTCCTTCCGCGACCTGGAGTCCCTCAACCACTACCGGGAGCGCGTCGCCGCCGGGGACGACCCCGGCGCCGTCGTCAACAGCCTGCGCACGAACTCCCGCGACAACGCCCGCACGCCCGTGCAATGGGAGCCGCGCCCGGGCGCGGGCTTCACCACCGGGGAGCCGTGGATCCCCATCGCCCCCAACGTCGACGAGGTCAACGCCGCCGGCCAGGTGGGGGTCCCGGGCAGCGTCTTCGAGCACCACCGCGCACTCATCTCCCTGCGGCACGCGGAGCCCGCGATGGCACTGGGGACCTTCCGGCTCCTCGACGCCGCCAGCCCCGACACCTGGGTCATCCTGCGCTCCTGGAAGGGGACCGACGGCGCCGTGCGCCGGCTCCTCCTCCTGGCCGCCTACGGCCGCACGCCCCTGGACCTGACCGAGGGCGGCGCCCTGCGGGCGAGGCTCGCGGCGGAGGGCCTTGACCTGGGGGAGTGGGCCGACGCCGAGCGCGTGCTCCTCGCCTCCCTGCCCGCGGATCAGGCGGGAGTCCTCGGCCGAGGAGTCCCCGACCGCCTGGATGCCTGGGACTCCCTCATCCTGCGCCGCACCGGTCGCTGAAGAGGATCCGCCCCGCGTAGCGAGGGCTCGGCCCGCAGATACCGTCTCACCCCGGCGTTGCGCCCTCGAACTACGAGGATGAGGGCGCAACGCCGGGGTGAGACGGTATCTGGGCCAGTGATTCCGCGGGGAACGGCCCAGCCCCCGACCCCGGGCGGTTCAGGAAGGACTCGGCCGCGTGATCCGGCAGGCGGCCCAGCACGCCGCGAGAAGCGGCGGCAGGATCCAGACCGGCCCCTGGGTGATCTCCCAGACGAACACCGCCCCGAAGACGGGCGCGCGCTGCGTGACCGCGAGGGTCGTCCCGGCGCCCATGAGGGCCGCCGCCGGGACGCTCGGGGACATCCCCGCCAGGTTCAGCCCGACGGCGATCGCGGCCCCGCCGCTGGCCCCCAGGGCGAAGGAGGGCGCCAGCAGCCCGCCTGTGGCTCCCGCTCCGAGTGTCGCCCCGGTGAGGAGCGGCTTGAGGACGACGACGCCGAGCAGCGCCACGAGCGCGGCGGGCACGGCGGGCGAGGCGAGCGCCCCCTGGAAGGCGTCGCGGCCATTGCCGGGCAGTTCGGGCAGCCACAGGGAGGTCGTGCCCGTGGCCAGGCCGGCGCCTCCGATCGTCAGGGGCAGGCTCCAGGAGTCCGGCAGCCGGTGCGCCTTGCACCACGTCCAGACGCGGGCCGCCAGCCATCCGAGGATCGCTGCCACCGGGACCGCCATGAGGCAGGCCAGGAGGGTCTGCGCGGTGAGAGGGGCGGCGGGCATCACCAGACTCGGCCTCCCTCCCGAGCGCCACCAGGAGACCACCGTCGCCAGGGCGCTCAGCGGCACCGCGAGGAGCGCGCCGCGCCGCCGCATCCCGGTCAGCATGACGATCTCGACGGCGTAGGCGGCCCCGCCCAGCGGCGCGTTGTACATGGCCGCCAGTCCCGCCCCCGCCGCGGAGGCGATGAGTACCGGCACCCAGGCCCGGTCGATCCGCAGGATCGTGGACAGGCGCAGGGCGATGGCCCCCGCCGCCAGTCGTGGGGCGCCCTCGCGCCCCACCGAGTTGCCCGCGCCGACGGTGAGGACCTGCACGGCGGCGTCGCCGAAGGGGCGCAGCACACCCATGCGGCGCGAGGGCGAGCCGGGGGCGCCGGAGTCGGCGACGACCTGCTCCACGCTCACCACCCCGCCGGTGGAGCGCTCCCACCACCACAGGGCGCCCGCGAGGAGACCGCCCAGGGCGGGCGCCGCGATACGGCGCCAGGCGGGCGCGGCCGCCACTCGTTCCGGCAGCGAGCCCTCCTCGACTCCGTAGAACAGCCACTCGAAGCCCTCGAGCAGGTAGGCCATGGCGATGCCGATGAGGCCCGCCGCCGCGCCCGAGAGCACCAGCGCGCCGAGAAGCCTGGCAGCCCTCGGCGGCCGGGCACGACCGGCGGCATCAGGGCGCGGGGAACAAGCGGAGGGCATCGCACCGAGGATAGTGCCGGCCGATGCGCGGACCGGTGACCGACGGCCCTCAGTCCTCGGCGGTGGCCGCGGCGTCCACGGCCTCGCCGAAGTCGGGGACATCGGCCATGGACAGCGGGCCAAGGTCCGAGGAGACCAGGTCCAGGGCCGGGCGCATCCCCAGCCACCACTGATGGCGGGGCCGGCGGTTGGTCATGTCCAGGTCATCCTCCATGCGCTCCAGGCGGCGGTGGGTGATGCGCCCGCCGGTCAGGCCCACGTAGCTGGAGTGGTCCGTGCCCCTCTCGAGCTGGTCGGCGAGCAGACCCAGGGCGTGCGCGACGAGCTTGGTGGCCATGAGGCGGTCGAAGGCCGTGGGGTCCCCGCCCTGCTGGAGGTGCCCGATGACGGCCTCGCGCACGTCGTACAGGCCCACGCCCTCGGCGGCGAAGATCTTGGCCAGCACATCCGTGGTGTAGTACTCGCTGGCCCGCTCATTGCGGATGAGCAGGTGGAGCTTCCGCCCGTTCTTGAAGGCCTCCACCATCCGCCTGGAGTCCTCCGCCAGACGCGCCAGCCCGATGCCGCCCTCGTGGAGGTAGACGCCCTCGGCGCCCGTGGCCAGGCCGCTCATGAAGGACAGGTACCCGCACTTGCGGCCCATCACCTCGGCCACGAAGCAGCGGTGCGAGGCCGCCGCCGATTGCTTGATCGAGTCCAGGGCGCTGATCGTCGCGTTGAGCGCCGTGTCCGTGCCGATCGACAGCTCGGAGCCGGGCAGGTTGTTGTCGATCGACGCCGGGACGCACAGGATGGGGATCTGGAACGCGGGGTAGCGGCCCTTCTCCGTTACCAGGCGGTGCGCGGCCAGGTAGGCGTTGTAGCCGCCGATGACGAGCAGGGCGTCGATCTCGTGCTTCTCGATGGCCCGGCCCAGGGCGTAGAGCTGCTCGACCTCGGGGACCTCCCGGCGCGTGCCGAGCTCGGCCCCGCCGTCGCCGACCCAGCCCTCGACGTCGTCCCAGCTGAGCTCGCGCACCTCGCCGTCGAGAAGGCCCGGGAATCCGCCCGCCACGCCCAGCATGGTGAAGCCGTGGTCCAGGCCCAGGCGGACCGCGGCGCGGGCCGCCGTGTTCATGCCCGGCGCGAGTCCGCCGGCATGGATGATGGCCACCCTCCTGCTGGGGGCGGCCCCGGCGGCGGTGGGCTCGGGGGGAGTGGACATCGTCTCGAAGATCCGCAGCATCTCGCCGAAACTGCGCCCCCGGGCGGCCACGGCGCCCTCCCAGTCGCCGGCCGCCACCAGGTCCTTGACCGCGCGCGTGGCCTCGACCTGCTCCATCATCGGCACGGAGCGGATGCGGTTGTGCCGCTCGACCACGATCACCGGCACCGTCTCCGGGGAGGCCTGAAGGACCTCGCGCGCCGCCTGGCATCCCAGCAGGGTGGACATCCAGCGGTCGTAGGCACTGGGCTTGCCGCCCCGCTGGACGTGCCCGAGGATCGTCACCCGGGCGTCCTCGCCGAGGCGCTCGGACAGGACCCGCTTGACGTCGTCGGCCGTGATCCGATTGCCGGAGCGGTCAGTGGCGCCCTCGGCGACGATGACCATGGACTCGCGCCGCCCCGCCCGTCGGCCCTTGGCGAGCTTGGCGCACATGTCCTCCTCCCAGCCCTCGGCAGGCGGGATCTCGGGGACGAGCACGTAGTCGCAGCCGCCGGCCACCGCCGCCATCAGCGCCAGGTAGCCGCAGTGGCGGCCCATGACCTCCACCACGAAGGTGCGCTGGTGGGAGGCGGCGGTGGAGGAGATGTCGTCGATGGCCTCCAGGATGCGGTGCAGGGCCGAGTCGGTGCCGATCGTCATGTCCGCGCCGACGAGGTCGTTGTCGATCGAGCCGACGATCCCCGCCACCATGAGCGCCGGATGCGCCTGGGCGGTCCGGGCGGTGATGCGCCCGGTCTCGGCGAGCTCGGCCACCAGGCCCGGCCAGTTCTTCCGGAACTCGTTGGTGCCGGTCAGGGAGCCGTCCCCACCGATGACGATGAGCCGGTCGATGCCGTGCTCCAGGAGGTTGGCAGCGGCGTCGAGCTGCCCGGAGCGCTCGCGGAACTCCGCGGAGCGGGCGGTGCCGATGATCGTTCCTCCCCGGTGGAGGATCGCGCCCACGGAGTCCCACTCCAGGGGGCGGATGCCCTCGCCGCCGGCGACGGCCCCGGCCCATCCCTCCATGACGGCGTAGGGCCGGGCGCCCAGGCGCAGCAGTGTGCGCACGGCGGCGCGCACCGCGGCGTTCATGCCCTGGGCGTCGCCCCCCGAGGTGAGCACCCCGACCCTGATCGGCTCCCCGGCGGGGCCGGTGGGCGCCGTGCCACCGGTCGGATCGCAGGCCACGGAGGCGACGGCGTCGATCACCGCCTCCTGGGAGGCGGTGGACGGCGGGTGCGGAGCGGTGTTGCCTGCGGCGGTCATGGGACTCCCTCTCATGCGGTCCGGCTGCGGCCCGGTCCTGTCCGGCCCAGTCCGGTCGGCCTCTATTGTGTCCCGCGCGAGGGGCCTGCGTCACACCGATGACGCGCCGTCCTCATCATCGGGGCACGAGCTGTTCGCCGACCGGCCCCCAGGACTCGCGGTCGATCCTCAGCCGCGCCGCCCCGCCCCGCGATACCCTCAGGCCAGGGCCCCGGCGGGCCCCGGGGCAGGCCGGCGCCCGACGAGAGCCGATACCCGCGCGAAAGGACACCGCCTCATGGACCTCTATGAGTACCAGGCCCGGGACCTCTTCCGCCGCCACGGCGTCCCCGTCCTGCCAGGCATCATCGCCACCACCCCCGAGGAGGCGCGCGCCGCCGCCCAGGACCTCCTCGACGGCGGGGCCGGGCTGCTCGTCGTCAAGGCCCAGGTCAAGACCGGCGGGCGCGGCAAGGCCGGCGGCGTCAAGCTCGCCCGCAGCGCCGAGGAGGCCGCTGAGCGCGCCGCCGCCATCCTCGGCATGGGCATCAAGGGCCACACCGTGCGATCCGTGCTCATATCCGAGGGGACCGACATCGCCGAGGAGTACTACTTCGCGATCCTCCTGGACCGCGCCGAGCGCGACTACCTGGCGATGTGCTCGCGCGAGGGGGGCATGGATATCGAGACCCTCGCCGCCGAGCGCCCGGAGGCCCTGGCCCGCCTCCCCATCGACCCCGTGGCCGGCCTGACCGCCGAGGCCGCGCGCCGGATCGTGGCCGCCGCGGGCTTCGAGCCCGGACGGACCGCCGACGGCGTCGCCGGCGTCATCGAGCGCCTCTGGGAGACGCTGGTGGCCGAGGACGCCACCCTCGTGGAGGTCAACCCCCTCGTTCTGGCCGATGATGGGCGGATCATCGCCCTGGACGGCAAGGTCGCCCTCGACGACAACGCCCGCTTCCGCCATCCCGATCATGAGGACCTCGTCGACGCCTCCTCCGTCGACCCCCTCGAGGCCCGCGCGAAGGAGGCCGGCCTCAACTACGTGCGCCTGAGCGGCGAGGTCGGCGTCCTGGGCAACGGCGCGGGCCTGGTCATGTCCACGCTCGACGTCGTCGCCGGGGCGGGGGAGGGGCACGGGGGAATGCGCCCCGCCAACTTCCTCGACCTGGGCGGCGGCTCCTCCGCCCAGGCCATGGCCGACGCCTTGAGCATCGTGGCCTCCGATGAGCAGGTGCGGGCCATCCTCGTCAACGTCTTCGGCGGCATCACCTCCTGCGACACCGTCGCCGAGGGCATCGTGGCCGCGATGGGCGCCCTCACCGGACCGGCCAAGCCCATCGTGGTGCGCCTGGACGGCAACAGCGCCGAGCTCGGCCGCCGCATCCTCCGCCAGGCGGATCTGCCCGGCGTCACCATCGTGGAGACCATGGACGGCGCCGCCGACGCCGTCACCGCCATCGCCGAGCAGGTCGGGCGCGGCGCGCCGGAGGGGCGGCGGGCCCCGTCCCTCCCCGCCCCGCCCACCGCCGCCCCGACCCCCCAGGAGGCCTGAGCCATGAGCATCTTCCTCACCGACTCCGACCGTGTCATCGTCCAGGGGATGACCGGGTCGGAGGGCCGCAAGCACACCCGGCGCATGCTCTGCGCCGGCACGCGGGTCGTCGCCGGCGTCAACCCCCGCAAGGCGGGCACCGCGGTCGCCTTCGACGTCGAGCCCATCGGGCCGGGCGCCGGGGCCGTGCCCACCGGAACCGTGGAGATCCCCGTCCACGGCAGTGTCGCCGCGGCCAGGGCCGCCACCGGGGCCGAGGTCTCCGTGGTCTTCGTGCCGCCGGCCTTCGCCAAGGACGCCGTCGTCGAGGCCGTCGACGCCGGGATGCGCCTCATCGTCGTCATCACCGAGGGCATCCCCGTGGCCGACGCGATCGCCCTCCGCGCCCACGCCGCCGCCCGCGGGACGCGCGTCATCGGCCCCAACTGCCCCGGCATCATCTCGCCCGGCCGCTCCAACGTGGGCATCACCCCGCCGGACATCACCGGCCCGGGCCCCATCGGACTGGTCTCCAAGTCCGGGACCCTCACCTACCAGCTCATGCACGAGCTGCGCGACCTCGGCTTCACCACCTGCATCGGCATCGGGGGGGACCCCGTCATCGGCACCACCCACATCGACGCCCTGGCCGCTTTCGAGGCCGACCCCGACACCGAGCTCATCGTCATGATCGGCGAGATCGGGGGCGACGCCGAGGAGCGCGCCGCCGCCTACATCGCCGAGAGCGTCACCAAGCCGGTGGTCGCCTACGTCGCCGGCTTCACCGCCCCCGAGGGCAGGACCATGGGCCACGCGGGCGCCATCGTCTCCGGCTCCGCGGGCACCGCCGCCGCCAAGAAGGAGGCCCTTGAAGCCGTGGGAGTCACTGTGGGCCGCACCCCGAGCCAGACCGCGGAGCTCGCGCGCCGCATCCACCGCGATCTCGCGGGCGCGCGCGCGTGAGCGGGCCCGCCCAGCGCCGGCCGGAGCCGAGCCGCCGCGCCGCCCTGCCCGACGACTGGCCCTTCGCGCTGCGCGCGGGGATCGAGGCCGTCCTCCTGGCCTGGTTCGTCGTCGTCGGCGCGACCACCGCCGTCATGATGACCTCGGCCCCGATGAGCGCCGCCACCGCCCTCACCCTGGGCTCCACGATCCGCACCGGCACGGGTCTGTGGGCTCTGGGACTGGGCGGCCGCCTCGGTGACGCCGGGGACCCCAGCGGCGCCCTGGGCCTGCCGCTCCTGGGCGTCACCATCCTCCAGGCGCTGCTCCTGCGCTCCTCCGCCCGGCGGGCCCGCCTCTCCGGCCCGGCGGCCGGGGGCGTGGCCGTCGCCTCCGCGGCCCTGACCGGGGCCATCCTCCTGCTGCTGTCCGCTCCCGGCGGCGGGGCCTGGCCGGCCCTGCCGGGCCTCATGGCCCTGGCGACCGCCGTCATCGGCGTCCGCCTCCATTCCCAGGGGCGGGGCATCCCGGCGGTGGAGCGCTGGTGGCGCCGGCGCCCCGACTGGGCGGACCCAGCGCTGGGCCTGGCCCGCGACTGCGCGATCGGACTGCTCGGCCTGTCCCTCGCGGCCCTCCTGGCGGCCGTCGTCGCCGGGGCGGGGAGGATCTCGCTCCTCCACGACTCCATCGCCGGGGGCGGCATCATCTCCTCGGCCGGGCTCGTCCTCTTCCAGGCCGCCTGGGCGCCCACGGGGCTCATCTGGGCGATGTCCTGGGTGCTCGGCCCCGGTTTCAGCGTCGGGAGCGGGACTCTCTTCGCCCCCAGCGCGATCATCGCGGACCCGGTGCCGTCCCTGCCGATCCTCGGCGCGCTCCCCGTCGGCACCTGGGGCCCCGCGCGGTTCCTGCCCTTCCTCATCGTCATCGGCGCGATCGCCATCGGCTGGCGCCATCGGGACGAGCTGACCGCTCTGAGCCTCGGGCGGGCCCTGGCCGCCGCCGCGGGCGGGACCGCCCTCCTCACCGCCGGGGTGGCCGTCCTGTGCCTGGGGGCCTCCGGCCCCATCGGGCCCGCGCGCATGGCGCACGCCGGTCCGACGACCTCCTCCGTCATCATCCTGTGCCTCGTCGAGGCCGGGCTCGGGCTGCTCGCGGCCGCCCTCGTGCTCCATCCCCGGACCCGGCTGGTGGCCCAGCGCGGCGTGAGCGCGGCCAGTCAGGCCGCCGGGGGCGCGGCCCAGGGGATGCGCGAGCGGCGCGCGGCCCACGGCGCCCACGGTGCCCATGGCGCTCGCGGCCCCCGGGAGGCCGACCACGGCGACCCGGGCGATCCGGGGGACGACGAGCCGGAGGGCGCCTCCGGGGATCAGTCCCAGTCCGACTCCGCCCCCGGCCCCGAGGACGGCGGGGTCCCCGAGGAGGAAGGCGCAGGGCCCGCGGCCCTCGTCGTGCTCGTCTCGGGGACGGGCTCGAACCTCGCCGCCCTCATCGAGGCCTGCGAGGACCCCTCCTACGGCGCCGAGGTCGTCGGCGTCGTCGCGGACAAGGACTGCTCGGGGCTGGAGCGCGCTCGCGCGGCGGGCATCCCCACTGAGGTCGTCGCCCTGACCGATCACCCGGACCGCGCAGCCTGGGACGAGGCCCTGGCCCGTTCGGTGAGCGGCTATGCGCCGGACCTCGTGGTCTGCGCCGGGTTCATGCGCCTGCTGGGGGACGCCTTCCTCGCCCGCTTCGGCGGGCGCGTCCTCAACACCCACCCCTCGCTCCTGCCCGACTTCCCGGGCGCCCACGCCGTGCGCGACGCCCTGGCAGCCGGGGCCAGGCGGGCCGGCGCCACCCTGTTCTGGGTCGACGCCGGCGTGGACACCGGGCAGATCATCGCCCAGGTGGAGGTGCCCGTGCGCCCCGACGACGACGAGGCATCGCTGACCGCGCGCATCAAGGCCGCCGAGACCCCTCAGCTCATCGAGCAGATCCACCTGCTCGTCGCCCCCGGGCGCTGAGGGGCCCGGCCCGCCGGCCCACTGGAGCTCCGCGTGCGCGGGGTCATGCGCCGCGTCGTCGCCGATGGGCGGCGACTGCTCTAGGCTGGGCCGCGGCGCGCGCCAGGTCCGATGGGCCACCGACTCCCCGGCCCGAGCGCGAGCCCACCAGACCTCCCGGTATTCGACGAAAGGCGCACCGCACAGTGGCTGAGTACATCTATCAGATGATCAAGGCGCGCAAGGCCCATGGAGACAAGGTCATCCTCGACGACGTCACCATGGCCTTCCTGCCCGGCGCCAAGATCGGCATGGTCGGCCCCAACGGCGCCGGCAAGTCCTCGATCCTCAAGATCATGGCCGGTATCGACCAGCCCTCCAACGGCGAGGCGCGACTCAGTCCCGGCTACAGCGTCGGCATCCTCATGCAGGAACCGCCCCTCAACGAGGACAAGACCGTCCTGGGCAACGTCGAGGAGGGCGTGGCCGAGATCAAGGGCAAGCTCGACCGCTTCAACGAGATCTCCGCGGCCATGGCGGACCCGGACGCGGACTTCGACGCCCTCATGGAGGAGATGGGCAAGCTCCAGACGGAGATCGACGCCGCGAACGCCTGGGACCTCGACTCCCAGCTCGAGCAGGCCATGGATGCCCTGCGCTGCCCGCCGCCGGACGCCGAGGTCAAGCACCTCTCCGGTGGTGAGCGCCGCCGCGTGGCCCTGTGCAAGCTCCTCCTGGAGGCCCCCGACCTGCTCCTCCTCGACGAGCCCACCAACCACCTCGACGCCGAGTCCGTCCTGTGGCTGGAGCAGCACCTGAGCACCTACAAGGGCGCCGTCATCGCGGTCACCCACGACCGCTACTTCCTCGACCACGTCGCCCAGTGGATCGCGGAGGTCGACCGCGGCCACCTCTACCCCTACGAGGGCAACTACTCCACCTACCTGGAGACCAAGGAGAAGCGCCTGGAGGTCCAGGGCAAGAAGGACGCCAAACTCGCCAAGCGCCTCAAGGACGAGCTGGAGTGGGTGCGCTCGTCGGCCAAGGGCCGCCAGGCCAAGTCCAAGGCCCGCCTGGCCCGCTACGAGGAGATGGCCGCCGAGGCCGAGCGCACCCGCAAGCTCGACTTCGAGGAGATCCAGATCCCGCCGGGCCCGCGCCTGGGTAACCAGGTCCTCGAGGCCAGCCATCTGCGCAAGGGCTTCGACGGCCGCACTCTCATCGACGACCTGTCCTTCACGCTGCCTCGCAACGGCATCGTCGGCATCGTCGGTCCCAACGGCGTCGGCAAGACCACGCTGTTCAAGACCATCGTGGGGCTGGAGGAGCTCGACGGCGGCAGCCTCAAGATCGGCCAGACCGTCAAGCTGTCCTACGTGGACCAGTCCCGTGCCGGCATCGACCCGGCCAAGACCCTCTGGGAGGTCGTCTCCGACGGCCTGGACTACATCCAGGTCGGGGGCGTGGAGATGCCGTCGCGCGCGTATGTGGCCTCCTTCGGCTTCAAGGGCGCGGACCAGCAGAAGCCCGCGGGGGTGCTCTCCGGCGGTGAGCGCAACCGCCTCAACCTGGCCCTGACCCTCAAGCAGGGCGGCAACCTCATCCTCCTGGACGAGCCCACGAACGACCTCGACGTCGAGACCCTGGGCTCCCTGGAGAACGCCCTCCTGGAGTTCCCCGGCTGCGCCGTCGTCATCACCCACGACCGCTGGTTCCTCGACCGCGTCGCGACCCACATCCTGGCCTGGGAGGGCACGGAGGAGAACCCGGCGAGCTGGTACTGGTTCGAGGGCAACTTCGCCTCCTACGAGGAGAACAAGGTCGCGCGCCTGGGCGCCGAGGCCGCCCGCCCCCACCGCGTCACCTACCGCAAGCTCACACGCGATTGAGCCGAGCGGCGCCGAGCTTGCTCGAGCGTCCGAGGCGATTGAGCGTGTTGGAGGCGGAGTCGAACACACGCGATTGAGCCGAGCGGCGCCGAGCTTGCTCGAGCGTCCGAGGCGATTGAGCCGACCCGCCAGATACCGTCTCGTCCCGCTCTTGCGCCCTCAAACTGCGAGGATGAGGGCGCAAGAGCGGGATGAGACGGTAGCTGCGGGCTGAGGGCTCAGGCGTCGAAGCGGACGGCCCAGTCGCCGCTGCCGCGCGAGGTGGCCGTGGGCATGCGGATCATGCCCTCCTGGGCGATCGTCGAGACCAGGCGGCCGGCGGAATCGAAGACCTCCGCCCGCGCCGCCGCGCGCCCGCCCTGCGAGGTGGGGGAGTCCTGGACGAACAGCAGCCAGTCCGAGGCGTCGACATCCCGGTGGAACCACTGGGCGTGGTCGAGCGTGGCCAGGCTCATCCCCTCACTGCGCCAGCTCAGACCCTGGCTGCGCAGCGCCGGCTCCAGCATCACCTGGTCGCACACGTAGGTCAGCAGCGCCCGGTGCACGGTCTGCGAGGCCTCGGCCGGGATGCGCCCGCGCGAGCGCAGCCACAGGCACTGCCGGTTGGTGATCTCCGGTCCGGGGTCGAGGTAGATGTTCCCCTCCACGTGGCGGATGTCGAAGGGAGCGGTCCGCCCCAGGAACTTTGCCGCCGGGTCGTCCAGCGTCCTGAAGATCTCCAGGGCGCTCACCAGCTCCTCGGGGCCGGGGACCGACGGCGCGGGCACCTGGGCCTGCGAGCCCTCCTGATCGATCTGGAAGGAGGCGATCATCGCCAGGATCGCCCGCCCCTCCTGGAGGGCGGTGGTGCGGCGCTGGGAGAAGGAGCGCCCGTCGTGGAGCCGCTCCACCTCGTAGACCACGGGCTGCTCGGGGTTCCCGCCCCGCATGAAATACGCGTGGAGCGAGTGCGGCAGGCGCGGCTCCAGGGCCTCATCGGCCGCCTCCGGAAGAGTGGCGGCGGCCGCCAGGAGCCCCTGGGCGATGACCTGCCCGCCGTAGATGCGCCCGGAGAGATGGGGCAGCGAGTCCCCGAGGAACGAGTCGCTCCCGTCGCCCTCCGCCAGTGCCAGGATGCGGGTGAGGGAGCCGAGCGGCTCCTCGCTGGCGGAGGGGACGGGATACGGCGTCGTCACAGGCCGAGCTCCTCCAGGATCGGCAGCTTGGCGCGCACGGCGACGCGGGCGTCCTCGGCGGTGGCCGAGTCGATGGCGAGGCGCGCCAGCTCCTGGCACTCCTCGAAGGTCACCGACTTCAGGACGGCGTCCACGTCCGGCAGGGCGCGGGCGGTCATCGACAGGCTCGCCACGCCGAGGCCCACGAGGACGGTGGCCAGGGCCGGGTCGGCGGCGGCCTCGCCGCATACGCCCACCGGGCGCCCGTGCGGGGCCGCGCCGTCGCAGGCCTGCTTGATCAGCCGCAGCACGGCCGGCTGCCAGGCGGTGGACAGGTCCGCCAGGGAGGACAGGAGGCGGTCCGCCGCCATGACGTACTGGGTGAGGTCATTGGTGCCCACCGAGGCGAAGTCGGCGTGCTCGAAGAGCTTGTCCGCCATGAGGGCGGCCGAGGGGACCTCGATCATCATGCCGGCCGTCTTGAGCCCGTAGGAGCGCGCCTTGTCCGTGAAGGCCTTGGCCTCATCCGCGGTGGAGATCATGGGGGCCATGACCCACACCTTGGCGTCCGTGGCGGCCTCGGCCTTGGCCAGCGCCTCGAGCTGGTGCTCCAGCACGTCGGGATCGCGGCGGGTGGTCCGGTAGGCGCGCACGCCGAGCGCGGGGTTGGCCTCCGTGGCGTCGGTGAGGAAGGGCAGGGGCTTGTCAGCGCCCGCATCCAGGGTCCGCACGACGACCTTCTTGCCGGGGAAGGCGGCCAGGACGCCGGTGTAGGCCTCCACCTGCGCCTCGATGGTGGGCTCCTCGGGCTGGTCGAGGAAGCAGAACTCCGTGCGGAACAGGCCCACGCCCATGGCCCCCGCCTCAGCGGCGCTGCGGGCGCCCGCGGCATCGCCGACGTTGGCGAGCAGCTGGACCTCCCGGCCGTCCTTCGTCGCGCCGTCGCCGTTGAAGACGCGCACCCGGCTGGCCAGCTCCTTGGCCCGGCGCAGCGCGCCCTCGTCGGGGTTGAGCGTGATGACGCCCTTGGTGCCGTCCACCAGGACGATGTCGCCATCGCCCAGCTGGTCGACGACCTCGGCTCCGGTGCCCACGATGGCGGGCATGCCCAGGGCGCGGGCGAGGATCGCCGTGTGGGATGTGGGGCCGCCCTCGGAGGTGATGAAGGCGATGACCTTCTCCGGGTCGAGCAGCGCGGTGTCCGCCGGTGCCAGGTCCTCGGCGACGAGGATGAAGGGCTCGGGCAGCATCGGGATGCCGGGCATGGGGGAGTCGGTGAGGACGGCGACGATGCGGTCGCGCACGTCGGCGACATCGCGCGTGCGCTCGGCCATGTAGCCGCCGAGCGACTCGAGCATCGAGGCGAGGGTGCCGGCGGCCTCCCAGACGGCCCGCTCGGGCACGAGCCTGCGCTCACGGACCATGGCCTGCGCGGAGGAGGTGAGGGTGGGGTCGGCGGCCATCTGTGCCGTCGTCTCCAGGAGGGTGCGGCCCTCTCCCTTGGCCTGGGCGGCGGAGAGCTCCAGGCCCTTCTTGACGGTCTGGGCCGCGGCCTCGATCCGCTCGCACTCCTTGTCGAGGTCGCGGGAGGCATCGATCAGCGCGAGCTCGGGCTCGGGGATCCCCGGCGCCATGCGGGCGACGGGCCCGGCGACGAGGCCGGGGCTCACGCCGATACCGGACAGGGAAGTGGGAGATGCATCGGACAGCGCCATGAGTGCTCCTCGTCAGTGATGGAGGCGGTCGTAGGGCCCATTGTGCACGCCTGGGGGCGTTTTCGGGAGGGAAACCGGAGTATGAATCACGATTGGCACACGACTCCGCCCGTGGGGGCGCCCGGCACCTCCGGGGAGTGATGGAGGACACATGGTGGCGAGCCGCGCCCGGCAGCGGCGCGGCGGGCCTGATAATAGGTGTTGGATCACTCTCGCTCAGGGAGTGCGGGCCGCGCATGAAGGCGAGTGAAGGAGTAGCGATGAGCACGACGGCGGAGCGCATTGTCGCGGGCCTCGGGGGCAGTGACAACATCACGGTCCTCGAGCCCTGCATCACCCGGCTCAGGGTCGAGGTCGTCGATCAGGGGAAGGTCGATGAGGAGGCGCTGAGGGCCACGGGGGCCTTCGGCGTGGTCCGCTCCGGCTCCGTCGTGCAGGTCGTCGTGGGCCCGACGGCGGATGCCCTCGCCGACGAGATCGAGGCACTCTGAGGCCCCTCCCGCTCGGCGCCCCCGTCCGGGGTGCGGGCGGGCGCGACTCGCCGATGGACGGCTTTGGCGCTCCGGCCAAGACTGTGCAAGGCTTGCAGCAACACGCGGACCCCATCCTGTTCCTACGACCGCGACTGACTACGGCGTCACCTCGGCGGGAGGGTCCGCCCGTACCCGATCCATCCCGAGCGCGACGGCATCGCACGAGCGCTCCCGGCGTGAGAGCGCTCACGAGAACAGGCGGCACTGCCCATGACTGAGTCGACCCCCGTTGGAACCGCCTCCGACGAGCCCGCGGACGAGGACCTCAAGCGCCTCGCGGAGATGCACGGCGTCTCCACCGAGTACTGGGACTATCACGGCAATCGCGCCGCCCCCAGCCGCTCCACCCTCGTGGCGGTCCTCGCCGCCCTCGGGGTCGCGGCCGCGACCGAGGCCCAGATCAAGGACTCCCTGGCCGACGCCGAGCTCGCCCCCTGGAGGCGCATCCTCCCGCCCACCGTCGTGCGCCGGCAGGGATGGGAGGCCCCCGTGGCCGTCCACGTCCCCGACGGCGCCGCGGTCGCCGTGCGCGTCGAGCTCGAGTCCGGGGGCGCCGTCGAATTGGAGCAGGCCGAGGACTGGGAGCGCCCCCGCCAGGTCGACGGCGTCCTCACCGGCCGCGCCTCCTTCCGCATCCCCGGGGACCTGCCGCTGGGCTGGCACACCCTCGTGGCCGAGATCGAGGCCGGCGAGGGCCGCCCAGCCACCACCGCCACCGCGGCGCTGGCGATGACCCCGGACCGTCTCGAGCTGCCCGCGAGCCTGGGCGAGCGCGGCTGGGGCGTCATGGCGCAGCTCTACTCCGCGCGCTCAGCCGACTCCTGGGGCATCGGGGACGCGGACGACCTGACCGAGCTCGCCTCCTTCTTCGGGGACGAGGGCGCGGACTTCCTGCTCATCAACCCCCTGCACGCGGCCGAGCCCTCGGGGGAGATGACGCCGTCGCCCTACCTGCCGGTCACCCGGCGCTTCGTCAACCCGATCTACATCCGCCCCGAGGCCATTCCGGAGATGACCCGGCTGTCGGGGCCGCGCCGCTCGCTCATCCAGTGGTCCCTGGAGGAGCTCGCCGCGACCAACCGCACCGTCGACCCGATCGACCGGGACACCATCTGGAAGCTCAAGCGCGACGCCCTCGAGGTCGTCTTCTCCGCCGGGCGCTCGCGCTCCCGGCGCAGGGACTTCGAGCGCTTCCGCGCCGAGGCGGGCGAGGGACTGGAGCGCTTCGCCCTGTGGTGCGCGCTCACTGAGAAGCACGGCGAGATGGCCGACTGGCCCGAGAACCTCAAGGACCCCTCCTCGGCCTTCGTGGCCAACGAGGCCCGCGCCCTGACCGACCGCATCGACTTCTACGCCTGGCTCCAGTGGATCGTCGATGAGCAACTCGCGCGGGCCCAGGAGCAGGCCAAGGCCTCCGGCATGGCGCTGGGGATCATGGACGACCTGGCCGTGGGCGTCCACGCCCGGGGGGCGGACGTCTGGTCCGAGCCGGAGGCCTTCGCCCCCGGCATCGAGGTGGGCGCCCCGCCGGACATGTACAACCAGCTGGGGCAGAACTGGTCCCAGCCGCCGTGGAGCCCCGTCTACCTGGCCGAGACCGCCTTCCAGCCCCTGCGGGACATGGTGCGCACCGTGCTGCGCCACGCCGGCGCGCTGCGCGTCGATCACGTCATCGGCCTGTTCCGCCTGTGGTGGATCCCCAAGGGCATGGGCGCCGCCTCGGGCGCCTACGTGCGCTACGACCACGAGGCGATGGTCGGCGTGGTCCTCCTGGAGGCCTACCGCGCCGGCGCCGTCATCATCGGCGAGGACCTGGGCACCGTGGAGCCCTGGGCCCGCGATTACCTCGCCGGACGGGGAGTGCTGGGCACCTCCGTGCTCTGGTTCGAGAAGCAGGGCGATGGCTGGCCGCTCCAGCCCCAGGACTACCGGCGTCTCGCGCTGTCCACCGTCAACACCCACGACCTGCCGCCGACGGCGGGATACCTCGCCGATGAGCACGTCGCCCTGCGCGAGCGGCTCGGCCTGCTGGCCGACCCCGTCGAGCAGGTGCGCGCCGAGGCGGGCCTGGAGCGCAACCGGATGATCGAGCGCCTGCGCGAGCACAGGCTGCTGGGGGCCAACCCCTCCGAGCGCGAGATCGTCGAGGCCCTCCACCGCTACATCGTGCGCACGCCCTCGGCGCTCATCGGCGTCGCCCTCGTGGACTGCGTCGGCGAGCGCAGGACGCAGAACCAGCCGGGGACGGACCAGGAGTACCCGAACTGGAGGATCCCCCTGGCGGACAGCTCGGGCGAGCCGGTCCTCATCGAGGATCTGCCCGGCAATGCGAGGCTGGCGAGCCTCTTCCAGGCGATCCGCCAGGAGATGGGCCAGCGCCGCACGCCCCGGGACTGATCGGGGACCGTGCTCAAGCGCCTCCCAAGGGCGTTGCCGGCCCGCCCCGGGCCCAGGCGATCCTGGGCCGGGAGCGGGGCTAGGGCCAGGTGATGAGCGCGTCCCCGGGGGCCACGGCGGTGCCGGGGGCGGCGAGAGCGAGATCGGTCTGGTCGGCATCGAGGGCGACGATGGGGACGACCGGGTTGAACCCGTCCCTCTCGACCCGTGCCGGGCTCCAGGTGATGATCGGGTCTCCCGCGCGGACCTCCGCCCCCTCCTCCCGGTGGACGGTGAAGCCCCTGCCCTCCAGGCCCACGGTGTCCAGACCGAGGTGGACGAGAACGCTGCGGGAGTCGTCGGCGGTGATGACGAAGGCGTGCGGGTGGATCTTGGACACCCGCCCCGGGATCGGCGCCAGCACGACG
>NZ_MVIW01000021.1 GCF_002072185.1 Actinomyces denticolens
ACGGCGTGGCCGACGGCGTCACGGTCTCCGGGGCGGAGGGGGTCGCGGTCGGCGGGGTGTTGCTGTTGTTCGGCGTGGTCGCCGTGGGGGTCGGCGTCGGGGTGGCGTTCTTGCCGCCCGGCGCGTTACCGGAGCCGGCCTCGGTGGCGGTGATGCCGTTGCGAGAATAGGTCTGGTCGTTCACCGTGGCGGTGTTGGCCTGGGCGGCCTTCGTGGGCTCCGTCGTGGTGTAGAAGCGGACGCGGCACACCGAGTCGGCGGAGGGGGCGTCGAACTCGATCTGCTCCCGGGGCCAGCCGGGGGCGACCTTCACGTTGGCCACGCCCTGGCCCTCCTGCCAGGAGCCGGTGGTGCACAGGACGGAGTCGGCGACGTAGTTGGCGCCCGGGTCCTTGACGACCCAGTGGGTGTTCTTGGCGCCGCCGGTGTTCTGGGCGCGCACCTCCCACATGAAGACGTACTTGCCCTGCTCGTTGATGCCGTTGAACCAGCCGGACTTGAAGGGGTTGGCCTCGGGGTAGTTGGGCTTCACGCCGTCGCAGCCGGTGTCGCAGGTGCCGTCGCCGTCGGAGTCGCCGAACACGATGGGCGCGGTCGTCGGGCCCACCTGGACGGTGCTCTGCTTGAGGCCGATGCCCTTGTTGTTGATCTGGGCCTGCGCGGTGAGGGTGCCGTCGGTGAGCTTGTCCCACTTCTCGGCGCCGGAGGTCAGGGTGCAGGTCATGTCCTGCGAGCCGACGGTGAAGGTGCAGTTGCCGACGTCGGAGCCGTCCTGGTCGAGGAGGTTGAAGGCGAGCGAGCCGTACCACTCCATGCCCTCGCCGAGCTTGACGGTGAAGGAGTCCCCGGCCTTGGGGGCAGTGGCCTCCCACTTGGCCTGGAGGCTCACCTTGTCCCAGGCCTCGACGGCGACGCCGTTGACCGGGCGCTGACGTGCCTCGGAGGTGACCTTGACGTCGGTCACCTTGATGTTGTCGGAATCGGCGGCCTGAGCCTGTGTGCTCACGGCGGCGGGAACGAAGGCGCCTGCGGCGACGAGCGCGCCGGCGGCCAGAGCGGAAGACCGTCTCATGACTCTCCTCATGCGAATAAGGGACTGTGTTGGCTGATCTGGGCATACCGCGCCCGAGGCGCGGTCACACACCCAAACTAACGGATTCAGAGGCAGATGTCTCGCCTCCATCACGGATTAACTGGCAGATCACATCTCTGTCACAGGGTCCGGTGCTAGCGCAGGTCAGCGAGATTCCGCCAAATAACGGAGGGCTGGGAGCCTCGCGGCTCCCAGCCCTCCGTCAGGATGCGACGTGAATCACAGTACTGTGTGTCAGGCGTCGACCTTCTGCGCGGCGGCGCCACCGGCGGGGGCGAAGCCGGCGGCCTCGGCCTCCTCCACGGTGGCGAACCAGACCTCGGCGACCGTGGCGTCGTACCAGCGCGAGCCGGGGACGTGGTACTTCATCGAGTCCTCGTTGCCCTTGATGCGGTGCTCATCGTCGGGGGCGTCGGCGGAGCCCTCGTCGAGGCGGACGGCGCCGGCGAACGCGACCTTCTCAGTCTTCTCGGTCTTCGCGGCGGACCCGGCCTCGGCCTCCTTGGCGGGGGCCTCGGCGGCTTTGTCGCCCTTGGCCTCGGCGACGGCGTCCTGCGCGGCCTTCTTCGCGGCGGACTTGGCGGTCTTGACCGCGTCCTCGACGACGGCCTTCTTGGCCACCGGCTCGAGCACGAGGGAGATGACGGCCATGGGGGCGTTGTCGCCCTTGCGGGGGGCGGTCTTGATGATGCGGGTGTAGCCGCCGTCGCGGCCCTCCATCTTCGGGGCGATCTCCTCGAAGAGGCGGTACACGGCGTACTTGTCCGTGATCTTCTTCATCACGGTGCGGCGGGCGTGCAGGTCGCCGCGCTTGCCCTTGGTGATGAGCTTCTCGGCGTAGGGGCGCAGCCGACGGGCGCGGGCCTCCGTCGTCGTGATGGACTCGTGGATGAAGAGCTGCCGGGCGAGGTTGGCCAGCAGGTGGCGCTCGTGCTGGGCGGAGCCGCCCAGGCGGGGTCCCTTGGTGGGGCGAGGCATTGTTGTCTCCTAGTGTTTGACGAGGCGGTGCTCAGGCCTGCTCGTCGCTGAAGGTGGGGTTGGTGTAGTCGTCCTCGGCGAGGTAGTCCAGGGGGGAGCCCTTGAGGGACAGGCCCAGCTCGGCGAGCTTGTCCTTGATCTCGGAGATCGACTTGGCACCGAAGTTGCGGATGTCGAGCAGGTCCGCTTCACTGCGCGAGACGAGCTCGCCGACGGTGTGGATGCCCTCGCGCTTGAGGGCGTTGGAGGAGCGGGCCTGGAGGTCCAACTCGTCGATCATGAGGGCGAGATCCTGCTGAAGGGCCTGATCCATGGGCGAGGGGCCGACCTCGATGCCCTCGGCCTCGACGTTGAGCTCCCGGGCCAGGCCGAAGAGCTCGACGAGGGTCTTGCCCGCCGAGGCGAGCGCGTCGCGGGGCGTGATCGAGGCCTTCGTCTCGACGTCGACGATGAGGCGGTCGAAGTCGGTGCGCTGCTCGACGCGCGTGGCCTCCACGGCGTAGGAGACCTTCTTGACCGGCGAGTAGATGGAATCGACCGGGATCCGGGAGATCTCCGCGTTCGGGTCCTTGTTCTGGGTGGCCGAGACGTAGCCGCGACCGCGCTCCACGGTCAGCTCGATCTCCAGCTTGCCCTTCTCGTTGAGGGTCGCGATGACCAGCTCGGGATTGTGGATCTCGACGCCGGCGGGCGGGGTGATGTCACCGGCGGTGACGGCGCCCGGGCCGGACTTGCGCAGGTACATGACGACCGGCTCGTCGTTCTCACTGGAGAGGACGATCTCCTTGATGTTGAGGATGATCTGGGCGACATCCTCCTTGACCCCGGCGATCGTGCGGAACTCGTGGGGGACCCCGTCGATGCGCACACTGGTCACTGCGGCGCCCGGGATGGACGACAGCAGGGTGCGGCGCAGGGAGTTGCCCAGGGTGTAGCCGAATCCGGGCTCGAGGGGCTCGATGATGAACCGCGCCCGGCGGTTCTCCTCGACGACCTCCTCCGTGAGGGTGGGACGCTGTGCGATGAGCACTGTCGGTTTCCTTTCGTCGCGGCGCCCGCTATATGACGCCGTTCCCATGGGTCTCGCCGCGCGGCCTCGAAGCGCCCTGCGGCGGCGGCCCCGACCGGTGCGGGGCCCGTGGCGGCTCGACGGCGCCCATCACCGAGGCGGGGCGCCGTCGAACCGCCTGGAATCAGACGCGGCGGCGCTTCGGGGGGCGGCAGCCGTTGTGGGCCTGGGGGGTGACGTCCGTGATGGAGCCGACCTCGAGGCCGGCGGCCTGGAGGGAGCGGATCGCGGTCTCGCGGCCGGAGCCGGGGCCCTTGACGAAGACGTCGACCTTCTTCATGCCGTGCTCCTGGGCGCGGCGCGCGGCGGCCTCGGCGGCCAACTGGGCGGCGTAGGGGGTGGACTTGCGGGAGCCCTTGAAGCCGACCTGGCCGGAGGAGGCCCAGGCGATGACGGCGCCCGCCGGGTCCGTGAGGGACACGATGGTGTTGTTGAAGGTGGACTTGATGTAGGCGTTGCCGTGGGTGACGTTCTTCCGGTCCTTACGACGCGGCTTGCGCACGGCGGTGCGGGTCTTCGGAGGCATTCTTCCTTCTTCTTCTCAAGATCGGGTTGCGCGGCGGGCGTCGGCGCCCGGGCCGCGGGTCAACTGCTTACTTGGCCTTCTTCTTGCCGGCCACGGTGCGCTTGGGGCCCTTGCGGGTGCGCGCGTTGGTCTTGGTGCGCTGGCCGTGCACCGGGAGGTGACGACGGTGGCGCAGACCCTGGTAGCAGCCGATCTCGACCTTGCGACGGATGTCGGCCTGGACCTCGCGGCGAAGATCGCCCTCCACCTGGTAACTCGAGTCGATGTGGCTGCGCAGAGCCACGAGCTCGTCCTCGGTGAGGTCCTTGACGCGGGTGTCGGGGTTGACGCCCGTTGCCTTGAGGGTCTCGTCCGCGCGGGTGCGGCCGATCCCGAAGATGTAGGTGAGCGCCACCTCGACCCGCTTCTCGCGGGGGAGGTCGACGCCGGAAATGCGTGCCACGGTAGTGGTTCTCCTGTGTGCTCCCGGAGGTCGTCACCCACCTCCCCCGCCCCTCGTGGGCGGCCCCGGCCTCCAGGAACCGGGGGTTGCGCGGCGCCGGCCCGTGGGGCCCGGCGCCGATCGCTGGGGTGGGTGCTGATGGTGGCCACGGATCGTGTGGCCGGTGCGCGGGGCCTCAGCCCTGGCGCTGCTTGTGCCGCGGGTTCTCGCAGATGACCATGACACGGCCGTGGCGACGGATCACCTTGCAGTTGTCACAGATCTTCTTGACGCTCGGCTTGACCTTCATGATTGTCCTCCGCCGGCCCGAGGGGCCGACTTGTCACTTGTACCGATAGACGATGCGGCCGCGCTGGAGGTCGTAGGGACTCATCTCCACGACGACGCGGTCCTCGGGGAGGATGCGGATGTAGTGCTGCCGCATCTTGCCGGAGATGTGCGCGAGCACGACGTGCCCGTTGCTCAACTCCACCCGGAACATCGCGTTCGGAAGGGCCTCGACGACCGATCCCTCGACCTCGATGACGCCGTCCTTCTTAGCCATGCTCCTCCGTCGGTTCTCTCGCTCGAGTTCTCCGGCGACGACGCCGCCGGTCAGGCACGCGCGCTCCGGCCCGGCCGGAAGGGACGGGTCGACAGCGGTGGGCGCACCGAGGGCCAACGATACGGCACCTCGATACCGCGCCACCACGCGGGAAGGCGCTCCCGGTCGGTGTTTCCGGACACATCGGCGCCCCGGCGGCGCTCAGCCGCGCTCGGGCAGCGGCCGGGGCTCGATGCCGAAGGGGGCCAGGCCCTCCGCCCCGCCGTCGGGGGCCGTGAGCACCCAGACTCCCCCGGGGACGATCGCGACGGTGTGCTCCCACTGGGCGGCGCGTGAGCCGTCCTGGGTGACGACGGTCCAGCCGTCGTCGAGCTCGCGCACCTCGGGGCCGCCTGAGGTGAGCATCGGCTCGATGGCCAGCACCATGCCGGGGCGCAGGCGCGGCCCCTTGCGCTTGATCGAGTAGTTGAGGACGTCGGGGGCCTGATGCATGGCGGTGCCGATGCCGTGGCCCACGTACTCCTGGAGGATGCCGAGCCGGGCCTCGGGGATGCCCTGGTCGGCGGCCCCGGCCAGGGCCCGGTCCACCGTCGCCTCGACGGCGTCGCCGATGGCGTTGAGCCGCGCGGCGCGCCCGCTGGTCAGGCCGGCGGCGGCACGGGCGACGGCGGCGACAGCCTCCCACAGGGCCTGTCGCGTGGTGGTGTCCAGGAGGCGGTCGGACGCCGAGGCGTACTCCCCGCCGACCACGGTGGTGAAGGCGGCGTCGCCGTGCCACTGCTCGCCGTCGTCGATGATGTAGGCGCCGCAGTCGAAGGTGACGAGGTCCCCCTCCTCCAGGACGCGCGGCCCGGGGATGCCGTGGACGACCTCGTCATTGACGGAGACGCACACGGTGGCCGGGTAGTCGTAGTAGCCCAGGAAGTTCGAATGAGCCCCGACGGCCTCGATGGTGGCGGCGCACACGGCGTCGAGCTCGGCTGTCGCCACCCCCGGGCGGACCGCCTCTCGCAGGGCGGCGTGGATATCGGCGACGACGAGGCCGGCCCGTCGCATGAGCCGGACCTGGTCCGGGGTCTTGATCTCGATCTGCTCGCGCGCCAGCACCGCGCGCCCCCTCTCTCAACGGCAGTGGCGCGGGACCGGCCGGTCCCGCGCCACTGAGGACTGCTCGGTCAGGCCTTGACGCCCGCGGAGGCGAGCGCCGTCATGATGCGCTCGGTGACCTCGTCGACGTCGCCGATGCCATCGACGCGCACGAGGAGGCCCTTGGCCTCGTAGAGGGCGGCCAGCGGCTCGGTCTGCTCGGCGTAGACCTCGAGGCGGCGCCTGATGACAGGCTCGGTGTCGTCGGCGCGGTTCTGCTCGGTGGCGCGCTTGAGGAGCCGCTCGACGACGACCTCGGCGTCGGCGGTGATCTCCAGGACGATGTCGAGGGCGAGTCCCTTGGCGGCGAGCATGGAGTCGAGCTCGTGGACCTGGGCCTCGGTGCGCGGGTAGCCATCGAGGAGGAAGCCGGAGGCGGCGTCGTCGGCGGCGATGCGGTCGGCGACCATGGCGTTGGTGACGGAGTCCGGGACGTACTCGCCCTTGTCCATGTACTCCTTGGCCCTGAGGCCGAGCTCGGTGGCGCCGGCCACGTTGGCGCGGAAGATGTCACCGGTGGAGATGGCGGGGATGGACAGGCGCTCGCTGATGCGGGCCGCCTGGGTGCCCTTGCCGGCCCCGGGAGGGCCGAGAAGGACCATGCGTGCGCTCATGAGAGGAACCCTTCGTAGTGTCGCTGCTGGAGCTGGGAGTTGATCTCCTTGACGGTCTGGAGGCCGACTCCCACCATGATGAGGATAGTCGTGCCGCCGAAGGGCAGGGACTCCGCCAGCCCCAGCTCGATGACCGCGAGGGTCGGTACCAGTGCGAGGACCACGAGGTAGATCGAGCCGACGACGGTCACCCGGTTGATGACGTAGGAGAGGTACTTGACCGTGGGCTCGCCCGCGCGAATGCCGGGGATGAAGCCGCCGTACTTCTTCATGTTGTCCGCGATCTCCTCGGCGTTGAAGGTGATCGCCGTGTAGAAGAAGGTGAAGAAGAGGATGAGCAGGCCGTAGGCGGCGAGGTAGATCGTGTCCGTCTGACGCAGGTTCTGGCCCACCCAGGCCGCCCAGGAGCTTTTCGGGGAGAACTGGGAGACGAGCTGGGGCATGGCCAGGATCGAGGAGGCGAAGATGACGGGGATGACGTTCGCCGTGTTGATCTTGATGGGGATGTAGGTGGTGGACCCGCCGTACTGGCGCCTCCCGATCATCCTCTTGGCGTACTGCACCGGGATGCGCCGGGTGCCCTGCTCCACGAAGACGACGGCGATCGTGGCCACGAGGATGACGGCGATGACGATGGCGAACTTCGAGACGCCGCCGCTGCCGGTGAGGATCGAGCCGAGGTTCTGCGGGAAGCGCGCGACGATCGAGGTGAAGATGAGCAGCGACATGCCGTTGCCGATGCCGCGGTCCGTGATGAGCTCGCCGAGCCACATGATCAGGCCGGTGCCGGCGGTCATGGTGACGATCATGAGGGCGAGGTTGACCGGGCTGTCATCCGGGATGACGGGGACGGTGCAGGTGGGGAAGAGCTGGCCGTTGGCGGCCGTGGCCACGATGGTGGCGGACTGCAGGACGCCCAGGCCGATCGTCAGGTAGCGGGTGTACTCGGTGAGCTTGGCGGTGCCGGACTGCCCCTCCTTGTGGAGCTCCTCGAAGCGGGGGATGACCACGCGCAGGAGCTGGATGATGATGGAGGCCGTGATGTAGGGCATGATCCCCAGCGCGAAGACGCTCAGCTGCAGCAGGGCGCCGCCGGAGAAGATGTTGATAAGGCTCAGGAGACTGGCGTCCTCAGCCTGGCCGACGCAGGTCTGGACGTTCTGCAGGCTCACGCCCGGCGTCGGCAGGACCGAGCCCAGGCGGAACAGGGCCATGATGCCGAGGGTGAAGAGGAGCTTCCTCCTCAGGTCGGGCGTCTTGAATGCCTGGACGAAGGCGCTGAGCACGCGGTCTCCTGTGGACTCGGGGAATCGGCGTCGAATGGCCCGGATGCGGGCGCGACGGCGGACGCGCAGGCGCGCGCCGGGCTCACACTACCCCGGAGCAGGGCTCCCCTTCGAGGCCGTGACCCTTTCGGAAGGCAAGGCGTACATCACGCCGCAGCCCCTCCATCGCCCTCGCCCCCGCCCCGCCCTTCCCGCCGAGACCGGTCGAAAACGTCACCGAGACCGGTTCGGGCATGCCAGTCGCTCCTCCTCACCCGCGTGCCGCGCCCAACGGAGGATCCGACCGCAGGCCCGACGGCACCGCGAGGCCCCGGTGGGGGCGGACCGGAATCCTCCCCCACCGGGGCCTCGTCTTGCTCGCTTGGAGCGGATCAGCTCACTGCCCAGTCCTCGGAGAGCCCGATCGTGCCGCCGGCGGCCTCGATCTTCTCCTTGGCGGAGGCCGACCAGGCATCCGCCTTGACCGTCAGCTTGACGGAGATGTCCCCGCCGCCGAGCACCTTGACCAGGTGACCGTGGCGCACGGCGCCGGCGGCCACGAGGTCGGCCACGGTGACCGTCCCGCCGGAGGGGAACAGCTCGGCGATGCGGCCGACGTTGACCGGCTGGAACTCCACGCGGTTCGGGTTGCGGAACCCGCGGAGCTTGGGCAGGCGCATGTGCAGCGGCATCTGACCGCCCTCGAAGCCGGGGCGCACCTGGTAGCGGGCCTTCGTGCCCTTGGTGCCGCGACCGGACGTCTTGCCCTTGGAGCCCTCACCACGACCCACGCGGGTCTTGGCCTTCTTGGCGCCCGGGGCGGGGCGGAGGTGGTGCAGCTTGACGACGCGCACCTTCTCCGTCCCGGACTCGGCGGTGTTCTCTGCGGCCTTCTCAGAGGCCTTCTTGGTGTCTGCCATCTCAGACCTCCTCAACGGTCACGAGGTGGTGCACCGTTGCGATCATGCCGCGAACGGTGGGGGTGTCCTCGCGAACAGTGGACTGGCGGATCTTGCGCAGGCCGAGGGACTTGAGGGTCTCGCGCTGGCGGTGGGTACCACCGATGCCGGAGCGGACCTGGGTCACCTTGAGCTGCTTCGTGCTCGCGGTCTTGGTGTCAGCCATCACGCCTCCACTCCTTCAGCGGCCTTCTCGGCCTCCTTCTTCTCCGCCTCGGCGCGCTTGTCGGCCTCGCCCTCGGCACGCGCCCGCAGCATGGACTGCGGGGCAATGTCCTCCAGGGGCAGGCCGCGCCGGGCGGCAACCGTCTCGGGCTGCTCGAGCCTCTTGAGCGCGTCGACCGTCGCGTGGACGATGTTGATCGCGTTCGAGGAGCCGAGCGACTTCGACAGGATGTCGTGGATGCCGGCGCAGTCCAGCACGGCGCGCACCGGACCGCCGGCGATGACGCCGGTACCGGGGGAGGCCGGGCGCAGGAGGACGACTCCGGCGGAGTCCTCGCCCTGGACGAGGTGAGGAATGGTGCGGCGGATCATCGGGACGCGGAAGAAGTTCTTCTTCGCGAACTCCACGGCCTTGGCGATCGCGGCGGGCACCTCCTTCGCCTTGCCGTAGCCGACGCCGACCGTGCCCTCGCCGTCGCCGACGACGACCAGCGCCGTGAAGGTGAAGCGGCGGCCGCCCTTGACGACCTTGGACACGCGGTTGATGGTGACGACGCGCTCGATGTACTTGTCGTCGTTGCCGCGGCCCGAGTTGCGGTCGCGGCGGTCGTTGCGGTCACGACGGCCGCGGCTCTCGCCCCGGTTCTCGTCGTTGCGGGCCGAGCCGTCGGACGACGCGGACCTGTCTCGCTGCGGTGCAGCCATCAGATTCTCCTTTGCTTTCTCGTCGTCTCAGTGCTCAGAGCACCAGGCCGCCCTCGCGGGCGCCGTCAGCGACGGCCGCGACGCGGCCGTGGTACTTGTTTCCACCGCGGTCGAAGACGACCGCCTCGATGCCCAGGGCCTTGGCGCGCTCGGCAACGAGCTCGCCGACCTTGTGGGCCGCGCCGACCTTGTGGCCCTCGACGCCCTTGCAGGCCGCCTCGAGAGTCGAGGCGGAGCACAGCGTGTGCCCGATGGTGTCGTCGACGACCTGGGCGACCATGTGGCGATTGGAGCGTGTGACGACCAGGCGCGGGCGCTCGGGCGTGCCGTTGACGTGCTTGCGCACGCGCTGGTGGCGGATCTTGCGGGCAATAGCCTTGGACTTGCCCCTCTTGATCGAGTAAGCCATGGTCACTTACCAGCCTTTCCGACCTTGCGGCGCACGTTCTCGCCGGCGTAACGCACGCCCTTGCCCTTGTAGGGCTCCGGCGGGCGGATCTTGCGGATGTTCGCGGCGACCTCGCCGACCTGCTCCTTGGAGATGCCGGAGACGGCGATCTTCAGGTTGCCGTCCACCGTGAAGGTGATGCCCTCGGGGGGCTCGACGACGACGGTGTGCGAGAAGCCGAGGAAGAGCTCGATGGCCGAGCCCTTGGCAGCGACGCGGTAACCGGTCCCGACGATCTCGAGGTTCTTGACATAGCCCTCGGTGACACCGATGACCATGTTGTTGATGAGCGTGCGGGACAGGCCGTGGAGCGAGCGCGAGCGGCGCTCGTCGTCGGGACGGGTCACGAGGATCGTGCCGTCATCCTGCTTGGTCACGCTCAGGGGCTCGGAGATGATACGGCTCAGGGTGCCCTTGGGGCCCTTGACCGTCACCTCGTTGCCGTTGATGGTGACGTCCACTCCGGCGGGAACCGGAACGGGGAGTCGTCCAATACGAGACATGGTGTTCCTCCGTTCCTTTCTCTCACCAGACGTAGGCGAGGACTTCCCCGCCGACGCCCTTGTTCTCAGCCTGACGGTCGGTCAGGAGGCCGGAGGAGGTGGACAGGATGGCCACCCCCAGGCCGCCGAGGACCTTGGGCAGGTTCGTGGACTTCGCGTAGACGCGCAGGCCGGGCTTGGAGATCCGCTTGAGGCCCTGGATGGCGCGCTGGCGGTTGGCTCCGTACTTGAGGCTCAGCGTGAGCGTCTTGCCGACCTCGGCGTCCGTGACCTCGTAGTCGGCGATGTAGCCCTCGGTCTTGAGCATCGCGGCGATGTTGACCTTGAGCTTGCTCGACGGCATCGAGACGGTGTCGTGGTAGGCGCTGTTTGCATTGCGCAGACGGGTCAGCATGTCTGCGATCGGGTCTGTCATAGTCATGAGTGGGCCTTGGCCCTTCCTCGTCGCGGTTTCCTCAGCGGACCTGCGACGTAAGTTCTTACCAGCTGGACTTGCTCACGCCGGGGAGCTCGCCACCGAGGGCCATCTCCCGCAGGCAGATACGGCACAGGCCGAACTTGCGGTACACGGAGTGCGGGCGGCCGCAGCGCTGGCAGCGCGTGTAGGCACGAACACCGAACTTCGGCTTCCGGTTCGCCTTCTGGATGAGAGCGGTCTTCGCCATGTCACTTCTCCTTGAAGGGGAAGCCGAGCCGCGCGAGCAGCGAGCGGGCCTCCTCATCGGTCTTGGCCGTGGTCACGATGGTGATGTCCATGCCACGGACGCGGTCGATCGAGTCCTGGTCGATCTCGTGGAACACGGCCTGCTCCGTGAGACCGAAGGTGTAGTTGCCGTTGCCGTCGAACTGCTTGGGGCTCATTCCGCGGAAGTCGCGGATCCGGGGCAGCGAGATCGAGATGAGGCGGTCGAGGAACTCCCACATGCGGTCGCCGCGCAGCGTCGAGTGCGCGCCGATCGGCTGGCCCTCGCGCAGCTTGAACTGCGCGATGGACTTGCGGGCCTTCGTGATCTGGGGCTTCTGACCGGTGATGGCCGCCAGGTCGCGAACGGCGCCCTCGATCATCTTGGAGTCGTGTGCCGCCTCGCCCACGCCCATGTTGACGACGATCTTGGAGATGCGGCCGATCTCCATCACGTTGGAGTGCTTGAACTCCTCGCGGAGGGCGGGAAGCACCTCCTCGGCGTACTTGGTCTTGAGACGGGGGGTGATCTTGTCGCTCATCAGAGGTCCTTCCCGCTCACCTTGGCGTAGCGCACGCGAACGGTGCGCTTGCGGCCGTTGGGCCGCACGCCCTCCTCGACGCGGAAGCCGACGCGAGTGCGCTTCTTGGTCTGGGGGTCCACGGGCATCACGTTCGAGATGTGGATCGGGGCCTCGACCGTCTCGATGCCCCCGGTGCGGGCGCCCTGGGCGGACTGCCCGACCTTGACGTGCTTGGTGACGCGCTGGACGCCCTCGACGACGACGCGATCGGTGGCCTTGATGACCTCCAGGACACGGCCGGTCTTGCCCTTGTCCTTGCCCGCGATGACGATGACCTGGTCGCCCTTCTTGATGCGTGCCATATTCAGATCACCTCCATGGCGAGAGAGACGATGCGCATGAACTTCTTCTCGCGAAGCTCACGGCCGACGGGGCCGAAGATGCGCGTGCCGCGCGGCTCCCCATCATTGTTCTTGAGGATGACGGCCGCGTTCTCGTCGAAGCGGATGTACGAGCCGTCCGGGCGACGGCGCTCCTTGCGGGTGCGGACGACGACCGCCTTGACGACGTCGCCCTTCTTGACGCTGCCACCCGGGACGGCGTCCTTGACAGTGGCGACGATCGTGTCGCCGATGCCCGCATAGCGCCGGCCCGAGCCGCCGAGCACACGGATGCACAGGATCTCCTTGGCACCGGTGTTGTCGGCGACCTTCAGTCGCGACTCCTGCTGGATCATAGGGTGTTCTCCTTCGTCGAGCCGGTTCTCGGGTCCCCCCGAGCCTTGCCGAACGTTCTTGGTGTTCTTGCGCGCTGCTCCCCCGACCCGGGGGCAGGAGGAGTCCACGAAGCGAGGGTCCCATCAGACACAGGCGCAGGAGCGCGGGGTCTCTGAAGGGCGCGCCGAGGGCGCACGCAACTGTCATAGCCTAGTGCAGCGCTGAAGGCCCCCGATACCAGAGCCCCCTCCTCGCCCCTGTGCCCTTCCTCACCACCCCTCCCTCGCCGAGACCGGTCGAAAACGCCATCGAGACCGGTTGGTTTTCCACAGATTGCTCAACCCGGTTCCATTAGCGCCCCGCGGCCGCGACGCTTGAGGGATGTACACCACCGACTCCGGCGACCGCAGTCCGCACCCCCGCTCCGGCACGCAGGCACCGGCCGCCCCCAGGCGGGACCTCGAGACCGGTGCGATCCGACCGATACGCCGCGGGACCACGATGCGCGTGGACCCGGACGAGCCCTATTGGCGAGCGGCCTCCCGCGCGAGGGAGATGATCATCGAGGCCTGCGACGCCGAGGGACTCGACGGCGTCATCTGCCAGGAGGCGGCCGCGCGCCTCCACGGGGCCAGGGTGATGTCCGAGGCTCAGACGATCCATCTCGTCACCTCCTGGAAGCCCGGCGGCCTCCGGCGCTGCTCGAGCCGGCGCCACCCCGGCAGGGTCCCCTCCCGGGACGCCTCCCCCGCTGAGCGCCGCCGTCTCCTGGACGCCAGGCCGATCGTGCGCCACCACATGCCCCTGGAGGACGGCGACGTCGTCGATCACGCCGGGCTTCGCGTCACCAGCCTGGAGCGCACGATCCTCGACTGCGCGCGCTTCCTCCAGCCCGACCGCGCGCTCGCCGTCGTCGACTCCCTCTTCGCCGTGGCGGCGGGGGCCGGCGCTCATCCCTGGGACGAGCGACGCCGGATCGAGGCCGAGACCGCCGAACTGCGCCGTCGACTCCTGGCCCGCCTGGAGCAATGGGCGGGTCAACGCGGATGTCGCCGCGCTCGGGCGGTTCTACTGTCGGCGACGGCGATGAGCCAGTCCGTCTGGGAGTCCGAGGCGCGGCGGCTCTCCCTGGCCTCCGGCATCGCTCCCCCGCAGGTGCAGCTCGCGGTGCGCGGGGGCGACGGCCGCACGTACTTCGCGGATCTCGGCTGGATCCTCGTCCGTCTTCTCCTGGAGATCGACGGCGAGGTCAAGCTCGTGAGCGACCCCGAGGGCGAGCCGGGCCGCAGGGCGGCTCGGGAGGAGGCGATCCGCGAGGCCGGATTCGATGTGCTGAGAATGGGCCCGGAGGAACTGCGGGACAGGCGCACCGCGGTGCGCCGCATCTGGGACGCGCTGCCGCCGTCGGCGCGGGACGCGTCTCCGATCACGGCGCTGCTGACCACTCGTGAGCGTGAAGCCGGAGGTCTGCGCCCGGGGTTCTAGGAGCGGCGAGCGCGCCGGGCCGGTCTCGATCGCCACTTCGACCGGTTTCGGTGACGTTTTCGACCGGTCTCGGCGAGAGGGGCGGGCGGGAGGGAGGAGGGAGGAGGGTACGACGACGCCGCGGCGGCCCGCATGGGGGCGGGCGCCGCGGCGTCGCGATGCTGTGATCAGCGGAAGGTCACTTGGCCTTCTCGATGATCTCCACGAGGCGCCAGTGCTTGGTGGCGCTCAGGGGACGGGTCTCCATGATCGAGACGAGGTCGCCGACGGCGGCCGTGTTGTTCTCGTCGTGGGCCTTGACCTTCTTGGACCGACGGATGACCTTGCCGTACAGGGAGTGCTTGTAGCGCTCCTCGACGAGGACGACGATGGTCTTGTCCATCTTGTCGGAGACGACGTAGCCGCGGCGGACCTTGCGCTGGTTGCGCTCGGGGGCGGCCTCAGTACTGGTGGTCTGCTCGCTCACTTGGACTCCTGGCTGCTCGGAGCGGTACGGATGCCGAGCTCACGCTCGCGCACGATGGTGTAGATGCGGGCGATGTCGCGGCGCACGGCCTTGAGGCGGCCGTGGTCCTCGAGCTGGCCGGTCGCCGAGGCGAACCGGAGGTTGAACAGCTCGGCCTTCGCCTTGGTGAGCTCCTCGGCGAGGCGCTCGTTGTCCATGCCGTCGAGGTCGGCGGGGGTCAGCCCCTGGGATCCGATAGCCATCAGACGTCACCACCCTCACGAGTCACGAAACGGGTCTTCATCGGGAGCTTGTGCATCGCGCGGCGCATGGCCTCACGGGCGAGCTCCTCGGGGACGCCTCCGAGCTCGAACATGATGCGGCCGGGCTTCACATTGGCGATCCACCACTCCGGGGCGCCCTTACCGGAGCCCATGCGGGTCTCGGCGGGCTTCTTGGTCAGCGGGCGGTCCGGGAAGATGTTGATCCACACCTTGCCGCCACGCTTGATGTGACGGGTCATGGCGATACGGGCCGCCTCGATCTGGCGATTGGTGATGTAGGCGGGCTCGAGGGCCTGAATGCCGAAATCACCGAAGGCGAGCTGGTTGCCGCCCTTGGACATGCCCGAGCGGTGCGGGCGGTGCTGCTTGCGGAACTTGGTCCGGCGGGGGATGAGCACGGCTCAGGCCTCCGTTCCCTGCGTGGCGGCAGCGTTCTCGGTGGCCGGCGCCTGCTCGACCTGCTGCTCGCCGCCCTGACGCGCGCCGCGCTCGCCGCGTCGCGCACCACGGCGGTCACCGGAGCGACCCCCGCGGCCGCGCGGGGCGGACTCGGCCTGCTGGCGGGCGAACTCACGCTCGGTGAGGTCGCCCTTGTAGATCCACACCTTGACGCCGAGACGGCCGAAGGTGGTCTTGGCCTCGTAGAAGCCGTAGTCGATGTTCGCGCGCAGGGTGTGCAGCGGCACGCGGCCCTCGCGGTAGAACTCCGAGCGGCTCATCTCCGCGCCGCCGAGGCGGCCGGAGCACTGGACGCGGATGCCCTTGGCGCCGGCGCGGATGGCGGACTGCATGCCCTTGCGCATCGCGCGGCGGAAGGACACGCGGGAGGCGAGCTGCTCGGCGATGCCCTGGGCGACGAGCTGGGCGTCCAGATCGGGGCTCTTGACCTCGAGGATGTTGAGCTGGACCTGCTTGCCGGTGAGCTTCTCCAGCGAGCCGCGCAGGCGCTCGGCCTCGGCGCCGCGGCGCCCGATGACGATGCCCGGGCGGGCGGTGTGCAGGTCGACGCGGACGCGGTCGCGCGTGCGCTCGATGTCGACCTTGGAGATGCCGGCCCGCTCCATGCCATCGGCCATGAGGCGGCGGATCTTGACGTCCTCCTCGACGAAGTCGCGGTAGCGCTGACCGGGCTTCGTGGAGTCCGCGAACCAGCGCGAGCGGTGGTCCGTGGTGATGCCCAGGCGGAACCCGGTCGGGTTGACCTTCTGCCCCATTACCGGGCTCCTTCCTTGCGTGCGGTGTCGGCGCGGTCGCCGACGTAGACGGTGATGTGACTGGTGCGCTTGAGGATCCGGCTCGCGCGGCCCTGGGCCCGCGGGCGGAACCGCTTGAGGGTCGGGCCCTCATCGGCGAACACCTCGGTGATGAACAGATCGTTCTCGTCGAACCGCTCGCCGGCGGCCTCGGCCTTGAACCGGGCGTTGGCGATCGCGGACTCGATGACCTTGCGCACCGGCACGGCAGCGGCCTGCGGGGCGAAACGGAGCACGTTGACAGCCTCGACGGCGCGCTTGCCGCGGACGACGTCCACGACGCGGCGAGCCTTCATCGGCGTGCAGCGCACGTACTTGGCCTGCGCCTTAGCTTCCATAGTTCTCTTTGCCTCTCAACTCTCCGCGCGTCAGCGGCGCGACTTGCGGTCGTCCTTGACGTGCCCGCGGAAGGTGCGGGTCGGGGCGAACTCGCCGAGCTTGTGGCCCACCATGGACTCGGTGATGAAGACCGGGACGTGCTTGCGACCGTCATGGACGGCGAAAGTGTGTCCGAGGAAGTCCGGCGTGATGACCGAACGACGGGACCAGGTCTTGATGACGTTCTTGGTGCCCTTCTCGTTCTGGGCGTCCACCTTCTTCTGGAGGTGGTCGTCGACGAAGGGACCCTTCTTCAGACTGCGCGGCATATCAGGCTCCTATCAGCGCTTCTTGCCGGTCCGACGACGACGCACGATGAGGCGGTCGCTGGACTTGTTGGGACGACGGGTACGGCCCTCGGGCTTGCCCCACGGGGACACGGGGTGACGGCCACCGGAGGTGCGGCCCTCACCACCACCGTGGGGGTGGTCCACCGGGTTCATGACGACACCGCGGACGGTCGGGCGCACGCCCTTCCAGCGCATGCGGCCGGCCTTGCCCCAGTTGATGTTGGACTGCTCGGCATTGCCGACCTCGCCGACCGTGGCGCGGCAGGCGACCTCGACCATGCGGATCTCGCCGGAGGGCATGCGCAGCGTGGCGTACTTGCCCTCCTTGGCGACGAGCTGGACCGAGGCGCCGGCGGAGCGGGCGATCTTCGCGCCGCCACCGGGGCGCAGCTCGACGGCGTGCACGACGGTACCGGTGGGGATGTTGCGCAGCTGCAGGTTGTTGCCGGGCTTGATGTCCGCGTTGGGACCGGCCTCGACGACGTCGCCCTGACCGAGCTTGTTCGGGGCGATGATGTAGCGCTTCTCGCCGTCGGCGTAGTGCAGGAGGGCGATGCGCGCGGTGCGGTTGGGGTCGTACTCGATGTGAGCGACCTTGGCGGGCACGCCGTCCTTGTCGTGGCGACGGAAGTCGATCACGCGGTAGGCGCGCTTGTGACCGCCGCCCTTGTGGCGGGTGGTGACGCGGCCGTTGTTGTTGCGACCACCGGTCTTGTGGAGCGGGCGAACGAGGGACTTCTCGGGCTCGCTGCGCGTGATCTCGACGAAGTCGGCCACGGAGGAGCCGCGGCGACCCGGCGTCGTCGGCTTGTACTTACGGATTCCCATGTCGATCCTTTACCTTCCGTGTCCGTGTCAGTTCGCCACGTCGCCGAAGATGTCGATGCTGCCCTCGCGCAGCGTGACGATCGCGCGCTTGGTGTCCTTGGACTTGCCGAGCCCGGTGCGGGTGCGGCGGGTCTTGCCCTTGCGGTTGGCCGTGTTCACCGAGTCGACCTTGACCTTGAAGATGGACTCGATGGCCATCTTGATCTCGGTCTTGTTGGAGCCGGGCGCCACGAGGAACGTGTACTGGCCGCGGTCCATGCAGGTGTAGGACTTCTCGGAGACGACCGGCGCGATGATGATGTCGCGGGGGTTCTTGGACTTCTCGAGGCTCACTTGGACTCCTCCTCGCCCTTGCCGAGGAACGAGTCCAGGGCAGCGGAAGTGAAGACGACGTCGTCGTTGACCAGGACGTCGTAGGTGTTGAGCTGGTCGGCCCACAGGACATGCGCCTCGGGGGCGTTGCGCAGGCTCAGGCGGCTCAGGTCGTCCTCGCGGGTGACGACGACGAGGGCCTTGCGGTCCGTCATGTTGCGCAGCGCGCCGAGGGCCGACTTGGTGGAGGGCTTCTCAGTGGTGACGAACTCGGTGATGACGTGGACGCGGCCGTTGCGGGCGCGGTCCGACAGGGCCGAGCGCAGGGCGGCGGCCTTCATCTTCTTGGGCGTGCGCTGGCTGTAGTCGCGCGGCTGCGGGCCGTGGACGGTGCCGCCGCCGGCGAACTGGGGGGCGCGGGTGGAGCCCTGGCGGGC
The DNA here is from genome assembly GCF_002072185.1 of Actinomyces denticolens. GTDB lineage: Bacteria > Actinomycetota > Actinomycetes > Actinomycetales > Actinomycetaceae > Actinomyces > Actinomyces denticolens. The sequence continues at coordinate 18,092 of NZ_MVIW01000021.1, forward strand.
GCGGCCGGTGCCCTTCTGGCGGTAGGGCTTCTTGCCGCCGCCGCGGACCATGCCGCGGGTCTTGGTGGCATGGGTGCCCTGGCGGGCCGCGGCCAGCTGGGCCACGACGACCTGGTGCATGAGCGGGATGTTGAGGTCGACGTCGAAGATCTCGGCGGGGAGCTCGGCGGTGCCCTTCTTGGCGCCCTTGGAGTCGACGATCGCGACGGTGAGGGTCTGGTTCTCAGCCATGGTCTCAGGCTCCCTTCACGGCCGTGCGGACGACGACGACCTGTCCCTTGGGGCCCGGGACGGCGCCGCCCACGAGAAGGTAGCCCTTCTCGACGTCGACGCCGCGGACCTTGAGGTTCTGGACGGTGGTGGTGGCGTGGCCCATGCGGCCGGCCATGCGCAGGCCCTTGAAGATGCGGCCGGGCGTGGCGCAGGCGCCGACGGAGCCGGGCTTGCGGTGGTTGCGGTGCGCGCCGTGGGAGGCGGAGACGCCCTTGAAGCCGTGGCGCTTCATGACGCCCGCGAAGCCCTTGCCCTTGGAGGTGCCGGTGACGTCGACCAGCTGGTCGACCTCGAAGATGTCCGCGCCGAGCTCCTGGCCCGGGGTGAACTCCGAGGCGATGGAGGTGCGCAGTTCGGCCACGTGACGGCGGGGGGCGACCCCGGCCTTGGCGAAGTGGCCGGCGAGGGGCTTGGTGACCTTGCGCTCGTCGATCTCGCCGAAGGCGAGCTGGACGGCCTCGTACCCGTCGGTCTCGACGGTGCGGACCTGGGTCACGACGTTGGTGTCGACGCGCACGACCGTGACGGGGCGGAGGACTCCGTTCTCGTCCCAGATCTGCGTCATGCCGAGCTTGGTGCCGAGGAGCGCCTTGGCAGGCGCGGCGGCTGCCGGCTTGTTAAGCGTAGTCATGGCGATGGTCCTCAGAGCTTGATCTCGATGTTGACGTCCGCGGGCAGGTCGAGCCGCATGAGCGAGTCGACGGCCTTGGGCGTCGGGTCGACGATGTCGATCAGCCGCTTGTGCGTGCGCATCTCGAAGTGCTCACGGCTGTCCTTGTACTTGTGGGGCGACCGGATGACGCAGAACACGTTCTTCTCGGTCGGCAGCGGCACCGGGCCCACGACCGTCGCGCCTGCGCGGGTCACGACGTCGACGATCTTGCGCGCCGAGCTGTCGATGACCTCGTGGTCGTAGGACTTGAGCCGGATGCGGATCTTCTGTCCCGCCATGGCGCCTAACCTCTCTTGCTTTCGGCGACCGGTCCACGCGCTCGGGCGTGTCGCTTCCACGACCTGCTCGTTCACACCCGCTGTTGAGGTAAGGGACCGGTCTGGACACACGGAACCCGGTGGGTACCGGCTCCGTCAGACTGGTTCCCGGGTCGACCCCGGGAGGTGGCCGGCACGCGCTGGCGCACCGGCCCGGTAACGATATCAGCGCACCGCCCCGTGCTGGAAGCCGAGCAGGCGACCACGGGCTGTGAGACCGCCCACCAGGTCCACGCGCCCGGGCGTGTCGCGGCTCGACCCGGGCCCTGCCCGCGGCCCGTCCTGCCGGCCGCGCCGCCACGACCGCGCGGGCCCCGGCGGCGCTCCTCGTCAGGAGCGCCGCCGGGGCCCGCGGGGATGGCGGGACTAGCGGACGACGAAGACCTCCCGTCCGCTCTCCTCGCTCCTCTCCGCCGTCACGGTCCCGCTGATCGTGTCGCCGGTGATGGTCAGCACGCCGTTGTCGTAGCGGTGGGTGACGCCGACCAGGGGGATGGTCACCACCTCGCGGTCGTTGTCGGTGAAGGACGGGGCGCCCAGCACCTGCAGGTCCTGCCCCTCGCCGCTGAGCACGAGGATGGTCGTGGTGAGCACGACCTTGTCGCCGTGGACGTACGACCCGCCGTAGCCGATCTCGCTGTACCTCAGGCAGCGCAGGTAGGCGACCGAGGTGTCGGCCTCCGCCTCGTCGATCGTGGTGACGTCCGGACCCACCTGAGCCTCGTACTCGCCCACCAGGTCCTCCAGCTGGCTGCTGACGTCCGGGTCCGCCTCGTCGGCGACCGCGGTGACGCCCTCCAGGAGGAGCTCGACCGGGGTCGAGCCACCGGCGTAGAACCCGTCCTTCCACCCGGGCACGACGGAGTCGAGCAGCACACCGGTGATGAATCCCTGCGCGTAGGACTCGGAGTCGACCGAGACGTCGAGGACCTCGCCCTCGTGCAGCGGCGCCTGCCGTGCCCGCAGCTCCTCCTCGGACTGGTCGGCACCGATCGCCAGGGCCATGTACTCGACGTACCGGGCGATGCCCTCGGCGATGTCGTAGGTGTGGATGTCCGCGGCCTCCTGGGCGTACTCGCTCGTCCAGGAGTCGAACCAGTAGCGGGCGCGCCCCAGGTGCTCCGAGCGCGTGTCGGCGTCCATGACCGCCTGACGCAGGCGGTGGAGCATCATGCGTCGTAGGAGCCGCGGTCGGGCCTCGAAGGGGTAGGGGGTGTCCCTGCTGGACGACGCGGTGAAGTCGATCTCGTCCTGGTAGTAGAAGTGAACGAGCTCGTGGGTCATGAGGGCGAAGGCGTAGGTGGCCGGGTCCCGAAGGTCGGCGGTCGTCTGGGACGCCCCGGTGGCGCTGACCTGCGGCGCCGACCCCGCGGGAGCGGCGCCCTGCCGCCCCTCCTCCTGCTCACCCGCCCTCACGCCGCCGACGGACGCGGCCTGGCCGAGGTTGAGGGTGATGGACGGGTTGTCCTCGAAGGTGATCTCGCCGTAGGAGGTGGGCGGCTCGATGTCCGCGTACTCGTCGGCCGTGAGCTCACGGTGGCCCTCGGTGGAGATCACCCAGGCGCGTGCCGCCCGGTGCTCCTCGTCGACCTTCATGGCCACGATCCGGTGGCGCGTGTAGTCGGCCCCCGGCCATACGGTCCCCATGAGCGGCCACGCGCGCGCGACCCAGGCGGCCACTCCCTCGACCATCGTCTCGTACTGCTCATCGGTCAGCTCCGGTGGCCCCGCCAGGAACCCGTCCAACGGGTTGCCGTCCCCCGTGCCGGGCGACGGGGTCGGCGGGGCCTGTCCGTCGGCGCCGGCGTCCCCGTTCGCGCCGCAGGCGCTCAGGGGTAGCAGGAGGGCCGTCGCCGCGGCTGCGAGGGCGGTGCGCCGCGTGAGCTGCGCGGACAAGAGATCAGTGCGTGTCATGGTCTTCTCCTTCATCGTGCGGTGTGTCATGGAGTGCGTGGGTGCGTGCGAGCCGGCTCGCACGACGACGACGGGCCGACGCGGCGTCGTGATGGCTCCGACGTCCCGGCGGCCGGTCTCGCCGGGGCCGTCAGGCCCCGACCTGCTCGACCTCCTCCGTGCAGGTCAGGTCGCTGTCCGGCAGCTCGCCGCGCAGCAGGTAGCGGTCGACTGCGTTGTCCACGCACTCGCCCTTGCGCCCGTAGGCGCCGTGCCCGTGGCCCTCGACGGTGACGAGGCGGGCCGAGTCGAGCTGGGAGGCGAGAGCCTGCGCCCACTGGTAGGGGGTCGCCGGGTCGTCGGTGATGCCGATGACGAGGATCGGAGCGGCCCCCGTGGCCCTGATCTGGCCGGGCTCGTGGTCGCCGTGGTGCCCCCACCCCTGGCAGAACGCGTCGGGGAAGGTCAGTCCGGTGCCCAGGGTGGGAGCGACCTCCTTTATCCGCTCGGCCTGGGCCTCCCACTGGGCGCTGTCCCCGCGCACCGGGTAGTCGAGGCAGTCGACGGCGCTGATGGCGTTCTCGTTGGCGGCCTGAGCCGCCTCCTGCTCCGCCCGCTCCTGGGGATCCGTCGTCTGGTCGAGCAGGTCGGGGTCGGCCAGGACCGCCAGGCCCGTGCCGTCGTTGTCCCTGATGGCCTGCCGCAGGGCTCCGGTCAGCAGGTCCCAGGCGCTATTGTCGTACATGAGGTCGATGAGCGCCCTGGTCAGCGTGGCGCCGTCCACCGACTGACCGATCGTCACCGGCAGGGGGCTGGCGCTCGCCTTGTCGATGAGCTCCTTGATCTGCGCCACTCCGGCCTCGGTGTCCCCGGTGAGCGGGCAGTCCTCCCCGGACTGGCAGTGCTCGACGTAGGTGTGCAGGCTCTTCTCGATGGCCTCGGCCTGCTCGACGACGTTCTCGGCGTTCTCACGAGAGGGGTCCTGGGCGCTGTCGAGCACCATCCGACCGACGTGGGAGGGGAACATCTCGGCGTAGCGCGCTCCCAGGTAGGTCCCGTAGGAGACGCCGAGGTAGTGCAGACGGTTGTCTCCGGACAGGGCCCGCAGGACGTCCATGTCGCGCGCCACCGAGGCGGTGTCCATATGGTCGATGATGCCCGGCACCGGGGAGTTCTGCTCGCACTTCGAGGCGAGCTCGGCCGCCGTCTGCTCGGTGGACTCGGCCGTCTCCTCACCGGCGGTCTCACCGGGCTCCTCGGTCTGCGCGGCGTCCGCCGGATCCTGGGCTGCACCGGCCCCGGAGGCCTCGAGCTCGGCGGCGACGGTGTCGCTGATCTCTTGCGGGCTCAGGCAGGTCAGGGGCGTGGACTGGCCGACGCCTCGCGGATCGAATCCGATGATGTCGTACGCTGACCGGAGGGCGTCGGAGAAGACGCCCTCCTGCGACACGTAGTCCACACCGCTCCCGCCGGGACCGCCGGGATTGGTCAGGAGGGTGCCGATGGGGCCGCCGGAGGTCGAGGGCAGCTTCTTGACGGCCAGGTCGATGGTCTGCCCGGAGGGGTCGTCGTAGTCCAGGGGCACCGTGACCGTGGCGCACTCGAAGGAGGCGTTGTCCTCGCACGGGGACCAGTCGACCTTCTGCGAGTAGTAGCTCTCCAGTCCTGCGGGGACCGGAGGGGCGCTCGGTGCGTCCACGGGGACGGCGGAGGACGGGACCGAGGGGGTGGTCCCCGCCGATGAGGACGAGGGACTGGTCCCGGCGGTGCAGGACGACAGGAGCAGGCACGCCGTGGCGGTGACGATGCTGAGGGTGCGCGTAGCGCGGTTCATGACTGGCATGCGAGAAGCGTATGTCCGACGTCTGCACCACCTATCGGAAGGACGTATGATCTTTCGTCGCCGCGAAGTCGTCCCTCAGGAGGACGCGCCTCCGCCTCAAGACTCACCGACGCCGCGAACGACTGTCCCCCGGACCCGTGTGCGGGTCCGGGGGACAGTCGTTCGCGGTGCGGTCCGTGCTACCGGCGTCGCAGCGTCGTCACTTGAGGATCTTGGTGACGCGGCCGGAGCCGACGGTGCGGCCACCCTCACGGATGGCGAAGCCGAGGCCCTCCTCCATGGCGATGGGCTGGATGAGCTCGACGCTCATCTCGGTGGTGTCGCCGGGCATGACCATCTCGGTGCCCTCGGGCAGCGTGATGACGCCGGTGACGTCCGTGGTCCGGAAGTAGAACTGCGGACGGTAGTTCGAGTAGAAGGGGTTGTGGCGACCGCCCTCGTCCTTGGTCAGGATGTAGACGTGGCCCTCGAACTGGGTGTGCGGGGTGATGGAGCCGGGCTTGCAGACGACCTGACCGCGCTCGACGTCCTCGCGCTTGGTGCCGCGCAGGAGCAGACCGCAGTTCTCGCCGGCCCAGGCCTCGTCCATCTGCTTGTGGAACATCTCGATACCGGTGACCGTGGTCTTCTGGGCCTCGCGGATACCGAGGATCTCGACCTCGGAGTTGATCGGCAGCTTGCCGCGCTCGACACGGCCGGTGACGACGGTGCCGCGACCGGTGATGGTGAAGACGTCCTCGATGGGCATGAGGAACGGCTTGTCCATGTCACGCTCGGGAGTCGGGATGAAGGTGTCGACCTCGTCCATGAGCTCCTTGATCTTGGCGGCCCACTCGGCGTCGCCCTCGAGGGCCTTGAGCGCGGAGACGCGGACCACGGGGGCGTTGTCGCCGTCGTAGTCCTGGGAGGACAGCAGCTCGCGGACCTCCATCTCGACCAGGTCGAGGAGCTCCTCGTCCTCAACCATGTCGGCCTTGTTGAGGGCGACGAGGAGGGCGGGGACGCCGACCTGGCGGGCGAGCAGGACGTGCTCGCGGGTCTGGGCCATCGGGCCGTCGGTGGCGGCGACCACGAGGATCGCGCCATCCATCTGGGCGGCGCCGGTGATCATGTTCTTGATGTAGTCGGCGTGGCCGGGGGCGTCGACGTGCGCGTAGTGGCGCTTGTCGGTCTCGTACTCGACGTGCGCGATGTTGATCGTGATACCGCGCTGGCGCTCCTCGGGAGCCTTGTCGATCTCGTCGAAGGGGGTGAAGGGGTTGAGCTCCGGGTACTCGTCGTGCAGAACCTTGGAGATCGCGGCGGTCAGCGTCGTCTTGCCGTGGTCGACGTGACCGATCGTTCCGATGTTGACGTGCGGCTTGGTCCGCTCGAACTTGGCCTTGGCCACTGGTGTCCTCCTGGGACTCGGGTAGTGCTCTTCGTCGGGATTCGACTAGCACATGCTAGCCGGTCCCCCTGCCAGAGCCACTACAGGATGGTTGTTGGAAATCTTACTGGAATGCGGGCTCGGGGCCGAACGGCCCGAGCAGTCCCGGGGACCGGGCCGGATCAGTCCGGTCCCCGGGCTCATGGGCCCCGCGCGGGGCCGGCGGGCTCAGACGCCCTTCGCCTTGGCGACGATCTCCTCCTGCACGTTGCGCGGGACCTCGGCGTAGGAGTCGAAGGTCATGGAGTAGACCGCCCGGCCCTGGGTCTTGGACCGCAGGTCACCAACGTAGCCGAACATCTCGCTCAGCGGCACGTTGGCGCGCACCACCTTCACGCCGACGGCGTCCTCCATGGACTGGATCATGCCTCGGCGGGAGTTGAGGTCGCCGATGACGTCGCCCATGTACTCCTCGGGGGTGCGGACCTCGACGGCCATGATGGGCTCGAGGATGACCGGGCTGGCCTTCTTCGCGCCCTCCTTGAACGCCATGGAGCCGGCGATCTTGAAGGCCATCTCGGAGGAGTCGACCTCGTGGTAGGCGCCGTCGATGAGGGTGGCCTTGATGTCCACCATCGGGTAGCCGGCGAGGACGCCGGTGAGCATGGCGTCCTGGACGCCGGCGTCGACGCTGGGGATGTACTCGCGGGGAACGCGACCACCGGTGACCGCGTTCACGAACTCGTAGTGGACCTTCTCCTCGCCCTCGGCGGCCTCGACGACCTCCAGGGGCTCGAAGGACATCTGCACCTTGGCGAACTGGCCGGAGCCACCCGTCTGCTTCTTGTGGGTGTACTCGACCTTGTCCACCTTCTTGCGGATAGTCTCGCGGTAGGCGACCATCGGGTTGCCGACGTTCGCCTCGACCTTGAACTCGCGGCGCATGCGGTCCACGAAGACGTCCAGGTGCAGCTCGCCCATGCCGCCGATGACGGTCTGGCCGGTCTCCTCGTCCAGGCGGACGGTGAAGGTCGGGTCCTCCTCGGACAGCTTCTGGATGGCCACGCCCAGCTTCTCCTGGTCGCCCTTGGTCTTGGGCTCGATGGCCACGTGGATGACCGGGTCCGGGAAGGTCATGGACTCCAGGATGATCGGGGCGCTCTGCGAGGAGAGGGTGTCACCGGTGGTGACGTCCTTGAGGCCGATGAACGCGTAGATGTGGCCCGCGGAGGCCACCTCCACCGGGTTCTCCTTGTTGGAGTGCATCTGGAAGAGCTTGCCGATGCGCTCCTTCTTGCCCTTGGTGGCGTTGAGCACCTGCTCGCCCTGCGCGACCTTGCCGGAGTAGACGCGGACGTACACGAGCTTGCCGTAGAAGGGGTGAGTGGCGACCTTGAAGGCCAGAGCGGAGAAGTCGGCCTTGGCGTCGGCCGGCCGGGTGTCGGCCTCGTCCTCGTTGCCGGGCTTGTGGCCCTCGACCGCCGGGACGTCCAGCGGGGAGGGGAGGTAGTCCAGCACGGCGTCGAGAACCGGCTGGATGCCCTTGTTCTTGAAGGCCGAACCGGCCAGGACCGGGAAGGCCTTGCCGGCGATGGTCAGCTTGCGGATGCCGGACTTGAGCTCGGCGACGCTGAGCTCCTCGCCCTCCAGGTACTTCTCCATGAGGGCGTCGTCGGCCTCGGCGACCGTCTCGATGAGCTCGGCGCGCAGCTCCTCGGCCTTGGACACGAGATCGGCGGGGATCTCCTCGTACTCGACGACGGAGCCGCGGGTGTCCTTGCCATCGGCGTCCTTCTCGGGGAAGCGGATGGCCCGCATCTCCAGGACGTCCACGAGGCCGGAGAACTCGCTCTCGGCGCCGATCGGGAAGTTGATGACGATCGGGGTGGCGTGGAGGCGGTCCCGGATGGTCTGGACGGAGAAGTCGAAGTTCGCGCCCAGCTTGTCCATCTTGTTGATGTAGCACACGCGAGGGACGTTGTACTTGTCCGCCTGGCGCCACACCGTCTCGGACTGGGGCTCCACGCCCTCCTTGCCGTCGAAGACCGCGACGGCGCCGTCGAGCACGCGCAGGGAGCGCTCGACCTCGACCGTGAAGTCCACGTGGCCGGGGGTGTCGATGATGTTGATCTGGTTCTTCTTCCAGAAGCAGGTGGTGGCGGCGGAGGTGATGGTGATGCCGCGCTCCTGCTCCTGCTCCATCCAGTCCATCGTCGAGGCGCCGTCGTGAGTCTCGCCGATCTTGTAGTTGATACCCGTGTAGAAGAGGATGCGCTCCGTCACGGTCGTCTTGCCGGCATCGATATGGGCCATGATGCCGATGTTGCGGACCTTGGTGAGGTCGGTCAGCACGTCGAGTGCCACGTGTGGTGTCCTTCGTTCGAGAGATCTGTGGATTCGCGTCGGCCGGGGCGGGCCCGGGGCCCACGAGCGGGCTCCTGCCGGGCCGGACCCGCGAGCGGCGGGCGGGCGCCGTCGGGCACCGCCCCGGCCGACGATGGGCTTTACCAGCGGTAGTGCGCGAAGGCCTTGTTGGACTCGGCCATGCGGTGCATGTCCTCGCGGCGCTTGACCGCGGCGCCGAGGCCGTTGGAGGCGTCGAGGATCTCGTTCATGAGGCGCTCGGTCATGGTGTTCTCGCGGCGCTGCCGGGAGAAGTCGACCAGCCAGCGCAGGGCCAGCGTGGTGGCGCGGTTGGGGCGCACCTCGACCGGGACCTGGTAGGTCGCGCCGCCGACGCGGCGGGAGCGGACCTCGAGAGCGGGGCGGATGTTGTCCAGCGCGCGCTTGAGCACGGAGACGGGGTCCTGGTCGGTCTTGGCGCGGACGCCCTCCAGGGCGCCGTAGACGATGCGCTCCGCCGTCGACTTCTTGCCGTCGAGCAGGACGCGGTTGACGAGCTGGGTGACGACCGGGGAGCCGTAGACGGGGTCGACGACGAGCGGGCGCTTCGGGGCGGGGCCCTTACGAGGCATTACTTCTTCTCCTTCTTGGCGCCGTACTTGGAGCGTGCCTGCTGACGGTTCTTGACACCCTGGGTGTCGAGAGCGCCGCGCACGATGTGGTAGCGGACACCGGGAAGGTCCTTCACACGACCACCGCGGACGAGCACGATCGAGTGCTCCTGGAGGTTGTGCCCCTCGCCGGGGATGTAGGCCGTGACCTCGATGCCGGAGGACAGGCGCACACGGGCGACCTTCCGGAGGGCGGAGTTCGGCTTCTTGGGGGTCGTGGTGTACACGCGGGTGCACACGCCACGACGCTGTGGGCTGGCCTTCAGCGCGGGCGTCTTGGACGCGGAGCGCTTGGTCGAGCGGCCCTTGCGGACCAGCTGCTGAATCGTAGGCACTACGGATTCTCCATCTTGAGTGCATGCTGACAGTGCTGCTGCCCTCACCGGCCCCGCTCCCCCGGTCCGCGACGACGCGCACCGCCAACTGGCGAGGCCGGCCCGCCCGGGGCACGGCCCTCGGACGCCCGGAGCCCTCCGGCCGCAGTGGCACGAGGAGGACCCGTCGGTTCCCGCCGCAGCAGACCCGCGTGGCGAGGGGAGGTCGCGATTCGCGCCGCGCCCCCGCTGGGAACGGAATGGAGATCGGAGCCCGCATGCGGGCACCGGTGGCGAGACTACCCTCGCGGCGCCGCCAGGGGCCAGGCCGGCGGCCGCGCTCCGGCCATGATCCTCGCCACGCCTCCCCGCGCCTCCCCTGCGCCGTCGCCGCCTGCTCTCCCCAGAATCCGCCCGATCGAGACCGGTCGATATCGCGATCGAAACCGGTCGGTTCCCCACAGGCTCTCCCCGCCCCGCGAGAGAGGAGCAGGGCCTGTGGACGGCGAACCGGTCTCGATCACCACTTCGACCGGTCTCGGTGGCGTTTTCGACCGGTCTCGGCGGTGAGGGGGCGGAGGTCTCCGGCTAGGGCCGACATGCTGGGGTGGCGCTCGGCGGGGTCGAGGGACAGGGCGCGGGAGAGGACCGCCTCGAGGCTCTCGGGCACGTCATCGCGGCCGATCGGCGGGCGGGGATCATGTATCACGCGGTTGAGCACGGTGAGCTGATCCCCTCCCGTTGGCGGCCCACCGGGGGCCTCATGCGGCGAGCGGCCCGCCAGGAGGGTGTAGAGGGTGGCGCCGAGCGCGTAGACGTCGACCGCCGCCCCCAGGGGCCCCTCGCTGAGCTGCTGCTCGGGCGGTGCCCACAGCGGGGAGGAGCCGCCCACCTCCGCTCCCCCGCCCGGCGCGCCCAACGGTGCGGCGATGCCGGGGTCGATGAGCACCGCCGCCCCCGAGGCGTCGAGGAGGATGTTCGCGGGCTTGATGTCGCGGTGGGCGAATCCCGCGCCGTGGATCGCCCCGGCGGCCCCGGCCACGCGCATCCCGATCTCCAGGGCGCGCCCCACCGGCAGCGGCCCGCCCGCGAGGAGATCGACGACGCTCGGCGGTGGGCAGTGCGCCAGGGCGAGCCAGTCCCTCCCATCGGCCGCGACGCCCGAGCCGAGAACCGCGGGCAGGCCCGGACGGCCGGACAGAGCGGCCAGGATCTCGATCTCACGCCGGAACGCGAGGGCCTGGCGCGCAGGCGCCTCCGGGCGCAGGGCCTTCACGGCCACGAGGGCGTCACGCCCATGCCCCCCGTCCCAGCGGCACAGGATGACATCGGCGAAGCCCCCGCGACCCAGGGGTCGCAGGGGCTCCATGCCGGGGATGCGCGGCGCGTCGACGGGGGCGCGCCCGCGCGCCGCGCCCATGACCGTCTCAGGCCTCGACGAGGACCGAGACGCCGTCGCCCAAGTCGATGACGTCACCCGTGCGCAGCAGTGCCCTCTGGTGCTGGGTGAGGCGGCGCGGGGGCTCGGAGGGGCGCATGAGGATCGTGCCGTTCGTGGAGCCCAGGTCCTCGACGCTCAGATCCCAGTCGTCCAGCCTGACCGCGCAATGCGACTTGGAGATCGCCTTGGAGGGGCTGATGACCGCCATGAGGCGCGGCTGCGGCTCACCCTCGGGGGTGTCCGACTTGGGCACGCGCCCGATGATGATGTCGCCGTCGATGGGCAGAGTGGTGCCGTCGGAGGAGTGCAGCGTGCCGAGCACGGGCCGGTTGACATGCCCGGTGCGGCTGGTCAGCGCCCCGCCGCACACTCGGCAGTGGGGGGCATGGATCGGGTTCGGGTGTCCCTCGGCGCAGAAGGCCGCGAGGACCTTCACCGCGTTCTCCGGGGCGGACCCGTCCTCGTCGGACGAGGAGTCCGCAACGGCGCCGACCGCCTGGGACGAGCGCTCGGCGGTGGGCCCCTCCTCGCCCGACGGCGTCGCCGCGGGCATGCCGGTCAGGGTCTGCCCGTCATGCGACCAGGCCTCAGCGGCCCTCTCGCCGACTCCCGACTCCGCCGCATCCGCCGCGCCACCCGAGCGGGCGGGCATCGGCAGGACCTGTGCGGGCTCGGCGGTGGCGGCGATCTCGGCCTCCGCGTAGGCCTCGAGCCTCTTCGCGGCGCGGGTGAGCTCGGACAGGTCGTTGACGGCGGGGACGTCGTCGGCTCCGATGGGCTCGACGGCGACGATCGGCTCGTCGCCGTCGGGCTGCACCTGAGCGGCATCGTCGCCCGTCCCGCTGTCGATGCCCGGGCGGCGCTCGGCCTGCCAACGGCTGATGACGGCGTCCTCGGGCGCACCCGTGGCGGAGAGCACCGGCGACTTCGCGGAGGGCGCCTCCAGCAGGGAGGGCTGTTGATCCGCGCCGAGCGGACCGGCGGCCCTCTCGTCCACGGCGCCCACGGGGGCGTCGGAGGCGGCGCCGGCGACGCCGTCCCTCACCGGGATGGGGCCGGTGGTCGCGGTCTTCTGGGGGATCCCCACGATCGCGTCGATCTCGGCGAGGTCGGCCTGCGAGGGCTCGCCGGCGACGGCGGAGGCGATCGGGGGCTGGGCGGCGGCCCGGCGCCCGGAGCGGCTGCGACCCTGGGGGCCCTCAGCACCGGCGGAGGCGGTAACGGCGGACTCGGCGGCAGCGGAGTCGGCGGAGGAGTCAGAGGAGTGAGTGGTACCAGCGGAACCCGCTGGTCCAGCCTCCTCGTCGTCGGAGGACGGTGTCTCCGAGCTGGATGACTTGCGGGAGCTCTCGGCCAGCGAGCCCAGGGCCACGGAGGAGGCCGCGACGACGCCGGAGGCGACCGGCAGCGGGGCGGTGGCGGTGTTGACGGAGTCGGTGAGCTCCAGCCCGATGCCGCGCACCCCGTGGAGGCGGACCTCCTCCCAGGCGAGGACCTCGGGGGCGGTGATCGTGCGCATGCCCTCGTCGGTGTCGACGATGAGCTTGAGGCTGCCGCGCACGGCCGCGGTCAGCTCACCGTCCTCCACCACGGCGACGACGAACTCGGGCAGGTCGAAGACGCTCCCGCCGTGGGTGTCCATGAGCCCGTGAAGGAGATCGATGAGGGGCGCGCCGTCGAGCATCGAGGCCCAGAGCCGGGGGACGTCCTCGATGGAGGCCTGACCGCCGGGGGCGGAGGCGACGGCCGCGAGACCTCGATCGCAGATGGCGGTGCGGGTCAGTCCAGGGATATGGAGGGCGGCGGCATGGCCAGGGATGCTCTGCGCGTGCCTCATGAGGGATTCTCCTTGTTGCTGTGCTGCTCTCGCGTTCGGGGCAGCGTGTCGTGCTTCGTCGACGGGATCGTCGTACGGTCCACGTCCGGCGCGGTGCCCGGCACAGCGGACGGAGCGTGGGTAACATCGATGACAATAACTGTCGCATTGTCCCTGCCACCAGCCCCCAGGGCAGTGGCGATCAGCGCATCCGCCGTCTCCTGGGGCCCCTGGCCTCGGTGAATGACCTCTGCAAGGGAATCGTCGTCAATCTCACCACTGACGCCATCGGTGCACACGATGAGGCGGTCCCCGGTCCGCGCGGGGATGAGGAAGTGGTCGGCGAGGGCCACGGGGCCGATGCCCGCCCCCAGCGCGCGAGTGATGACGTGGCGGCGCGGGGAGGCCTGCGCCTCGCCCGCGGTGAGCCGGCCCGAGGACATGAGCTCCTGGATCTCCGAGTGGTCCACCGTGATCTGCTCGACGCCGTCGGGCGTCATGCGATAGGTCCGCGAGTCACCGATATTGAGCACCCGCAGGCAGGGGCGCCCATCGATGCTCGTGACGACGACGCCGCTCAGGGTGCAGCCCGGAAGACCCATGAGGGGGTCCCGGTCGGCGCCCAGGGCGTCGACGTCCCGCGCGGCGCGGCCCAGGCACTCCACGAGGGCGTCGCCGGTGATCTCCGGGGCGCCGATATGCGGGGCGAAGGCCGCCAGGGCGGTCCTGGAGGCGACGTCCCCGGCCTCGTGGCCGCCCATTCCGTCGGCGACGAGGAAGACGGGCGGGGCGGCGAGGTAGGCGTCCTCGTTGTGGCTGCGGGTCAGGCCGATATCGGAGGCGGCGCCATGGTCCAGGACGATCGCGCCGGCGCCCGCCCCGGAGCCGCCTGCTCGCGTCATCTCAGGCTTCCACTCGTGCCGTGCGCTCGCCCAGGCGGATCGTGGAGCCGACGGGCACGGGGACCATCATGCCGGGCAGGACCTGGGTGGCCGCGCCGTTGGGCTCGACGACGACCGTCCCGTTGGTGGACTGGAGGTCCTGGATGATGAGGCGACCGCCGTCGTAGGTGATGACGGCGTGCGTCTTGGAGATGGAGAAGGCCGGGTCGTCCACGGGCACGGGCTGGGCCTGGGCCCAGGCGCCCGCGGCCACGGGGGCGCGGCCGATGAGGGAGGTCCCGCTGAGCTGCACCACCTGGCCGGTGTCGAGGGCGAGGCGGAGCGACGGCGCGCCGATCCCGGCCTGCTGCGCTGAGGAGCGGTCGAAGACGACGGTGGCCGCGGCGCCGGCGGCCTGGGCCTCGTAGGCGCCGGCGCTCGGAGCCTGGGGCATCGGGGCGCCGGCCTGAGGAGCCTGGAACGGCGCCGCCCCGGCGGGCTCGGCCCCCTGCGCGGGCAGACCCGGCTGCGCCTGCGGGAACGGCGACTGGTAGAGGTCAGTCGGCTGCTGCGGGTGGCCGGGCTGCTGGTAGGGCTGCGCGGGCTCCGCCGCCCCCGTCCAGTAGGGCTGCTGAGGGGGTTGCACGGCCTGAGGGGGCTGCTGGCCGGTCTGATAGGCCTGCGCGAGCTGGTCCGCGTGGGCGTATCCCGGCTGGGCCTGCTCGGCCGGGCCCGGCTGGTAGGGCTGCTGGTACGACTGCGCGGAGGGCTGGACCCCCTGCTGGTGGCCGGGCTGCTGGTACGGCTGTCCCGCTTCAGGGGCGGAGGGCGCCTGGTCCCAGCCGCCGGGCCAAGCGCCCGAGGCCGGGATGCCCTCGGGACCGGTCCGAGGCGCCTGCGGCTGAGCGGAGTGCAGCGCGGAGAGCCAGCCGGTCCCGGTGGGCGCCGACGCCTGCGGCTCGGGCGATGACCACTGCCCCGACGCCCCAGCGCCGGAGGGGGCGGCCGGTGCGGAGGGCGCCTGCGGGGCCCAGGCGGCCTGGGGCGGTTCCGGGACGGCGTGGGCCCCCCGGGGGGAGTCGGCGGAGGTGCCCTCGGCCTGGCCCGGTCCGCCCTCGAAGGCGGCGCGGGCCGATTCCTGATCGATGTACGCGGTCTGCGCCTGGAGGGGGGCGAGCATCTCGGCGGCGTCCGGGGCCGGTGCGAAGGACGGGCCCGCCTCAGCGGCGGGGGCTGCGTGGGAGAGCTGGGGGTCCTGCCCCGGCTGCCCGGCCTGCTGCCAGGGGGCCTGGGGTGCCGGGATCCCGGGGCCGGGGGCCTCACCGCGCGGGGCCTCCTCGGGACGGAGCTGCCAGTCGCCGGTCGAGGACTCGGCGCCAGTGGCGCCGCTCACCGGAGCGCCGCCCA
Source organism: Actinomyces denticolens (assembly GCF_002072185.1). GTDB lineage: Bacteria > Actinomycetota > Actinomycetes > Actinomycetales > Actinomycetaceae > Actinomyces > Actinomyces denticolens. Next base: position 33,333 of record NZ_MVIW01000021.1, read on the forward strand.
TCATGGCCGGGGGCGATCCGGCCTCGTTGTAGGCGGGCGCCACCGCGATGGGCTCCTTGCCCCAGGGCAGGGAGGCATTCTTGGCGTCGGTGGCGTAGATGTCAGTGACCCGGTCGAACCAGAAGCGGTTGTACTCGTCGCGGGTGAAGCCGTAGACGATGATGAGCCCCACCCCGGTGCCGCAGATGAGGCCTTGGATGATCTTCTTGATCGGGCCCTGCCAGCCGGGGTAGTCGGGGTAGGACCAGCGGACCCAGGTCACGCCGGCGATGCGCATGCCGGGCGTGGCGCCCTTCCTCATCAGCGCGATGAGCCAGTACTTGATGAGCGCCCACAGGAGGAGGAGCCCGCCGACCAGGCCCCCGATCACTCCGCCGGTCGCGTCGGCGGCCATGATGCCGGCCCCGACGGCCGCGCCCACGACGAGGCCGAGCAGTCCCACGAGGATGTTGTCGAGCAGCAGGGCGATGAATCTCGCTGACAGGCGCGCCGGCGGCGCGCTTGCGAGATGCGGCGGGAGCAGCCTGGTACCGCTGGTGCTGGAGAGGGTCATAGTCACGTCCATCCTGATCGGCGCCGCCCGGCCAGTGGCTCGGAGCGCAGATTGCAGAGCCTTCCGCGCCTTGACAGGCCCGGAATCGGATGCGGCGCACCGCCGTCGTCCTGGATGGATGACGGGAGTCTTCACCGATCCGTGATCCGAGCGTAGCGAGGACTGACCGCTCGCGCTCCCCCCACGAAGGGATGAGCCCGTCCGCAGACGTGGGATATCTCGCCCTCCGGGCGGCTCCTGAACCATGAGGAGGGCGGAGGCGGCCCCTCAGAGCGTCACGGTGCGACAGCGCCGCGTCGTCACATACGGGCGGTGGGAGCCGGGACTTTCTCCACGGCGGCCGTGATGACCTGCGTGGCCGTGGCCCCGGCGAACTCGGCGTCGGGATCCATGACGAGGCGGTGCGCCCACACGACCTCCGCGAGGGCCTTGACGTCGTCGGGCAGGACGTAGGCCCGTCCCTGGGAGGCGGCCCACACGCGGATCGCGCGCGTCATGGCGATCGCGCCGCGAGTGGACACGCCGAGCCGGGTGGAGGGGTTCTCCCGCGTGGCCTCGATGAGCGCGCCGATGTAGTCCAGGACGGCGGACTCCACGTGGTTCTCCGAGGCCAGGTCGGACATGGAGGCGACGGCGGAGGAGGAGATGACCGCGGAGATCGCCTGGGAGCGGTCGGGCCGGGCCGAGCCCGCGAGCACCTGGGTGAGGGCGGAGCGGTCCGGGTACCCCACGGAGGTCTTCATGAGGAAGCGGTCGAGCTGGGCCTCCGGGAGCCGGTAGGTGCCCGCCTGCTCCACGGGGTTCTGCGTGGCGATGACCATGAAGGGGCGGCCCGCGTCGTGGCGGACGCCGTCGACCGTCACATGCGACTCCTCCATGACCTCCAGGAGGGCGGACTGCGTCTTGGGCGAGGCGCGGTTGATCTCATCGGCCAGGACGATCGAGGAGAAGACGGGGCCGGGGTGGAAGTCCCAGGAGCCGGTCTTCTGGTCGTAGACGGTCACGCCCGTGATGTCGCTGGGCAGGAGGTCGGGGGTGAACTGGATGCGCGAGTGCGTGCCCTGGACGGTGGCCGCGATGGCGCGGGCCAAGGCCGTCTTGCCGGTTCCCGGGGCGTCCTCCAGGAGGAGGTGCCCCTCGGAGAGCATCGTGGTCAGGGCGAGGCGGATGACATCCTCCTTGCCCAGGAGGGCCTGGCCGACGTTGTCGACCATCTTGCCGAAGGTGTCGGCGAACCAGGTCGCGTTCTCCTGGGTGATGGGCATGGCTGGTTTCCTGTTCGGGTCACGTACGAGAGGAGGCTAGGGACGGGAGGGCTCCATTGGAGCTCGGGCCCACTCCCGAGGCGCCCCGCGCGCCAGGCCCGCCTGTTCAGGGATGTGCGGACCGGCCTGTCACGGGATGCCTCCGTTCGCCACGGATTCTCGCACACTCGTGGGCGCCGACCGGGGCAGGCGCCGCCTCGCCAGGCCTCGAATTGGACTCAATGATGAATGCGCAGGTGAGGCGCCGCAATCACTGATGGCCGCGGGCCGGCCCCATTGAGGGTCCGGCCCACGGCCATCGTCACGCTCCGGGGCGGGGCGCGGCCCCCGGCTCAGCGAGCCCGGTGCCGTGCGCCCCGCCCCGTGCCGATCAGAACTCCACGTCCTGACTGTTGAAGCCCGTGCGGAAGTCGTCGGAGAAGTCCGCGCGGAAGTCGCCGCCGAAGGAGAAGTCGTCCAGCGCGACGCTCTCCCCGACGCCGAACATGTCCTCGGAGAAGCCGGTGCGGGAGAAGACCTCCGCCTTCGTCTCCTCGGTGGGCTCCACCTCGATGTCCGAGTAGCGGGTCAGGCCCGTGCCGGCGGGGATGAGCTTGCCCAGGATGACGTTCTCCTTCAGGCCCACCAGCGGATCCGACTTGCCGTTCATGGCGGCCTCGGTGAGCACGCGGGTGGTCTCCTGGAAGGAGGCGGCGCTCAGCCAGGAGTCGGTGGCCAGGGAGGCCTTCGTGATGCCCATGAGCTCGGTGCGCCCGGAGGCGGTCTTGCCGCCCTCGGCCACCACGCGGCGGTTCTCCGAGCGGTAGGTCATGACGTCGACCAGGTCGCCCTGCAGCAGCGTGGTGTCACCCGGGTCGAGCACGGTCACGCGGCGCAGCATCTGGCGCACGATGACCTCGATGTGCTTGGAGTGGATGTCCACGCCCTGGGAGCGGTAGACCTCCTGGACCTCGTCCACGAGGTGGCGCTGGGTGTCGCCGACGCTGCGCAGGCGCAGGATCTTCTTGGGGTCCACCGGGCCCTCGGTGAGGGCCTGACCGGGCTCGAGGTGCTGACCGTCGGCCACCAGGAGGCGGCGGCGCGAGGAGACGGGGACCACGAGGTCCTCCTCGCCGTCGTCGCGCTTGATGACCAGGCGCTTGCCGTCGGCGTCCTGCTCGATGGCCAGCGTGCCGGCGGCCTCGGCCACGACGGCCTCGCCCTTGGGCGTGCGCGCCTCGAAGAGCTCCTGCACGCGGGGAAGGCCCTGTGTGATGTCCGCGGCGCCGGCCGCGCCACCGGTGTGGAAGGTGCGCATCGTCAGCTGCGTGCCGGGCTCGCCGATGGACTGGGCGGCGATGATGCCCACGGCCTCGCCGATGTCCACGCGCTTGCCGGTGGCCAGGGAGCGGCCGTAGCAGGCCGCGCAGGTGCCGACGGCGGAGTCGCAGGTCAGCACGGAGCGGACCGTGATCTCCTCGATCCCGGCGTCGATCGCGGCGTTGGCCTCGGCGGTGCCGATGTCGGCGCCGGCGGGGATGATGACGTTGCCCTCGGCATCGACGACGTCGCGGGCGGCGGTGGTGCCGATGACCGTGGTGTCGAGGATCTCCGAGACGTCCTTGAAGCGCTCGCCGTCGGCGTCCTTCCAGGTGAAGAGGCGCTTGGTGAGGCCCTTGCGGGTGCCGCAGTCGTCCTCGCGCACGATGACGTCCTGGGAGACGTCGACGAGCCGACGGGTGAGGTAGCCGGAGTCGGCGGTCCGCAGGGCGGTGTCCGCCAGGCCCTTGCGGGCGCCGTGCGTGGCGATGAAGTACTCCAGGACGCTCAGGCCCTCACGGTAGTTCGACTTGATGGGGCGGTCGATGAGGCGCTGCTTCGGGTCCGCCACCAGGCCGCGCATTCCGGCGAGCTGGCGGATCTGGTCCCAGTTGCCCCGCGCCCCGGAGACCACCATCTGGTAGACGGTGTTGCGGTGCGGGAAGTTCTCGCGCATGGCCTCGGCGACCTCGGCGGTGGCCTTGGTCCAGATGTCGATGAGCGAGGAGTAGCGGTCCTCCTCGGTCAGCGCGCCGAGGTCGAACTGCTCCTCGATCTGGGCGGCCTCGGCCTCGTGGCGGGCGAGGATCTCCGCCTTGGACTCCGGGGAGACGACGTCGGCGAAGGCGACCGTGATGCCGGACCAGGTGGACCAGTAGAAGCCGTTCGACTTGAGCATGTCGAGGGAGGCGGCCACGTCCACGCGCGGGAAGGACTCGGCGAGGGTGTTGACGATGTTGCCCAGGGCCTTCTTGTCCACCGTGTAGTTGACGTAGGGGAAGGCCTCGGGCAGCGCCGTGTTGAACAGGGCCCGCCCCAGGGAGGTGCGCAGGGTGATCGGGTCGCCCTCGCTCCAACCCTCGGGGGCCTGCCAGCCCTCGGGGGCGACGATCCCCTCGGTGAAGCGGATGTCGCAGGTGGCGTTGACGTCGAGCTTGCCGAAGTCGTGCGCCATGACCGCCTCCGCGAAGGAGGAGAAGGCCGGGACGATCTCCTCGCCGTCCGCGTCCCTGGCGACCTCGACGGCCGGGTCCGGCTCCTGCGTGAGGTAGTAGGTGCCGATGATCATGTCCTGGCTGGGCATGGTCACCGGGCGCCCGTCGGAGGGCTTGAGGATGTTGTTCGACGAGAGCATGAGAATGCGGGCCTCGGCGGAGGCCTCAGCGCCCAGCGGCAGGTGGACCGCCATCTGGTCGCCGTCGAAGTCCGCGTTGAAGGCACCGCACACGAGCGGGTGCAGCTGGATGGCCTTGCCCTCGATGAGCTGGGGCTCGAAGGCCTGGATGCCCAGGCGGTGGAGGGTGGGGGCGCGGTTGAGCAGCACGGGGTGCTCGCGGATGACCTCGGCCAGCACATCCCAGACCTTGGGGTTGGCGCGCTCCACCATCCGCTTGGCGGCCTTGACGTTCTGGGCCTCCTTGAGCTCGACGAGCCGCTTCATGACGAAGGGCTTGAACAGCTCCAGGGCCATCTGGCTGGGCAGGCCGCACTGGTGCAGCTTGAGCTGGGGGCCGACGACGATCACGGAGCGGCCGGAGTAGTCCACGCGCTTGCCCAGGAGGTTCTGGCGGAAGCGGCCCTGCTTGCCCTTGAGCATGTCGGACAGGGACTTCAGCGGGCGGTTGCCGACGCCTGAGACGGGACGGCCGCGGCGGCCGTTGTCGAAGAGGGCGTCGACGGCGTCCTGGAGCATGCGCTTCTCGTTGTTGACGATGATCGTCGGGGCGCCCAGGTCGATGAGCCGCTTGAGGCGGTTGTTGCGGTTGATGACGCGGCGGTAGAGGTCGTTGAGGTCGGAGGTGGCGAAGCGGCCGCCGTCGAGCTGCACCATGGGGCGCAGGTCCGGCGGGATGACCGGGATGTTGTCCAGGACCATCGACTCCGGCTTGGTGCCGGTCATGCGGAAGGCGTTGATGACCTTGAGGCGCTTGATGGCGCGGGTCTTGCGCTGTCCGGCACCGGAGGCCACGACCTCGGTCAGGGCCTGCGCCTCGGCCTCCAGGTCGAAGCCGCGCAGGCGGTCCTGGATCGCCTGGGCTCCCATGGCGCCCTTGAAGTAGATGCCGTAGTCCGCCTGCATGTCGCGGTAGAGGACCTCGTCGCCCTCGAGGTCGCCGACCTTGAGGCCCACGAAGCGGTCCCAGACCTTGTCCATGTGCTCCAGGGTGCGCTGGTTCTTGCGGCGCATGGCGCCCATCTCGCGCTCGGCGGTCTTGCGGAGCTTGTCGCGCTGGGAGGCCTCGGCGCCCTCCGCCTCGGCGGCGGCCAGGTCCTCCTCCAGGCGGCGCTGGCGGGCCTCGATGTCGGCCTCACCGGCCTGCTCGACGTGCTTCTTCTTCACCTCGAACTCGGAGCGCAGCGAGGGCAGGTCGTCGTGGCGCCCCTCCTCATCGACCTCGGTGACCATGTAGGCCGCGAAGTAGATGACCTTCTCCAGGTCCTTGGGGGCGAGGTTGAGCAGGTACCCCAGGCGCGAGGGCACGCCCTTGAAGTACCAGATGTGGGTGACGGGGGCGGCCAGCTTGATGTGGGCCATCCGCTCGCGGCGCACCTTGGAGCGGGTGACCTCCACGCCGCAGCGCTCGCAGATGATGCCCTTGTAGCGCACGCGCTTGTACTTGCCGCAGGCGCACTCCCAGTCGCGGGTGGGGCCGAAGATCTGCTCGCCGAAAAGGCCGTCCTTCTCCGGCTTGAGCGTGCGGTAGTTGATGGTCTCGGGCTTCTTGACCTCACCGTGCGACCAGGACTTGATGTCCTCCGCGGTGGCCAGTCCGAGCTGGATGCGATCGAAGACGTTGGCGTCGAGCACAGTTCCTACTTCCGATGGGTCAGATCTCGTCGATGGTGGAGGCCATGGCCCCGCCCGGGCGGCGGCCCAGGTCGAAGCCGAGCTCCTCGGAGGCGCGGCGGCCGTCGTCGTCGGTGTCGTCCAGGCCGATGACGTTGCCCTCGGCGTCCAGTGCCTCGACGTTCAGGCACAGGGACTGCATCTCCTTCATGAGCACCTTGAAGGACTCGGGGATGCCGGGCTCGGGGATGTCCTCGCCCTTGACGATGGCCTCGTAGACCTTGACCCGACCCGCGACGTCGTCGGACTTGACGGTGAGCAGCTCCTGGAGGGCGTGGGCGGCGCCGTACGCCTCCATGGCCCACACCTCCATCTCGCCGAAGCGCTGGCCGCCGAACTGGGCCTTACCGCCCAGCGGCTGCTGCGTGATCATCGAGTACGGCCCCGTGGAGCGGGCGTGGATCTTGTCATCCACGAGGTGGTGGAGCTTGAGGATGTACATGTATCCGACCGAGACCGGGTACGGGAAGGGCTCGCCGGAGCGGCCGTCGAAGAGCCGGGCCTTGCCGTTGGGGGCCACGAGCTGCTTGCCGTCGGCGCCCGGGATCGTGGAGTCCAGCAGTCCCATGAGCTCGTCGTCGCGCACGCCGTCGAAGACCGGGGTGGCCACAGGAGTGCGCGGCTCGGCGGTCACGCCGTTGTCCGGCAGGCGCAGGGCCCACTCCTCACCCGCCTCGCGGGCCGCCGTGGCGTCCCATCCGCGAGAGGCCACCCAGCCCAGGTGGAGCTCGAGGACCTGGCCGATGTTCATGCGGCTGGGCACGCCCAGGGGGTTGAGGATGACGTCCACGGGGGTGCCGTCGGCGAGGAAGGGCATGTCCTCCACGGGGAGGATCTTGGAGATGACGCCCTTGTTGCCGTGGCGGCCGGAGAGCTTGTCGCCCACGGTGATCTTGCGGCGCTGGGCGATGTAGACGCGCACCATGCGGTTGACGCCGGCGGGCAGCTCGGCGTCCTCGCTGGCGGCGTCGAACTCGCGCACGCCGGTGACGATGCCGTACTCGCCGTGGGGGACGCGCAGGGAGGTGTCGCGCACCTCGCGGGCCTTCTCGCCGAAGATGGCGCGCAGGAGGCGCTCCTCGCTGGTCAGCTCGGTCTCCCCCTTGGGGGTCACCTTGCCGACGAGGATGTCACCGCTGCGGACCTCGGCGCCGATGCGGATGATGCCGCGCTCATCGAGGTTGGCCAGGGTCTCCTCGGAGACGTTGGGGATGTCCCGGGTGATCTCCTCGGCGCCCAGCTTGGTGTCGCGGGCATCGACCTCGTGCTCCTCGATGTGGATGGAGGTCAGGATGTCCTCGGAGACGACCCGCTGGGACAGGATGATGGCGTCCTCGAAGTTGAGGCCCTCCCAGGTCATGAAGGCCACGAGGAGGTTCTGGCCCAGGGCGAGGTCGCCCTCGGCGGTGGCGGGGCCGTCGGCCAGGACGGTGCCCTCCTCCACGCGCTCGCCCTCGGAGGCCACAACGCGCTGGTTGTAGCAGTTGCCCTGGTTGGAGCGCAGGAACTTGGCGACCTTGTAGACCGTCTCGGAGCCGTCGTCGTTGGCCACGCGCACGAAGTCGGCGCAGACCTCGGTGACGACGCCGGCCTTGGAGGCGACGAGGACGTCCCCGGCGTCGACGGCGGTGCGGCGCTCCATGCCCGTGCCCACGAGGGGGGCGTCGGGGCGGATGAGCGGCACGGCCTGGCGCTGCATGTTGGCGCCCATGAGGGCCCGGTTGGCGTCGTCGTGCTCCAGGAAGGGGATGAGCGAGGTGCCCACGGAGACCATCTGACGCGCGGAGATGTCCATGAGGTCCACCTGGTCCGCGGGGACCAGGGCGGGCTCGCCGCCGGTGACGCGGCACAGGACGTGGTCCTCGGCGAAGCGGCCCTCCGCCGTGAGCTCCACGTTGGCCTGGGCGATGACGTGGCGGTCCTCGTCGTCGGCGGTCAGGTAGTGGGTCTCGTCTGTGACCAGGCCGTTCTTGACCACGCGGTACGGGGTCTCGATGAAGCCGAAGGGGTTGATGCGCGCGAAGGTAGCCAGGGAGCCGATGAGACCGATGTTCGGGCCCTCGGGGGACTCGATGGGGCACATGCGCCCGTAGTGGGAGGTGTGGACGTCGCGGACCTCCATGGAGGCGCGCTCGCGGGACAGGCCGCCGGGGCCGAGGGCGGACAGGCGGCGCTTGTGCGTCATACCCGCCAGCGGGTTGTTCTGGTCCATGAACTGGGACAGCTGGGAGGTGCCGAAGAACTCCTTGATCGCGGCCGTGACGGGCCGGATGTTGATGAGGGTGTTCGGCGTGATGGCCTCGACGTCCTGGGTGGTCATGCGCTCGCGCACCTGGCGCTCCATGCGGCTCATGCCGGTGCGCACCTGCGCCTGGATGAGCTCGCCGACGGCACGGATGCGGCGGTTGCCGAGGTGGTCGATGTCGTCGTACTCCACCGGCATGTCCACGATCTCCCCGCCGCGCAGGCCCTCGATCGTCTCGGCGCCGGCGTGCAGGGCGAGCAGGTACTTGATCGCGGCGGTGATGTCCTCGATGCGCAGCACCGAGTCGGTCAGGTCCGCGTCCAGGCCCAGCTTCTTGTTGATCTTGTAGCGGCCGACCTTGGCCAGGTCGTAGCGCTTGGGGTTGAAGTAGAAGTTCTCGATGAGGGTGCGGCCGGCCTCGACGCTCGGCGGCTCGCCCGGGCGGATCTTCTTGTAGATGTCCAGCAGTGCCTCGTCCTGGTTGGTGATCTTGCGATCCTCGTCCAGGGCGATGGTCAGGGCCGGGTAGTCGGCGAACTCCTTGCGGATCTCCGCCTCATCCATGCCCAGGGCGAGGAGGAAGACGGTGATGTCCTGCTTGCGCTTGCGGTCGATGCGCACCGCCACGCGGTCCGACTTGTCGATCTCGAACTCGAGCCAGGCGCCGCGCGAGGGGATGAACTTGACGTTGTAGACGTACTTGTCCGTGGTCTTCTCAGTGGTGCGCTCGAAGTAGACCCCCGGGGAGCGCACGAGCTGGGAGACGACGACGCGCTCGGAGCCGTTGACGATGAAGGTGCCCTTGTCCGTCATGAGGGGGAAATCGCCCATGAAGACGGTCTGGGACTTGATCTCGCCGGTGGAGAAGTTCTCGAAGTCGGCCACCACGTACAGGGGGGCGGAGTAGGTGAGGTCCTTCTCCTGGCACTCCTCGGCCGTGTACTTGGGCTCCTCGAAGCGGTGGTCGTGGAACGACAGCGCCATGGTCTCGCCGAAGTCCTCGATCGGGGAGATCTCGTCGAAGATCTCCTCCAGGCCCGAGGTCTCGGGCAGCGAGCCGGGGTGGGCGGCGTTGGCGGCGTCGACGCGGGCGCGCCACTTCTCGTTGCCGACGAGCCAGTCGAAGGACTCGGTCTGCAGGGCGAGGAGGTTGGGAGCCTGCATCGGCTCGGGGATCTTCGCGAAGTTGATGCGCCGTGACGCGGTGCGCGCGGCGATGTCAGCGGCGGTGGGTGCAGAGGTGCGCGAGGCAGCCAAGTGGGGATCCTTCCCTCAGTCCGGGGATCACTCTCGCGTCCGACGGCGTGGCTGACACCGGTTTTCCCCAGGATGACGCGGATCGTGGCAAGACTCGTGGCAGGGCCCGACCGCGCCGTCCGAGAGGGCCATCGAGGACAGCACGCATACTGGACGCAAAGCGCTAGCGTACACGGCGGGATTTGCACCTTCCACATCGGGACAAGACTCGATCTTGCGATTCCCGCCACAGTCACGCATACTGCCCCGCCGCGAGGGCGGCTTCTCCGCGCGCTGGCGGGGATCGGGGTGGGTGGCGCCGGTGGGCCGCACCGCTCGGCCGTCTTGAGCAGCGCCTGACCGTTGTGAGCACCGTCAGACCGTCGAGAGCAGCGCTCCCCGCGTTGCTTTCAACGGCCCAGTGCTGCTCAAGACGGCCCAGGGATGCTCTCGACGACGTGGTCGCTGCGAGAGGAGGACTCTCACGGCAGGCAGGGCTCGCCCTGGCGGCCCGCCTTCCCGCCCCGCTGCGGCCCGGGAACCACAAGCGGCGCCACACAACGCCACGCACAGCTCTTCACAGCGCCCCACCCGGCTCCGCTCGCAACCGGTCATTCTGATCCCATGCCCAGTGCCTTCGGCCTCGAGGTCGCCCTCCCCACGGTCATCCCCAGTACCCGCCATGAGGCGCCTCTGCCGGGGTCGGTGCCGCTCTCCAGGGGCCAGCACCTTCTGGCACGCGCTCTGCCCACCGTCTGGGAGCAGATGCGGGAGGTGAGCCTGGCGCGGGTTCTCGCGGTCGTGCGCAACTCGCCCGCGCAGACCGTTCTCACTCATGAGTCGGCCGCTCTCCTGCATGGCGCATGGATGGTGGCACGGGAGCCGGATGTTCACGCGACCTGCTCGGCGTCGGGCAGCAACCGTCCCCTCATGCTTCCCCGGGTGACCTACGTGGACGGGCGGGTGCGCCCGGGCAGCGCCCGCGGCGGGAGGCCCGGCCGCCAGGCGCGCGTGCGGCGCCACCGGATGAGGGTCGAATCGGGGCAGGTGGTCGTCGCCCATGGGCTGCGGGTCACCTCGATCCCCCGGACGATCGCCGACTGCCTCCTGGATCTCGACGGGCTCGCGGCCTTCGTCGTCGGCGACTCGCTCATGCGGGTGGCGGTGCGCCCGGATCGCTTCGCCCCCGAGCGGGATCCAGCGGGGTTGCGGGCGCTGCGCACCGAGGTGCGCGCCATCCTGGAGAGGTGCGGGCGACGCCGGCGAAAACGGCGGGCTCTGCGCATGTTGGAGTTGCTCAGCCCCTTCGCGGAGTCGCCAGGCGAGAGCCGGCTGCGCTACTTGCTCCTCAGGGAGGGCGTGCCGGTGCCCGTGGTGCAGGCGGCATTCGTGGTGGAGGGGCGGACGTACTTCACGGACTTCGGGTGGCCGGCACTGCGCCTGGGTGAGGAGTACGACGGCGAGGGCAAGTACGCCGCTCCCGGCGCCATCTCCGGGGAGCGACAGCGCGAGCGCGACGCGGCCGACGCCGGCCGGGTCCTGGTGCGGGCGGCCTCGGCGCAGTTGTGCGATCCCCGAGCCCTGCTCGCCGATCTGCTGCGCGCCCTCCCCGACGACGCCGCCTTCCCCCTCGCCCCGCCCTTGGCTGGGGTGAGCCGCGTCGCGCCCGATCCCCGGCGTTCGCCTCAGCGCTGATGTCGGCGCCCGGCGCCCGGTACAGCGTCCGGGAGCAGGCTGTTGTCGGTGGGTATCTCTGTGGTTGTGATGACCGAGCCCCGCTGGATGCCGAGCGCCTTGGCCTGCCCTTCCTCCATCTCGACGACGGAGGTGGCGGAGACTCGGGGCGCGCCCATGCACCCGGGTCGGTGGGTGGTCATGGCGACGACACGCCCTGTTCTGGAGAGGTAGAGGACGTCGAGCGCGTACTTCATCCCGAAGCAGTGGATCCAGTTGCAGCGGGGGATCCAGAGGGCTCCGGCGATGCCGTCGGTGCCGAGAAGACCCTTGTTGCGCTCAGCCCGAGTGCGAGCCGTCCACACGCGGACCGAGGTCACATGCCCAGAGGATCATGCCCACGCCCAAGAAGTAGTACCCCGAGGAGCGTGGGGCGGTGAGGGATTCGGCTGTGCCTGGTTCGCCCTTGCCGACCCCGACCTCGCGAAGGGCTGCTTCAAGCGCGTCGGCGACGAGCCCGGCGGGGCGCCGAGACGCTGCACGGCTGGGCTCTTGCCGGGCGCTAGGTCGACGCCCGTCAGCGATCCGGGACCACCACCGACGACACCCGAAGGATCAGGGTGCTGGAGGCCGCCAGCCGCGAGCTGAGGAGGGCCAACGAGATCGGGCGCAAGGCGAGCGCGCATGTCCGCCCAGGCGGGTGCCCGGCCTGCCGGTAGCAGACCTCGTGGGATTCACCCGTGGACAACAAGGGGCTCGGGGCCCGCGCCGGTTCTGCCGGGTCCTGACGGAGCCCGGGCCGCCAGGACCGCCTCATCCGTCGACTTGGCCGCGCCGCCCGCTGTCGCCCTCCCAGCGCGAGGGAGCTTGTGGGACGCGCGCCTCGATGAGCGTATCGCGGCGCCGCAAGCGTCCAATGCCCCGGGCGGCGCATGAGGACCCTCAGCCTGACGGGCGTCGGGTCCGGGCAGGTCGATGCGCGCCACCAGGCCCGCCCGATGCGCCCAGACCCCCATGGACCTACTGCGCCGCGACTCCCGCCGCTTCCGCCCCGAATGGGCGGTGGGTCGTGGACGTACGCCCACGCTCGGCGCCTGGTCCGGGCTCGTGGTGCGCCGCGTTCGTCACGGGGCCCGGTGCTCCAGGGCGGTGGTCGGCTGGGCGGGGTCCACCGTGACGGGGGCACCAAATTTCGCGCTCGAAGCCCCGGACCAGGCCGCCTGGGCCAGGGGCAGCCGAGGGGCGCAGTCTCAAAGGGCCCATCCAGCACTCGGACCATGGGGCGCAGTACCTGTCGATCCGCTACAGCCAGCGGCCCACCGATGAGGCGACCCGGAGCCTCCACCGGGCAAGTGGCCTCCTCCCACAGGCAACGTCACCGCCGAAGCCCTCAAGCAAGCCCCTGCAAAGGCGAGCTCATCTGGATGCACGCCTGGAAGGGACGCGACGAGGTCGAAGCGGCGACCGCCGACTGGGTGTCCTGGTACAACACCACCCGCCCGCACCGCTACAACCCCGACTACATGGCCCCGGCCGCCGCTGAGGCCCTCTACTACGACACCCACCGCGACGACCAGAAGGCCGCCGCGCGACAACAACCCCCTCCACAAAACCCGGGAGAATCCATCTCGGAGATTTCGGCGTCATAGCACCGCTAGCGGCCATGCCATGAAGGAGCCCAGGATCAGGTAGGGACCGTAGGCCATGGGGTCCTTACGGCCTGCCCGCCGGAGGGTGAGGAGCGCGAGCGCCCCGATGCCCCCGGCCATGATCCCGATCCAGAGGCCGAGCACGGGCATCATGGCTCCGTACCATCCGAGCCAGAGTCCTATGACGGCGCACAGCTTGACATCGCCGAGTCCGAGGCCGGTGCGCATCAGGGCGGCAAGGAGACTGATGGCCCCCGCGCCCAGGGCGCAGAGCACGGCTCGCAGGGCGTTATGGGCTAGCGCGGGCGTCATCGCGATAGCGCCGCCGCCGCACAGCATGAGCCATCCTGAGGCGCAGCCGAGGAGCCGGTTGGGGAGGATGTGAGCGACGGCGTCGGCACTGGCGGCAACGCCTAGGAGGGCGAGGACTGGGAGGGTTGTCGCAGCCGGGACCTGGGCGCCGGTCCGATTCCCCCACCATGCCGCGCCGCCACAGGTGACCAGTGCGAGCACGGCCTGCGGCAACGGCCCTAGGAGCCAGAGGTGACGCAGAGTGGGACGCCACTCGGCTCGAGTGTCGGCATCCTCTGCTCCTAGGCCAGCGGTTCTCTCGTGAGCCGACGATGGCTCAGCTAGCTCAGGGGAAGCACTGGGGCGCGGCTCCCCAGACGGCTCGCTTCCCCCGGGCGCCTCGGGGCGCGCGAGTTTGTGGACGTAGTTCCGTGCCCATCGCGCCACAGGACCTGCGGCCAGTCCCACGATGGCAGCGGCCTCAGCTGCGAGAAGCCAGTTCATGCCGTGCATTATGCCCGCATGCCCCCTTCACGGCAGGGGCGGGCGATGGGTTCTTGCGCGTTCGACGCCCCGTCTGGGGGCCAACCGCTCCCGGTCGGCATCTGTGTGATGGTGAGGACCGAGCCCCGCTGGATGCCGAGGGCGTGCGCCTGCCCCTCCTCCATCTCGACGACGGCGGTGGCGGAGACTTGGGGCGCGCCCATGCGCCCTGATCGGTGGGTAGTCATGGTGACGACCTATCCCGCCCTGGATAGATAGACCGCATCGAGCGCGTACCTCATACCGAAGCAGTGGATCCAGTTGCAGCGGGGGATCCAGAGGGCTCCGGCGATGCCGTCGGTGCCGAGAAGACCCTTGTTGCGCTCAGCCCGAGTGCGAGCCGTCCACACGCGGACCGAGGTCACGCGCCCATCCACGATGAGAAGCGGTAGAACGGATGGATCATCGGAGGACCACACAGGGGATGTCGACGTCATACACCCGACTCTAGGCGAGCAACGATAGGGTGCACGAGGGGCGAGCGCCCTAGGCGCGCCCCTTCTCCACACCCTTGTCGTCACGCATGCATGCGTGGCTCAACAAGGAAGGCGCCAACTCCGGCACCAATGAGAATAGCGACGGCGTCATGGAGCATCGCTTGGTTGGTCCCACCCGTGGTCAATAACTGGAACAGCAGCACGAGCAAGGCTGTGATTAGTCCGTAGGCAATGCAGTAGATGACTCCGAACAAGCGGTTCGAGTAACCCTCCTGCCGACGAAGCCAGATAAGCCCAACTAGAAAGACCAGAGCCTGCCGCAGCCCTTCAATTCCAAAGAACAATAGAGGAAAGCCCGCATTAGGATCAGCGAGCCCGAACACGTCAATAGCCCCAGGAATCGCGACAATGAGAAGATTATATAAGAGCACGGACACAAAACTTCCCGCCGACACCGCAAGAAGATTCCAAGCATGAAGCCTACGCACCATGGATCAATTTTTCGCGGCAATAGCGCTAAAAACTATGTCCCATAAAGGTGTCCCCTGCGCTAGTTTTCCTGGCTCAGCGATCGCGATAATCCGCCAGAACCCTGCGCTTCCGTCAGACACATAAAAACACACTTGATCCACTGTCTTTGGTGTCGCACCCGCGGATCCACCATCCGAATGAGTCCAACTTATGATAAACGCCTCTACCTCTTCATCACCTATCGGCCAAGTCTCAGCGGTCCTCGCGACATACGTGTTCTCACGCGTCGGACTCATGAGAAGAGTTTCTTGAGCAAACCCCTCCGCATTCAGACTACGCCCTGCATCGTCCGCGTAGGTAACGAGGATCCGCGGGATCTCGGTTCCCGCACCATCTGGCCAAATTGTCGTCTCCAGCGCACCATAAGCATCGGTCCACTCTTGAGACGCAGCCCCCTCAGGTACCGTCAAGGTCAGACCGTACATCTGCAGCGGCTTGCCCTTTGGAGACGTGGGCCTGACCCCTCTCGAAGGCAGATCCGGTACTGCAGGAACCTCGCTGGCCGGCCTCCATTCCACCGGAGTCGGCTCAACGGAAGCCCCTGCCTGACTCGCGGAAGATCGAGACATAGCACCGTCATCCGCGCTACCTGAATCACAGCCCGCCAGCACGACGACACCTCCTACCAGAGCGAGTCCCCCTATACCCCTACGCGAGAGTACCGCTTCTCCCTTTATACATGATGAGGCCATGAGCGTCAACTCCTCTTTCAAGTCTAGCATTTGTCCCACGTCACCCACCGTGTTCCATCCCGGTACTCGCCTCCACTGTAGTTCACAGACTTGCTCTCATCCGTATACCCAATTCCGAAATTGAAGCCATCCCCCTTTGCAGAAACGTCGAGGGCTAGATTCGCATTGTCGTCGGCAACAATATTTCTCTTCGTTGCTGTACCATTGGCTTTAGCTTCTTCAACGAACTCCTCATAAGGGTTATGGCCACCCAAAGTCTGCACCACCCCGTACACTGGAATCCCTGCAGCGAGCATGAGATTATATCCCTTTTCAGCTGAAGCAGGATTAGTCATATCCACCTGAGTTTCAACCACTTGCCCGCCTTCCTTGCCGATTCCCGGATCGTCACCGATCAGCGGGTTGAGAATCTCACCCTTGACCTCACCATTAACAATAGACGTCATCGTCGTAGTCAGCGGCTTTCCGTTAAAATCGACCTTAACGGCGATCATCGACTCCATCATACCATTGGCTTGACCATGAATATCGGTTGCGACAGGATTCACTTGAATGGTTCCATCAGCAGTTAGGGAGACATTGGCCTTATAATAGTAAGTGGCACTGCCATCTGCATCAAAGGTCGCCCCCAGGGCTCCGGATAGGTCTGCCTGAGCCCCAGCCGAGGCTGGGCCGGCGTTTAGCACTACCACTCAGGCTGCCACGCACACCGCCCTCAACGGTATGCGATTTCGGCTTGGGAAGCTTGTATGTCCGAGCACCATGAGAGTCGGTAACATAATCGTAGATCCCTTTAATTGGATCCACAACAGGGGTAGTGTCATTGGTGATCTGATTTTAGAAATAGTCCACCATTCGCCCCATCTCTTCCTTAGAGCCGACTTCATAGGTGGTGGAATATTCTACAGCAGCACCAACTTCGGCAGCGACATTTTTACCTACACTGCCACCCACTTTCGAACCTTTCCTATCGCTTGACCCACCATTCTTACCGCCTCCTTTACTTTTATCATCAAAGCTATGATCGCGACTTTGATCATCCCACGTGCCACTAGCGCTAATTCCCGGCGAGGTGAACTCATAACTCACATCACCTTTATATGTCCTTGTAATCCTATAGGTTCCATCGCTCATTTTCTCGACCTTTAATCTTTCACCACCCTCAAGGGTGACGAAGAAGGTCCCGCTGACGCTCTTCTCTCGTGAATTCTCTGAAACAACGCACGGCTCTTTTGGCTTCCTATCGTCTGCTTTGTTATCACTCGCGCCACAAGATAGAGGAGAGCCTCCTCCAAGCTGGGAGATAGCGCTCTGGATCTTGCAGACGATAGTCTTTCCGATGTCTGTACCAGCTGTTCCCAGACCAGCCGCGATAATGGCAGCGATGAGCACCGCGACTACAATCGCCATCCCAGAGTGCTCGACCAGGGTCTGACCACGCTCATTTCTGCATCTCTTCTGGGACATGAGGTTGGACCTCCACGCTAAATAGTCGAGGATTAGAACGACTTTCAGTACAGCAGAACGGCTGTCAGAGGACTAGGGGCGCCCGCCCCATCCCGCGCCCCTTCGCGCATCATTGCAGCCCTCCAGACGCTCACCCTCGACATCCTCGGAACCCCGCTCGCCCCTCACGCCTCCTGCTATCAGCAGACACACCTGGGCCCCGGCCACCTCGCGGGTGGTCGGGGCCCAGGATGATCAAGCGGGTCCCCCGCCGGCTCAGGCCGCGTGGGCGCGAGCCGGCGTCGGGGACGGGCTCACTTGAGGGTGACGGTGGCGCCGGCGCCCTCGAGCTGCTCCTTGGCCTTCTCGGCGGCCTCCTTGTTGGCGCCCTCGAGGACGGGCTTCGGAGCGCCGTCGACGAGGTCCTTGGCCTCCTTCAGACCGAGGGAGGTCAGGGCGCGCACCTCCTTGATGACCTGGATCTTCTTGTCGCCGGCGGCCTCGAGGATGACGTCGAACTCGGTCTTCTCCTCGGCGGCCTCGCCACCGGCGGCGGCAGCGCCGGGAGCGGCGGCCACGGCCACGGCGGCCGGGGCGGCGGCGGTGACGTCGAAGGTCTCCTCGAAGGCCTTGACGAACTCGGACAGCTCGATGAGGGTGAGCTCCTTGAAGGCCTCGATGAGCTCGTCGGTGGTCAGCTTCGCCATGATGGGCGTTCCTTCCTGGTTAAGTGGTTCCTGCGCGGGCAGGATGGGGGATGACGCGCGCGGCCCGGATCAGGCCGCGGCCTCCTGCTTGTCGCGCAGGGCGTCGACGGTGCGCACGGTCTTGGAGGCCGGTGCGGCGAAGAGGTACGCGGCCTTGGACAGGGACGCCTTCATAGCGCCCGCAGCCTTGGCGAGCAGAACCTCGCGGGATTCGAGAGATGCGAGCTTGTCGACGCCGTCGGCGGACAGCACGGAGCCGTCCATGACACCGCCCTTGATGACGAGCTCCTTGTTGTCCTTGGCGAAGTCACGCAGGGCCTTCGCGGCCTCCACCGGCTCACCGGTGACGAAGGTCAGGGCCGTGGGGCCCTTGAGGTCCTCCGCGAATGCCTCGAAGCCGACCTGGCGGGCGGCGATCGCGGCAAGCGTGTTCTTCACCACGGTGTACTCGGCGTTGCCGGCGAGCGAGCGGCGCAGCGTCTTCAGCTGGGCGACGCTCATCCCGCGGTACTCAGTCAGCAGCACGGCGCCGGAGGCGCGGAACTTGTCCGCGATCTCGGCAACAGCCGCTTCCTTGTCAGGCCGTGCCATGGGCCCTCCTTCCGTGGTCTGCCGCAGCGCCCCTCACGGAAGAAGCCCCGCGCCGGTGGGCACGGGGCTCGCGGCCCAGCGATGCTGGAGCGATCTCGTCTCACCTGCGCCGGCTCCGCCCATGGCGGACTTGGTCCCGCTCGCGCGGGAGACCTGCGGTCTTTGGCAAGGCACACTCTGCCCGTTGACCGCGCTCCCACGCAAGCCAGGAGGGGGCCGACGCGCGGTGCGATCGCTCACTCCCCGGCTCCTGCCCCGGCTCGCCCGCCAACATCCCGAAGCGCAAATGACGACGGCGCCGCGCGCCCCGGTGCGGGGCGGGCGGCGCCGTCGGGCGCGATCGCGGGCGCTCAGACCTTGGTGACATCCATCGGGATGCCGGGGCCCATCGTCGTGGCCATGGTGGCCTTGAGGATGTAGCGGCCCTTCGACGTCGACGGCTTGAGGCGCAGGACCTCCTCGAGGGCGGCCTTGAAGTTGTCCTCGAGCTGGGCCTCGGTGAACGAGGACTTGCCGATGATGAAGTTGAGGTTCGCGGCGCGGTCCACGCGGAACTCGATGCGGCCGCCCTTGATGTCGGTGACGGCCTTGGTCACGTCCATCGTCACGGTGCCGGTCTTGGGGTTGGGCATGAGGCCGCGGGGGCCCAGCACGCGGCCCAGGCGGCCGACCTTGCCCATGAGGTCCGGGGTGGCGACGGCGGCGTCGAAGTCCGTCCAGCCCTTGGCGACCTTCTCGATGAGCTCGTCGCCGCCGACCTCGTCCGCGCCCGCGGCGAGGGCCTGCTCGGCCCGATCGCCGACGGCGAAGACGATGACGCGGGCGGTCTTACCAGTACCGTGCGGCAGGGACACGGTGCCACGCACCATCTGGTCGGCCTTGCGGGGGTCCACGCCCAGGCGGAGGACGACGTCCACGGTGGAGTCGAACTTCGTCACGGACGTGGCCTTGGCCAGCTTCACGGCCTCGGCCGGGGTGTAGAGGATCCCGGACTGGATCTTCTCAGCGGCGGCGCGGTAGGCCTTGCTGCGCTTAGTCATCTGCTTCTCCTTGGCAGTCGTGGTGAACGGGCCGCGCATGGCCCTTCCACGGGGTCTTGATCGGGGGTGCCGGGGCCTCAGGCCTCGACGGTGATGCCCATCGAACGGGCGGTGCCGGCGATGATCTTGGAGGCGGCCTCGACGTCGTTGGCGTTGAGGTCGGCCATCTTGGCCTCGGCGATCTCGCGCACCTGGGCGGCGGTCATCGAGCCGACCTTCGCGGAGTGCGGCGTCGAGGATCCCTTGGCCACGCCGGCGGCCTTCTTGATGAGCTCGGCGGCCGGAGGGGTCTTGAGGACGAAGGTGAAGGAGCGGTCCTCGTAGACGGTGATCTCAACGGGGATGACGTTGCCGCGCTGGGACTCCGTGGCGGCGTTGTACGCCTTGCAGAACTCCATGATGTTGACGCCGTGCTGGCCGAGCGCGGGGCCGATCGGCGGCGCGGGGTTCGCGGCGCCGGCCTGGATCTGGAGCTTGATGAGCCCAGAGACCTTCTTCTTGGGTGCCATGTGTATGGGTCTTTCTTGTCCGGATGCCGCGCGCCTGCCGCGCGGCGGTGCGCAGGAGCGCACGAGGGCCCATCCTAGCCCCCGCACGGCACCCCGATAATGCCCGGTGCCCGGTATCACAAGCGCTCGCGCTGTGATACCGGGCACCGGGAGCGCCTGCCGCACTCGTGCGGCACCGGTTCGCCGCGCCATCCGCTCCCGGCGGCGCCGTGCGCGCCGGGCCGACGGCCGGCCTCAGATCTTGGACACCTGGGTGAAGGAGAGCTCGGCCGGGGTGTCGCGGCCGAACAGGGAGATGAGCACCTGGAGCTTCTGGGTGTCCGGGTGGATCTCGGAGATCGTGGCCGGCAGGGACTCGAAGGGGCCGTCGGTGACGATGACCGACTCGCCCACGGAGAAGTCGACCTCGTAGACCTGCCCCCCGGCGGCGACCTGCGTGGCCCCGCCCTCCTCGCGGCTCTCCTTGGAGCCGGCGGCCTGCTTGGCGGCGACCTCTTCAGGGGTGGGGCCGAGCTGGGAGACGGCCTCCTCGAAGGTCAGCGGCACCGGGTTGTAGCGGTCCCCCACGAAGCCGGTGACGGCCGGGGTGTCCTTGATGGTGCGCCAGACGTGATCGGAGGTCTCCGGGTCGTCCAGGTCCATGCGCACGAACACGTAGCCGGGGATGCGGACCCGGGACACCTCCTTCTTCTTGTTGGACGCCTTGATCTCGATGACCGTCTCCATGGGGACGACGGCGTCGAAGACGTAGTCCTCGATCTCGAAGTTCTCGGCACGGGCCTTGATGTCCGCGGCCACGCGGCGCTCGTAGCCGGAGTAGGTGTGCAGCACGTACCACTCGCCGGGCAGGGAGGACATCTCCTTGCGGAAGTCCTCCAGCGGGTCGACGGCGGGGGCGTCGTCGACGGCGCCGGTCTCCTCGACAGCGGTTTCCTCGAGCGTCTCTTCGGACACGGTGTACCTGCTTTCCACTGGCTTCTTCAGGCTGACGGGTGGGCGCTGGGCGCGGCGGGACTCAGCCGAGGCCCCACAGGACCAGGCGGTCGAAGATGGTGTCGAGGATGCCGGTGAAGGCCATGATCGCGACGATGAACACCACCACGACGACGAAGTAGGTCCACAGCTCGTTCTTCGTGGGCCAGATGACCTTGCGCATCTCATCGATGACCTGGCGGATGAACCGCATGACGCGCTTGATGGGGTTGCCACTGCGCGTGGATGCGTCCTTGGCGGCGCTCTCGCTCATTCTCATGATCCTCGGGGTGCTCGACGGTCCGATTCCTTGCCATCCCTGACGGGACGAGAAGACGAACCGACGGGATCTCCCGACAGATCCGCCGTTCTCAGCAGGGCAGGCGGGACTCGAACCCACAACCGCCGGTTTTGGAGACCGGTGCGCTACCAATTGCGCCACTGCCCTTCAGCGGTGACCCATCCTGCCACAGGTTCCCTCGGGAGTGGAAACAGCGGCGGGGTGGGCTGCACCACTGCCGGCGCTCCAAAACCTGGAACAACGGCAGACAGCCTGGAGGAATCCGGTAAAATAGCGGCCGTCGTCTGATATCCGACGAGAGGTGGCCCGGCGATTCGGGAGCGCGCTCCGCGCGAGCCCCGCGCACCGCGCCCGAGCAGCCCCGGCACCACTCGACCTCGCAAGAGGAGGCCGCCATGACCACTGCCCGGAACCCCGCCACAGCCCTCCCGACGCCAGGGACCCCCGGCCCGATCGGCGCCGGTGCCGACGATGCCGGCGGCGCCGCCCGCCCCGCGCCCGACGCGATCCTCGGCGCCTACGCCTCACTGCCCGAGTCCCAGGAGGGCCAGGAGGAGTACTACCGGCTCCTGGCGCGGATCCCGGGCGTCCGCGGGCTCGAGATCCCCTTCAGGGACGACCTCGGCGGGGCGGCGGGCCTGCCCTGGCTGGCCTCCCAGCTCGCGCCCCACTGGGACCGCAACATCGTCACCGCGATCCCCGGAACCATGATGCGCGTGTGGGCCACCGGCTCCTTCGGCCTGGCCTCCACCGATCGCCAGGGCCGCGCCGACGCCCTCGCCTTCACCCGCTCGGTGCGCGACGGCGTCGAGGCCCTGCGGGAGACGGCCGGACACGAGGTCGTGGCCGCCGTCGAGATCCACTCCGCGCCCTCGGGCGAGCCCGGGGTGGCGCACAGCGCCGAGGCCTTCGGGGAGTCGCTGTCGCAGATCATCGACTACGACTGGGGCGACGCGCTGCTGCTGGTGGAGCACTGCGACGCCTTCGTCGCGCCCGACCTGGGCGAGAAGCGCCTGCTCGGCATCGATGAGGAGCTGGAGGTCCTGCGCGTCCTCGATCACCCCCGCGTGCGCATGTCCCTCAACTGGGGGCGCTCGGCCCTCGAGGCTCGCGACGCCGCCACCGCCCTGGAGCACGTGCGCCTCGCCCGCGCCGCCGGGGCGCTGGAGGGGGTCATGTTCTCCGGGGCCGGCCCCGAGGACACCCGCTACGCGAAGGCGTGGATGGATGGGCACCTGCCCCTCGACGTCGACGAGCCCGGATCGGTGATGAGCGCCGAGGACGTGCGCGCCTGCTCCCTGGCCGCCGTGGAGCCCGCCGCGGATGCCGAGGGGGGCATCGCGCCGGCCTCCTACCTCGGCGCGAAGTGCCAGGTTCCAGCCGAGGCCGGCCCCGAGCAGCGCGCGGCATTCCTCACCCGCATCCTCGACGCCACCCGCATCTGACCGCCCCCAATCGCCGAGACCGGTCGAAAACGTCATTGAAACCACTATGTTGGTTGTGGGTGGGTGGGTCTGACTCAATCGAGACCTGACGGCCCCTGGTTTGCGGGGTGTGTCCTTGGACCGGCCTGTCGGCCCTTGCCCGCCCACGGTTCATTCGGT
>NZ_MVIW01000022.1 GCF_002072185.1 Actinomyces denticolens
GCCGGTCCAAGGACACACCCCGCAAACCAGGGGCCGTCAGGTCTCGATTGAGTCAGACCCACCCACCCACAACCAACATAGTGGTCTCGATCGCCACTTCGACCGGTCTCGCGGCAGGGGTGAGGATTGCCTGGATGGACCGGGAATGTGGGTGAGGATACCCATCGCCGGAGGTATCGCCCCAACGAGCCTCCGTTATAGCCTGCGGGAGGCAGAGCGCCGACCACCACCTCATGAGGAGACCTATGAGCACCGACCCAGCGCAGCACCGACAGCCCGCTGCTCCTCCCATGGGCGGGCCGTTCTGGGGCACTGTGCCCTCCGTCGACGGGGCTGCCGGCGGTCCCGGCGGCTCGGCCGGCTCCGCTGCCCTGCCCTCCTCCCGCCAGGCCGCCCCCGGTCAGGCTCCCTCGCACCCGGTCCCCCGGCCCGGCGCCTCTCCCGCGGCCCCACCGATGCCCCAGGCGCCGGCCCAGCCGGCCCCGCCGTCGATCGTCCCCGGCGCGCGCCGCGATATCCGCCCCGCCCCGGGGGAGATCCCGCAGTCTGGCACCGTCCCCACCGTCCCCCGCGAGCACGCCTACCCCGCGCCCACCGGCCCCCTGCCCACGCGCGAGGCCCTGCGCGCCGAGGCCGCCCGCTCCTCCCGCTCCAGCCACCCCGAGGAGGACGTGGAGCGCGCCGGCGCTCTCATCAAGCGCATCCACCAGGTCTTCGAGCAGCGCCTGGTGGGCCAGGAGCAACTGCGCCTGGCCCTCATCTCCACGCTCATCGCCGGTGGTCACATCCTCCTGGAATCGGTCCCGGGCCTGGCCAAGACCACCGCCGCCCAGACGCTCGCCTCCGCCGTCTCCGGCTCCTTCACCCGCATCCAGTGCACCCCGGACCTCATGCCCAACGACATCGTCGGCACCCAGGTCCTCCAGTACGCCACCGGGGAGATGACCACTCAGCTCGGCCCGGTGCACGCCAATATCGTCCTGCTCGACGAGATCAACCGCTCCAGCGCCAAGACCCAGTCCGCCATGCTCGAGGCCATGCAGGAGCGCCAGACCTCCATCGGCGGCGTCGTCTACCCGCTGCCGCACCCCTTCATGGTGCTCGCCACCCAGAACCCCATCGAGGAGGAGGGCACCTACGTCCTGCCCGAGGCCCAGATGGACCGCTTTCTCATGAAGGACGTGCTGAGCTACCCCAAGCCCATGGAGGAGGTCGACGTCCTGGACAAGATCTCCTCCGGCGCCTTCGAGGAGCCCCTGCGCGCCCGGCCCATCAGCACCGACGACGTCGAATGGCTCCAGGGCGCCGTCGAGCGCGTCTACGTGGACCCCGTCATCAAGCAGTACATCGTCGCCATCATCAACACCTCCCGCGGCGGCGGCCCGCGCCCCGTGCCCGGCCTGGAGCGCCATGTGCGCGTCGGCGGCTCGCCGCGAGGCTCGATCGCCCTCATGCGGGTCTCCCAGGCCCTCGCCCTCCAGGCCGGTCGCACCTACGTCACCCCCGACGACGTCGGGCTCCTGCGCCACGCCGTCATGCGCCACCGTCTGGTGCTGACCTACGACGCCCTCGCCGACGACATCGCCCCCGAGGCGATCATCGACGCGGTCTTCGCGGCGGTCCCGACACCGTGAGCCGTCAGTCCGGGGCGGGCGCCGTCGAGCTGCCGGCCGAGCCGACGCAGCGCGGGTCGCGCCTGGCCCGCGTGCGGGGGCGCCTGTCCCTGCCCACGCTGCGCCGCGCCACGGGCCTGCTCGACGGGCGGCACAAGTCCGTTCTCCTGGGCCACGGGCAGGATTTCGACGACCTGTCCGCCTACCGCCCCGGCGACGACGTGGGCGACATCGACTGGAAGGCCTCCGCGCGCATCGGTCAGCCCGTCATCAAGCGCTACCAGCGCGAGTCCAACCTGCCCCTCGTCCTGGCCGTCGACACCGGCCGGACCATGGCCGCCCAGGCCCCCAGCGGTGAGGACAAGCGCGAGCTCGCCCTCGCCGTCGCCGAGGTCATGGCCTACCTGGCCCGTCTGCGCGGCGACTCCGTGGCGCTCGTGGCCGGGGACGCCTCCCGGATGGTCTCCCGTCCGCCCCGGTCGGGCGCCGAGCACGCCGAGACGATCCTGTGGCTCATCGCCCGGCAGTACTCCGCCCTCACGGAGCCCCCGCAGGGCGCTCCGTCGAACGCCCAGGTGCGGGTCGGGCAGGTCTCGCCCCGGCGGGACAGCGGCGCCGTCATCGGCGAGCTGGTCCCCGGCGCGCCCGCCTCCGACCTGCCGGGGCTGCTCGGCAAGGTCATCAGCCTCCACGGCCGCCGCAGCCTCGTGGTGCTCCTGACCGACACCTCCCACCCGGACGCCACCGCCCACGACCAGCTCCGCAGGCTGTCGGCGCAGCACGAGCTCGTCGTCATCCAGATCGCCGACGACGCCCCCATCACCGGCGACCCCGGCGCGGTCCGCGATGTGGAGATGGCGGAGGACCTGCCGGTGTTCCTGCGCTACGACACGGCCCTGGGCGCCCAGCTCGCCCGGGCCGACGCCGCCCGGCGGGCCGGTGTCACCGCGCTGCTCGACTCGCGCCGCATCGAGCACGCCGTCGTCGCCTCCGACGAGAGCCTCGTGGACTCCATCGCCGAGGTGCTCGGCCGTCAGCGCCTCGCCACGGCCCGAAGGAGGCGATGACCGTGGAGCTCAGCCCCCCGCAGCTCATGCCCACCTGGATGGCGGTCACCGCCGTCGTCATCCTCCTGCTCGCCGTGGCCGGACTGCTCTGGTCATTCCTGAGCCACCGGGTCCGGGACGGCTTCATCAGCGATATCCCCATGGCTCCCGGGGAGCGCCGCCGCTGGATGAGGCTCGTCGAGCGCGCCGCGAAGAAGTACGACGCCGGGCAGATCGACCTGCGCGCCCTGCACCTCGAACTGGCCTCCGCCCTGCGGGGCTTCGGATCCGAGCGCAGTGGTGAGGACCTGACCACCGCGACCGTCACGGAGATCATGGATATGTCCGCCTCCACCGAGTCCGAGGACATCGAGACCCGCCTCAAGCGCGCCAGGACCACCTCGCAGCCCCTGGACACCGACCCCCTGGGGCATGTCGGGGAGCTCCTGGCGATCTGGGAGCAGCCCTCCTTCGACCGCGACTCCGACGCCGCGGCCGCCCAGGCCATCGAGCACGCCAGGGAGGTGGTCTCGAGATGGTGATGCCCTGGCTCCCCTGGTTCCTCATCGGCGCCGCCGCGCTGATCATCGGCATCGCCGCGCTGCGCGCCGCCCGCAGGGGCGAGCGGGCCCCGGTCGGTCCGACGCGCCGCGTCGCCAACGCGATGCCCCTCCTGCGCTCGCCCGCCGTTCTGCGCCGCCTGCGCCGCCGCCGCGCGCTCCACGCGCTCCTGGGCGCGCTCATCATCGTGGCCATGGCCTCCTCGGCGCTGCTCGCGGGCCGCCCCGTGAGCAAGGACGTGCGCAACGACACCCTGGCCAGCCGCGATATCGTGCTGTGCCTGGACGTCTCCGGCTCCATGCTCGGCCTGGACTCCCAGGTGCTGGAGACCTACACCGAGCTCATCGACTCCTTCAACGGGGAGCGGGTGGCGCTCATCGCCTGGAACACGACGGCGCAGACGATGGTGCCCCTCACCGACGACTACGAGACCCTCAAGACCGAGATGGGCAAGATCACCGATCTCCTGGACTCCGCGTTCTCCAGCCCGTCCTCGGCGCGCAGCCGCTACTCGCGGATGTTCGCCGGCACGATGGCGGAGGAGCTCGACGCCTCCTCGCTGGCCGGCGACGGCCTGGCCTCCTGCACGCAGGCCTTCGACAACTCCGGCGCCGCCAGCGCCGACGAGCGCCCCCGCTCCATCATTCTGGCCACCGACAACCTCGTCTTCGACGACTCGCACGTTCAGCTCTACTCCCTGCCCGAGGCCGCCGAGCTCGCCACGAGTAAGAAGATCCGCCTGTTCTCCATCTACGGCTACGACGACGAGCTCGACTACGGCGACCTCGCCGCCCAGGTCGAGTCGGCCCGCCGGGAGCTGGAGACGGTCACGCAGGACAACGGCGGCAAGTTCTACCAGGTGGGGGACTCCGGTACGGCCGGGCGCATCGTCGAGGAGCTGGAGAAGACCCAGGTCCAGGAGTACAGCGCCGACAATGAGGTGCGGCTGACGGACACTCCCAGGGCGGGCGCCATCTGGCTGGTGCTGGCCGCCGGCTCCCTGCTGCTCATCGCCGCCTGGAGGCGCGCATGACACTCCATCCGCTGCTCGGATGGCCCCTCACCATCCTCGCCGCCCTCATCGGCATCGGCGCCGTCGTCCTGAACTGGTGGCGTCTGCGCCCGGCGCGGCCGCGCCCCCAGGCGGCCCCCGCCCCCTACGGCCCGCAGGCCCGGGCCCCACGGGGGGCGGGAGCTGATCTCCCGCCCGCCCGCCGTCAGCTGTCGCGCTCGGCGCGCCTCGTCGTCGCCCGGCGGGCCGCGCTGGTGGCCGCGCTCGTGCTCATGCTCGCCGGTCCCAGCACCTACCAGTACGATCAGCGGGTCACCTCCACCGTGGAGGTCTACCTCGTCGTCGATCGCACGGGCTCCATGGCCGCCGAGGACTGGGCCGGCGGCGCCGGGACCCGGCTCGACGGCGTCCGCGCGGATCTGGAGGCGATCCGCCGGGCCCTGCCCGAGGCCCGCTTCTCCATCCTCGCCCTGGACTCCACGGCGGCCAGGGAGATGCCGCTGAGCACCGACACCAACGCCGTCGACTCCTGGATCAAGACACTCCGGCAGGAGGTGACGAGCCGATCCACGGGCTCCTCGCTCGAGCGCATGCTCCCGCTGCTCAGCGCCACCCTCACCGAGGCCGAGCAGGTGGCCCCCCAGGACGCCCGCCTCGTCTACATCCTCTCCGACGGCGAGGCGACCGACGACGGCGCCGGGGCCAAGGACGCCGCCTCGCAGGGCGTGGCCTGGAAGGACCTCGCCCCCCTCGTCGACGGCGGCGCGGTGCTGGGCTACGGCACCGCCCGCGGCGGGAGGATGCGCGAGTACGACGGCGGCACGACCCCCGCCGACCAGATGCCCTACATCAAGGAGAAGGGGCACAGCGATGACGCCATCTCGGTCCCGGATACCCAGGAGCTGCAGACGGTGGCGACGGACCTCGGCCTGCCCTACTACCAGCGCGACGGCGAGGGCGACGACCCGACGAGCGCCTTCACGAGCGTCGACGTCGAGCAGATCCTGTCCGACGGGCACCACGGCAAGCGCTCCAGCCGCTACCTCACCTGGCCCCTGGCGCTCCTGGTCTTCGCGCTCATGACCTGGGAGGCAGTGGCGCTCGTGCGCTCCGATATCGAGGTGCGCCGCCTGGCGCGGGCAGGGGGACGGTGATGGGAGCGCGCAAGCCGATGCCGAGGCGCCGCCGCCTGCTGATCGGGCTCGGCCTGACCTCGATCCTGCTCGTCGCGGGCCTGTGGTTGGCGGCGGTGTCCACGGGCACCACCCTGGCCAACCGCTCCCTGTACGCGGGCGACTACTCCACCGCGGTGGACCGCTACCGCATGGTGCGCACGATCAACCCGTGGTTGCACAAGTGGCGGGTGCGCTACAACCTGGGCACCGCCGAGCTCCTGGCGGGGGACTACGACCGCTCGATCGCCGACCTGGAGTCCTCCCTGCCCGACGCCCCTCAGGAGGTCATCGACGTCGCCTACGACACCGAGGGCAATATCATCCGGCAGCGCACCGGCGTGTGCATGACCCGCGTCAATCTCTTCGTGGCGCATATGGCCCTGGCGGGGCAGGCCCAGGAGTCGGGGGACACGACGGCGGCGCAGGCCCAGGTCGACGCCGCGAAGGAGGCCGCGGGCGACTGCGAGGTCCCCCCTGTCCAGTCCCCGCAGCCCCAGCCGACGACGCCCCCCACCCAGACGCCGACGCCGACCGCCTCGCCCACCCAGACCCCGAGCGCCTCCGGGTCCCCCTCGCCGGGCGCGTCCCAGAGCCCCAGCGGTGATCCGTCAAGCGACCCGTCAGCGGATCCGAGCGCCTCCGGCTCCTCCTCGCCGACCGCCTCCGGGTCGAGCGCGCCCACGCCGGGCGCGAGCGGCTCAGCCGGCCCGACGCCCACGGAGGGCCAGGAGAAGGAGAAGAGGCTTCAGCGCCGTAACCAGGGGCGCGAGGAGCGCTCCGCAGGACCGAATGACGGCGCTAAGCGCCGCTGGTGAACGGGCGCCGGGCGGCGCGGCTCAGCCGACGGCGGCCCGCTCGCGTCGAGAGGCCGGGGCGTCCTCGTCCTCTGTGGCGTGGGTGCGGCGGATCGCGGGCACCGCGTGGTCCGGGAGCCGCGCTCCGACGGCCCGCAGGACGAAGATGTCCAGGGCGTCGAGGTAGGCGGCCCGCGCCGCGGGGTCCTGAGGGGTGGGCCGCCCGCCCATGACGCAGGCGTTGAGCAGAGGGATGAGCATCGCCGAGTCCTGCCGGGGGATGAGGCCCTCATCCATGGCGTCGGTGAGGATCGAGGCGAGCATCTGGCTGATGAGCCCGCCGTGGGCGCGCAGCCGTCCCGCCGTGCTGCGCGAGACCGAGCTGGCCAGCGGCCCGGTGGTGGGGAAGTGGAAGTGGCGCTTGAGGAGGGCCTGCTGGCGCACGTACACGCGCAGGCGGTCGATCGGGTCCTCGATGCCTGCCAGTGCGATGGACAGTTCCTCGGAGTAGCGGACGACCTCGTGCTCCATGAAGGCCAGGAGCAGGTCCTCCTTATCGGCGAAATGGTTGTAGACGGCGGTGCGGCCCACGCCGGCGCGCGCGGCGACATCGGAGAGCGTGATCTTGTCGAAGGAGCGCTGGCTCATGAGAAGGGACAGGGACTCGAACAGCGCGTTGCGCGTGCGCTCGCGGTGCTCGGCGAGGGAGCTACCCATGATCTTCGGCATGAGGCTAGCCTAACTCACGACGTGACGTTGTGGTTCTCGGTGTCAGCAAGCAGGGATGTCGTTGCGGGTCGCGGCCCGGACGAAAGCCGCGGTTGTGCGGGAAATCACGATGAGGATGTTGATCCTCACTATCAGGAGCGCGCTCCCCGCGCGAGGGTCGACCGGATCGCGCGAAGGATGGGCGCGTCCGCCGGCAGCCAGGGAAGGGCGTCGAGCTCCCCCAGCCGCACCCAGTCCAGTGACTGGTGCGCCTTCCCGCATCGGGGCGGGCGATCGCCGTCGGGCTCGGCGAGCCAGACCCTCATCCGGTGCCCGTTCATCGCGGCCCAGGCCGGGGCGCCGTCGCCCGGATGCTCGCGCCGCGGCGGGGGCGGCGGAACCGCCAGCGCGGCGGGCGGCACGACCTCGGCGCCAAGGCGCACCGACGCCCCGATCTCCTCGGCGAGCTCGCGCGCCAGCGCGGTCACCGGCTCCTCCCCGCTCTCGACCTTGCCGCCCGGCAGCTCGTACTCGCCCGCATGCTGAGGAGGGTAGGAGCGGGCGGCGCAGAGCATCGATGTCGGGCGGGCCAGGGAATCCAGGATCGCGGCGGCGACGACGAGGCGGCCGGAGGAGGGCCGGGCGGGGCGGGCTGGAGCGCTCATGCGCTGACTGTAGAGCCCCGGCCGCGGAGCCCCGGCCGTGCCCCTCCCGGGGCGCACAGGGCGCGCATAGGCCCATGGGGCACAATCCCATCGTGACTCTCAGTGGGTTCCTCCTGGACGCCGTCGATCGCATCCTCCCATCCACCGCGCCGGACCCGGCAGCGGTATGGCCGGGGATCCTCCTGCTCGGCCTCGTCCTGGCCATGCCGACGGCGCGGCGCTGGGGGCGCGCGGCGGTGACCGTCATCCACGAGGCCGGGCACGCCGGCGTCGGACTCCTCGTCGGCCGTCGCTTCGAGGGCTTCACCGTGGACGCCGGGCTCGGGGGTCGGGCGATCACCAGCGGGCGCAGCCGGGGCCCGGGCAGGATCGCCACCGCGTGGGCGGGCTACCCCACGCCCGCGCTCATCGGCTGCCTCCTCGTGCAGGCGGCACTGGGCGGCTGGGTCGGCCCGCTCCTCACCGTCGCCCTAGTCGCCGAGCTCGTGCTGCTCATCAAGTCCCGCTCGGCGCGCACCCTCGGGCTCGTCCTGCTCGTCATCGCCGCCACCACCGCCCTGTGGTGGACGGGCTCCAGCATCGTGCGGGCGGGTCCGCTGGCCCTCGCGCCCCGCGACGCCCTGACAGCAGGGGCCGGTCTGGTGCTCCTCCTGGGCTCCTGGGACGCGCTGCGCGACGTCGCCGCCAGTCACGACCCTCACCAGGACCACGGCTCACTGGCCGGGCTCACCCGCCTGCCGGGCTGGTTCTGGCTGGGCACCTGGTGGCTGGTGATCGCCGGCGCCACGGCCTGGTCCGCCTGGAGCCTGGCGCGCAGCGCCGGATGGGCGTAGGCGGCCCACTCGTCCTGGCCCGCCGACCCGGGCCCCCGGGGGCGCTGAGCCGGGCGCGGGCCCGCGCGTGGGCGCCGGGTGGTGGCACACTTGACCCTGACGATCTATTTTCCCTGATCGGCCCCGTTGAAAGGAGTCCCGACCATGTCCCGCGCACCGCTAGCCATCCGCGCCCTCCTCGCCGGGCCCTTCATCCACGGGGGCTGGACCCAGGTCGGCGGCGCGGACGCTCTCGCCCGCCAGGCCGAGCCCATTGCGACGGCGCTCAACGCCTCCGCCGGGCCCACTGCTCAGGCCCTCCTCGGCCGTGAGGTCACGGGGAGGGACCTCGTCCTGCTCAACGGCGGGGCGATGATGGCGGGCGGCGCCGCACTGGTGGCGGGCGTGGGGACGCGCTGCGCCGCGGGCGGCCTCATCCTGTCCCTCATCCCCACCACCATTCAGGGCCAGGCCTTCTGGAGGGAGGAGGGCTTCAAGCGCTCCCAGAAGCTCCAGGGGGCGCTGACCAACGGCGCGCTCGTCGCCGGGCTGGCGCTCCTGGCGCTGCGGGGCTCCCGCCGCCGTCGGCGCTGATCGGCACTCGCGGTCGGGCCGCCACCGAGGCCATCGGGCCGCCCACGGCGCGGGTCCGCCCCTCGGCGCGGGAGCCTGGGCGCTCCGGGGCTCAGGCCAGGCCGAAGCCCTGTTGCTCGGCGGCCCCGCGCATCTTGTCGCGGCCGTCCATGTACATGCGGCTCGAGGCACGAACCACCGCCTCGCGCCAGGTCCGCCCGTCCAGTCCCTGGGAGGCGCGGAAGGCGGCATATGCCTCCTCGTATGCGGGGAGCCAGGACTCCAGCGCCGGTGCGGGGTCGAGATTGCGTCGCACGACCACCGCCTGGGCCGGACGGGGGCGGACCCCGCCGGCCCGCGCGGGGTCGGGGTGCCCGACGGCCATGCCGACCACCACGTAGGAGTGGCGGGGGAGGGCGAGCAGCTCGCACAGCGCGGCCTCCAGATTGCGCATCGAGCCCAGGTAGCACGCGCCCAGGCCCATGGACTCCGCCGCGACCACCGCGTTCTGCGCCGCCATGGCGGTGTCGATGGAGACGGTGAGGAAGGAATCGAGGTAGTCCAGGCTGTCGGTGCCGGCACCGACGGAGGCCATGATCTCCTCGTTGCGGGAGGCGTCGGCCACCCACAGCAGGACGGCGGGGGCCTGCCGGATGAACGCGAAGTTCTCCGACTGGTTGGGGGAGTCGGCCAGGTCCATGATCCGGTCGCGCAGTGCGGCGTCGTCGACGACGATGACGCTCCACAGGTGCAGGTTGGAGGAGGTGGGCGCGGACTGCGCGGCGGCGATGATCGTGGCCAGCTGGCGCTCGGTGACGGGCTCGGGGGTGAAGGCCCGCACGGAGCGGTGCGCCAGCATCGTGTCGACGGCGGGGGTCCACTCCAGGTCCGCGGGGCGGGGCTGGGCGCCGTAGCGGTCGGAGAGGTACTGGGCGCGGCGGGCGGCATCGCCCGGGGAGTCGGTGGCAGGGGAAGGGCGGGCGTCATCACTCATGCGCCCATGCTGCCAGGGAAGCGCCGGGAGGGGAGCATCATCGTCTGGTTTCCGCCGTGTGCCGGGGTTGTGGACGTGCCCGGGGGTTGTGGACGCACCCCGGGGGCACGTTGGCAACCCCGCCGCACGTCCACAACCCCGGGGCACGTTCTCGATGGTCCCAGGGATGCATCGCGGTAGGTGCGACGCCCGGCAGGCCTCGCCGCGCTGGTCTGGGCCCACTCCAGTGGCGCAAGAGGAGCACCCGGGCGAGCTGATCCACGTCGAGATCAACAAGCTCGGCTGCATCCCCGCCGGCCAGGGCCGGAGGCCCCGTGGACGATCACTCGCGCCTGGCCTACAGCCAGGTGGTCCTTGACGATGAGCGCGGTTCCACCGTCGCGGCTCTCATATCGTGGGTGATCGCCTTCTTTGGGTGCAGCGCCATCACCGTTGAAGCGGAGATGACCGACAACGGCGCCTGGTAGCGGTCGCGTGTATGCAACCAAGTCCTGGCCGACGCTGGTGTCAAACAGCGTCTCACATGGCCTTACCGGACCCCGTGGACGGTAAGGACTGAGGGTGCAACTGCGCTTTGGCCTCCGAGGAGACCTACAATACAACCTGCACCAGCGAGCCTCGACGCGAACCCTCCTACAGCCAGTGGCTCCACTTCTGCAATCGCCACCGACCACCACGCCGCCCTCGATAGACAAACCCCACCAGCGGCGTTCGCAACATCCCAATGAAATGCATCTAACCATCGGAAGCATCTCGTCGTGGAGGGCTTTCGCTGGCCGGGAGGTGCTTTCAAGAGCTTCGGGGTGCTCGAGGCGTCTCCGAGAGGCGTCTGCTCCCGAGTGAAATCACTTCTGCGTGAATCAGTATTTCCTCGTATGCGCGATGCTTCGAGCTGGACTTATTCGCGAGTTTCCGCGCCGTCCAAGCGCCTCATGAGATAAGAGAGGATGCTCAGGGCGTCAAGGCAGTCCTCGTATGTGAGGGCGCCGGTCCTGAGCAGTTCTGCCTGCTCCTCGTGATCGATGGTGTTCCGGAAGGCGCTGAGGATACCGAGTGAGAGATTCTGTTGGCCCCGGTCGATGTTGTCGGCGGTCTGATCGGTGAAGCTGCCGTGTTTCATGTGACGGGAGAAGACTGAGAGCGGCCCGTCCTTCCCGAATGACTTGGAAAGGGTTCGATACGGGTCGTCCCGCGGAATTCCGGACTTCGTCGCTGTTGCGCCGACGTATCTCTTCACGGCTTCGTCGACCGCATGAAAGTAGTCCTCCCGCTCGTAGAAGACGCGCGCTGCGTCCTGGATCTCAGGGTGCAGCCTGCGCCAGACCATCTCGGCGTAGGGGGGAGCGAGCCCCTCGAGGTCCTTCAGGATTCGGCCCTCTGCTGAGGAAGGGATGTCCAGGTCCTCTGACGTGATGTCCTCGATGACCCTCTGGAGCGCCTCCCTGTCCTTCGGTGAGCGGATCGTGCCAACCCACGCGTCGACTGGGCGTGTGAGCGTCATACTGCGCTGACGCTCGCGCAGCTCGCGGCGGCGCCCGCTCCATTCTCGTCCAATGCGCTTCAGAAGGATGGTCAGAGACGCGCGCAACTGCTCAGTGGTGTCATGATCCCATACCAAAGCGCGCCTGTCGGTTGCGATGACGTCCTCGTCTAGGGTGTCAATGAAATCCACGTCGAGGTATCCGGTGAGATATGAATATGCGTGGCTCGATTCGGCGCTGCCGAAGAACTCGGGCTCGTTGACCATACGTCCGTCGGCGTAGAGCGTGATGCCTCGCATCGCGCTTCGGAGCGGTTTCTCGGAGGATATGATGGTGCCCGTTACACCGTGTGAAGCGAGAAAGTCATCGGCGACCGTGAAGTGAGCGGGGAAGGTCCACGTGAACTCGGTGTCAACGGTTGACATCCGGAGGCTGCTGTTGACGTCGATAGCAGCCCCGCTTGCAGGGATGATCTGTAGCCGAAAGTCACGATCTGCGTAGTTGAAGAGTCTTGCGAGGCTGGAGGCCAGGGATTTCGGATCAATTCTCGTTTTCCTTCGCAACGACGTCAACGTCACAGTCGTTCCATGGGACGTGCTGTCGGTGACGCCGACCTCCTCGGCGGGGTGGTACTCGCCTTCAGTCTCCATGAGATCGTCGTATGACATGGTCACTCGCGTCACCTGCGGAGACCCGGCCCGGGTTGTCTCCAGTGAGACCACCCGTCCGATACCGAACAGGGAGAGTTTTCCGAGTCCCTTCTTGCCGGAGACCCGTCGCCTGCCGCTCTCGGTGAATGCCGCGGTTTCGGTTCGGCGTCTGTTGCGGCCGATGTGGAGATACTTCTCGGCGACATCCTCCCGAGACATTCCGTGGCCGTCGTCGAAGACGGCGACTGATGCGTCGGCCCCGATCCGCACCTCGACGCGCGTCGCGTCAGCGTCGTAGGCGTTGGCGACGAGCTCGGCGATGGCGTTCGGCAGGTGGGAGTACATGCGCGCACCAAGATGGTCGACGGTCTGCGGGTCGAACCGCAGGGTCAGCGGGGCCTCGACCATGTTCCTCCTCGGTGCGTGCGGTATGTTCAGGCGTCGCGTGGTGGATGACGTATGCGCATCACGGATCGTAACGCAGGAAGTTGGCGAGCGCGCCCGGAGGAGGCGCTGTCGCGATTGGGATGCGCTGTTCGGTGGTTGTTCGTCGCGCTTAAGAGGTACTCACGGTCAGAACTTGTCGAGGATCTGCCGGGCGACGGCGGCGCCCAGGGGGATGGGTACGGCGTTGCCGATCTGGCGGGCGATGGCGGTGCGCGAGCCGATGAAGCGGTGCGTCTCCGGGAAGCCCTGGAGGAGGGCCGCCTCGTAGTGGGTGATGGCGCGGTTCTCGATGGGGTGCAGGTATCGCCCCTTCTCCGGCTTGAAGAACTCCGTGCGGATGGTCACGGACGGCCTGTCCCAATGCAGGCGACCCATGACGTCCATTGATCCGGTGGTGTGCTTGCGCCAGCAGGGCGCCTTGAGGTCATCCGGAAGGTTGGTCCGATTACCACCCTCGGGGATCGCCTTGAAGCGGTCCAGGGATTTGTCATCGTAGGTCCGCGAGACGTGCAGTTCCCGCCGCGAGAACGCCCCGGGAACATCCCGCGAGCCCACTCGCGTGCGGACCTCGCTGAAGCGCGCGTCCATATCGGGCTCCGCGGGCACACCCAGCAGCGCTTCGCGCACCGTTCTGTAGAGGGGGAGCCCGTCGGCCCCGTCCGGGCTGTGCGTGGGAGTCGGGAAGGCGGGGGCCGGTAGGTCCCGGTGGTGCCCGATGAGGACCGCGCGCTTGCGCGACTGCGGGGCGCCGTAGTCGGCGGAGTTGAGGACGCGCAACTCGAAGGAGTAGTCCTCCAGGAACCCTCTGGGCTCCGTGGCGGCCTTGAAATCCCGGTATTGGGGGGACTTGCCGAAGGCCGGCACGTTCTCCACGACGAAGTACTTGGGCCCGGTCGCTACGAGGGTTGCCGCGTACTGCTCCCACAGCCGGTTGCGTGCATCCTCGGCGTCCCGCTTGCCCAGCGTGCTGAAGCCCTGGCACGGCGGCCCGCCGACGACGACGTCGATCCCGTCCGGCACCGCGCCGGCGGCCAGCCACTCCTGGATGGGGCCGGCGTAGACGTCCGTGCTCGGGAAGGTCGCCTGGTAGGAGGCGGCGGCGTAGGGGTCCATCTCGACTGCGGTGACGCTGTGGAAGCGCGATGACGCTGCGTGGAACCCCGCAGTGAGGCCGCCCGCCCCGGCGAAGAGGTCGAGGACGCGGATCGTTCTGGAACCCATGGGATCAGGCTAGCCGGCGCCACCGTCACCAATCCGAGGCGCACCGGCGGACGTGAAACTGTGATTCGTGTCGGAGGCCCGCCGTAGAGTGGGCCCAGTTCGCGACCGTGAGGAATCCCCACCCTCCCAGCCCGATGGAAGGACGCCCGTGCCCAGGAAGCTCATCGAGGTGGCGCTGCCCCTCGACGCGATCAACGCCCAGTCCGCCCGGGAGAAGTCCATCCGCAAGGGGCACCCCTCCACCCTGCACCTGTGGTGGTCGCGCAAGCCCACGGCCACGGCCCGTGCCGTGCTCTTCTCCCAGCTGGTGGACGACCCCTCCGAGCGCTACGAGGAGTTCCGGGAGGCTGCCCGCGCGGCCGGGGACGCGGAGCCCGACGCTGCCGCGGAGCGGGCCGTGGAGGCCGAGCGACGCCGCCTGTTCACCCTCATCACCCGCATGGTGGATTGGGACAACCTCACCGACGAGCACCTCATGCGCGAGGTGAGGGCGGAGATCCGCCGCTCGACGGGCGGCGAGCTTCCCGCCGTGCTCGACCCCTTCGCCGGTGGCGGTTCCATCCCGCTGGAGGCCCAGCGGCTCGGACTGGAGGCCCGCGCGTCGGATCTCAACCCCGTGGCCGTCCTCATCAACAAGGCGCTCATCGAGATCCCGCCGCGCTTCGCAAGCCGCGCCCCGGTCTTCCCGGAGGCCGACGACGGCACGCGCACATGGCCCGGCGCGCACGGCCTGGCCGAGGACGTGCGCCGCTACGGGCAGTGGATGCGCGAGGAGGCCTGGAAGCGCATCGGCCACCTCTACCCGGCGGCCGAACTGCCCGACGGGACGACGGCGACCGTCATCGCCTGGATCTGGGCGCGCACGGTCACCTGCCCGAACCCCGCCTGCGGCATCGAGACCCCGCTCGTGTCCAAGTGGTGGCTCGGCAAGAAGAAGGGCAAGGAGGCGTACATCGTCCCCACGATCGTCGGTGACCATGTCGAGTACTCCATCGGCCACGACCCCGCGCAGGCGCCGTCTTCCGGGACTGTCGCTGGCGGCAAGGGACGGTGTCTCGCATGCAGCACGCTGATCGACAACGCCTGCATCCGCAGCCAGGCGACGTCCCGAGGGCTCGGGCAGCGGCTCATCGCGATCGCCGCTGAGGGCGGTCGGCGCCGGGAGTACCTTGCGCCCACCGCGGCCCATGCTGATACTGCGCTGGGTATTCCGCGTCCGACCGACGTTCCGATGCAGGAGGTGCCGAAGCGGAACCATGACGTCGACAGGTTGCCGATGTACGGCATGCCGACCTGGAGCGACGCGTTCACCTCGCGGCAGCTGACGGCGCTGACGACGTTCTCGGACCTCGTGGGGGAGGCGCGCGAGCGGGTGCTGCGCGACGCGCTCGCCAACGGCATGGAGGAGGGGGAGCGTCTCGAGGCCGGTGGTGCCGGAGCCGCAGCCTACGCCGACGCCGTGGCTACGTACCTGGGGTTCGCTGTGTCCAGGCTTACCGACTACTCGTCAGCGTTGAACACATGGGCGAATAATCCTCAAATGGAGATCCTGCGCAATGTGTTCGCCCGACAAGCACTTCCGATGGCTTGGGATTTCGCTGAAGGCAATCCCTTCGCTAGTTCTTCGGGGAGCCTGTCAATCATGATCAAAGCTGTTTCTGAGGCAGTGAGTCGCACGCCTGCGAACGCCGCATCGTCCGTTCTTCAGGCCGATGCATCATCGCGTGACTACGCGAGCGCCGTCATCTCCACCGACCCTCCGTACTACGACAACATCGGCTACTCGGACCTGTCGGACTTCTTCTACGTGTGGCTGCGCCGCTCCCTCAAGGGCATCCATCCGTCCCTCTTCTCCACCATGCTCGTGCCCAAGGCCGAGGAGCTCGTCGCCAACCCCTACCGGCACGGCGGCAAGGACGGGGCGAAAGACTTCTTCGAGGACGGCTTCCGCGCCGTCTTCGCCCGTGCCCGCCAGGGCGCGAACCCCGACTACCCGATGACGGTCTACTACGCCTTCAAGCAGTCCGAGACCACCGCCGACGGCCGCACCTCCACGGGCTGGTCCACCATCCTCGAGGGCATGATCGGCGCCGGCTGGACCATCACCGCCACCTGGCCCATGCGCTCCGAGCGCGGCGGCCGCATGACCGGCGTCGGCACCAACGCCCTCGCCTCCTCCATCGTCCTCGTCCTGCGCCCCCGCCCCGAGGACGCCCCCATGACCGACCGCCGCAGCCTCATGCGCGAGCTGCGCCGCACTCTCCCGGACGCGGTTGAGACCCTGCGCAGCGGCGGCATCGCCCCCGTCGACCTCGCCCAGGCGGCCATCGGACCCGGCATGAGCGTCTTCTCCCGCTACGCCCGCGTCATCGGACCCGACGGCACGAACATGACCGTCTCCGAGGCCCTCACCCACATCAACACTGTCCTCGACGAGGTCCTCAGCGAGCAGGAGGGCGACCTCGACGCCGACACCCGCTGGTGCCTCACCTGGTACGACGCCCACGGCTTCACCGAGGGCCCCTACGGGGAGGCCGAGACCCTCGCCTCCGCCCGAAACGCCTCCATCGACGCCCTCAAGCGATCCGGCGTCCTCAACGCCGGCGGCGGCCGCGTCAGCCTCATCGCACCCTGCGATCTGCCCGACGGCTACGACCCCCGCACCGACGACCGCATCTCCCACTGGGAGGTCGTCCTCCACCTCGCCCGCACCCTGAAGGCTCGCGGCATCGACGATGCCGGGAGGATCCTCGCCGGAGCCTCGCACCGCGGCCTGGAGATGGACGTCCTCCAGCCCCTCGCCTACCGCCTCTACTCGCTCGCCGAGAGGCACGGCCGGACGGAGGACGGCCTCCTGTTCAACGACCTGGGCGGCTCCTGGCCCGAGATCGCCGCAGCCGCCCGCACCGGAACAGGCGCCGGCAGCGACGCCCAGACCGCACTCGACCTCGACACCCTGAAGGACGACTGACATGGCCACCATCTCCAACCGCGCCCGGATCGGCCGGGCCATCGAGATCGTCGCCGGCGCCCTGGAGCCCTGGATCGACAGCGCCGTCAACCCGAGACTGCCCGCAGGCACCACCTGGATCGACCTCCTCGCCCGCAAGGACAATCACGCCGGCTGGACCTACGACCCCTCCGACCTCCAGTGCCAGCTGCGCGTCATCACCGAGCGCATGGGGGACCTGGGCTTCCTCTTCAGCGGGGTCCTGTCACGCGGGGAGCAGAACCTCGCCGGCGAGCTGCGCGACGTCCGCAACAAATGGGCGCACAACACCGCGTTCAGCGCCGACGACACGTACCGCGCCCTCGACACATCCGAGCGCCTGCTCCGCGCCATCAACGCCCCCGCCGAGGCCGACGCGATCGGCGCCATGCGGCGCGACACCCTGCGCTCCACCTACGACGCCGCCACCCGACGCGACACCCGGGCCACCGCCGTCGCCATGCCCGACCTCGGGGAGAAAGGACTCACCCCCTGGCGGGACGTCGTCCGCCCCCACCCCGACATCGTCTCCGGCGACTACGGCCAGGCCGAATACGCCGCAGACCTGCACCAGGTCGCCCATGGCAGGGGAGCCGATGAGTACGTCGACCCCGTCCGCTTCTTCGAGCGCACCTACCTCACCCAGGGCCTGCGGACACTCCTGACCATGACCGCCCGACGCTTGGCTGGCGACCCCAACGCCCAGGCGGTCGTCAACCTCCAGACCACCTTCGGCGGCGGCAAGACCCACTCCATGCTGGCCGCCTGGCACCTCGCCGGCGGAACACCGCTCGAAGAACTCCCTCAGGACGTCCAGGACCTCCTCGCCGGTACCGGGGTCCCGACGAACGTCAGGAGGGTTGCCGTCGTCGGAAACGAGATCTCCCCCGGGCAGCCGAGTACCAAGCCCGACGGCACCGTCGTCCGCACCCTGTGGGGCGAGCTCGCCTGGCAGCTCGGCGGCCCCGAGGCCTACGCGACGATCGAGCAGGCCGACCGCACCGGCACCAACCCCGGTGCCGCACTGCGAGCCCTCATCGCTGATCACGCCCCCGCCCTCATCCTCATCGACGAGTGGGTCGCCTACGCGCGCGGCCTCTACGGGCGCGAGGGTCTCGTCGGCGGCAGCTTCGACACCCAGTTCACCTTCGCGCAGGAGCTCACCGCCGCCGTCCAGGGCGTTCCCGGAGCGCTCCTCCTCGTCTCCATCCCCGCCTCCGACATCCGGGGGGACGGCACCGTCCCCCGCGCCTCCGAGCTGGAGATCGGCGGAGACGGCGGCCGCGAGGCCCTCCGGCGGCTCCAGCACGTCGTCGCCCGCGTCGCCCACCACTGGAGCCCCGCCTCCTCCGGCGAGAGCTTCGAGATCGTGCGCCGGCGACTGTTCACCGACCTCGACGCGGAGGCCACGCGCAAGCGCGACGCCACCGTCAAACGGTTCGCCGACTACTACCGAGGGCAGCGCGGCGAACTCCCCTCCGACACCTTCCAGCCCGAGTACGAGCGCCGGCTGCGCGACGCCTACCCCATCCACCCCGAGCTCTTCGACAGGCTCTACGGCGACTGGTCCTCCCTGGAGCGCTTCCAGCGCACCCGCGGCGTCCTGCGCCTCATGAGCGCCGTCGTCCACTCGCTCGTCCAGGCCGGCGACGAAGCCCCACTCATCATGCCCGGATCCATCCCCTTCGACGACGCCGCCGTGCGCGACGAGATCACGGGCTACCTCGACGACGCCTGGCGCACCATCATCGAGACCGACGTCGACGGCGAGAACGCCACGCCCCTCGGCGTCGACCGCGACAGGCCACTGTTCGGAGGGCGCGCGCTCACCCGCCGCATCGCCCGCGCTCTGTTCCTCGGCTCCGCCGCCACCCTCGACACCGCCCACAAGGGCATCGACCGGCAGCGTCTCTTCCTCGGGGTGGCCATGCCCGGTGACACCCTCGGCAACTTCGGATCCTCCCTCCAGCTGCTCACCGACCGCGCCACCTACGTCTACACCCAGGGAACCCGCAGCTGGTACGACCGGCAGCCGTCACTCAACAGACTGGTCAGCGACAGGGCGGCGTTCCTCGACCCCGCCGACGTCGCCGAGGCGGCCGTTGCCGTGCTACGCGGGATCGCCGGCCGGGCCCCCGAATTCACCGACGTCGTCATCGCACCGGCATCCACCTGGGACGTGCCCGACAAGGAGACTGCAACCCTCGTCATCCTCGGACCCGACCGCACTGTCGCAGCGAGGAACGGACGGGGCTCGCAACTCACCGGCCCCGGCAGGGACTTCACCGAGGAGCTCCTGCACGAACGGGGCTCCGCACCGCGCAGCAATGTCAACACCCTCATCGCCATCGCCCCCGACGAGAACCGCTGGGCGGACGCCGAGCAGGCGCTGCGCATCCACATGGCCTGGTCGCAGATGGCCGAGGACACGTCCATTCGCGACCACGACCTCACGGTCAGTCAGGCCGACCAGGCCAGGCGCAAGGCCCAGGAGACCCGGGGCCCCGCGGAGCACGCAGTGTCGGCCGCATGGATCTGGGCGCTCCACCCAGTCCAGGATTACGGCTCGCAGCCCTTCGAGATCGAGGCCCTCAAGACCGACGGCGAGGAGCAGCGCATCGCCGTACGGGCCGGGCTCAGGCTCGGCAAGCAGGACATCGTCCTGACCACGCTCACCTCAACCGCCGTCGCGATGGAGCTCCAGGGAACGAACCTGCGCGCCAAATGGAACGAGGGGAGGATCACCGTCGGCGAGCTGTGGTCGTACTTCACCCGCTACCCCTACATGCCGCGCCTGCGGGACAAGCGAGTACTACTGGACGCCGTCGCCTCCGTTATGAACGACATCGGCTGGGAGACCACCGGATTCGCCCTCGCCGCCGACTACGACGCCTCCCGCGGCGACTTCATCGACCTGCGCCTCCCCCTGGAGGACGAAGCGCCGGATATCGCCGACACCACCCTCCTCGTCTCTCCGGCGCTCGCCCGTGCCCAGCGCAGCCGTGAGGAGGACACGCGATCCGCTGCGGCGAACGGCGCGGATGGATCCGCAACTGTCGATCCCGGTGCGGAACCGGTGGTGTCGTCCGTTGTGAGCAAGGCCCGCGCGCCGAGGGGGGACGGACGAGTTCAGGTGCCGGCGACCGAGAAGCGCGTGGAGAACGCCAGGTTCAGGGGCACGTCCGAGCTCGACCCCGGACAGGACACCGCCGCGCAACTCGCGCAGCTCTCCGAGGAGATCATCGCCCACCTGCAAGCGGGCGGCCCCGACAGTCTCAGCATCGAGGTCACCATCGAGGCGAGTCGCTACGCCGGTTTCGATGCTCGTACTGTGCGCACCGTTACTGAGAACGCGCGCACGCTCGGCCTCAAGCCGGGTCGATTCACGGAGGGATGACATGGAGGCCATCACTGCGGTCTCGTCGAGAACCGTCCCGCCGGATCCATCGATCGCGGACGCCCTGGGAGCCCACCACGAGCTTCCAACGGCACTCGCCGATCTGGTTGACAACTCCATCGACGCCGGTGCGTCCCATGTGCGCATCCGCATCGTCACAGCCGACGACTTCGTCACCGGTCTGCTCGTCATCGACGACGGCCGTGGCATGGATGATACCGGCATTGATGACGCGATGACTCTGTCACGGCGCCGTGACTACGGCGACACCGACCTCGGCCACTACGGGCTCGGACTCAAGGCGGCCTCCCTCAGCCAAGCCGATGTCCTCGACGTCTACACGCGCGCGGTCGGTGGCTCTCCCGCAGGACGCCGAATCACCCGCGCGGAACCGACGCGCGTGCAGACGCTCGACGCGGCGCAGGTCGGCCGGATTCTCAGCGGTCCGCTCATGGACACGGGCGGAGGCGCACACGCGGGCGGAACGGTCATTCGCTGGAGCGGATTTCGCAACGCTCTCACCTCCCCGGACAGGGATGAGAGACGATCGTGGATCAGCGGCCTCATCGAGAACACGCGCGACTATCTCGGACTCGTCTTCCACCGGATGATCGAAGGAGGCGATGTCGAGATCTCCGTCGACGAGTTCGACGACGAACGCGGAGAGGCGGGCGCGTCGCGGAAGGTGCGGTCACTCGACCCTCTGGCCCTGGCCGCCACCGCTGTGCACCCGCGCAGACTCGTCGGAGAGGTGGGATGGACTCCCCTTGAGATGACCGCCGTCATACTCGCGGGCGGTACCCTCGACCTGCCCGGGATCAGGGCGTCCCGGCGGCTGTCGCAGGCGGAGGGAGGACAGGGCCTGTACGTCTATAGAGGCGACCGCCTCCTGCAGCTCGGCGGC
Organism: Actinomyces denticolens; assembly: GCF_002072185.1. Lineage (GTDB taxonomy): Bacteria > Actinomycetota > Actinomycetes > Actinomycetales > Actinomycetaceae > Actinomyces > Actinomyces denticolens. The sequence goes on from NZ_MVIW01000022.1 coordinate 21,043, forward strand.
TGGAACTCGGTCATCGAGGGCGGAAAGGACTATGCGAGCCTGCGCATCGCCATCGACATCGACGATCGTCTGCTCGATGCGGTCCGCATCAACCCCGAGAAGAGCGGCGTCGTCCTGGAGCCGGAGATGCGTCGTGCGATTCACGACTCGGTGGGCGAGGATATCGGCACATTCGCGGACCTGCTCAGCGCCGCCCGCAACGCGTCCGTCGAGAGCCGCAAGCGGGAGAGACGCCCCATCAGGCTGGTTGAGCCCATGGGCGGCCTCGGCCGGAGCATCTACGACGTCATCGCGGACTCCGTGGAGTTCGCCGAGGCGGATCCCATCCGCATCCGATGGGAGCGCATGCCCACGAACCGCCTCGTCGAGGTCGACATTGAGCGGCGCATCCTCAGGATCAACAGTCACCACCGGGGCATGTTCTCCTCGAGTACCGACCCCGAGGACGCGCCCTTGCTGAAGAGTCTCGTGTATCTGCTCTACTCCCGCTTCTTCGAAGGCGCGTTCCTCGGTCCGCGGGAGAAGAGGGAGATCGAGGCGTACGAGCGGATCATCAATTCGGCTCTCGCCGACGAGATTCAGCGCCGTGGATTGAATGAGGAGTAGAAGAATATGAATGAGTACACGGCGGGCGCTGCCGCGTTGACTCCTGAGACGCTCTCCGCCTATATCGACGCAGGCATCCCCACCGAGCAGCGCCTCGCGGACAGCCCGGTCTGCATTCTCGGCATCGACCCGCCGCGCCGCGAACTCACCCTGCGGACGCCGGCCACAGGCTCGGACATCGATGTCTCCGCCTACCGGATGATCCGCACCGACCTGTTCGAGGAACCGGGGGATGAGACCGTTTGGTTCCGCGTCACCGTCGATGCCGAGGGCGTCGAGTACGAGGCGTACTCGCTCCTCCAGTCGGTCTCCGACCAGCTCCAACAGGGCGATGACCTGGAACGCGCGCTGCATGTCGCCCTCGGCGCCTACCGTGGGCTGCTGGCGCGCGCCCCGCGATTGAGCGAGGACCAGGAGATCGGATTGTTCGGGGAACTGGTCGCGCTCGATCGCCTCATCAGTGCGGTCGGCGAGAGACGAGCCCTGGCGGCCTGGTTGGGAACGCAGGCCGAGGAGCACGACTTCGTCCTCGCCGGCTACGACGTCGAGGTGAAGACGACCCGGAGCGAACGACGCATCCACGTCATCCACGGGCTCGGCCAGCTGGCTGCGACTCCGGGACGACCGCTCCTCCTCATGTCCATCCAGGTGACGCGCGCCGGGGCATCAGTCGACGGTGAGACCCTGCCCGGAGTGATCGAGCACATCCGCAGGCGCCTACGAGCCGGACGCACGGCGTTCGATGACAAGCTCACCGACTTCGGCTGGGAGGACGCTCGTGCGGACAGGCTCTACACAACGGGCCTCCTCCTTCGCAGCGAACCGCGTTTCTACGTCGTTGACGATGCCTTCCCGGCACTCACCTCTGACGGGCTCGGCCGCGTTCTCGCCCGCCCCGAGCTCGTGAGAAGCATCGACTACCGCATCGACGTCACCGACCTCGAGCCGGAGGCGGTTCCGCCCATCGAGTTCAGTGCGACAGTAGAGGAGTGGCCGCACCCATGAGCATCGACCAGTACGACGAGGCCCTGGAGCAGGCCCTCAAGGGGATGAACGCTCCGAGGGATCTGCACCCCATCGTGTCGGTCTTCCTTCCGACCGGTGAGACGGTCGAACGGGAGGAGATCCAGGAGCTCATCCTGGGCGTCGACCGCAATGCCCCTGGACGGCGCAAGTTCCATATCCGCCTCAGCGAATGGGACGCCGAGGTCGACGCGGCATGGATCGAGGGAACCACGGCCCGCACGGCCGAGAGACGAGACCTCATCCTGCGTCTCCTGGGCCTGACTGATGACGCTGCCGCCCGTGTGTGCGAGACCTTCCCCGTCATCACCGACAGAACCACGGTCATCGCCGCCCCGGACTGGACTCCCTGGTACGACGAGGAGCGTCGGCGCGCCCACCACTTCTACTGGGACGGCTACCGCTCCCTCCTGGAGAGCAGGCTCCCGGCGGAATCGGTGGCCGACATCGACGCCGCCACCAACGACATCGTCGGTCGGCTGGCCGACCCCTCGGGACACGATGCGTACCAGTCGAAAGGCCTTGTCGTCGGGCACGTCCAAAGCGGCAAGACGGCCAACTTCACCGGTGTCATCGCCAAGGCGATCGACGCGGGCTACCGGCTCATCATCGTGCTGACCGGCACCGTCGAGATCCTTCGCTCCCAGACCCAGCGCAGGCTGGACATGGAGCTCATCGGGAAGGAGAACATCCTCGGAGGGATCAGTGAGGACGACACGGACCTCCTGGCCGAGGTCGACTACGTGAGCACCGATGACGCGGACTGGAGGAACGGGAAATTCGTCTCCTACGGACCCGGTTTCACGAATGCGGGAGTGCCGGAGATCAGACGCCTGACCAGAGCGAAGGACGACTACAAATTGCTCAGAGCCGGCCTCGACGCGCTCGATCCGCGGGCGGGGCACGAGCTCAGCGATCCCGCCCGACCGATGTGGCACCCGGACAACATTCACCGGACCGACGTGCGCATCGCCGTCGTCAAGAAGAACAAGGCCGTGCTGACCAAGCTCGTCAACGATCTGCGACGCATCAAGGCTCGCACGGCGGAGATCCCCGCACTCATCATCGATGACGAGGCGGACCAGGCCTCCGTCAACACGATGAACCCGAAGCGCAGTGGTGATCGAACGGCGATCAACAGGCTCATCGCCGACCTCATGAGTCGCCTCACCCGGGCGCAGTACGTCGGATACACGGCCACGCCCTTCGCCAACGTCTTCATCTCCCCGGAGGACGCCGAGGACATCTTCCCCCGTGATTTCATCGTCAGCCTGAGCGCTCCTCGGGAATACCGAGGTGGACGTGCCTATCACGACTTCGAGGAGCTGACGGTTGAGGAGAAGAAGGACCCCGCCGTGTCGAACGAGTGCGCCTTCGTCCGCGACCTCAGGGGCGACGCCGCCGTCGACCCGGAACGGGTGGAGGAGGAACTGCGAGGTGCCCTGGACGCCTTCGTGCTCACCGGAGCCATCAAGCTCTGGAGAGCAAAGGTTAGGCCCGAGATGGCCGGCCCCTTCCGTCACCACACGATGCTCATTCACGAGTCGGTCAAGCAGTACGAGCATGCCGATCTGGCGCATCGGATCCGGCGACTGTGGCAACAGGCTGGGTACGGTTCGCCCGCTTCGATGGAACGGTTGCGCAGGCTCTTCGACGAGGACTTCGCCGTGGTGTCCTCCGCCCGGCAATGGGAGGATGACCTTCCCAGGGCCGGGTCCTTCGACGATGTGGCCCCGCATGTTGGCGAGTCGCTCGACCTAGTCATGGCGGGTGGCGCGGATCCGGTCGTCGTCGTCAACGGCGATAAGGATCAGCAGTACAACCAGGTCGACTTCCAACGGGATAGGGTCTGGCGTGTCCTCGTCGGGGGAGCCAAGCTCAGCCGCGGGTTCACCCTCGAGGGCCTGACTATCAGCTACTTCAAGCGGCGGGCAGGTCAGGCCGACAGCCTCATGCAGATGGGGCGCTGGTTCGGGTACCGTCCTGGGTATTCCGACCTGGTGCGCCTCTACATAGCCAGGGAGATCAAGGGTCCTCGAGGCGTTGCCTACGACCTCTACGACGCTTTCGGCGCGATCATGCAGGACGAGGAGCAGTTCCGCGAGCAACTGGCGACCTTCGCCCGGATCGAGGAGGACGGCCGCCCTGCTCTCAAACCGATCGACGTCCCGCCGCTCGTCTTCCAGCAGTTGCCGTGGCTGCTCCCCACGGGGCGGAACAAGATGTACAACGCCAAACTGGACTTCAGGGGCATCGGAGGAGCTCTTCAGGATTTCCCGCGACAGCCCGACCGTGGGGACGGCGGAACGAACGGGCGCCACTTCGCGCTCGTGCGTCCCTGGTTCGAACGCGGTCTCTTCGGTGAGCCGGAGGAGTTCGGGTACCGGGACCCGAACGGGAACAAGAGGCATTCATTCAAAGGACGAATCGCAGTCATCCCCGCCGAGGAAATGCTGGCGGTCCTGGAGCGCTTCGAGTGGATGAAGCAGTACGACTTCACCCCCACGTTGGAGATGATCCGCCGCGCGATGGACGAGGGGAAGCTGGAGGACTGGGCCGTACTCCTTCCCCTGCTCGAGGGGGCGTCGGACAAGATAGTGGACGGGATCCCTCTCCCGATGCTCAAGCGGACCCGCCGCACCGACCGAGGTGGATTCTCCGGAAGTTCGTTCCGACAGCGCGGTGCCATCGAGACCATCGCGGGGAAGCCTCGCACCGGGGGCGAGCAGCCCTCAGGAGACGATGCGGCGCTGGCTTACCGAACTCCTACCCGCGGCGCGATGCTCCTCACCTTCGCCGCCGACCCGAAAGGAAATGCGGAGAGAGCTCCGGCACGCCTGCCGGCGGACATGAGCGCGGCGGACACCGCCACGATCTTCTCCCTGGCACTGCCCTACAAGGCCGCGCCCAGGGGCCGGATCGCCTTCAGTGTCAGGCGCAAGGACCGCAGTGATGACCCCGTCGTCGACGCCGACTGAACCCGGGCGGCCGGCTGGGCCGGATCCTGGGGGAGAGCCGGAGGCCCGGACGGGAGCCGAGTGGGCTGCGGTCTCCTGGGCGTCGTCGCCCGGCGTGGCCAGATCGATGCGCTCGAACAGGCGCAGGGACACGCGCCCGGAACTCGCGATTCGCCGCTTGCTGCACGCCCACGGCCTGCGCTACCGGGTGGACATGGCGCCATGGAGCAATAAGCGACGGCGCGCGGACATCGTGTTCACGCGCCAGCGCCTCGCCGTCTTCATCGATGGCTGCTTCTGGCACGGCTGCCCCGAGCACGCGACCACGCCGGCGACGAACACCGACTACTGGCGCCCCAAGCTCGCCAGGAACATCGAACGCGACCGCGAGACCACTGCGATGGCCGAGGCGGAGGGATGGAGGGTGCTGCGCATCTGGGAGCACGTCCCTCCGGAGGAGGCCGTGGCGCTCATCCTCAAGGCGCGGAAGGAGGGGCCATGAGAGGCGCCGACGGGGCAGTCGGGCGGAAGGAGGCCTTCCGGGATCACGAAAAACTCGCGGCGCCGCAGAACAGCGCCGTGAGCTCCTTCATGTGGAGCGGATGACGGGAATCGAACCCGCGCTATCAGCTTGGGAAGCTGAGGTTCTACCATTGAACTACATCCGCAGATGCCCACAACGAGGTGCGCGAAGACAGCATACCCCACCACGGCGCGCATGTGGAATCGCCGGGCCCGGAGGCCGGGCCCGGCGCCCAGGCGGGCGACCGGTACCCTGGCGGCCGCTGCGCCTGGCACAATCGTCCCGTGCTCCTCTCCGACCGTGACATCCGCGCCCAGCTCGACGCCGGCCGCGTGGTCCTCGACCCCTGCGACCCGGAGCTGATCCAGCCCGCATCCATCGACGTCCGGCTGGATCGCTCGTTCCGGCTCTTCGACAACCACCGCTACCCGGTCATCGACCCTGCCATCGAGCAGGACGGGCTCACCCACCTCATCGACGTCGGCCCCGACGAGCCCTTCGTGCTGCACCCCGGCGAGTTCGTCCTGGGCGCCACCTATGAGCGCGTCACCCTGCCCGACGACGTCGCCGCCCGCCTGGAGGGCAAGTCCAGCCTCGGGAGGCTCGGACTGCTCACGCACTCCACCGCCGGCTTCATCGACCCCGGCTTCACCGGCCACGTCACCCTGGAGCTGAGCAACACGGCCACCATGCCGATCAAGCTCTGGCCCGGGATGAAGATCGGCCAGCTCTGCTTCTTCCGACTGTCCAGCCCCGCCGAGGCCCCCTACGGCTCGGGCGCGCGCGGCTCGCGCTACCAGGGGCAGCGCGGTCCCACGGCCTCCCGCTCGCACCTGAGCTTCGACCGCCTGCGCATCGAGGACGCCGGCCTTCCCGCCGAGGAGTCCGAATGAGCGCCTCCTCCGGGGACCTGGCGGTCTCCCTGCCCGTCGACACCACCACCTTCACGGCCACCTCCATGATGCCGGTGGGCCTTGTGGACGCCCGTCACCTGCTCGTCCTGGCCGACGATGTCGCCGTGGAGGAGATCGAGGCCCTCGCCCTGTCCCTGGACGAGCGCGCCGGCTGGGTGGGGGCCTCCCGCCTCCAGCTCTCCCCGGGCGCCGAGCTGCACGGCCCATGGCCCCTCGACGACGACATGCGCCGCATGCTGGGCCTGCCCGACTGGGCAGCCCAGGTCATGCTCCTGGAATGCGCCCCCCAGCGCGCCGGCGCACTGCCCCCGGAGCTGGCCGGCGTGGATCCGATGGCCGACGCCTTCCCGACGGCCATGCCCACCGGCGCCGAGCTCGTCGCCCTCATTCACCTGCGCGCCATCGCCCGCCGCCTGGCCGGGGCCATCCGCCTGGTCGACACCTCTCCCGATGACGGCGAGGCCCGCATCACCCTGCTGGTCCCGGACCCGGAGTCCTCGGTCATGCTCGCCATCTACGCACCGGTGTGGATCGCCCCCGACGCGCTCGCCGTCCTCCTCGACCCCATCGCCCCGGGCGCCGTGCCCGCCCTGGAGACCTCCGCGCCGCGCGGCGCCGTCGGATTCGACGCCCTGTCCCACGCCGACCTGGAGCGACTCACCGAGACCATCGGGGCCGACGTCCTCGACGAGGTCTGGCGGCGCACGGAGCGCGAGCGCGCCCGGGCCGAGCGCGAGGAGGCCGAGGCGCTCGCCGCCGGGGAGGAGCTCGTCGAGTACCGAGAGGGCTACGCCGTCGTCGCCCCGATCGATGCTGGGACCCTCGGCTGGGGCGGTATCGAGGTCCGCGTCGAGGGGACGAATGAACTGCCGATCGCCGTGCGCGGCGAGCCCTGGGCCGCCGACGGTGTCGTCGTCACCTCGGTGGTCTGGCGGCCGGTCGACATCGCGGACGCCCACGCCCTCACCCCCAGCCGCACGCGCCGCCGCGAGCGCGCCGCGGCGCGGGATCTCATCGAGCGCGTGGCCGCCACGATCGCCCGTGAGTCGGGCGGCGTCATCGTCGACGAGGACGGCTTCCTCGTCGGCCTCGACGTCCTCTGAGGGATCCGACGCCGTGTCCGCTCATCGGCGCGGGCCCGGTTATTCCTGATGCTGTGCGACCTGCGTCGTTGTCATAGGTGATGCTGATTTGACATCGATCCGAGTGTTGGCGCTATCGTCATGATCGTCAGACATCTGACGCCCCAGTCCGCTAAGACCCCAGGCAACGTTGCCGAGCACTGAACGGATCCCCTATGAGAACTCATCACCCCCGTATCCCAGCGATCCTGGGAGCCGGTGCCATCGCGCTCACCGGACTCACCATCGCCCCGACGGCGCAGGCGGCCAAGACCGCTGATGGCCTCATGGACGTCGTCATCACCCAGGCCGCAGATGCCAACGGCGGCGTCTACGCCGTCGGAAGCACTCTTACCTTCGACATCAAGGTCACTAACCTGAGTGCCGAGGCCCGCTCCTTCGAGGTCGCCAAGACCAATCTCGGAGGTCGGGTCACCGCCTGCAAGTGGCGCAACATCGCCGCTAAGGCCACCAAGACCGACTGCATGGGCTACGCCACCCACACCATCACCCAGGCCGATCTCGATGCGGGCTCCTTCACCCCGGAGATCTCCTACACTGTCCGCGCTCCCGAGTACAAGGGTGATGCCCTCAATACCCCGGAGACCGTCCGCGGCGCCGCCGTGCCGATCAAGGCGGCCCCTCCCGGACAGGATGCGCCCAAGGGCCCGCAGGAGCCCGAGGAGGAGAAGGGCGACTTCCCCAAGGCCGAGCCCGCGCCCCTCCCGGACGCCTCGGTGTCGCTGCCCGCCTCGATGAGCGATGGCACCGCGGTGGCCACGGGCACCGCCACGGATAATGTCCGCATCCCCGCGATCACCACCGCGCCCAACGGAGACCTCCTCGTGGCCTATGACGTCCGGCCCACGGACAATGGCAATAAGGGTGGCGACTCACCCAACCCGAACCACATCGTCCAGCGCCGTTCCACCGACGGCGGTAAGACCTGGGGTGCGCCCACCTACATCCACAAGGGCATTGAGACCGGGGCCAAGGAGGGTTACTCAGACCCCTCCTACGTCGTCGACTCGGCCACGGGCGCGATCTTCAACTTCCACGTGAAGTCCTTCGACGCCGGCTGGCCCACATCCAGGGCAGGCTCTGACCCCGCAGACCGCGGCGTCATCCAGGCCGAGGTCTCCACCTCCACGGACAACGGCCACACCTGGACCCACCGCGTCATCACCCCGGACATCACGAACGATCCCTCATGGATCGCCCGCTTCGCCGCCTCCGGCCAGGGCATTCAGATCCAGAACGGCGAGCACAAGGGGCGCCTCGTCCAGCAGTTCACCATCAAGCTCGCCAATGGAACTATCCGGGCCGTCTCCGTCTACTCCGACGACCACGGCGCCACCTGGAAGGCCGGAACCCCGGCCGGCACCGGAATGGATGAGAACAAGGTCGTCGAGCTCTCCGACGGTCGGCTCATGATGAACTCGCGCGTTTCCGATGGAAGCGGCTTCCGCAAGGTGGCCACCTCCACCGACGGCGGTCAGACATGGTCAGAGCCGGTCTCGGACAAGAACCTCCCGGACTCGGTGGATAACGCCCAGATCATCCGCGCCTTCCCCAATGCCGCCCCGGGCACGGAGCGCGCCAAGGTCCTCCTCCTCAGCCACTCGCCGAACCCCAAGGCGTGGTCCCGCGACCGTGGCACGATCTCACTGTCCTGCGACGACGGTGCTACGTGGACGGGCAAGGTCTTCCGCGCCGAGCGTGTCGGCTACACGACGCTGGCCGTGCAGTCCGACGGCTCGCTGGGAGTCCTCAGCGAGGATGGGAACGACCGGCAGATCGCCTACCGCAACTTCTCCCTGGCCTGGCTGGGCAGCGACTGCCCCGCCCTCAAGGACGCCCCGAGCCCGGAGCCGAAGCCCGAGGAGCCCCCTGCCCCCGCCCCGAAGGCTGGTTGGGAGAAGGATGGTGGTAATTGGCGTTACCGCAATGCTGATGGCGGTCTGGCCACCGGTTGGCTCAAAGATGGTGCGTCCTGGTACTACCTGCGCTCCGATGGGACGATGGCCACGGGGTGGGTCAAGGACGGCGGTGCCTGGTACGCCTTGAAGGACGATGGCGCGATGCGCACCGGCTGGTTCAAGGATGGCGGTGCCTGGTATCTGCTGCGGGACAACGGTGCCATGGCCACCGGTTGGGCCAAGGATGGTGGGAAGTGGTACCACTTCGCCGACAGTGGGGCGATGACCACTGGTTGGATCCGCCTGGCCGGTACCTGGTACCACTTGGGCGCCAGTGGGGCTATGACCACGGGGTGGCTCCAGGACGGTGGCTCCTGGTACTACCTGCGGGCCAATGGTGCCATGGCCACGGGTTGGGTGACGGTTGGTCCGAGCCGTTACTACATGGATCCCTCCACGGGGGTCTGGCGGGGCTGAGCGCTCAGTGGGGCTGACCGCCTCACGCATGGCCTGACCGGGGCCCGCGCGGGATTGGGGAACCAGTCCGCGCGGGCCCCGGCGCGCGTGCTCGCCGCACCGAGCGACACCGATGACCCCGAGCGGCGCCCGCAGCCCCGGCCGACGCGCTCAGCCCTCGCTAGTGGGCGCGGATGGCGCCAGTGGAACGAGGCAAGACTGGCCCCGACCCGCGTCGCATCACCAGGCGCGGGCGGGCGGCATCGGCCCGATGGTCATCCCAGGTGAGGCCCGTGAAGGCCGCTGCCGCATCCAGTTCCTCACTCCAGGCGGGGCGGTCCTGCCCGCGCTCACGGCCTACGGCGAGGTAGTGGCGCAGCAGGCCGGCGCAGGCCAGGGCGTCGTCGAGCGCCGTGTGATGCGCCGCGAGGGGGATGCCGGCCGCCTCGCAGCAGGCGGTGAGACGGCGCGACGGCGTCGTGAGGTAGTCCCGGGCGCGGCGCATGGTGCAGACCTGGGGGATGGGCACGTCGGCGTCGAGGATGCCGAGGCCGCCCAGCGCGTGGCTGAGGAAGCCGATGTCGAAGCGGGCATTGTGCGCCACGACGACCCTTCCGGCCAGATCCCGGGCGATGAGATCGGCCAGCTCGGCGAGGCGGGGCGCGCCGGTGACGTTGTCGGGGGTGAGCCCGTGGATGAAGGTGGGGCCGACCTCGCGAGTCCCGTCGGGCCCGGGGCCGGGATCCACCAGCGAGGTCCAAGCGCCCTCGATCCCGCCGCGCGCATCGAGGTGGACGAGCCCGATCTCCAGGATCGCGTCCGCGCTGGGGGACAGGCCGGTGGTCTCCAGGTCCACGACGGCGTAGCCCGGTGCCGGCGGGCGAATGGAGGAAGGGCTAGGCATCCCCCGCATCGTATCCGCCCCTCCCCACTTGCCCCCTTCGCCGAGACCGGTCGAAAACGTCATTGAAACCGGTCCGCGGACCGGTTTCAATGACGTTTTCGACCGGTCTCGGCACCACTTATGCCTATGGGATGGGAGGGAGAGCGAGGATCTGGTCGTTCAACGCGGTCCAGGCGCGCCGGTGCGCCTGACCGAAGGGGCGCTCGCCGAGGAAGACCGCCTGGCGCCCGGCCACCGGGTCCACCCAGAGGAAGGAGCCTGACTGGCCGAAGTGCCCGAAGGTCGCGGGCGAGTTGCCGGTGCCGGTCCAGTGCGGCTGCTTGTCGCCCCGGATCTCCACACCCAGGCCGAAGAGGTTGGGATTCTGCTTCCCGTAGCCGGGCAGGACGCCGGCCAGGCCGGGGTAGACGGGGGTGCACGCCTGCTCGGCGAGCCCGGCCCCGAGCAGGCGGGGGGCGGCGAGCTCGCGGGCGAAGACCGACAGATCGCGGGCGCTGCCCTGCCCCGAGTGCGCCGGTGAGCCGGGGATGAGCACGCTGGCCATGCCCAGGGGCTCCAGGACGGTGGTCTCCACCCAGGCCTCCAGGTCCGTGGCCGTGGCCTCGGTGAGGCGCCGTCCCAGGATCTCGATGCCCCGGTTGGAGTAGATGCGCCGCGCGCCCGGCTCGGCGAGCGGCTCGCCGGAGTCTGGGGCGACGCCGCTGGCGTGGGCGAGCAGATGGCGGATCGTCGCGCCGTCCAGCCCCTCGCCGGCGGGGTCGTCGAGGCCGAGCATGCCGCGCTCGACGGCGATGAGCGCCGCCCAGGCGACGATCGGCTTGGTCACGGAGGCGAAGGGGAGGACGGCGTCGACCTCGCCCGCCTCGGTGATGATCCGCCCCGCCTCGGTGACGACGAGCGCCGTCGGGAAGTCGAACAGCCCCAGGGCGGGGAGCGCGTCGCTGGTCATCTGCCCTCCTCATCCGCCTCAGTGGAGGCAGAGCCGCTGGCTGTGCAGGACGTCGAGGACCGGGGCCTGGGCGGCCCGCCCCTGCCCGACCATCCGCACGATCTGCTCGGTGAAGCTGTCCACGCGACGCGAGGCGTCCCGCAGGTCGTAGTACTCGGTGACGCGCTCGTCATAGGCGGACAGCGCCTCACCGTGCTCCTCCAGCGGGGGATAGGAGTCGACGCCGACGGTGATCTCCTCCGGGAGGCGCGGCTTGTACTGCGGCTCCTGCGCCGGGTGGCCCACGAGGAGCCCGAGGAGGGGGAAGGTCCGCTCGGGCAGCCCCAGGGCGGCGATGAGCCCGGCGGGATCGCCGAGGATCGAGCCGAGGTAGCAGGTGCCCAGGCCCAGCGACTCCGCGGCCGCCACCATGGACTGCGCGGCGATCATCGTGTCCTGGCATCCCTGGAGGAAGGTGTAGGCGCGCTCCAGGGGCTCGGTCGGGGCGCCGGCGCGTTCGCGGATGACGGCGTTGCGGTGCAGGTCGACGACGAGGACCAGCAACTCACCGCGATCCCCTCCCACGTAGGGCTGGCCGGAGGCGGCGTGGACGGCGTCGCGCGCGGCGGCGTCGCGCACGCGGATGATGGTCGTCTGCTGGAAGTAGGAGGACGTGGCCGAGGCGCGCGCGACGGTCAGCAGGGTGCGCATGACCTCCTCGCCCACCGGCTCATCGGTGAAGGCGCGGATCGTGCGGTGCGCCAGGAGCGCGTCAATGGTCGTGTTGCGCACGGGCGCCGTCATCGGCTCGCGCAGCGCCCGCGGCGCGGTGGATACCGACGGCGCAGCAGCGGAGGGGACCGATGACTCGGCTGGAAGGGGCATCGCGGGGCTCATGCCACGAGCCTAATCCGACGGGGCGGCGCTCGTGGGCCGCGACGCCTCGGCCAGCACATCATGGTGGCCGGCCTGCCCGGCCCGCCCGGTCAATCCACGTCCACGATGACGGGCACGTGGTCGGAGGCGCCCTTGCCCTTGCGCTCATCGCGGTCGATGACCGCGCCCGCCACCCGCGCCTCGAAGGCCGGCGAGCCGTAGACGAAGTCGATGCGCATCCCCTCGTTCCTGGGGAATCGCAGCTTCTGGTAGTCCCAGTAGGTGTAGTTCGTGACGCGCCCTCGCGTGGCCTCCACCATCCCGAGCGCCTCGAAGGCGCGGAAGGCCTCCCGCTCGGGGGCCGAGACATGCGTGGCGCCCTCGAAGACGGCCATGTCCCACACGTCCTCGTCGTGGGGCGCCACGTTCCAGTCGCCGACCAGCGCCAGTGGGAGGGAGGGATCGGCGGCGAGGCGGGAGGCGACGTCGTCCCTGAGCGCGGCCAGCCAGGCGAGCTTGTAGGCGTAATGCGGGTGGTCGAGCTCGCGGCCGTTGGGCACGTACAGACTCCACAGGCGCACCGGCGCCCCTCCCCCCGCTGCCCCGCCGACGGTCGCCCCCAGTGCCCGCGCCTCCACAACCGCCTCAGCGCCCTCCTTCGCGGCCCAGGCGGGCTGCCCGGCGAAGGATGTGGCGACGTCGGCCAGGCCCACGCGCGAGGCGATCGCCACCCCGTTCCACTGGTTCAGGCCGTGGACGGCGAGCTCGTAGCCCGCCGCCTCGAAGGGCTCGCGCGGGAACTGGTCCGGGCGGCACTTGATCTCCTGCATGGCCAGGGCGTCGATGCCGTGGCGCTCCAGGACGGCCACGACCCGATCGACTCGGGTACGGATCGAGTTGACGTTCCATGTGGCGATGCGCATGGCAGGAGGCTACCGGCCGGAGCACGACCTCGCCCCCGGGAGGGGCGCGCGGCGTCCCCTTCCGGGGCGCGGTGGGCCCTGCCGCTAGCCTGATGGCATGGGAACAGCGCTCATCACCGGAGGCACATCGGGCATCGGCCTGGAACTCGCCTGGCAGCTCGCCGAGACCCACCACGACCTCGTGCTCGTGGCCAGGGACGCGGCACGGCTCGCCGCCGTCGCCGAGGAGATCCACCAGACAGCGGGCGTCGGTGTCCAGGTGATCGACGCCGATCTCTCCGTCCCCGACGACCTTGAGCGCGTGGCCTCCCGCCTGCGGGGCGGCGTGACCGGAGCCGTCGCCGGGGCGCAGGGCGTGCACAGCGCCGAGCAGGTGGCGGCCCGGCCCATCGACCTGCTCGTCAACAACGCGGGATTCGCCGTCGGCCAGGCCTTCATCGGCGGCGACCTGGGTCAGGAGAGGCGCGCCCTCGACGTCATGGTCGGCGCCGTCATGACCCTCACCCACGAGGCCCTTCCCGGCATGGTGGGGCGCGGGCACGGCGCCATCCTCAACGTCGCCAGCATGACCGCGCTGACCGCCATGGGCACCTACGCCGCCCACAAGGCCTGGGTGCGGACCTTCACCGAGGGGATCGCCTCCGAGCTGGCGGGCACCGGGGTTACCGCCACCGTCGTCAATCCCGGTCTGACCCGCACCGAGTTCCACGACCGCGCCGGCATGGACGGCTCCCAGTGGCCCGAGGTCATGTGGCTCGACGCCGCCGACGTCGCCCGCGCCGCGCTCGCGGCGGTGCGCCGGGGCCGGGTCATCTGCACGCCGTCGGCCCGCTACCAGGTGGGCAACGCGGCGCTGAGGCTGGCGCCGAGATGGTTCGTGCGCCGCGTCGCCGGGCACGCCTCGGCCAGCACTCAGTACTGACCGCGCTCACGCCCACGGCCCCCGCCCCGATGGGCGGGCCCGCGCCGGCGAGTCCCGCTGCGCGCCCCGGTTCGCGGCAGGCGGACTGCACTCGATGAAGGACGATAGTCCTGCCATGATGGCGCCATGGCTGAGATCACCCGTCACGGAGACCCCATCACGACTATCGGAACCCTGCCCGCCGTGGGAGGCGAGGCGCCCGCCTTCGAGCTCGCCGGAGCCGACCTCGCCCCGGTGACGAGCGAGTCCCTGCGCGGCGAGCGCCTCGTGCTCAACATCTTCCCGTCCATCGACACCGGCGTGTGCGCCACCAGCGTGCGCGAGTTCAACAAGCGCGCCGCCTCCTTGGAGAACACGACCGTCCTGTGCGTCTCGGCGGACCTCCCCTTCGCGCACGCCCGCTTCTGCGGCGCCGAGGGCATCGACGGCGTCCTGACCGCCTCGAGCTTCCGCTCCACTTTCGGGACGGACTACGGCGTGACCATCACCGATACCCCGATGGCGGGGCTGCTCTCGCGCGCCGTCGTCGTCCTCGACGCGCAGGGCGCGGTGCTCTACACCGAGCAGGTTCCCGACATCTCGCAGGAGCCCGACTACGAGGCGGCCATCGCCGCGCTCTCCTGAGCCGCCCGCTCCCAGCCGGGCCCCGGACTCCCCACGCGGGAGTCCGGGGCCCGGATCGTCTAGCCTTGAGCCCGTGAGCACCAATGATCCCCAGCGCGCACGGCTGGCCGCGCTCGTCGGCGAGCTCGCCGTCGTGCGCGGCACCGTTACCCTCGCCTCCGGCCTGACCTCCGACTTCTACGTGGACATGCGCCGCACCACCCTCCACCACGAGGCCGCGCCCCTCATCGGCCACGTCATGCTCGACATGCTCGAGGAGGCGGGCCTGAGCACCGAGGACTACGACGCCGTCGGCGGGCTCACGATGGGTGCGGACCCGGTGGCCACCGCGATGATGCACGCGGCGGCCGCCCGGGGGCTCGACCTGGACGCCTTCGTCGTGCGCAAGGCGGCCAAGGATCACGGCATGAAGCGCCGCATCGAGGGCCCGGACGTGGGCGGCAGGCGCGTGATCGTCCTGGAGGACACGTCCACCACGGGCGGGTCCCCCCTGGAGGCGGTCGAGGCCCTGCGCGAGGCCGGCGCTCAGGTGCTGGCCGTCGCCGTTGTCGTGGACCGATCCACCGGTGCGCGCGAGCGCATCGAGGCCGCCGGCCTGCCCTACCACGCGGCCCTCGGCCTGGCCGACCTCGGCCTCGACTGAGGCCCCGCGTGACGCCTGAGGACCACTGGGCGTCGCTGCCGCCCGATGCGGACGCCCCCGCCGACCATCGCGAGGTCGGGGTGGGGCCGTGGCCGGGCGGACCCGACGCCTGGCCCGATGATCCCCGCTACGACCCCGAGCTGCTCGCCGGTGGGGACCGGCGCAACGTCGTCGACCGCTACCGGTACTGGAGCGTGAAGGCCATCCGCGCCGACCTCGCCTCCCGCGCCCACCCGCTCCAGGTGGCCATCGAGAACGTCAGCCAGGACCTCAATATCGGCTCCATCGTGCGCAGCGCCAATGCCTTCAACGTCTCCGGCGTCCATATCGTGGGGCGGTGCCGTTGGAACCGTCGCGGCGCCATGGTGACCGACCGCTACCTCGACGTGCGCCACCACCCGAGCCCCGCGGAGCTCCTCACCTGGGCGGTCGCGGAGGGCTACGAGCCGGTCGCCATCGACAACGGTCCCGGATCGACGCCCCTGGAGAGCGCCGCCCTGCCCGAGCGCTGCCTCATGATCTTCGGCTCCGAGGGCCAGGGCATCAGCGAGGAGCTCATCGTCGGCTGCTCGCGCCTCCACCGGATCGGCCAGTACGGCTCCACCCGATCCATCAACGTGGCCGCGGCCGCCGCCGTGGCCATGCACGCCTGGATCCGCCAGCACGGCGGCCCCGCGCCCGACTGACCGCACAGCCGCCGGCGCCGCCTGGTCGGCCTGCCGCACCGGCGCATCACCACTCCATCGGGCGGTCCCGCCGCGCCCGGAGCCGGACTCGGCCGGAGCCTCGGGACCATCGCCCGGTACCCGATCGACCCGATCCGTGGAAGAATCGGTGCTGCACCATTGCCACATCTCACCCAGGAGGCACCCAGTGGCCATCGCAACCCCGGAGTCGTACGCGGACATGCTCGATCGCGCGAAGGCTGGCAAGTACGCCATCCCCGCCATCAACGTCACCTCCTCCCAGACTCTCTCCGCCGCCCTCAAGGGTTTCGCCGACGCCGAGTCGGACGGCATCGTTCAGATCTCCAACGGCGGCGCCGCCTACTGGTCCGGCTCCTCCCGCGCCGACAAGGTGAAGGGCTCCATCGCCTTCGCCGCCTACGCCCGAGCTGTCGGCGACCTCTACCCGGTCCAGATCGGTCTGCACACCGACCACTGCCCCAAGCCGATGCTCGAGCCCTGGGTCCTCCCGCTCCTCGAGATCGAGGCCGAGCAGGTCAAGCGCGGTGAGCTCCCGATGTTCAACTCCCACATGTGGGATGGCTCCGCCGAGTCCCTCGACGACAACATCGAGATCGCCGTCGACATGCTCGCCCGCGCCAAGGCCGCCAACGTCATCCTCGAGATCGAGATCGGCGCCGTCGGCGGCGAGGAGGACGGCATCAAGGGCGAGGAGAACGCCAACCTCTACACCACGGCCGACGACGCCTGGCGCGCCATCGAGGCCCTGGGCCTGGGTGAGAACGGCCGCTACATCACCGCCCTCACCTTCGGCAACGTCCACGGCGCCTACAAGCCCGGTCACGTCAAGCTCCGCCCGGAGATCCTCGGCGAGATCCAGGACGACGTCGCGGCGCGCCTCGGCGACCGCCTGTCCACCAAGGTCGGCACCCAGGACTCCCCCTTCGACCTCGTCATGCACGGCGGCTCCGGCTCCACCGACGAGGAGATCGCCACCGCGGTGCGCAACGGCGTCATCAAGATGAACGTCGACACCGACACCCAGTACGCCTACACCCGCCCGGTGGCCGACTGGATGCTCAAGAACTACGACGGCGTCCTCAAGATCGACGGCGAGGTCGGCAACAAGAAGACCTACGACCCGCGCGCCTGGGGCAAGGCCGCCGAGAACGGCATGGCCGCCCGCGTCGTCGAGGCCTGCGAGCGGCTCGGCTCCGTCGGCTCCGCCAAGCGCTGATCAGCCGCGCGGAGCGTCGGATGTGAGCCCATCACCCGCCTGACGCTCCCTCCGCCATCCGGATGACAGGTGGCCCCGATGCCCTTGCGGCATCGGGGCCACCTGCCGTTCATCGCGGCCGGGCTCGACGTGCACGAATGTGCGTCAAGGGCATCGCGGGCTCCACGGATGCCGAGATCCTCTACTTCGGCCCCGGGACCTACTGGATGGGCTCGGACGCCCAGGCCGAGCTTCCCCCCACGGTGCGCTGGGTCTACCTGGCGCCCGGCGCGGTGGTCAAGGGCGCCTTCCACTTCACCAAGGGCGCCGGTAATACTGAGCGGGTCGACTACCAGACCGATTACCGGGTGACCGGTTACGGCGTGCTCTCGGGCGAGCAGTACGTCTACGAGGCCGACACCGCTAACGGGTTCAAGCACAAGGCGGCCGACAACTGCCATGCCACCTGTGTGAAGCCGCTGTACTTCCACTCCGTCGACGCCCAGCAGAAGCTGACCCTCCAGGGCGTGACCATCAAGGAGCCCTCCTACCACTCCTTCGTGGTCTACGGCAACGAGGACGCCTTCGCGATGGATGTGTCCAACTACCAGCAGGTCGGAGCATGGTACTGGCAGACCGACGGTCTTGAGCTGTACACCGGCTCCACCATGAGGAGCACGTTCTTCCACGCCAACGACGACGTTCTCAAGCTCGACCACTCCAATGTCTCCGTCAAGGACACCGTGGTGCGGAAGGGGCGGAACGGCCCCGTCGTCCAGTGGGGCTGGGAGCCGCGCAGCATCGACGGCGTGAGCGTCGACGGCACCGCAGTGATCCACAACCGCATGTTCTCCAGGGATGTGGCGCACAACACGTGCGTCTTCAACTCGTCAACCCATTGGAACGCGAAGGATCCCGCGCCCGCCTCCCGTCCGGTGGCCCCGACATCCCAGTGGTGCCGGGGCCACCGGCGCGTCCGGGACTCCGAAGCCCTCTCGGGATGGTGCCGCGCCGTCCCACCGCAGGCCAGGGGGCCAGGCCCTCGTGCTGAGCCGCGACGAGGCGGAGCGTGGCCTGCAAGAGTTGCAGCAAGGGGGGCAGGTTGTGCAATGATGGGGTGTCGCCCGCGACATCGGACCTACCCCGGGCTCGTCGAGCGGGCAGTCGCTCACGCGGGGCTTTCCTCGCCCTCGCGGTTGTCTTGTCCAAAGGAGGACCTCATGCGACTCGTTTCCCGCCGCTCGATGCTCGGTGGCTCCGCCGCACTCGCCGTTGCTGCAACCTTGGCAGCCTGCGGTGACTCCGCATCCTCGGATCAGGGTGGCGTCTACTTCCTCAACTTCAAGCCCGAGGCCGAGGAGGCCTTCAAGGCCATCGCCGAGGCCTACAAGACCAAGACCGGCGTCGAGGTCAAGGTCGTCACCGCCGCCGCCGGCAAGTACGAGGAGACTCTGACCTCCGAGGTCGCCAAGTCCGCCCCGCCCACCCTGTTCAACATCAACGGCCCGGTCGGCCTGGCCAACTGGAAGGACTACGCCACCGACCTGAGCGACACCGACGCCGCCAAGGCCCTCACGGACGGCTCGCTGGCCCTCAAGGGCGACGACGGCAAGATCTACGGCGTCCCGCTGGCCACCGAGGGCTACGGCATCATCTACAACAAGGCCATCCTCGACAAGTACTTCGCGATGGAGGGCGCCAAGGCTGCGAGCGTCGACGAGATCAAGGGCTTCGCCAAGCTCAAGGAGGTCGTCGAGGACATCCAGGCCAAGAAGGCCGAGCTCGGCATCAGCGGTGCCTTCGCCGCCACCTCGCTCTCCCCGGGCGAGGACTGGCGCTTCCAGACCCACCTGGCGAACTACCCCGTCTTCTACGAGCTGCGCGACCTGGGCGCCACCGACTCCAACGATCTCAAGCTGACCTACTCGGACAACTACAAGCAGATCTTCGACCTCTACCTCAACAACTCCACCATCGCCCCCACGGAGGCCTCCGCCAAGGCCGTCACCGACTCCATGGCCGAGTTCGCGCTCGGCCAGTGCGCCTTCGTGCAGAACGGCAACTGGGCCTGGTCGCAGATCTCCGAGGTCGAGGGCAACACCGTCAAGGAGGAGGACATCCACTTCCTGCCCATCTACGTCGGCGTCGAGGGCGAGGAGAAGTACGGCATCGCCCTGGGCACCGAGAACTACCTGACGATCAACTCCGAGGCCTCCGACGCCGCCAAGCAGGACACGCAGGCCTTCCTCAACTGGCTCCTCACTGACGCCGAGGCCGCCAAGATGCTCGTCGACAATTCCGTCGTCTCCGTGTCCCCCTACTCGGCGTTCTCCAGCCTCGCCCCGGCCGACCCGCTGGGCAAGGAGATCGTCTCCTACCTCAACAACGACGCGCTCTCCCCCGTCAACTGGGTGTTCCAGACCTTCCCGAGCCAGGAGTTCAAGGACCAGCTCGGCCAGCACCTGTCCCAGTACGCCTCCGGCAAGGAGGACTGGAGCGCGGTCAAGGACTACTTCGTCACCGGCTGGGCCGAGGGCAAGGCCAAGGCCTGATCCTCCGCTCTCGCGGCAATGCTCCGCCGACGGCGCCCGGTCGCCCGACCGGACGCCGTCGGCTGAGCCGTCCACCTCCCGCCTCCATTCGGCCCGGCGCAGCCGCCGGGCGCCGCAAGAGGAATCATGAACAGCGCACTCAAGAAGTACTTCCCGATATTCGCCGGACCCACGCTCCTGGCCTTCCTCATCGCCTTCCTCGTCCCGTTCTTCATGGGGCTCTACCTGTCCTTCACCAAGTTCAAGACCCTGACGAACGCCAAATGGGTGGGCCTGGAGAACTATTCCAAGGTCCTCGAGTCGGACTTCGGCTCAGCGCTGTGGTTCACCGTCATCGTCTCGGTGATCTCCATCATCACCGTCAACCTCGGGGCCTTCACCCTGGCCTATCTGCTGACCCGCAAGCTCAAGGGCACCAACTTCTTCCGCTCGGTGTTCTTCATGCCCAACCTCATCGGCGGCATCGTCCTGGGCTTCACCTGGCAGGTCATGCTCAACGCGATCCTCAAGCACTGGGGCCAGACCATCGTCAATG
This sequence comes from Actinomyces denticolens, assembly GCF_002072185.1. GTDB lineage: Bacteria > Actinomycetota > Actinomycetes > Actinomycetales > Actinomycetaceae > Actinomyces > Actinomyces denticolens. Next base: position 41,371 of record NZ_MVIW01000022.1, read on the forward strand.
ACTGGCACCTCGGCCTCCTCGGTCTCATCCTGCTGGTGAACTGGCAGCTCATGGGCTACATGATGATCATCTACATCGCGGGGTTGCAGAACGTCCCGCCCGAGCTCATCGAGGCCGCCCAGATCGACGGCGCGAATGGGTGGATGACGCTGCGCAATGTCACCATCCCGATGGTCATGCCCTCGATCACCATCTGCCTGTTCCTCACCCTGGCGAACACCTTCAAGATGTTCGACCAGAACCTGGCGCTGACCAACGGCGCCCCGCTCAAGCAGACCGAGATGGCGGCCCTGAGCATCTACAACACCATGTACCACGCCCGCAACCAGATGGGGCAGGCGCAGGCCGCCGCGGTGATCTTCTTCCTCATCGTCGCCGCGATCGCGCTCATCCAGCTGCGCGCCACCCGTGCCAAGGAGGTCGACGCATGAGCGCCGCCAGCACCGCCGTCCGTCCCACCACCGCCCCGGCCGGTGCGAGGGCCGCCGAGCCCCGCAGGAGCGTGGGGAGGTCGATCACCACCGCGCTCCTGGCGATCCTGTCGCTCGTGTGGCTGGTTCCGCTGGTCTTCATCCTGATCAACTCCTTCAAGGGCCGTTTCTACATCTCCGACAGCCCCTTCTCCCTGCCCATGGGGGAGCGCTTCTCCGGATTCACCAATTACGCCTCCGGCCTCAAGCTCAACGGCTTCGCGCAGGCCATCGGCTGGTCGCTGTTCATCACGGTGGGCTCGGTTGCGGTGATCCTCCTGCTGACCGCCATGACCGCCTACTACATCACCCGGGTGAAGACCTGGTGGACCTCCGTCATCTACTACGTCTTCGCCTTCTCGATGATCGCCCCGTTCCAGCTCGTCATGTTCCCCACCTCCAAGGTGGCCGACATGCTCGGACTGGCCACCCCGTGGGGCATGATCGTGCTCTACCTCGGCTTCGGCGGGGCGCTGTCGGTGTTCCTCTTCGCCGGCTTCATCAAGTCGATCCCCATGGAGATCGAGGAGGCCGCCTACATGGACGGCTGCTCGCCGCTGCAGACCTACTTCCGGGTAGTCATGCCGCTGCTCAAGCCGACGGCGGTCACGGTCGCCATCCTCAACACCATGTGGGTGTGGAACGACTACCTCCTGCCCTACCTGGTCATCGGCCACGACGAGAACTACAAGACCATCCCGATCGTCATCCAGGCGCTCACCGGCTCCAACGGGAACAAGGACCTGGGCGCGCAGATGGCCATGCTCGTCCTGGCGATCATCCCGATCGTCGCCTTCTACCTGGTGAGCCAGAAGCACATCATCGAGGGCGTCGCCGCCGGCGCCGTCAAGGGCTGACGTGGCCGGACTCCTCCGTTTCGACTCGCCCTTCCACAGGGCGTGGTCGGCAGCAGCGGACCTCGTCGTCATCAACGGGCTCACCCTTGTCGGGTGCCTTCCCGTGGTGACGGCGGGGTCCGCCCTCGTCGCCTGCCACCGCGTGACCATGGAGATGGCGCGGGAGGAGGACGTCTACACGGTCCGCTCCTGGTGGCGCTCCTTCAGATCCAATCTGCGCGGCTCACTGGCATGGTGGCTGCCCATGCTCGCGCTCATCGCACTGGCCGGCGTCGAGCTCGTCGTGCTCGACGGGCGGACGGGCGCCGAGCCCCAGGGGAGCGCCTCCCGCCTCGCCTCCGGCGCCTCGGGCCTGGTCCTGGCGGGCGCCCTCCTCCTGATCGGTGTGGGCTGCTGGCTCCTGCCCCTGGTGGCCTTCTTCGACAACTCGGCGGTCAAGCACATGGGCAACGCGATGCGACTGGCCGTCGGGGCGCTCGGTCGAACCGTGCTCTGCCTGGCCATCGTGGCGGCCCCGGTGGCGCTCGTCCTCGTCCTGCCCGGCGCGGTGGGCCCGGTCGCCTGGTTCATGGTCATCATCGGCATCGGCTTCCAGGCCTACCTCATCGCCCTCGTGCAGCGCGGCGTCATCGACCGCCTCCGGCGAGCGGCCTCCCCGGCGCCCAGCGGCTCCTGATCCTCGACGAGGGCGGGCTCATGGGCGCCGGCCGCGGTGGGGCCATGGCCTTCGCGAGGGGATCTGCCGCATAGTAGAAGCTGATCGGCTTCCGGTCTCAGCTTGCCGCGGTGGCACCAACCGACGAACGAGGAGAGGGTCGTGCGACAGGGTGTTGCGGAGAGGACCTCGGAGTTCCGGGGGAGGGCGTCCGTCGAACGCGACGATGGGCGCGGACCTGTACTCGTGATCCGCCGAGGGCCGGCGTCATGGGCGATCGTCGGCATCACCGCCCTTCTCGCCGTCGTGCTGCTCATGTGGTCCGGGGTGAGATACCTGGCCAACCCCAACGACGCGGACGCGGGAGTCGGCCTGCTCCTCTTCTCCCTGTGCCCGGGGCTCCCCGTCGTCCTGTGGGCGGTGAATATGTGGCGGCGCCGCACGGTGCTCAGTTCCCAGGGGATCGAGATGCGCCGCCTGCTGCTGACCGAGCGCCGCCCGTGGCCGGCGACGAGCGCCGGGCTGACGATCTCGCTTCGCTCCGTGGATGGCGTCCAGTACAAGGGGATCGAGAGGTATCGGATCGCCCTGGTCGGCAGTGGCCCCGACGACCTCCTCCGCCTGCCGGGAGCGGTCTTCGATGGGAGTCTCCGATACTCGCCCGAGAAGTCCAGGAAGCGCGCGCAGCGGGTCCGGGACGCCATCTGGAGCTTCGCCGTCCGATCCGGCTGGGCGGGCCACGATCCACGGCTCCTGCCCGTGGATCCGGTGCTCTCCCAGGCGTCCCGAGGAGAAGGGGGATTCGGGACCGACCGCTCCTCCTCCCGCTCGCTGGTCTACCGCACGCCCCCGTGGTCGCGGATCTGGGAGACCTTGTGCGATGTCGGCATCTTCCTCATCGTTCTGGGCACGGGCCTGGTCGGGGCGGGCACGGGGATGGTGCTCGATGCGGGCGGTGTCCTCCCGGGCGCGCTGTGGGTCTGGATCGGCCTCATCGCCGGCCTCATCTCATGGGGATACTGCGTCTATCGGCTCTGGCCGTGCATGGGCCGAACAGTCATCGACGCAGGGGGCATCCGCGCTTGTGGGCGCGCATACCCATGCCGGAGTCCCGTTCCAGCCTGTATGTCGCGGGGGACAAGGTGATGATGGTGCGTTCCACCGGGCGGGCGGTGCGCCTTCCCGGCACCGGTGGGGCCCGGGGAGCATTCTCGTGCAGGCGCGCCGTGGCCGCGGCCCAGTGCGAGGAGATATGGCAGTGGGGCATCGTCCACGGCGCAACCCACGAGACGGGCGGCTACATACCTTTGCGCGATGAGGCCGGGCAGCGCGAGCGCGAGGTGTTCGAGGCCCTCGCCGGGCTGCGGCGCCTGTGAACCTCCTGGGACGGTGGGGCGCGCGACGATGCGGCACCGCCCTGGGCTCGACGCCGCCTGAGCGCCGATCGGCGGGCACGGCGCCCCGGGCCCTCGGGTAGCCTGGGCAGCGGCGCGCGCACCTGCCCGCCTCGGAGCAACAGGAGAGGGACATGCCAGGCATCGTCGTCGTTGGAGCCCAGTGGGGCGATGAGGGGAAGGGCAAGGCGACTGACCAGTTCGGCCAGGACGTCGACTACGTCGTCAAGTTCAATGGCGGCAACAACGCCGGCCACACCGTCGTCATCGACGGCGAGAAGTTCGCCTTCCACCTCCTGCCCGCGGGCGTCCTCACCCCGGGCGTCACCCCGATCATCGGCAATGGCGTCGTCGTGGACCTGGAGGTCCTCTTCGCGGAGATCGCGGAGATCGAGGCGCGCGGCAAGGACGCCTCCTCCCTGCGCATCTCCGCCGACGCCCACATCATCCCCTCCTACAACCGGGTGATGGACCGCACCACCGAGCGCTTCCTCGGCTCCCGCCAACTGGGCACCACCGGCCGGGGCATCGGCCCCACCTACGCGGATAAGATGAACCGCGTCGGCATCCGCATTCAGGACCTCTTCGATCCCTCGATCCTGCGCCAGAAGGTCTGCTCCGCCCTGGAGCAGAAGAACGGGCTGCTCACCAAGCTCTTCAACCGGCCCGCCATCGATCCTGATGCCGTTGCCGACGAGCTCCTGTCCTACGCCGACCGGGTGCGGCCCATGGTGATCGACTGCAGCCTGGAGCTCAACAACGCGCTCGATGCCGGCAAGACCGTCCTCTTCGAGGCGGGCCAGGCCACCATGCTCGATATCGACCACGGCACCTACCCCTTCGTCACCTCCTCCAACCCCACTGCCGGCGGCGCCTGCACGGGCACGGGAGTCGGCCCCACCCGCATCGACTCCGTCATCGGCGTGGTCAAGGCCTACACCACCCGGGTGGGGGAGGGGCCCTTCCCCACCGAGCTCACCGACGCCATGGGCGAGCGCCTGCGCGCCGAAGGGGGCGAGTTCGGCGTCACCACGGGCCGCCCGCGCCGCTGCGGGTGGCACGACGCCGTCGTCACCCGGTACGCCGCGCGCGTCAATGGCCTGACCGATCTGGTCCTCACCAAGCTCGACGTCCTCACCGGGCACGAGGAGATCCCTATCTGCGTGGCCTACGACGTCGACGGCGAGCGCACCGACGAGATGCCGCTGACCCAGACCGGCTTCCACCACGCCACCCCCGTCTACGAGATGATGCCCGGCTGGAGCGAGGACATCACGGGCGCCCGCGAGTTCTCCGACCTGCCCCGGTCCGCGCGGGATTATGTGGAGCGCATTGAGGAGCTGGCGCGCTGCCGAGTCTCGGCGATCGGCGTGGGCGCCGGGCGCGAGGCGACGATCGTGCGCCACCGGCTCCTCGGCTGACGGCGCCCGCCCTTTCACGCGGTGTCGGCCGCGCGGGCGAAGGCCGATCGACATGACAGGGCCCCCGGCATCCGCTGATGCCGGGGGCCCCTATCGCGTGGCCGGGCCCGAGGGCCGGGGGCACTTCAACTGGTCTCAGTACTGACCGCCGTAGGGCTGCTGGGGCGGCTGCTGGTAGTCCTGCTGCTGCCCGGGCTGGCCGTACTGCTGCGGGTAGCCGGGCTGCCCTGCGCCGTAACCGGCGGTGGGGTCGTACCCGGGCTGCATCGGCTGGCCGGGGGTCGCGGGCGCGCCGTAGGGCAGCGCCGAGGCGGCGGCCGCCTTCTTCTTCTTGGAGGCGACGACCGCCGCCACGATGCCGCCGATGACGAGCAGGGCCACGACCCCGCCGATGCCCAGGATGAGGGGGAGCTTCGAGTCGGAGGATCCGGAGGAGGAGCCGGAGCCCTTGTCCTTGCCGACGGCGTGCAGATTGGACTCGGACTCGGTGAGGATGTTCTTCCAGGTCACCTTCGTGCCATCAACCGTGGAACTGCCGTTGTGCTCGGTCACCTCGCCGGGGAAGGTGACATTGAGCGAGATGGCGACTCCGGGAAGCGCGCCCTGCGAGCTGTCCTGCATGTCGGACGCGTCCCAGTTGAAGACATAGGTGTCGCCTTCGTGCTTGATGCCGTTGCCATCGCTCGAGTTCGTGTCACTCAGCTTGACCCCCTTCATCTCCATGGTGCACGAAGGATCGCCGTCCTTGCTCCCGAAGGTGTAGGTCGGCTTGGCCTCATCCGGGAGATCGGAGCTGCTGAATCCCTGGCTGGCCATCGTCTCCTCCGTGCAGGTCTCCTTCGTCAGGAGTCCGGAGTCCGTGCTGTCCCATGCGACCATCGTCATGTCGAAGGTGTCGTCGTCATGGATGACGAAGTCGACGTCGCCGCCGCAGGCGGCGAGGGCGAGGGCGGCGGTAGGGAGGAGGAGGGCCGTTGTGAGCTTGCGGCGCAGCGAGGAGATAGCCATGGGCCCAGCATACGGATGGAGGAGCCCCGGCGCACTACGGGGAGTACGCCCCATGGCGCTGTCGCGCGGAAGGCGCTGCGGGGGTGTCAGCCCCGCGCTCGGCGGCGCCTGATGGCGGTCGTCGCCACGGCCGCCGCCAGTGCGGATGTGGCGCCGATCACCCACCAGGAGTAGCGGTCCCAGAAGCCCAGGCCGGCGTTCGCCCGCGCGTATCCGGTGGCGCGGATGCCGGCGATGAGAGCGTCCGTGTCCTCCCAGGTGACGGTCCTGCCGTCGACGCTGCCGCCGCCGCCGTCGACGACGGCGCCCGGGAAGGTCACCGAGATCCTCGACTCGAGCGGAGGAGTGGTGGGCCCGACCCCGGCGCCGGTGGGCGCGGGGCCCTGGAGCCCCTGGGAGTCGCCGCTCCCCGAGGGGGCCGCGGCGCCCTCGGGGAGCGCGGTGCCCGTGGGGGCCGTGAGCCCGTCGGTGAGCATCGTCAGGTCGACGACGTACAAGTCGCCCTCCCGCACGACGAGCGCGTCCGGGGCGGCCTGGCCGGATGCGGGGATCTGCGCCCCGGTGACCGTGATCCTGCAGGCGACGTCGTCGCCGTCGGCCTCGAGCACCTCCGCCTGCGAACTCGCGGAGGTGCCCAGGACGGCCTCATCGGCCATCTCCTGGCACCTCTCCCCGGAGGGGAGCACCTCGCCCGTGGAGTCCCGTATCTCGACGACGGCGCTGTAGCGCCCGTCGTCGCCGATCTCCATCTCGAGGTTGGCCGTGCACGCGCTCAGCGCCACGGCCAGGGGCGCGACGAGCACGGCGAGGTGGGCCGCGCGGTTCCGACGGCGGAGGGCGCGCGCAGGGGCGGTGATTCGATCAGGGGCTGTGCTCCTCACGGTTCGACCGTACCCCGGTCGGCAAGGGGCCCGCGCCCGCGGCGGGCGCGGTGCCACCGGTGAGACATGATGTGGTGCAGACCATATCTGTGCCGATGGTGAACTCGCCGCGCTGGGACCAAGGTGCGCGTGACTCCCAGCGCGTTGTGGGGGAGGATTGGCCTCGACCGATTGAGAGTCAACCAACCCAAGGAAGGGACTCATATGACTGCCACTGCGCAGGACGTCCGCGCCGCCGCTCCCGCCAACGCGCCCGAGGACGTCATCGACTTCGCCATCCGCCTCGCCGAGCTCGGCAAGCCGGAGAAGGTCTACTTCTGCGACGGCTCCCAGGAGGAGTGGGACCGCCTGACCTCCGAGATGGTCGAGTCGGGCATGTTCACCCGCCTCAACCCGGAGAAGCGCCCCAACTCCTTCCTCGCCCGCTCGCTGCCCAGCGATGTCGCGCGTGTTGAGTCCCGGACCTTCATCTGCTCCGAGAGGGAGGAGGACGCCGGCCCGACCAACAACTGGCACGACCCGGCCGAGATGAAGAAGATCCTCAACGAGAAGTTCGACGGCACCTACGCCGGCCGGACGATGTACGTCATCCCCTTCTCCATGGGCCCCCTGGGCGGCCCGATCTCGCAGCTCGGCATCGAGATCACCGACTCCCCCTACGTCGTGTGCAACATGCGCATCATGACCCGCATGGGCGCCAAGGCCATGGACCTCATCAATGAGGGCCGCACCTGGGTGCCCTGCGCGCACTCCGTGGGCGCCCCGCTGGCCCCCGGCCAGGCCGACACCGCCTGGCCGTGCAACGAGGAGAAGTACATCACCCACTTCCCCGAGACCAACGAGATCTGGTCTTACGGCTCGGGCTACGGCGGCAACGCGCTGCTGGGCAAGAAGTGCTACGCCCTGCGCATCGCCTCGACCATGGCCCGTCGCGACGGTTGGATGGCCGAGCACATGCTCATCCTGCGCCTGACCGACGAGAAGTCCGGCAAGAAGTATCACGTCACCGCCGCCTTCCCGAGCGCCTGCGGCAAGACCAACCTCGCCATGCTCCAGCCCACCATCCCGGGCTACAAGGTCGAGACGGTCGGTGACGACATCGCCTGGATGCGCCCCGGCGAGGACGGCCGCCTGCGCGCCATCAACCCCGAGGCCGGCTTCTTCGGCGTCGCCCCGGGCACGTCCTACAAGACGAACCCGATGGCGATGGACACCATGCGCGAGAACTCCATCTTCACCAACGTCGCGCTGACCGACGACGGCGATGTCTGGTGGGAGGGCATCGATGCCCCGCTGCCCGAGCACCTCATCGACTGGCAGGGCAACGACTACACCCCGGCCGACGCCGAGGCCGGCAAGAAGGCCGCGCACCCGAACTCGCGCTTCACCACGCCCGCCTCGCAGTGCCCGATCGTCTGCCCCGACTGGGAGGCCCCGGAGGGCGTCGCCATCGACGCCATCCTCTTCGGCGGCCGCCGCGCCACGAACGTCCCGCTCGTGGCCGAGCAGTACGACCCGGCCCACGGCGTGTTCATCGGCGCCTCCGTGGCCTCCGAGGTCACCGCCGCCGCCACCGACGTCAAGGCCGGCGCCCTGCGCCACGACCCCTTCGCCATGCTGCCCTTCTGCGGTTACAACATGGCCGACTACTGGGGCCACTGGCTGGAGATGCAGGAGAAGCTGGGCGACAAGTTCCCCAAGGTCTACCAGGTCAACTGGTTCCGCAAGGACGAGGACGGCAAGTTCATCTGGCCCGGCTACGGCGACAACTCCCGCGTCCTGGACTGGATCGTGCGCCGCGCCGCCGGCGAGGTCGAGGCCATCGAGGGCGTCACCGGCCTCTACCCGAAGTTCGAGGACTTCAACCTCGAGGGCGTGGACGTGGACAAGGCCGACTGGGACAAGATGTACGCCATCGACCCCGACGCCTGGGCCGCCGAGATGGACGACACCGAGGAGTACTTCAAGCAGTTCGGCGACAAGCTCCCCGCGGAGATCACCGCTGAGCTCGCCCGCTTCCGCGAGCGCATCGCCGAGGCCAAGAAGGCCTGAGCGCTGACATCGCCTCGCCGTCCTGAGTGAGGCGGGCTCCGACGGGGGCCCGGACCGGCAACCGGTCCGGGCCCCCGTCCGTTGCCGCCCGCGCTCTCCGGACGCCGGGGCGCTCCTCCTGCGCCGGACTGCTGCCGGCCGAAGGGTGGTTCGCTCGGATGATGGTGTCCTGCTCCCCGTAGGTCGGTCGGTCCGGGGCGCCTACTCTTCCGTCATGCCCCCGTCCCGAGACACCGCCCACCGAGCAGCCCGGACTGCGCCGCGCCCGGACCGGCGTCGGGCCATCCTCCTGGGGGCCCTCATCGCGGCCTGTGCGACAGGGGGCTGCACGCCGCGCGACGACCCGATCGAGGCTCTGGGGCCCGAGGTCGGCCGGCTCATCGTCACGGCGTACGAGCGCCAGGACGAGCAGGGGGACACGCCTGGGAGCAGTGCGCACGGCAGCAGGCTGATCGTCTCCGAGTCCGCCTGGGAGCAGTGGCTGGAGGCACTGCCGCGCAGGATTCGCACCCAGATCGAGGAGGCCGTCGCGGTGCCCGACCCCACCGTCGAGGTCCTCGTCGTCCACGGCGCCTTCCGGTGCGCGGAGGCGTGGAGCGTGCACAGCCCCGCCGCGGGCAGCGTCCAGGTCCTCGTCGACGACCGGGAGGCGATCAGCTGCGTGTGGTCGCCCTTCACGGTCATGGTCTGGCGGGTGCCGCTGGACGAGGCCGGGGCGGGTGCCCCCGAGGAGATTGAGCTCCTCGACCCGGTGCTCGCGCCTCCTGCCCGGGCGGGCGGTGCCATGAGCACCGGTCGTGCGGCTACGCTGGCCACGTGAAGATCCTGCTCCTCGGCTCCGGCGCGCGCGAGCACGCCCTGGCCCGCGCCCTCGCATCCGATCCCGCCACCACTGAGCTCGTCGTCGCGCCGGGCAACCCGGGCACGGCCGTCATCGCCACCAACATCAGCGCCGACGCCAATGACCCCGATGCCGTCGTCGCGCTCGCCCAGCAGATGGGCGCCGAGCTCGTCGTCATCGGCCCTGAGGCGCCCCTCGTCGCCGGCGTGGCCGACGCCGTGCGGGCCGCGGGCATCCCCTGCTTCGGCCCCGGTGCCGAGGCCGCGCGCCTGGAGGGCTCCAAGGCCTTCGCCAAGGAGGTCATGGCCTCCGCGGGCGTGCCCACCGCCGAGGCCGCCGTCTGCGACACCCCCGCCGAGCTCGAGGCCGCCCTCGACCGCTTCGGCGCCCCGCACGTCGTCAAGGAGGACGGGCTCGCCGCCGGCAAGGGCGTCGTCGTCACCTCCGACCGCGCCGCCGCCCTCGACCACGGGCTCGCCTGCCTGGCCAAGGAGGGCGGGCGCGTCGTCGTCGAGGATTACCTCGATGGCCCCGAGGCCTCCGTCTTCTGCGTCTGCGACGGCGCCACCGTGCGCGCCCTCGCCCCCGCGCAGGACTTCAAGCGGCTCGGCGACGGCGACGCCGGCCCCAACACCGGCGGGATGGGCTCCTACACGCCGCTGACCTGGGCGCCCGCCGACCTCGCCGAGCAAGTCGTCGCCACCGTCGCCCAGCCCGTCATCGACGAGCTCGCCCGCCGCGGCACCGCCTTCGTCGGCCTCCTCTACTGCGGTCTCGCCCTGACCTCCAAGGGCCTGCGCGTCGTCGAGTTCAACGTGCGCTTCGGCGACCCCGAGACCCAGGCGGTCCTCGCGCGCCTGACCTCCTCCCTGCCCGAGCTCCTCCTGGCCGCCGCCACCGGCCGCCTCGCCGAGACCCCCGAGCCGGCCTGGAGCGCCCTGGCCGCCGTCGATGTCGTCCTCGCCGCCCCCGGCTACCCCGGCACCGTGGTGACCGGCGGGGCCATCACCGGCATCGAGGAGGCCGAGCGCGTCGACGGCGTCCACGTCCTCCACGCCGGTACCGGGCGGGATGACGACGGCGCCCTCATCGCCACCGGCGGCCGGGTCCTGTCCGTCGTGGCCCTGGGCGAGACGGTCGCCGTCGCACGGGAGCGCGCCTACCGGGCGATCCGCCTCATCCGCCTCGACGGCGCCCAGTACCGCACCGATATCGCCGCCGGGCGCTGAGCCCGGCCCCGCCCGCCCCGCGCAACGGCCAATGGGCAGACCTTCGCTGCGCGCGAGCAGGTCAGGGTGGCAGGATGGGAGCATGAGCACCACGCCAGGCCCCACCCCCCTGATGATCCCGGGCTGGGCCCATCGCTCCAGCGGCAAGGTCCGCGATGTCTACGCCCCTGATGCCACCAGCCCCTGGGCGGGCCAGGACGTCCTCCTCGTGGTCGCCTCGGACCGCATCAGCGCCTACGACCACGTCCTGGACACCACCATCCCGGGCAAGGGCCGCATCCTCACCGCCATGTCCGCCTGGTGGTTCGAGCAGCTGGCCGACGTCGTCCCCAACCACCTCGTCACCCTCGACGTGCCCGAGGAGGTCGCCGGGCGCGCCATGATCTGCCGGCGCCTCGACATGTTCCCCATCGAGTGCGTCGCCCGCGGCTACCTCACCGGCTCGGGCCTCATCGAGTACCGCCTCAACAAGACCGTCTGCGGCCTGCCCCTGCCCTACGGCCTCACCGAGGCCTCCCTCCTGCCCCAGCCGATCTTCACCCCCGCCGCCAAGGCCGAGCTCGGCGAGCACGACGAGAACATCTCCTACGAGCGCGTCGTCGAGATGGTGGGGGAGGCCACCGCCGCCAAGCTCCGCTATGTCACCCTCGCCCTCTACACGCGCGCCGTCGACATCGCCGCCCGGCGCGGCATCATCGTCGCCGACACCAAGTTCGAGCTCGGCGCCGGCCCCGACGGCGCGCTCATCCTCGGCGACGAGGTCCTCACCCCCGACTCCTCCCGGTTCTGGCCCGCCGAGGAATGGGAGGAGGGCAAGCCCACCCCCTCCTTCGACAAGCAGTACGTGCGCGATTGGCTCGTCTCCCCGGCCTCCGGCTGGGACCGCGCCTCCGGCGAGCGGCCCCCCGCCCTGCCCGACGACATCGTCGAGCGCACCCGTGCGCGCTACCTCGAGGCCTATGAGCGCCTCACCGGGGCGCCCCTCGACCTCGGGGAGTCCCAGTGACGACGGCCGGCCCGGGCGCAATGCCCGGCCCTGTACCCGGGCCCGTGCCCGGCGGCCCCGCGCCACGGGTGACCCGCAGCTTCAGTCCCGGCCGGGGCTTCGTCGCGCTCGTCGTCGCGGCGACGGTGGTCGTCATCCTCGCCCTGGCAGCCGCACTGGCCAGCGCCCTCGGGGCTCGGGGGACCTCCGCGATCCTGGGCGGGATCGCCCTGCTCATCGTCGGGCTCGGGCTCATCGCCGCCCTGCGCGTCCCCGCTCGCTCTCTCGTGGTCAACGCCCCGCGCCTGCGCCTGGACCGCAACCGCGCCGCGGCCGCCCGCACGCGCGCCGCGGCCCCGGTCGGCGCCGCGGGCGCCCCCGGTC